>NZ_SIJB01000094.1 GCF_009910845.1 Chengkuizengella marina | reverse complement strand
CTTTATTTTTTCGCTATTTAATATTTTTTACAGCGAATTAATGGTATAATATTCCTACAAGGAGGTGAAAACATGTACTTAACTCAAAAGAATCAGTTGAGAAACCTTTCTAAAGAGGAATACCATGCTTTACTACAACTTTGTAGGCTATCTAAGAACCTGTATAACGTTGCTTTATACTCCATCAGACAACATTATTTCACTGAAAAGAAATATTTGTCTTATGAATCGAATTACCATGTTTGTAAAACGAATGAAAACTATCAATTACTAAATACCGATATTGCTCAACAAACTATGAAGGTAGTGGATCGTAACTTTAAATCCTTTTTCTCGCTTATTACTAAAGCTAAAGGAGGAAATTACAAGTTCCAAGATATCAACCTTCCAAAATATTTACCTACTGACGGTTATTTTTCACTTATTATCCCTCGCTTTAAGGTAGAAGATGGTTTCCTTACTATACCTATGTCTAACTCTTTTAAGAAGGAATATGGAAAAATTCGTATCCCCTTTCCAAATAGATTACTAGATAAAAAAGTAAAAGAAATTCGTATCCATCCTCGCTATAATGCAAGGTATTTTGAAGTTGAGTTTGTTTACCTTCAAAAAGATAAGCAACTAAAGTTAAATAAGTCGAACGCATTATCTATTGATTTAGGATTAGATAATCTTGCCACTGCTGTAACTAACACTGGGGCATCCTTTATTGTGGATGGTAAAAAACTAAAATCTATTAACCAGTGGTACAACAAAGAAAATGCAAGACTACAATCCATCAAGGATAAGCAAGGAATTAAAGGAACAACCAATAAGCAAGTCTCTATTACTAAAAATAGAAATGCTAAAGTAAATGACTACCTCAACAAAACTGCTAGGTATATAATTGATTACTGTATTACTAAGGATATTGGTAATCTTGTTATTGGTTATAACCTTGATTGGAAACGGGATATAAACATTGGAAAAAGTAATAATCAAAAATTTACACAGATTCCACATGGTAATCTTAGATTGAAACTCGAATCGCTTTGTGAGCGATA
>NZ_SIJB01000093.1 GCF_009910845.1 Chengkuizengella marina | reverse complement strand
ACCATCCGTGCAATTGTCGCTGCATCAAACAAGCCCGTATTGTAATTCATCGCCCCGATTAATCCTTGTTCGCTCTCTGCCATGGATAAGGTCAGATCAAACTTGGCTTCTCTTGTATTCACACCTTCTACATGGACCTGCACACCAGGAAGCTCCAGCTTCTCCTCCGGTGCATTCTGCAGTACAAACATCACTTGGAACAGCGGCGAACGGCTCTGATCTCGCTCCGGCTGTAATTCTTCCACTAATTTCTCAAACGGTATATCCTGATGCCCATACGCTCCCAAGGTCACTTCTCGTACTCTTTCCAACAGCTCATTAAAGCTTGGATTTCCTTCTAAGTTCGTACGCAGTGCCAGTGTATTAACAAAGAAGCCGATTAATTTCTCTGTCTCTGCTTGGGTTCGATTGGCAATCGGAGTCCCTACGATCACATCTTCTTGTCCCGAATAACGCATCATGAACGTCTGGAAGGCCGCTAACAGAGTCATAAACAAGGTGCTGCCTGTTTGCTGACTGAGCTGTGTCAGCTTTTTCGTCAACGCAGGTGAAAGTGTAAAACGCTCAGTATCCCCTTCATAGCGCTGTACGGCAGCTCGCGGATGATCATACGGCAACTCCAATATCGGAAGTTCTCCTCCGAGTTGGGTTTTCCAGTACGTAAGCTGTTCTTGAAGTGCCTCTCCTTGCAGCCACTCCCGCTGCCAATGAGCATAATCTGCATATTGTATACTCAGTTCTGCCAGCGGTGATGGCATTTGGTTGACAAAGGCGGTGTATAACGTTTTCCACTCTTGAATCAACACGCCTTGTGACCAACCATCCGATACAATATGATGCATGTTAAGCAGTAAACCATGCTCCTGCTCTCCTAATCGATATAAGGTGGCTCGAAATAATGGGCCTGCTGCCAAATCAAAAGGACGCTTTGCTTCCGCTTCGATTTGCACTGGCTGCTGCTGCTCGCTTGTTTCTCCACTCTCCTCCATATTCACCACGTCAAGTATAAAGTCTGGCTCTGGCAGAATTACTTGCACTGCTTCTTCATTTTCATCTTTCTGGAAAATGGTACGCAAGCTCTCATGTCGCCGCACAATTTCACGAAAACTTTGCTCTAACGCAACGACATTCAGTGCGCCTTGCAGACGATA
>NZ_SIJB01000092.1 GCF_009910845.1 Chengkuizengella marina | reverse complement strand
TAGTGAATTGGGACTCAATGTTAAGTGGGAACAAGAAACGAAAACGGTAATAGGTGAAAATGAAGATTTGACGGTAGTATTGACATTGAATAGCAATCTAGCAAAAGTAAATGGCGAAGATGTTGAAATGTTGGTCATGCCACAATTAGTAAATAACCATACCTTTGTTCCTTTACGTTTTGTAGGGGAATCTACAGGTGCAAATGTCAAATGGGATAGCGCTATGAAAACGATATCTATAACTAGCCTTGAACCAAAGGTGAATGATGAAGAATTGATTTTAGAATTGTTTGACAAGTATCTTACTTCATCGAATGAGAGGAATTTATCTGAGTTTCTAGAGGTGTTTAATGAGCAATATGAAATAAACAGAGAGATTGATCTGAAAGAATTATCATCTTCTTTTTTTGAAGAATATGATATTGAAACAACGATAGAAGAATTAGAAATTATAGAAATTGATAACGATGAAGCCATAGTTTATGCTGTTGAAGTCTATGAAAGAAAAAGTGGTCCATTTTATGTAGATAATAGGCAGGAGATTATATATACATTACACAAAAATAAAGATGGATTATGGAAGATTTCTGAGGATGAAATTCAAAAAGCGGAAAATATTAATTTAGAAAAATTAAAAGATATTCAAATAGAAGTGCCAAGTAAAGATGAAAAGAAAATAATGAATACCTTAGAAAAATTTTTTAGTGGAATCGACAATGGTGACGCAGAGTTATTCCTTTCTGCTTTTCATGAAGATTCTATTATATCAGAGAATCTAGATGGCAATGAGGAAATGATGAAACTTATATTTGAATTTGTGGAATATAGTGATCTTGAGATAGATCATGCCTCTTTAGTTTCATCTTTGGATGAGGATTACTTAGGTTTGTATGTGATTCATAGTTTTGAGTCAACCTATTATGATGAAGAGTTGGATGAAATAGTAACCGATACTGAGGAAAATGTTCATGAAATGTTTCATTTTAAAAAGTCAAAAGATGGGAGTTGGAAAATACTTTTTGTTGAAACTCTCAATCTTGAAACTGATTTAGTAGAACAATAATAAAATTTATCTTTATAGGAGAATTAGATCTTGAAGAAAATAAGTATTTTAGTTAGCATGGTTATTCTTCTATCAATATTTTCTTCTACAGCCTTTG
>NZ_SIJB01000091.1 GCF_009910845.1 Chengkuizengella marina | reverse complement strand
TGGAAAGAAGTGTTGGGAATTGATTCAGTCGGTATTCAGGACAATTTCTTTGAACTCGGAGGACATTCATTAAAAGCGATGTACTTAGTCGCTAAGATTCAAAAGGAAATGCAAGTTACCGTGACTTTGAAAGATATATTTACACATCCAACGATCGAACAACTGGTGAATCGGGTACAAAAGTTGGATAAAAGTAAGCACAGTTCGATTCCACAGGCCAAAATAAAAGAGCTGTACCCAGTTTCTTCTGCTCAAAAAAGGTTGTATGTATTAGATCAATTGGAAGAAGCCAGTATCAGTTATAACATGCCTTCGGTGTTGACAGTTAAAGGAGAGTTTGACCGGGTAGTATTTGAAAAAGCGATCAATGCTTTGATTTCTCGCCATGAAAGTTTGAGAACTTCTTTTGAAATGGTAGAAGAAAAACCTGCTCAACGTATTCATTCAAAAGTAGAGTTTGAGGTTCGTTATGATAAAAAAGAGAAACATGAATTAGAAACACTGGCATCAAGTTTTATACAACCGTTTGATTTAAGTCAGGCACCCTTATTGAGAGTGAATTTAATAGAAATAACTCAAGATGAGCATCTATTGTTCTTAGATATGCATCATATCATTTCCGATGGTATGTCTATGAATATATTGATTCAAGATTTTATACAGCTTTATGAAGGAAACAAATTGGCTGATCTACGGATTCAATATAAAGATGTTGTAGAGTGGCAGCAGGGTCAGCAAGCAACGGAGGAGAGGCAAAAACAAGAGCAGTATTGGTTAGCTCAATTTGAAGGTGATATTCCAGTATTGGAATTACCAACAGATTATGCTCGACCTGCGATGCAAAGCTTTGAAGGAGAGACCATTGAATTTTATTGGAATAAGAATTTAACTCAAAAAATAAATAAGTTGGCGCAAGAAACGAACACAACGCTTTACATGGTGTTGCTAGCAGCTTATATGACTTTGTTGTCCAAATATACAGGACAAGAAGATATTATTGTCGGTTCACCTGTGGCTGGGAGAAAGCATGCGGATGTTGAGTCGATTATGGGGATGTTTGCAAATACGTTACCCATGCGCAATAGACCAGAAGGTTCTAAGTCGTTTTTCACTTTCTTAGAAGAAGTTAAAGAAACCACATTGCAGGGGATGGAAAATGAGAGTTATCCGTTAGAAGAATTGATTGACAAACTAAACTTAACAAGAGATACAAGTCGAAACCCATTGTTCAGTGTGTTATTTAACGTATTGAATATGGAGAGGGAAGAAATCATTTTAGAGGATCTAAGTTTCCAGCCGTATTCAATAGAAAATAGGA
>NZ_SIJB01000090.1 GCF_009910845.1 Chengkuizengella marina | reverse complement strand
TTGATGCATCCGATGGCGCAGGAGGTGAAATCATGACACAATCATTAATAGAAGTTAAAAATTTGAAAAAGCACTTTCATGTAGGAAATGGACAAGTATTAAAAGCAGTAGATGGTGTAAATTTCTCCATCCAAAAAGGTGAGACCTTAGGAATGGTTGGAGAATCTGGATGTGGTAAATCTACAGTTGGAAGAACAATGCTTCGACTGTATGAACCAACTTCTGGCGAAATGAAAATAGACGGTAAGAACATCTATAATATTTCTTCATCTCAATTGAAACAAATGCGTCGTGATATGCAGATGATTTTTCAAGATCCTTACGCTTCATTAAATCCGAGAATGACGGTTCGTGATATTATTGCAGAACCTTTAGATATTCATAAAATCACTAAAAGTAAAGAAGAACGCAAGAAGAAGGTTCAAGAATTACTGGACCTTGTTGGTTTGAATCCGGATCATGCAGATCGGTACCCACATGAGTTTTCCGGTGGTCAAAGACAAAGAATTGGAATTGCTAGAGCATTAGCGGTGAACCCTAAGTTTATTATATGTGATGAACCCATCTCTGCTTTGGATGTTTCAATACAGGCTCAAGTTGTAAACTTGTTAAAAGATTTGCAGAATAAACTTGGATTAACTTATTTATTTATTGCTCATGATCTATCTATGGTAAAACATATTAGTGATAGAGTTGCTGTTATGTATTTAGGCAATATGGTAGAGCTTGCTGAGAGTAATGAATTATATGAAAATCCATTACACCCTTATACTAAAGCGTTAATGTCAGCGATCCCAATTCCTGACCCAGATGTTGAAGCACAACGTGAAAGAATCGTATTAAGCGGTGACTTACCTAGTCCTATTAATCCTCCTAGTGGATGTACTTTCCGTACACGTTGTCCATTAGCTACGGATAAATGTGCTGAAGTAAAACCTGAATTTGTAGAACATAAAAAAGGCCATTGGGCTGCATGTCATTATGTTGAATAAATAATATAAATGATCAACAATAAACCCTGATTTTAAGAATATAACAATTCATATATCAGGGTTTATTTTTTGTTTAATATTTTAATAAACATACTAAAATTAATATACATATATTCATAACATGATTTACTAATAAAAACGCTTTCATATGGTAAATTAATATAGTATTGTGAAATTTTAATTGACAAGAAAACAAAGGATAGGTTATTTTAGATATAGATTATCATATTAAATTGAATTTTCAGAAAATTATTTGTGACAAAAAATAGTGCTCAATATTGAAAGGTGAATCTCCTCAAATTACAGTCTTTTAAATAGTTGAGCACGTTCGCTTGTTGTATACACCGCTAAATAGAAACATACATATACCACAATATAAGTTTATTTATACATTTCTTTAGAGATTGTGAGCTTTTTAGTAATACAATTAATTGTTTTATAGTTACTATAAAGTGTAAATCTCTCATATTTAATGTGTGCTATTTCGTAATCTACTTAATATAATATACTAAATTTTCCTCTTTTTTACAAGTGAATTGTTATTTTTTGTTGGATTTTTTGAAAATTAGACATTTAATTTGATAAAAATAATTAGGAGGTATCTATTTTATGAAAAAGGGGTTCAAAATAAGTCTTCTGACAGTTTTAACTTTAGTCTTTGTAATGGGTATGGCTTTAGTTGGTTGTAGTGAGGATTCATCTGATCCAAAGACAGAAGATCAGCCGAAGGAAACAGACAACACTACAACAGAGGTAAATGAAGAACCGACTACTGAGCAGGTTTTACGAGTTAACTTTCACAGTGAACCACCAACACTTGATCCAGGTCTAGCAAGTGATTCAACTTCTGGTACAATAATCCGAGCTGTGTTTGATGGTTTAACTCGTTTAAACCCAGAAACAAATGAATATGAACCTTCAGCTGCTGAAGATGTTCAAGTTTCTGATGATTTATTAACGTACACTTTTACAATAAGAGATCATTCATGGACAAATGGAGATCCAGTAACTGCACATGATTTTGAATATGCATGGAAACGTGCTTTGGATCCTGCAACAGCTGCTGACTATGCATATCAGCTTTATTATTTGAAAAATGGAGCTGATGCAAATGCAGGGGATGTTAGTTTAGATGAAGTTGGAGTCAGAGCATTAGATGATAAAACGTTAGAGGTTACTTTAGAAAATCCAACTCCTTATTTCCTTGAATTAACAGCATTTTATACTTATATGCCTGTTAATAAAAGTATTGTTGAAGCAAATGAAAATTGGGCAAACGATGCAACAGATTTATATGCAACAAACGGTCCTTTTAAATTAACAAAATGGGAACATGGCAGTGAAGTGGAATTAGTTAAAAATGAAGACTACTGGAATGTAGATGCTGTTAAATTACAAACAATTAACTTCTCTATGGTAGAAGACGAATCTACCGAGTTAGCAATGTATGAAGCAGGGGATTTAGATTGGGCAGGAGCACCGTTCTCATCTTTACCTACGGACGCAATGGCTCCTCTTAAGGAATCAGGGGATTTAATTACGCAAGAAATTGCGGGTGTTTATTGGTACAAATTTAATACTGAAATAGCACCATTTGATAATGAAAAAATGCGTAAAGCATTCTCATATGCTATTAACCGTCAAGAAATTATTGACTATGTCGCACAAGGAAATCAAAAGCCAGCATTGGGTGCAGTTCCACTTTCCATGCCATTAAATCCTGATGGATACTTCGACCCTACGGTTGAAGAAGCACAAAAGTTATTTGACGAAGCATTGGCAGAAATGGGATTATCTAGTGCTGACGAATTACCTCCAATTGTGTTAAATTTCAATACAAGTGAAGGACACCAAAAAATAGCTCAAGCAATTCAAGAACAATGGAACCAAGCGTTTGGCATTCAAGTGACTTTAGAAAATGTTGAGTGGGGCGTATACATTGATAAACTTCATGAAGGAGATTATCAAATCGGTCG
>NZ_SIJB01000009.1 GCF_009910845.1 Chengkuizengella marina | reverse complement strand
TTTCGTATAAAGATATTAAATTCTTTATTTCTTGTTCAGAAAATCGAGCCAAAGATCTCTTTTCTCGATAAAGGTCATGATCTGTATCCACATCAGTTGAAATTTTAACAACTAAAAAAGTAATACTATTACTTATTAATAATAATAGTATAAGACTGATTATTAGTGATGATTTTTTCAATAACTCCCCCCCCTTTACCAATCTAATCATACTCTATCTACCTGTACTTTTTGACTGGTAAATATAGGGTGATTTATAGTTAGTCTAATATAATTCTTGATAATTTTTATCAATCTTTTATTAAACAATATGACCCCATTCATAAATAAAGGCACTTCTCTTGTTAAAGAAAAGTGCCAGATTGTGGAAGATATTCAATTTATAAAAAAATCTAATTGTTGTAATTTTTTTTAGCTAGATTAATTACATTAGATATAAATGGAGCTTTTGCACTTGTATATCCAATTCTATCGTATTCATATTTCACAGCTAAATCCTTTTTTAATTGATTATATTGAAGTTTGGTATCCGGAAAGTCTCTTAAATAATTTCTAAAAAGAATATTATTAATCCAAAATTTACTGTTATATTCATAAATATGTAAATGATGTGTACCAGCTCGCCACTTCCCTTTTCTAAAAAAACGCCTCTGAGGGAACTCTGTATGAAACACATACTCGTACCCTAGTGGCTTCAATGGCTCAATAAAAATATCTACTTCAGATAAGCTTTTTACGCCTATCATAATATCTATTATGGGTTTTGCCGCCAATCCTTTGACGGAAGTACTACCTATATGTTCTATTGGCAGCAAATCGTTATTTAGTACTTGTTTTAATTTTTCCTTTTCTTTTTCAAATTGAATAGACCAATCTGAGTTATATTCTTCTATAACTATCTGTTTGTCCATAATTATCCCCTAATCATAAAGTAAGATGTTTGTCTAGAAAAATGCGCCAGATTGTTGAAAAGTAAATGTTTAATTAAAATAAAACTTGATTATCAACTACCAATATACCTAATTCTAGATAAACTGGAATACAAGATTTTTAAAATTCTATATAAATTGGTTGGGTAATCTTCATTCAAACTACCTTTAGAAAGCTTTTCCTTCTTGTCCCTTGTTACAAAATCCTTAAGTATTTAGTTGAATTTCTATAATATCTATACATGTAACTAAATGTTGTTTTAATTCCTCAATACTTCTACAATTTTCTTTATACAATGGTTCTTCCCAGTTATATTCTTTAATTATATAAATAATAAACATACCATTAATATCTGTACAAGGGTACCAGCCGATATCTATTAAATACTTATTCAAAAATTCAACTTGAAACATGTCTTCCTTCAAATTATCTATCTGTTTTTTCAATGGTAGTTTTGGATCAATTTGAAAATCATTATAAACAATGTTTCCACTTTGAAAATTAATTTTATTAAACATAGAAAACACCTACTCTACTTTACTTTACCTTATCAATTAGTAAAGATATTATTTATCTTTTAAAGTTATGTCACGTAAAATTACTTTTTTCCCACAAGACAAGTTTGGTTAAGTTCCATGCTTCCATCCTTTGCAAACTGAGTACATGAGATTTAGAACAAACTTTATTTTAAACTAATAGTGGTTCTTCAGCAATATGGCCCAATTGTAGAATGAATGAGGATTTAAATAATTGAAATAATAATATTATAGAAATTTAATATAAGAGGTAAAAACAAATGAAATTTATATACTGGTTATCAGTGCTTGGATGGTTATTAATAATGTATATATTAGCTGATATTTTCTATGAAAGTTTTGGCTGGTGGGTTTTATTGTTGGGTATACCTGTTTATCTAGTTGGTGAGATTTTGATGAATAAATTATTTCCCAATAGAGAAGAGACTCTTAGCAATGCTGCTCTTAAAAGAACCTTAAAGAAAGAATTAAAGAAACCATTAAAAAAGTATGATGATTATGAATTTATAGCAGGGATTTATCATACGCTCTCTGAAGTAGAAAAAGCAATACAAATCATGGAAGAGGCTGTTCAAAATAAACAATTTAGTAATGAAGAGTTAGGAAGAGGATATATTTTTTTAGGTTTTTTATATTCAGATATGAAGGAAAACAGTAAAGCATCAGATTATCTTCATAAAGGATTGAATTTAATGAATGACGAGAATTTCAAATATAGCGAAGCTTTTAAAAACATAATAGAATTTTTTATAAAAAATAATGATAAAGAAAGGGCAAAGTTTTGGTTGAATAATCTTCTTCAAAGGCAAAGTTATGACAAGAAATTTAAGAAATTAGATGTTTTACAAAAAGAATGGGTTTAAAAATTCTTTCAATATACGCGGAGGGAAAATGGAATGAAAGATAAATTAAAGTGTGGGTGTCCAAATCCAACAACTGAACTAAAATTAGAAGCTGATTTTGCTGATCCGCTTTGGTGTGCTAAATGCGATCAAAATCTTGATCTTGAGGATTTGCCAATATCACCTCAACTCATGAAAGAAATAGAAGATTGGTCAATTCGCTACGGGGAATGGATTGATTTAGATACAGATACATTAGTTGATAGAGGAATTGAACTTGAAGATAAACACAATAAAGAAAGCCTAAAAATATACGAAAAACTAAAGAATGAACTTGGTGTTAAATATGAACTTATATATTCTCCATCTACTACTGCAAAATTATATAAATACAAATAATTACCATTACACATTTTAAGTTTGAAAGTATATAAAATTTAGGTATTTGATCCAATAAAGTGAGACTTTAAAAAAATCTTTAATATCAGATTACTAAATTACAAAGGGAGAATTAATATGCGTGAAAAAAGGTTTGAGGTTTAAAGCGAAAAACTAAAAATATGATAAAACAAATTTGAACAGAATACTAAGGAGTTTCCATCAATTTTTATAATGAACATTGGCATCTCCATTTACCCGTTTCACAAAAGGAATGGGGACTATCTATTTCTAATTCTAATAATATGGAAATATTGAGTTTCAAAGAAGAAATTAAAGATGATGACGGGTACAAATAATCAATTTAAAAAGTTGTTGTTTTATTATTAAACTTGATATGAAATAATTATTGGTAAAATTTAATAAATTGTAACTTTCAGATGATTTATTACGTCTAATAATTGAATAATAAAACATACATTAGGAGGATATATGAAAAAAATTATATTTCATATCTTATCAATGACTCTTATTTTTGCAATTCTATTGGGATGTCAATCAAATGGTAATAACGAATTAGTAGATGCCGAAGTATCAAAAGTAAGTATCTCTAAATCAAGTGGTTTAGGTAAAGTGAACTCCAATTTTTTTACAGTATATGAAGATGAAGAAACTCTTGAGATATTCAAAAATATCATCTTAAACGCAGTTAAAGAAACTGTTGAAGTATATATAGTCAATCCTCATTTTGATTTAGAACTCATTTTTACAGATGAGACTAAGCAAGGTTATCATTTATGGTTAGGTGAAAAGGGTCAAGAAAGCACCTTAATGAAAATTGATGATATACCCACCATCTATTCCATTTCAGAAGAAATGACTAAACAGTTAATTGACTTGATCCAATAATATTTTAATTTAGACCTCTAATATGTGAGGTCTTTTCTCATCTCTTTTCAATTTACTTTCAATAAAACTTGAATCATATTGGATGATGTCATAGAAATCATCCACAGAGGTTTTAAACTAATTGAAGATGCCAGATGAAAACTCTTACTAGTTTTATCTTTAATCAACCAAGAAAATGTTTTAAACCTGATGTGATATAATAAACAATAAAATTTTTTGTGGCACTTCTGCCATCTCTCAATCAAATAAATTTCCCCTCTTTCTTATATGAAAAGCATCTAGTATTTTATCTTCTTTACTATATAATTTCCCCATTATGTTGTCCAAGGAACTATTTCAGTTTCAACTCTCCATTATCCCTATCTCTCTTTATACGTTACCCTCTTTAATGCGCCAGATTGTTGAAGATCTCTTGAGCTTCTATTAGTTGATATTGTGGAAAATCAAATTAGAATCTATTTATTAAAATATTTATAATATGATTCAGTGTGTGCTTTTATTGAACAATTATTTCTCTCGAATACTTTTTGCATTCTTATATTATTCTCGTGTGTACTTCCTATGTAATAACTAGCTCCCATTTGTTTTAATAAAAATAATGATTGAAGGTGAATAAAAGAACTGAGTCCTTTTCCTCTATGTTCAGGTAATACTCCAAAATAGAACAATCTTCCTTCATCTAGTGTACCAGGCTCAATGTGTGGAATAGATATTCCTATAGGTTTATCTTTTAAAAATATGGCCTTACAGGAACTCATCCAATTATCTCCTAATTCACTTTTGACTGAGTCTAGATGTTCATCCATTGTGAGAGATGAAGGTGCATTATCTGATCCAGACATACATAGTTTCCAATACTCCATAAATTCACCTTCAGAAATTGTCGGTTCTTCAATGGAACGCCATTTATACTGTTTTATATTGCTATTTATGTCATATACGTCTCTATGTACTTCAACTTTTGAGGCGTATGGTTCAAATCCATGATGAATCAACATTTCAGACAGGTTTAAATAATGTTCAGATGTCCTATTAATAAGAACACTTATTCTATTAATTTCTAATTTCACCCCTACCTTAATTAATTCTTTAAGATTATTTTGTAACTCCTCATTATCAAACTCAATTTCGTTCTTCTCTTCAATTGCAATATAATTTGGTAGACCATTTAACACTTTAAATGAATTCATTAATTTGTTCTCTATTATTTTAGCGTGATTCAAATAGAAATCCTCCTTTGATATTTGTCTCCGTAAAAGGAGGAGGGGGGCCTCGAGTGTAAGTTTCTCTTCTTTTTTTATTATACATCTGCGTTATTGTCTGTTAATAATCTTTAATAATATCGCTTATTCTACAATAATGATCCAAACCCAAAAGCAGGCATCTTTAAGAATGGCGCCATATTGTTGCAAAACTTCCATCCTTATAAGCCTTAACAAATACTTTTGACAGGAGAAAGCAAAGCGTCTCATTTGATACAATAAGAATCAATTCTTTGCAGTTCATTTTTATCATTAAAAATATAGACATCACAGGCTGAAACAAAAGATAATTGTTCACCATTGCGAATAAATTCAGCTGTTCCATTTACTGCGACGCAATTTTTTTCGGAAATTACATTCAATGTAGTGAATTTAGTGGTTATAGTTTTGAAATAATTTGAAGTTTGCTTGCATTCTTCTATTACAGCTTCCCTACCTACTAAGGTTTTGTCACCAACGATATTCCATTCAATTATTTTTGCTAGAAATGGAAAAGTAGGCTCAAAATTACCATTAGAAAATGACTCTGCTATTTGTTTTTGCGTGAGAACATGGCTTTCTGAAGTCATAGTTCAATTCCTCCTCGAATAATTATATAATCTTTATTTTATAATATTATCTCACAGATGTCTTACCACTATTTACAGTATTTAATTCGTACATCCAAAGGGATTAACACCTGCCGACTAATTTCCCTCTATACTAGCTACGAAAATTGAATTTTCGGTTGCCGTTCTTTAATTAAATGGCCCTAAACATAAACTGTACAGGCAAAAAGTGATAATAACTTTTTTGGAAATAAACTCACTTTTTAAGTGGTATTACTTACTTTTTAAGTGTATAATATATTTAACAGATTCATATACTAATAAAGAAAACCGCAGGTGCTAGGAACACCATACGGTTTGATACAACAGCCGCATTAAGCGGTAGTACAGAAGTTCATTATAAAATAGACCGATACCTTGGCAAAGGCGGTCTATTTTTTCTTGCTAACAGATATTAAAGCTACTATTAATAACCCGAAGGTTAACATTAATGATATAGCTTGATATACTGTCATAGGCATCACCTCCTAACTTTTAAAATGGAGGGTCTACCTACCGCCTTGCCAACTATTGTATTATTCTATTATACCACTATATTCCATTAAAAGTTATAATAACTTCTATCTATTCTTCTTGTGTTATTACATTGATAGTTTCATCATCCATTGTATAAAAGTCACTCCCTAATGCCTGAACTAAAATGTGATTGAGTAGTACCTGGTTACCAAATTCCCATTTTAAAGAAAATCCATCACTTCCATCTTGATCGTAACCAATGAGTTGTCTTTCACTCCAAGTTTCTGTCCCTGTCGGAGCTAACCAAAATAGTACTGTATCTACATTTTTAGTATTAGCATAAATAGTCATCTCATGAACGTTTTTGGGAACAACATACCATCCCTCTTTCTCCTGCAAATCAGTATATACCTTAAGTAGTTGAGCATGAATATCTATTTGCTTGGTTTGGTCAGTCAGTTCATTATTTAATGTGTTAGATGGTAAGCTTCAACTTTAACAGATTCTTGGAGGCATGAAGGTGAACCACACACCACTTAACACCTTTGGTGTTTGAAATGGGTGCTTCTTGGGAAGTAGATACTTTTAGAAGCTATCTATATTTACCAAGCTATAAGGGTAGTCCCTACCCCTAAAGATGTACCAATTTTACATGGCTAATTTTAGTAGATTGATACTTGCGTTCAAGTCTCTATCATGATGGCTATTACATTCAGAGCAAGTCCATTCTCTTAGTTTTAGATTCTTGACTTCTTTATTTTTATATCCACAATTGGAACATAATTGACTGGATGCATAATTTTTAGGTGCGATGATCAGATCACGACATTTCCAACCTGCTTTGTAGTCAAGATATTCTCTGAATTTAGTCCAAGATACTTCACTGATTGCTTTTGCTAACTTATGATTCTTTTGCATATTCTTCACTTTTAAGTCTTCAATCACTATCACTTGGTTTTCGTTTGTGATCTCATTACTTAATTTATGTAGAAAATCATTTCGTTGATTAGCAATCTTTTCATGAAGCTTGGCAATTTGTAATCTCATTTTATTACGGTTCTTTGAACCTTTCTTCTTGCGTGACAAAGAACGTTGTATAAAAGCTAACCTTTTTTCAGCTTTTCTCAACCATTTAGGATTTTCATATTTTAGTCCATTAGACAATATTGCGAAGTCTTTCAAACCAACATCAATACCTACTTTTGCATCCATTTTTGGGAAGAATTGTTCCTTTTCTTCTACCAAAACAGAAGCAAAATATTTATTAGTGGGTGTTTTGGAAATGGTCACAGACTTAATCAAACCTGAAAATTGTCTATGCTGTTTAACTTTAACTAGTGTCTTTAGTTTTGGTAGTTTAATATAACCGTCTTCAATACACACTGTTCCTTTTTGGTTGTTGGTTGTATAGTTGTGATAATTATTCTTTTTACTTTTGAATTTTGGAAATCCAATAGATTTATCACGAAAGAAATTAGTATAGGCTCTATTTAGATTTACCTGTGCGTTAGCTAAAGCGAGACTATCCACTTCTTTTAGAAATGGAAATTCAGCTTTATATTGTGCAGGAGTAGGGTATTTAATTGATTTATCCATACTTTTTTGTGACTCTTGATAAGAATCGATTCGATCTGCAAGCATTTTGTTATATACAAAACGCACACATCCAAACGTTTTTGCAAAAAATAGAATTTGTTCTTTATTCGGATAAATACGATACTTGTATGCTTTCAACATTGGATACACCTACTTTCTACCTTGTTTTTCAATATACTGTTTGATTGTTTCTATAGGAGCACCACCTGTTGTAATCAAACAAAAGCTTCTCGACCAAAACATTTCCTTCCAAAGTTTTTTGCGAACAATAGGGAAGTCACGTTTTATCAATCGGGAACTGGCACTTTTGTACGCATTAAGAAATTTTGATATCTCACTATTAGGATGAGCTTTGAATAATACATGCACATGGTCTTTTTCATGATTCCAATCTTCAACCGTAATATTGTATGAGAGTCCTATTCTCTCAAAAATGTCTATTGCATAATTGGATATACCTTCGTCAAATATTTGTCTACGGTATTTTACTACCAATACAAGATGATAGTGTAATAAGAACACTGAATGATTATTATTGTCTAATTTCATTGATATAACAGCCTTTTCTGTATTTACTACTGATTATATCAACAGTGGAAATAATATACAATAAATTTTTGCTTCACAAAACCGAAATTCATCTCCTACCTACGCTAGAGCTTAGAGGATGGAGAATTCTTTTGGAATACGTTAAAATTAGTGTGGAAATTATTACAAATAATACTTTTTTCATTTTCCTGTTTCCTCCTGCTGATGATTAGTAATCTTTCCACTCAGTAATTCATTAATTCTGCTCCAATTCTTGAATATAAGCTGCTAATCATCATATTCATCTTCCGTTCTTGCGCCATTTTGTTGAATAATAATCATCTTATGAAGTATTTCTTTTTTCAATATAATTCAGCAGAGGAATTAATTCTTCATCTATTGTTAGTATATTATTTTGTTCTATCGTTTCAAAAAATAGCTCTTTCAACTTCTCTGCTGAGATTAACAATTTCTCAACAGTAACCTCTTCTGGATATGTAGCAAGAAACTTTCTTATGAACCCAAGATTTCCCTTATATATCATGGAATTTCAATGAAATTATTGGACGACAAGAACCTTATTATATTATATAAACATACTTTCTATTTTGATTCGTGATCGGTTGTTGAATAAGTATGATTGTTTTTTGTTATGAAACGCTTAATTTTGCCATCCGAATCCAAAGATTCAGTCTTAAAAAACTCTGGATATAAATCTAATGTCGCTAATTCATCAATCGGAAGCCAATGTAACGTTACTTTACCATATGACTCTTCAAAGAAAGCATGTTTCATAAGGCGTAATTCGGCACTTGATTTAACCGAGTAAAAAAAAGAAATCTCGTGGTTAACAGTACCTTCATAAGAAGTAAAGAAGTTTTCGTGAACATACTTTAATTCACCAAGTTCAAGACGATGTTGAGTTTCCTCAAAAATTTCTCGTAAAATTGCTTCTTCTGCAGTTTCCCCAAATCTTACTCGACCACCTATTGTATAATAAAACGAAGTTTTTTCATCTTTTGCCATTAAAATTTCATTTGAATCAATGATTATTGCCCCAACACGATAGCTAAATTTCCCATTTAGTATATCTAAAGTAATGTCCCCATTTATCATGTGTTTCACCCACTAACCTGTTTTTTATTTTGGGATTTATGTTTTTGTTTTAAGATTATTTTGTAATCCAATTCTCATAGTTTACGTTAAAACTATTTTTAGCAATTTCTCTTACCTCTTTTAAAGAATCAATATCACCAATTACATCCTCCCAATTCAAGTCACATGAAAATAAATAATACTCGTCACTTCCTTCGTACAGACAAATAGCCATGGCAGTAATAAGTAATTCATCAATTATTTCATCTTTTTCGTTAATAGTCCCTACTGTTCCAAATTTATTAGAAACTGAATTTGAAGTATATTGGATTACCTTTGCTCCATCTAAAACATGAGGTATAACCATATTATCCATCCTACCTTGATTTACAAATAAAGTCTTCAATCAGACCTAATTATAACTATTTCAAAAAACTTTAATTTTCACAAGGACTTATTCAACAATCTGGCCCAAATAAAAAAAGGCGCATCTCTTGTTAGAGAATTGGGCCATATTGTGGAAGATCATTGTCACTAATTTTTACAACATGGTCTAATTAATAGAAAAAGAACGTTGTCACCATATAAACAGATTATTCTTAAGAAGAAATAAGAGTAAGTTTAAGTACCATCTCCCACTCTTCATTTTCATAAGAATACTCCTTTATCTCTAGGGACATTTTACAATTTGGATAATTCCCACCAGTAAAAAAGACCATAACTTATACAGCTATGATCTCCTTAACACTTCCTTAAATGATAACTAATATCAATATTAAGATTCTAAACGTTTCATGATCTGATAGAGTTGTTTTCAAATGACGTCTTACTCTTTCATCTAATTCAGGTCCATATTCATGCACTCATCGCATAATGGTGGTGTGAGCAACAGATAAACCATAAACTACTTCTTGCACTAGAACCGAAATATGTCATTTAGCCCAGTACCATACGTCATAATAAAGATTATGGTTTACATTGTCACGGAATACGAGTAACCAGCTATTGTTATCGTTATCTATGTGGGTTATGGAAGGTTCAATACCGTCAACAATAAAAAACTCAGTCCAATCGATGCTTGTATCTCTAACTGTACCAACACTTAAATAAAGTTTATTATCCCCAGTGCTGCCTTGATGTACTTCTAAAATAGCACCCCCTGTTAGAACAGTTACTGAAGGATTCATTCCAGTAGCGTATCTTTCCTGAACAACATACCACTTCATATTCCCATCTTTGTATTCACCTAGAGCGTAATAAAGTTCCTCGTTTGTATCTTTTCGATATACTGCTAAAGCATGATTATTATCTGTGAGAGCTAGGGAAGCCTCTATTCCATCGTCCAAGTATGTGCGTCCGCTCCACTCAATATCATTATTATTGTATTTACCAATCTGGTAATAAAGTCTGTTATAAGGCCAATCCCCGGGTAACATCTGGCCTTGGTGAATTGATAAAATATCTCCGTTTTTTAGAACAGTTACTGAAGGATTCATTCCAGTAGCATATCTTTCTCCGACAACATACCAATCCATGTTCCCATTTTTGTATTTACCTAGACTGTAATAAAGTTCCTCGTTTGTATCGTCACGATATACTACTAATATATCTCCATTATCTAAACGAGTTGCGGAAGGTTCAATACCATCGTCTAAGTATGTATGTCCGATATCCCACTCAATATCACTTTTATCTTTGTATTTACCAATCTTGTAATAAAGTTTGTTATAAGGCCGGTCCCCAGGTACAAGCTGTTCTTGATGTATTTCAAAAGCTATCTCATCTTTTAGATAAGTTACTGAAGGATTCGTTCCTATATCGTATTGTCCTTGTCCTGCAAATGAATTATTAGGAATAATAAAACTTGCTAGGAACAGAGATATAAACATAATACCTGTTAATTTCTTGAATATTATATACATATTTTACCACCTTTTTTTTATTAATATATCATATATTTATAAAATATAACAGAGTTAACATAGATGAAGATACTGCTAGATTAATTAATATACACAGAAATTTTAATTTACTTTAATGATTGCCCCATTTTCTGATCTTCTCCATAAAAAAGACACCTTCTTCTAGAAATGAGTCATAGTGTTGAAGATCACTTAAGCTACTAGGTTTATAAAACTATTCAAAAATATACTTTTTATTGTATAGTATCATCTTCCCCATCTGTTTGATCATTTTCAATATTCTCATTATTATAATCCTCTATTATTTCGTTGTTAAAATTAACAATTAAACCTTTTCTTCTTTGGTCAACAACGTTTTGAGCCTTTTTTTCCGCAGAGGAATTGAATAAGTAATTATATTTTTCTAATTTACTAAAATAATAAACATTTTCATGTCCAACAATATATTCTACATCATCAATCCTACCAACGGCAACCAACTCATATTTTACACCGTTATAAAAAAATTCACTTTCTTTATTAACCTTAAAATCAAATCCTATATAATAGAATTGAACATGGTCATACAATGAAAAATCAATCTCATTAAAATAAGGTTCTATTTCTAAGGTATGTGTTTCAGCTAGTCTTTTTGCTTCATAAATATCAATTGAATCTACTGAAAGAATACCTGTACGATTTTCAATTTGATATGTACTTGGAAAGCCTTCATAGTATTTTTGAATCACGGGAGAATATGATTGTACAAATGAATCCCATTCTTTATTATTTATAGCATCCATAAATTTATAAATAACATTGGTTAATTTATCTGTTGACGTTATTATTGAATTAGAAGTTTCCGCCTTTTCCTCTGTGGTGTTAGGTTCAGTTTGTGAGATTGGTGTAGATTGACTTGTATCTGCATCTAGAATCTTTAAATTTTCTTCAACGTCTAAACTTAATTCTGGGCTGTTTTCTTGCTCAGATACCGACACCTCATTACAACCAATCAAAAGCATTAAAGCTAAGGTAATAATTATTATTCTTGTGTAAATTCTCATGTGTCCTCCTCGAATAACAACATTATCTGTTTTATATTTTGTATTTAACTTTTCTTTATATCTCAGGTATATTATATACATTTGATTAAAGTAGTTCCATAAATAGTAAATACATAAAAACTGAGAAAAAATAGTTGATTAGTAAACTAAAATAGAATTCAAAATAACATCCTCAGTAAACGGATGAGGGTTTCAAGTTGGAATGGATATTCAATCTTCCACAATATGGCCAATTGTAGAATATAAGATTGATCGATTTTTAAAATCACAGCACTAACAAAATATAACATACATTATTTACATGTGGTCAGACCTCGTAAAATTTTATATAATTGACAGATTACATATACAACAAAATAACAGGAGGAGTTAAAGTTGAGAAAAAGAACCATGTTTTCAATATTATTTATTTTGTCTTTTTTATTCTCGGCGACAGCAATAGCGTCTGAAGAAACAAAGATAGATGTATGGATTGATGGAGAACAATTACAATTTGAAGAAGAACCTTTTATTGATAATAATACAACACTAGTTCCATTTAGAGTGTTGTTTAATGATTTAGGATTAAAAGTAAAGTGGGATCAGGAAACGAAGACTATAACAGGTGTAAATGAAGAATTGACGGTAGAGTTAACATTGAATAGCAATCTAGCAAAAGTAAACGGAGAATCTCTTGAGATGTTAGTTGTACCGCAATTAGTTAATAATCGTACTTTTGTTCCTTTACGATTTGTAGGGGAATCAACAGGAGCTAATGTACAATGGGATGGTGCAAGTAAAACGATATCTATTACAAGCCCTGAACCAAAGGTAAATGATGAAGAATTGATAATGGAATTGTTTGATCAATATGAGGCATTTTATAATGATAGAGATTTAGAAATTTTAAGCTTGTTTGAAAAACAAATAAAAGAAGAATGGGTAGAAGATTCATTTGAAAATGAATTTGAGTATACTAGTAATCAAATTGAGGTTAAAAATTTAGAAATTTTGAGTATTGAAGATAATGAAGCCTATGTGTATGTTGAGGAAACATATGAAAGAATTGATGGACCGTTTTCTTTAGACTATAAGTATGAAATAGTGTATTCATTGGCAAGACATAAGAATGACAAATGGCTTATTAATGACCTTGAATTTACATCATTTGATTATATTAATTTAGATGAACTGAAAAATTCAGACGTAGATATTTCTGAAAAAGATGAAAAAGAAATCATTGCTACTTTTGAAAAATACTTAGATGCATTTAAGGAAGAAAGTTATTCTAAATTAAAATCTACTTTACATGAAGATAATGTAGCACTATCTGATTCTGGGTGGTTAGAAGATTTCTTCAAAGAATTTCTGTTTGCTGAGTATGATTACACAACTGTTGAATTGGAAGAAGCATATGTCGTATATGCTGATGGAGATGAGGCAGTTCTATATGTATCTTATAGTACGGAATCAATCTATTTAGAAACAGAAGAAGTTGATAATGAAAGTTACGAGGAGTTGGTTACTTTTAAGAAAGCAAGTAATGGAAAGTGGAAAATATTAAGCTTTAATATATTAGATTATAATATTGAATTTGAATAAATATATAAGATGTGCTTTTTTGAATACTAAAAATAATAAACTAGCAGTATTAAAATTTGGATTTATATTTGCAATTGCTTTTTCAATGATTTTATCACCAATGCATGTTTTAGCAGAAGAAGATTAAAGAGACAATAGCCTGAATGTATGCTCCCTATACTAACATTCCTTCTGTTTCGACTATGGATATGGATGGCTTACACAAGGAAATAATGTTGAACATGCTGGGTACTTACCAGGATATTTAGCGAATATTTATCGTGAGCTTGATTCAGAACTTGTCATTATTATTTTAAGCAATAATCAATACATAGGAGGAAACATGATCTCGAGTTTTACAAATACGCTTACTAACATTGTCAAAGGTGAATAAATAACAAGGAGTAGATAAAGAAATGACGCTGGTAACCGGGGTCATTTTTTTAAATCCAATTGTAAAAAGATAGAAATATAGAGCATTCCAATAAAATGCAATAATCAGATTATAACAGATCTCTTACTCAACAATCTGGCCCAATCATAAATAAAGTGCATCTCTTATTAGAAAATTCGCCATTTTGTGGAAGATAAACATACTACTCTACTAAATAGAGTTTAAACTACAGTCAGTCCCAGAACCAACAGAAGGAATAGATTCATTGATTTCATAAATCAATATGTCAAATAGTTCATCGTTAGTGTAAAACAATAATCACACTCCAGTTTCTGGGAATTTTACAATAATTAATAAAATAATTATTTAATCATATAATCGTTTATTTTAGAGATTTTTTTAATTCCTCAGTTTTTTCCCATTGCTCAACTACATTGAATTTACCTAAAGAACCCTCCACATCTATAAAGAACTGATTGTCTCTATCATCTACGCCTCTATATAATGGTTTGGTTTGTTTCTTTCTAAGGATATAATTTTACTTTTCTGGGTGTTTAGTACCTTTATATTGCTCTTTTTTTCTATTTTAATGTAAATCAATTCTATTTCCATAGGTGTTTTAAAATGTTATGCTTTTGAAGCAATTATTAAATGTATTGTCTCATTATATCCGATACAAAGCCCATACATAGTTCCTTTCAAAAAAGAGCCCCATTTCTGAGACTCTGTCTATACTTTAATTATTTTAAATTTCAATAATATTAATGTCTTTGATTATTTCCTCTTTAAGTTATTCCTTACTGATATACTAAATTAATCAATATAAATATTGAAGTTTATGGGAATTTCATATTGTTCATCAGATTGTGAAAATTCAGATATTGCCGATATTTTATATGCTCCAGAAGGCAAGGAGATGTTTTCAATATTTTCAACTTCTTCATTTCCGTATATATTCATTGAAATCGGAATATCTTTTTTAAGGGTAGTTGATTCTATACTTAAAAGTAAAAGAGGTTCAAATACAACATCTCCGTTACTTTTATAAACATTAAATCTGATTAATTTATCAGCATGGTGAATAGTGATAGAATCATTACTGCCAACATATTTGAGACTTGCCACTATGTTTAACACCTCATCACTTTTATATTCACATTTTTGAGAATAAATTTGCATCTCAAATTCATTAACTGTTTCTTTTAAGTATATTTCATCATCAGAGTTTCCCTCACAACTATTACTATTGAAATTTATCAAGAAAAGTACACTTAAAAATAAACATAATAGAATAAGTATGAGTATGATATAATTAATTTTCCCCATTTTAGAACTCCATTTTTTGTACTCAGCAAGGGATAATTAAATAGTACTTTAATATTGCGTCGTTATTATTGTATCATAAGATGAAGTATCAGTTGTAATATTTAATTCTTCTTCAAGATTAGTAATATATGAAATTGCAGCTATACCATTTCCCTCAGCTACGACAATTCCATAAATAGTACAAAATCTCCACAGCTAGTTCCACACCAGTAATATACTGGAGAACCACTATCCCCTTGTGTCACAGGTCCATTATCATTATCTATAATTCTTTGGTTTTTCAGCCACTTATTACAGAGTTGTTATCTGTACAGTTTCCATGTGCGCCCAACATGGGTGAACATGAAAAAGATAGTAATTATTAATAATCACTTAAATCAATAATGATATCTTCTAACAATATCCCCCTTCTTGTATTAGATTGTGTTTGCGATGATTCTACATTTTTATTTAATAAGGTTATATAAGGTGTTATAATCAGTTTTGTTGCTTTTTCATTAATCTTTTCAATATTTCTACCATAACCTATATTATTTTTGAGAACTTTATCAGGATTATCTACGCCTAAATTATAAATATGCTCTAAGTCATCTTTCATTTTAAAATCAACATAAATTTGATTCCATTTTGTTATTACCTCATCAGAATAACTTAGATCGTAATAAATAAGAAAGGAATCGGGCATCTCTGATAGTTTCTCAACATTCAATTTCACACCATTTTGTTCTGAATAATTATTCACTATTTTCACTTTGCTGTCTGTTGCCTTTAGAGTAAAAGCAAACTCCCAATCCCCTTTTATTGTCTCCGGCACTTCTGTCACTTGAATAAAGAAACTCTCAATGCTCCATTTTATATTTACTGAATCTTCTTCAATTTGATTAAAATTAGTAACTTTAAAAATATAATTATTCTTATCAATTCTCGACATCTCCAAACTTTTTGATTTTCCATTTACCCATAGTTTATCAGCTATGATAGGGTCACCTAGCTCCTGATTGCTTTGAATAGAAACGGAAAATGCTGCGGTTTGTCCATCAAAAATTGCATCATTTATAGTAATTTTAATACCCTTACTATCTTCTGTCATATCTATTTCGCTTGAGTAATCCGTATAAATATCAAAGTGAGCCGTTCCAGAATAAGCTGGGAACATTAAACTTAAAGTTACAATAGATAAACTGAGTATGAAGGAACCGATAACAACTCTCTTTTTCATATATTTTCCCCTTTTAACTGGAATTTCAGAATGCATTGTATACATCACTTTCAATCAATCACCTCCATTTACTGAAAATTACAATATATTAGACGCAATATGTATTGATTTTGTTTCTATATTTTGTAAATTTATAAATGTAGTTTGAAGTCGTCATGCATTCTCTTGACTTCAGTCATGAGATAGTGGCGTCATATTATGTAAAAATAGTCAAAAATCGATTAGCAAAATGGATAGATTATGCACGTTTTAGGGAAGACGACCGCGGTGCGTGCTACTATTCTAATGATTATGATCGTGGATTAAGACAACAAGAAGTTGTCAGGGCACTTGTAGATGGAATTATGTCCGTGGAAGTGTTACAAAAATCGATCTGTTAGATATTATCTCCGTACTCTTTTTTTTCTAAGGCTCCATACTTCTTTCCACCGCATTCGATTAACTTATTCAAAACTTGTTCAACGTATCCACTAAAAATGCAATATGTCCAAATCCTTGTTGATTAATATTTGAAGGATGCCTCTTAGGGCTTTCTTGAATATATTGAAAAATCTCTAAAGTTGGTCCAGGTTCGTACCCCGGTAAGGTTAAATGGATACCTTTAATACTAACATTGTCTATCCATTTGCCTGATAGGTCTCTTTCGGGATATACAGGCTTACAATCAAAGACCTTAACATAAAAATCAGACAATCTTCGCCAGTCTTTAGCAACAATGTTTGTATGTGCATATTTAATTGACACCTAAATCTCCTACCTTTCTTAAAAAATAGCACTGCTTTAACATATAATCTTAATAGATAAAATTTTCTTTTTCCAATTTTCTCTTTTTATAACATATATAGTCTAAATCAGTTATTTCTGGTTGACCTATTTTTAATATGATTCATATATGCCATGCCGATACAAGGTTTTCCCTTGGTAAGTTTAGCCATCTAATTTTACATTGGAATTTTAATTAAAAAGTCCACTTTATAAAACTTTTCACAGTTATTTCAAATACCATTTTTGTGCATTTTTAAATAAAACTTTAGCCTGTTTTTCTTCAAGATTATTAATGATTATATCCACATCAGTGTCATGGAAAGGTCTTTTTGCCCTAGTTGATGGTAAGTCGGTTCCAAACATAAGTGCATCAGGGTTCAATGAATAAATACTTTGAATTGCTTCAATTGGCTTAAAATCAATTCTTCCAAAACCAGTAGCCTTTATTTTAATTCCTTTATCCACAAATGATAAAAGGTCATTAAATCCACTTTTTGATAAACCGAGATGATCTATAGAAACAGCGGGAAGGTTTTCAATTATGGTTTTTATCTCTAATAGTTGATTTGAATTAATATATAATTCTGTATGCCAATTAACTAACTCATAAACTCTTCTTGCAAAATAGTCTAAACGAGAAATGTCTTCTGAACCTCCCCGATTTACATTAAATCGAAGTGCTCTCACACCAATGTCATTTAGTCTAAGGATTTCATCATCTGTTGTGTTAAAAGGCAACTGGGTAACTCCGACAAAATTTTCCCCAAGAGTGTTTAAAGCATCTACTAAATAGGTTTGATCAAAACCTTGAAAAGAGCCTGAAACAATTGCCCCACCTACTACATTTAATTTATCAACTTTTTTCAAGTAATCTTTGCTAGAAAAATAATCAGGAATATAGCCTTGATTTGGACTTATAGGAAACCTTTTATCAATAATATGTAAATGTGAATCAAAAATTTTCATCAATACTCCCCCATTTTTTCACAGTATTTCCATCTACTTTTCACTCCAAGTCGTTATAGCCTCCTAGTAGAATAACCTGTTAAAAATTATATCAATTAATTGACTCTTATCTTCAATTAAAAAAAGAAACTTAGTATAAGTTCCTTTAAATAATCTTTGACATGGTATATGTAAATAAATCTTTTCAGGATTTGATACCTTGGGTTATCTCCTCCTCATTTCTTCTTAGATAGTCTATATCTGTCTGATATAGTTGAAGATGACCTTCTTCTATATGTAATTGAAAATCTTTGTTACCATTACTTGCTTCAGATTGCATAAAGTTCATTAGATTCTTTAATCGTTTTATTAGTATGCCGATTAATGAGTTTCTACTTTCAGAGTCTACTCCATAAGTATCCAGAAATAGCTTTGTCTTTCTTATTTGTTCCTTTAAGTTACCATGGGAATCAAACGGTACCCACCGGTAAATAGCATAGCTAATATCCCACATTTTCGATCCTGGGTGTAAAGTATCAAAATCGATTATACCAGCAGCTTCATTGTTTACAATAGTAACGTTATAAGGTGCAAAATCTCCATGACACATTACTTCAATAGGATAAGATGCAGATAACATCCACTGCTCATCATTCGTAAGTCTTGATACATATCTCTCACTAAACTTATGAAACTTTAATAATAATTTTGAAGAGGAAACGATCATTGAGTCTGTTAAAAGCTTATCAGGCAATGGATAATGAAAAACATCACCAGGCATAAAGGAGAGTATTTCCTCTTCTTTTTCATTTATACCATATGGTTTTGGAACAAAATCAGCACCTTCTTCATGAAGAAATTGTAAAAAACAATGTACATTCTTTGTCCACTTATTAGAGGGTCTAACCACAGTTTCTTCTACTTTATGAATTTTCCCGATTCTACCACCTGTAAGTTCTTCTTTATTGTTCATTTATACCTCTCTTACTTTATATTTACTTGAGTACTGGAAATTCACAACCTTTATTTTACCATAAACAATCCTGACTCAAACTAATTATCAAATTTAAATAATAAAATTGCCAGAAACACTTATCATATTTCTGGCAACTTGATATTTTTTACTTCTTATGACAACTAAACCTTCTATATAATTCCATCATACTAAACGTTTTCTTTGATTTGAGATGAATATATTCACTATCCTGATTTAATAGATAAATACTCTCATCTTCATTTAACGGATAAAACTCGTCTGAACATTGTCTAAGGAAAATAAATACTTTGTCCCCTTCAATTAAATGGGTTGTTTCATCATTTTTCACTACTTTACATTCATCTTCCCCACCCATTTGGTGTACATGGATTTCTTTGTTTTTTAAACACTGATCTCCTTTAAATATAGAATCTATTTTGATTTTTGCTACAGTATAATAATCGTGTAAATGTTTTCCTTTTTTAACCGTACCAATCTCTCTAATCACTTCTCCTTCAACAATAAGATCTGCATCATTTAAAAGAGATTGAGCATTGCTGTAGTCATTTGCCCAACTAGAGTGAGAACTAACCAATTGCTTTTCAGTAATTGATAAATTAGAATCAGGGTATAAACTGTCTACTGCAATAATATCATCATCCTGTGGAGTAAGATAATTTCTACCAGGAGTATTAGGATACATAACGGAAGGAGTTGAATCATTATGAGCTAATCCTATCGCATGACCAAACTCATGTGTAGATATACCGTTAATCGTGTTATCATCATAAGATGAAGTATATGCAGTATTGAGAAAACATTCATTACTTATAACCACTCCATCAGAATCTCTATAAGTAGTATGAGTAATTCCATCCCAATCAACTTCTGCATTATCAACTTCACCTGCAGTAAAACTAGCATTATTGACTTCACTTAAATTCACATTTGTTACTGCATTCCATCTCTTCGCTGCTTCTATCCAATATTGACTTGAATCTCCCCCGGTACTATACTCTATATCTTTAGTCGCATATTTCCATCCTGCTAATGGTGTTGCCATAAAAAACGTCCCCCTTATAATGAAGTTATATCTATAGGTGTTAAAAACTGGGATTCCATTTTCAGAATCCCAATTCTAATATTAGAATTATATTTCTATGAAGTGCCCTGTGGATCCATTATATCTAACAGAGATGGAGTCAATTTCCCCACCGAATTCTGCCGTATAAATATTACTAGAAATTGTAGATAACACTAGTCCGTCCATTACGTTCGATTGCAGTAAAATCTTGACTTTTTCAAATGGTGTAAAAATACCATTTTGTCCTGCAAGTACAGTAGAAGCGTTAATAGGTGCCCCAACTGTTTTATTTCCATTTGCTACAACATCTTGTGCTAAACCAAATGTAAGATTGTCAGTAGTTGTATTATTTACTTGATATGAACCCTTGCTTGTTTTCTCACCTTTGTTATTTTCAAAGATTCCACTTCCAAAGTCATATACAGATCTTTCCTCTGCATTTTTTTCAGACAATTTATCAATTGTTGCTCCATTTTGAATTTGTGTCTTTGAACAATAAACATTATAATTTTCTTCCCAACTCACTGTGTTATATTCAAATGGATCAAACGTAACCCAAGCAACTGAGCCATTACCTGGAGATTCCTTAATTAGTACCACTTTCTGAGAAGCACTATAAATATTTTTCAAATCATTGTCTGCAAATTCAATCTTCAAATTATATTCCATATTTCCATTTCTCCTTTTTCATTATTTTATCGAGACATAAGGGATATACAGCATATCGGTCTATCCCAAACCAACTATGCTTTATTTCTGCCTCTATTAATAACTGTAAAATTGCTAACATTTTAACAACCAGATTTTAATTTTTTTTAGGTTCTTCCAGAATTAGAGATAAAAATTCCGTAATTAATGCTTGATTTGCATCCTCTCTTGGCATTGGAATATACTTTATTAACTTTAAAATATCTTCTTCAAATAATTGCAGTATCTCGTTCATACTTTCTTTATCACCTGTTTTTGCTTTTTCTACTAATGTTAAAAAGTAGCGATCTTCTGACGTATGGTTTGAATTGCCTTCTTTTTGCATTTATTCACCGCCTGTTGGCTTATATTTAATTCTTTTGCCAGTTCAAGTTCAGTAAAACCATCAATATATATTTTTTGTAAAATGTACTTTTCTTTATTTGAAGATAGAAGAGATAACAAATCTAAGAGATAATACTTCGAAACCATATCTTGCAAGAAACTTTGTGTTGTATATACATATTCATCAAACTCTACCAAACATTCTTTTTTTCTGCGCACTTTTGCAGCATATTGTATCCTCCAAGCCATCCTTTTTAATAAAATTCGATAAGTATCCATCGCTCCTATTGTTTCTTCAATTTCCAAACTCATTTCGCCATCACCTCCAATCCAGAAAATAGCTTTCAATAATATAGGTAAATTGAAGGTTCTACTCACAACAAAAAATGAGATATTTTGTAATATTTTATATAAAAATATAAAAAAAGCCATTAAATAAACGATTTATTTCATAATGTGGTTTATATTTCCAGTTTTTATTTTTTCAAAGGGTTGTATTTTAGTTATTTTTATTTATCTATTTATCACAGCACTAAGGAGTGTGATGAAATGAGTGAAGAAGAAAGGAAAGAAATTGAAATATTAAAAACACGAATGGAAGGAGTGGATAAGAGATTTGAAACGGTGGATCGAAATATGGAGGAGATGTGGTTAAAAATCGATCTAAATCGAGAAGGGCAAATTAAAACACAAACTGTGCTTGAGGAAATAAGAAAAGATATTACATCAATGGGAATAAACATTGCAAAAATCAATTATCAAATGACTAAAGATAGCAAGAAAATGTTTGAAAAAATATCAGATCATAATCATCACACAAATATAAAATGGGAACAATTTCTAGTTAGATCTGCTTGGATTTTAACCGGTATGATACTATCCATTTTTATGTTACTAATTAAAAATTCTTTAGGTTATTAAAGGAGGTGAAATGGATATGAATCATTTATTTGACAAAGTTTTTTCAGTAAATGAAATGAGAATAAGTGTTTTAGTAATCATCTTCTTCATCACATCTGTTTTTGCTCTAACGATGTATGTAACTGATAAAGATATTACAGATAACTTGTTAACATTTCTAATTACATTAACTTGTGCAATTGCTGGAATAAACGTTATGAATATGACCAAAGATTCCTTCACTATTTTTAAAGAAAAAACTGAAAAAACAAAAGCTAAATGATATTTAAGGAAGAAAAGAAGTGATTTTCTTGACAATTAAAATTGCTCTGGATGCAGGTCACGGCTCAGATACTTATGAAAAAACAGGTGGTAGAGGAATTAAATTTGATGGGGGGACATTTGAAGAACATGAATTCAACGCAACCGTGGTTAAATATGCACAACAATTTCTAGAATCCAATGGATTTGAAGTACTCTTAACCCAACCATTATTTGATAGAGAAGTGCCATTGATTGATCGAACAAATCTTGCAAATAAAGAGAAAGTGGATCTATTAATTAGCATTCATGCAAATGCTGGTGTCCCTAATGCAAATGGAGCATGTGCCTTTTATTGGCATAATTCAAATAAAGGCAGGAGGTTGGCAAAAATATGGGCTAATAAAATGAAGGAAAGTCCTGTTGAACTACATGGGACAGGGATACATGCATCCAAGCCAAACTCGTGGTCTGATTTCCATATGTTACGTGAAACAAATATGACAGCCATTCTCTGTGAACATGGATTTTTCACAAATCATCATAATGTAAAGTATATTCTTTCTGATGAATTTCGAAGAACTTGTGCCTTAATTTTGGCTGAAAGCCTTTGTGAATTTTTCAATATAACAATTAAAAAAACTAAAGTATCAATTACGAAAAAACAAGTTCAATTACCATCCATTCAACGAAAAGTAAATGGATTATTGAATGGAGAGTCTATAGTAATAGATTCTTATTTAATCAATAATGTAACCTATGTACCTTTAAGATTTTTAACAGAGGCATTTGGAACAAAGCTAGAATGGGATCAGAGTAAATTCCAATATAACATTATACAAATATCACTTAGTCGTAACCATTCGAAATGGTAAATTTATTCCCATAAATTAAAAAGAGCATCATAAACCACAAGTGTCATGGAATATGATGCTTTTTTTATACAAGCTTTCTTCGTCTCTGAAATACAAAACTTTTATCTTTTCTAAACAACAATAAGACACCAAATGCAATGGCCATAAAAATCATACATAGAATAACAACCTCTCTATAACCAAAATACTCAGATACAAAACCAAATAATAAAAATCCTAACGTACTTCCGATTTTTGAAGTGTTCATATAAAGAGTTGTTGCTGTCCCTGGTTCATCAGGAATAAAATCTTGAAAATAACTGATTGCAATCCCATTTGTGATTGAGATGTAAGCTGCACTTAAAAATTGAATGACATAAATCTGCCAAGGTGCCTCGACAAACATTAAAATTGAGAAATATATGGTTGCTATAAAAACACCTAATTTGATTAGAACACTACTATCTATTCTTGCTGCCAATAATCCAAACCCCAGCATAAATGGAATTTCAAAAATGGGTGGTATACTGAATGCTAAGCCTACGTTGGCTTCCGTTCCATTTAGTACCTTTGTAATGAATTGTGGCATATTCATCATGTTCACCGTGTTGGCTGAGGCAATCAGTATAAATGCAAACAAGTTTGCAAAAATATAGGGACGTATGATAAATTTCTTTAAATTTACGGGTGCTTTCGGCTTTGAAGCTTGTGGATCATGTTGTTTTAAAAATTTAATAATGAAAAAGAAGATTAGCAAATATCCAGATGCAGCTACTAAAAATAATCCTGTAAAATCGTATCGCAGCAAAACGAATGCGGCTAAGGCTGGACCCACTGTCCATGATAATGCAAAAAACATTCTAAATAAGTTCATTGCATACGGCATTTCTTTTGATGGTAATTTGGCACGATCTACCGCTTCTCTAGCATATGCAAATACTTGTGGGAAACCTGAGGAAGCAATCCCTATAAAAAAAGAAGCAATAAACAATAATAATAAATAATTACGAACGTAAGCATATAATACATACGCAATAAACGCTGAAATCGTTACCACTAATAAAATGCTTTTCCGACTATAACGTCCATCAGATAGTTTACCAATGTAAGTACTGATAAATATGCCTACAATAGCTGAAATCGTCATAAAAACCCCAAACGATATATTACTCATGCCTACTTCATCAATGCCAAACATCGAATTATATGGGAAAATAAATGATGCTGATATTCCGAACAAAATATTTAACAGGATTAATGATTTATATTCTGGTATCTTCAAAATCTTAGCCGTTTGCTCAATAAATTTCATGTAATGTGTCTCTCCTAGATGGTTTGTTTTTATAAAACAAAAAAATAATCCGTAAAGAAAACTCGCCGATTGGCGAGCCTCAAAGGTGAAGAAAGAGGGGTAACGGATTTATAATCTATCAGATGATTATATGTTAAATCAATTTCTTTTTCAATTGATCATATTTCCAGTTTGTCCATTTAAAAACAACCCGATTTAAACTTCCCTCTTAATTCGATATTTTTTCATGAAAATCCAAACCATAAGCAAAGACAAGAAAATACTTATACTTCCACTTAATATACCTATGCTAAGATATGTGTATTTCGTCATCCATATATCTACAGCCCAATATCCATTACTGAAATCCTTACCATCTTTTATCAAGTAATTTGTAAACCAAGTTCCATCCTTAATACCATAATCAATAGGGCGATTCCATTCTTCTGTAATGAATTCTACACTCATTTCATATATACTTGCATTACTTTTCACAAATGTAGTTATAAATTGTTCTGTCTCTTCTGAAATCTCTGAATTCGTGCCTAATTTCTTAAATATTTGATTTGCAAAGTTCTGTCTCTCTGTTGTATTATTCCAATCCATCATTAAAAATATCACACTCAAAACAGTACCAAGCAACAAAATAACCACAGCCGATTTTATGATTTTATTTTCTAGTTTTTTCTTTGCTGTTGTGAGTTTTAAGATGATCGAACTTACTTCCCTTTCTCCTCCAAACCGTTCAATAGCCATATTTATTGCTTCTTGTTCAGCGTATCCTTCCTCTTTCAACTCATGTACTGCTTCTATTAGATGAGATCTCATCTCTTCTTTTAATTCCTTTGTTTCTTGTATGTTTCCATTTGTCTCTTTATATATGGAATTTATATATTGATCTATTTGTTTCATGTTAATTTCCTCCTTCCAAAAATGCATCCATCATCGTTTTTACAAATTTCCATTCCGTTCTTTTCAATTCTAGCCCTTCTTCTCCTTGCGGTGTCAATTTATAATATTTTCTGCGTCCGCCTGGTCCTTGTTCATCGCTCCAATACGATTCAATCCATTTATTTTTCTCTAATCGTTTTAAAGATAAGTATAATGTTCCTTCTTTTAATTCAAACTGATTGTCACTTTTTTCACGCACCATTTTAGCTAATTCATAACCATACATATCTCTAAGAGATAACATGGAGAGGATTAATGTGTCTATATGCCCTTTGAGTACCTCTTTATTGATTTCCATCCTATCACCTCCTGAAAATATAATATTATATATTACTCTATAATGCAAGGTATTATGATAAAAAAATACTTTACTAAATAAAAAAGAGGCTCTATGAGCCCCTTAGTATAACAATGAAATGGTTAACAAATTAAATAGTACCAAAGGAAGAATAAAACCTCCTCCGAAATATTGTCTGGTGCGATGTTGATTAGAATGAACCCTTAAGTATAAGTTTTCTATTTATGTAAGTAATATAGTTAGGACTAATTCTTGTTGTATTTATCCATTGATCCACATTTGCATAGTCTGGATTTGGATTTATATCCCCATCATTCACCACCAGTTGAACCACTGTTTATATCATGGTCAATAAATTTTAGTAACATCACAACTGCTTCAGATCTTGAAGCTTGATTTAAAGGTTTGTATGTTTTATCTGGATACCCAGTGAGAATTCCTAAATCTGTAACAAATGCTACATAAGGTACATCTTTATTGAATACATTTTTAGCATCTTTAAACCTTAATTTTCCTTGATCGTATGAAGCATAGGTATCAAAAATTTCTTTATATTCATCTTCTATAATCAAAGCTCTAGCAATCATTTTTGTTATTTCTAACCGAGTAATTGGTATATTAGGTTGAAATTTGCTTCCATATTCTAATTTCTCTATGATTCCAACTTTCTCTGCTCCACCGATTATGCCGTTTGCCCATCTTGCATCATCTACATCACTGAATGGATTCTTTAATTCATCAATCCCTACGATTCTAGTTAATATAGCTGTAAACTCTGCTCTTGTAATTTGACCTTCTGGTTTAAAAGAACCGTTTGGATAACCACTTATATGACCTTTCCCTACCATTCTCTCAATAGATGACTCAGCCCAATGCCCTTTTGTATCTGAAAAATTTGAAGTACCTGCAACTACACTTGTAGATATAACTGAAAATACTAATGTAATTACCAAGAAATATTTAGTGAAATTTTTCATATAATATCCCCTTTTATAATTTATGCTTTATATGTATATCGTGACTTAATTTTAAATTAATATAAGTATTTATGAATCAAGTAGCTAATTTTTTAATGTTACGTTTTTGCTTATACTACTCACTTTTATAAAGTTTAAAAATAGTGTATAATATGATTAAAAGATTTATATAATATTAAGGAAACTGCTGGTGCTGTAACACCAAACGGTTTCATACAATAGCCGTTAATAAACGGTAGGAAAATGTTTCTATTATGAAATAGACCGCTATCCTTGGCATAAAGATGGGCGGCCTATTTCTTATGGTTAAACGACAGTATCGCTACAATCAGTATTCCAAACATAATCATAATTGAAATACTCTGATAAACTGTCATCGGCATCACCTCCTTCTCTGGAGGATTTGCCTACCGCCCTTTCCAACTATTGTACTTCTCTAGTATAACATTAGATTATATTAATAGTACTATTTTAGTTAATATTTTACATGAATGACTTTTACCACTCCGTTATAGGCTAAAATATTTGCATTTGCACCCAATACAATCATATCTAAGCTTCTATCAGAAACAACTCCTACTTGAACTTTAGTATGTTCATTTATATAATAGGTTTGTTTCTGATCCTCTCCATTTTGAATGACAATATTATCATTAGTCCTCTCAATAATTTGTCCTGAAAATATCGCAGTTTCTTCATATGATTTTCCAATTTGATCTTCCGTTCCTATCAAAACAAAGAGAGGAATCATTCCATCTGTTTGTCGTATAATATCGTTCATAATTTCAGGATCTTGCTCATTTGAGCGAACTATTACAACGATATCTGTATTATTACTAATTGTTTCAGAAACGTTGTAACGAGAGTCAAACATTTTTCTAATCCATTCATTGGATTGTACAAAAATCTCCATTTATTTCTTCCTTTCTTATTTTTATCTGCACTTTTCATAAATTTTTACAAATATAAACATGGTTTAAGGAAATGATATAATGAAATAAATAGGACTTTATTCTTATTTTTTTATACATCTATTATCCTTTGATTTTATTTTTTCCATATATTATTATAGAGTTGTCCACATTCTCTTTCTCCTTTAGAGAATGTGCGATAAAACTAATTTATTTACCTTTTGGTAAATATGTTTATGGGCTAATTGCAATTGGGGAAGTGCGGTGAAAAGAGGATGTTAAAAGTCCTCTTTTCATTTAGTTATTAAAGAGTATCATAACTTTATTACACATATTACATGCAACATTTTGACAGTAATATTAATTGTCATCTTTTTCTTAAAACATTTTTTATAAAACCCACTATTCTACTCAGGATTTATGATAAAATGTATATTTAGTGAGGATAACTTAGGAATAAGTGTTTCTACAAGAATTTGTTCAATGAACATAGAAGGAGAATAGAAATGGAAAAAGTATTAATTTTCGGACACAAAAATCCAGATACAGATACGATCTGTTCTGCAATCGTTTATGCTGATTTAAAAAAAGAAATTGGAATGGACGCTGAAGCTGTTCGTTTAGGTGAAGTAAGTGGAGAAACTCAATACGCTTTAGATCAGTTTAAGGTTGAAGCTCCTCGATTAGTAAAAACAGTTGCAAATGAAGTAAAAAATGTCATATTAGTTGACCATAATGAATTTCAACAAAGTGCAGAGGATATCAAAGATGTTCGTATATTAGAAGTCATTGATCATCATCGTATTTCAAACTTTGAAACAAGCGATCCCCTATATTACAGAGCTGAACCTGTAGGTTGTACCGCAACGATTTTAAATAAACTATATAAAGAACATGGAGTTGCAATTAAGAAAGAAATTGCTGGATTAATGTTATCTGCAATCATCTCTGACTCCCTATTATTTAAATCTCCAACATGTACAGACCAAGATGTAGCTGCTGCTCGTGAATTAGCAGAAATCGCTGGCGTAAATGCTGAAGAATATGGTTTAAATATGTTAAAAGCTGGTGCAGATTTAAGTGGAAAAAGCATTAATGAAATGATCACACTTGATGCAAAAGAATTCAGTATGGGAGATTCCAAAGTTGAAATCGCTCAAGTGAACACAGTAGATACTGAAGACGTTCTTAATCGTCAGCAAGAATTAGAAGAGGCCATTACACAGGTTATTGCTGAAAAAGAGTTAGACTTGTTTGTTTTTGCTGTAACAGACATCTTAACTAACAATTCCACTGCATTAGCACTAGGTAAAAAAGCAAGTGCAGTTGAAAAAGCATTTAACGTTACTTTGAATAATAACACTGCTGTTCTTAAAGGGGTTGTTTCACGTAAGAAACAGGTTGTTCCAAATCTTACTGAAGCATTAGCTTAATAATGTAAAAAGTATATTATATCAAGAAGATCTATGTACTATATCGTGCATAGGTTTTTTTATTAAAAAAAACGAAATAACGTAGTAGCCGTGTGAATCCTTCAACCATGAATTTTAATTGATTCCTCTATGTACAAGTCTTTTTTTGATGGTAAGAAATTAAATATACACAAAATCACAGCTAGTAAAAGGATACACAAAGACCCTATAATAAACACTGGCTTAATAGAAAATATACTTGCTGAAAAACCTACTAAAAGAATAAACAAAATATTCAGAACTGCTTGTAGCAAACCATAAATACTACTGACTCTCCCCATCATATCTACATCAACATTTTTCTGATAAAAAGTTAAAAAACCTGTATTCGCAAATGAAATAAAGAATGCTAAGATAAAAAATCCAACTGCAGCAACAAACAATGTCGTTGAAAGTGAAAAAATAATATAACCCATTGAAAACAAAATTGTTCCAAATCCAATTAATACATTAATGGAGAAGTACTTCACTATAATCGAATTAAGTAATGCACCTATTAATACGCCCGCTCCTGCCACACTCACTAAGAATCCATATTCACTATCTGTTAAATATAGAACGTCTTTAGCAAAGACTGCTTCTTGTGCATCCAATGCCCCAGCAATTAAATGTGATCCATTATAAAGAAAGTAGATAGACATAATATAGAAAGCTTTCCTGCTAAAACTGTACACTTCATGCCAATCTTGACGAATCACGGACCAACTAATTTTAGTATGCGGTAATTTACCCTCTTTATCTTCTAATTTAGGCATAAAAAACATGATCAATCCAGAAATTAAGAAAGAGATAGCATTAAAATATATCGCTAAAATGGGAGTACCTATGAAAAACAATAATCCAGCAATTGTTGGACCAATTAGAAATGCACCTGAATACACTAAACTGTAAAGTGCATTAAACTTTTTTCTTTTTGCTTCTGGAATAAGTTTAGTAATATAAGTAAGCGAACTGGGTTCAAAGATTGAACTAGCCATATTAATAAAGAAAATAACAATATAGATTAGATACAGCAGCGATGTGGAAAAAGGGATAAACAAAAGAAGTATGAATCTAATAAAATCCATAGTAATCATAACATTTCTCTTGTTAAACCTATCTATAAAACTACCCGACCAAAAGTTTGTTAATACAGTAGCAATGGGTTTCATAATAAATATAGCAGCTACAGCTGCAGGCGAACCGGTCATATCATAGATTAATAAACTTAAGGCCACTAAATAAACCCAATCACCAATATAAGATATACCTATTCCAAATAATAGAATAATTGCGTATTTCACTTCTTCTAATTTATACTTACTTTTAAATTTACGTAATATCATAATAAATTCCTTATCTAATTTTTTTCTTATTAGCTATCGACAGATGGGAAAAATTTGAAATATAGAATACATACTATATCATTCTAGAGTCATCCTTAAAGTTCCTCCATAAAAAGAATATTATTATTAAACAGTATTTATAAATCCTTTATATCTTTCTATCATTTTTATATTTTATAGTAGTTATAATCTTTTTAGTTGTATAATCATTCAAAATATACCATAATAACGTTAGATATAAATCACTAACTATTAATTTGGAAATGATATTATAATATTCATTCATCATGAATGTTAATTATGGCTATCATAAGTATGTTGAGAAATATAGAAAGAAAAGGGATGGTTTGTTTGGAGCAATTCGTTTTATTTGGTATTGTAACCCTTATAGCACTAGGGATTACCTCACAGTGGTTAGCGTGGCGTTTTCAGTTACCAGCGATTGTTATTATGTCTATCGCAGGTTTGTTGATCGGACCTTTTTTAGGAATCTTAAACCCTGAGCAAGCATTAGGAGATTTTTATATTCCAGTCATTTCTTTAGCCGTAGCTCTCATCCTGTTTGAGGGAAGTTCTAGCTTGGATATTCGAGAATTAAGGGGTATATCTAAATCGGTAATAAGAATTGTGACTATAGGAGCATTTCTTGCATGGATTGGTGGCTCCTTAGCTGCTCATTACATAGCGGGGCTTCAATGGGAAACCTCTTTTGTAATCGGTGGATTGTTTATTGTCACTGGTCCAACAGTAATTATTCCTCTATTAAGACAGGCTAAACTAAAACCCCGAACAGCCGCTGTATTAAAGTGGGAAGGTATCATCGTAGACCCATTTGGTGCTCTGGTGGCATTATTTGCTTATCAAATTGTCAAGGTTATAACCAATGATGCTATAGGCATAAGTTATATATTTTCTTTCTTTCTAGGGGCAATATTTGCAGCTTTGTTAGGATATATCTTTGCACTTACAATCAGCATGATGATCGAAAAAGGAAAAATTCCTGAATATTTAAAAACGCCTATTATTTTATCATTTGTGCTGCTTTGCTTTGGTATTTCAGAAATGATGATGCATGAAACCGGTTTGTTAGCAGTAACCGTAATGGGACTAACCATTGCCCGTTTGAGTAAATATATATCCGCTTTGGGTGATATCCGACATTTTAATGAAGATATTTCTGTGTTACTTACGTCAACTATTTTCATTATGCTAACTGCATCCCTACCCATGTCAACCATTAAAGAAATATTTAGTTTACCTATCATTAGCTTCATCGTCATTATGTTGTTTCTAGTTAGACCTGCTTCCATTTGGATATCAACCATTGGCACAGAATTATCACTAGCTGAGAAAACTTTAATTGGTTGGATTGCTCCCAGAGGAATTGTTGCTTTAACCGTATCTGGTTATTTTGCTTCCATACTTACTGAAGATGGTTATTATTCAGATGCTAAGATTTTTACTACAATTACCTTTGCATTAGTTATTGTTACCGTATGTGCTCATGGTTTTTCCATTGGGTTCTTATCAAGAAAACTAGGACTAGCAAACAAACATTCACCAGGTGTATTATTGGTTGGATCTAGTAAATTTTCCATTGAACTAGCCGTATTTTTCAAGGAAAAAGGTATTCCTACATTAATTGTAGATCGAGTTTTTGATCATATCATTGAAGCTAAAAGTCGAGATGTTGATACTTACTATGGTGAAATTCTGTCTAAAAATACTCAATTCAATGTTGATATGAACTCCTACGAGTATATTCTGGCTCTAGATGATTCTGTACCATACAACGCTTTAATTCATAATATGTATTTGCCTATATTTGGACACCAAAATTGTTTGGCACTTACAATTAATACTGAAGAACATGTCATGGAACAGCTATATTCTCCAGCTATAAAATCTTACTTATTATTCGGTGAAAAAGAAAGCTACCAAGAATTGAATCGTAAAATTGAGAGTGGGTATACCTTTAAAAACATAGAAATGAAAGAAAATAAAATTATCAAACGGGAGGATAGATCTAATCTTGAGCTCAACATTTGTGTTATCAAAAAAAGTGGAAAAATAACCTTTGCTACTTTAAAAAAAGATCTAGTTGCTGAGGCAGGAGATCAGTTAGTCATATTAAGTAAAAATGAATAAAAGAAGGTAGTAATTTTAAATGTACCCTATAGGTAGACTCTTATTTAAGTGTCTATTCATAGGGTACATTTTACTTTGTATCTAACTCTTTTATTTAGAAGGACTAAATTATATAATAATTAAACAATACCTTTTAAATATTGTTAATCATTTTTCTTGCTCATTCAGATTATTATACTCATATATTTTGTTTTTGGAGGTTATAACCATGAAAAGTGAATCTATCAACATTGGTCAGAAAATAAAAGAGATCAGATTAAAAATGAATATAACTCAAAAACAAATGTGTGAAGGTATTTGTACACAAGCTAATCTAAGTCGTATAGAAAATGGATTATGTTTACCATCTAGTTATATTATTCAACAATTTTCTGAAAGACTAGGAATTGATACTTCTTATTTATTAACGAATAATCAGGAGTTACAGCAAGATTATATTGATGAGTTTTATACCGTAATCCGAAGGCATTTATCAAGTCGAGATTATGAGTCTGTGCTTAAAATGATTCAAAAAGAAGAGAAGAATCCGATCTTTTCTAAAATTAAACATCAACAGTATCTTCTGTTATATAAAGGACTTTGCATATTTTATTTACAAAAAAATTACAATAAAGCAATTCAATTTATTGATAATGCTCTTACCTTAAGAGATCCCAATGGATTTTATAATGAAGATGAAATCGAAATCCTTATATCTAAAGCCATGATATTATACGACCATGGTGATCCAAAAGCATCCATTTCTTTGTATAAAAAAATCATTACCATTATAAATGAAAAAAATGAATTAAATAACAAACTAATATATAACCGAGTATATTATAACTATACGAGAGTGCTAGTTGATGAAAAGCAATTTAAAGAAGGCCTAAAAATTTGCACAAGGGGAATCTCTTATTGTAAACGTTATTATAGTATGTATTATTTAGCAGACTTATATTTAAATAAAGCAACCATTCACTGGAATCTTAATGAAAAAGAGTTGTGCAGAAAGTCTTTATTAAAAGCTCGTGAAGTAAGTGATATTTTAGAAAACAAATTAATTTTTGATATCTGTCAAAAATATATCTCAGAGTTTTTCAGTTCATAGCTACTTGCAATTTGGATTATTTGAGAGGGATAAACTCCCTCACTCAATCCAATAGTATACCAATGGTTAGTCCAATTTCTGATATTTGTTCACAAACTTTCCGATCCGTTCCAAAGCCTCATTCAATTCACTTACTGAATTTGCATAGGAGCAACGAATAAATCCTTCCCCTCCTAGTCCAAATGCGTTTCCAGGTACTGCTGCTACCTTAAATTCCTCTAATAACTTTTCAGTAAATTGTTCAGAGGTCAGCCCTGTAGATTGGATGGAAGGAAATGCATAAAATGCTCCTTTCGGCTCATGACAGTCCAATCCCATTTCTCGAAACCCTCTAACAACTAAGCGACGTCGCTGGTTATAAGACTCTACCATTCGATCTTTCTCTTCCAACCCATTCGTTAATGCTTCAATACCCGCTTGTTGAGCCATTACAGGTGCACACATAATCGTATATTGATGTATTTTTAACATCGCTGCAATAAGATCTTGATGTCCACAAGCATATCCCAATCTCCAACCAGTCATTGCAAAAGCTTTAGAAAAACCACTAACAACAATCGTACGATCTTTCATACCGGGCATAGAAGCAAAGCTAATATGTTTTTGATCATAAGTTAATTCAGCATAAATCTCATCTGAAATGACAATTAAGTCATGTTCTTCTACAAGATTTACAATAGGTATCCAATCCTCATAAGTCATAATTCCACCAGTAGGATTACTTGGATAACACAATATTAATACCTTAGATTGAGCAGTAATTTGCTCAGCTAATGATTCCGCAGTTAATTTAAAGCTATCCTTTGCATAGGTTTCAATACCAACGGCTTTACCTCCTACAATAGAAGTAATCGGAGAATAAGACACATAACACGGTTCTGGAATAAGAATCTCATCTCCTGGTTGAACTAAAGCGCGGAGAGCCAAATCTATTGCCTCGCTTCCTCCTACTGTAATTAAAACTTCATTAGAAGGTTCATAATTCAATGCAAATTGTTTGTATAAATATGCAGAAATAGCCTCTCTTAATTCAGGCAATCCTGCATTCTGAGTATATGTTGTTTTCCCCTTTTCAAGTGAATATACACATGCCTCTCTTACATGCCAAGGAGTTACAAAATCAGGTTCTCCGACTCCTAAAGAAATGATATCCTTTCTTCCTGAAACTAAATCAAAAAACTTCCGTATACCTGAAGGAGGAATACCCTTTACTACAGGAGATATATAATCTGTCATTGATTTATTTGTTTTTAACATACCACTAACCCCTTATGGTGAAATGAGCATACGATGATCATCTTCATGATCCTCTAATATAATGCCATCTTGTTTATATTTCTTTAGAATAAAATGTGTTTTTGTTGAGAGTACAGAGTCAATCGTAGATAACTTATTAGAAACAAAAAATGCAACTTCCTTTAAAGTTTTACCCTCTATTTCAATTTGTAAATCATACGCTCCAGACATAAGATATACCGTTTTCACTTCAGGGTATCTATATATCCGCTCCGCTATCGTGTCAAAACCACGTCCACGTTCAGGTGTAATTTGAACTTCTATAATACCTGTTACTTTATCATCATGAACTTTACTCCAATTAATTACAGGTGCATATTTCACAATTACATTATCCTTTTCCATTTCTTCAATGGCTTTGGTAACCTCATCTTCCTCAGCTCCCAACAATGTTGCTATCACAGCAGCCTCACGACGAGCGTCTTCTTGTAAAAGTTCCAATACCTTAAACTTAAAATCATTCATTGGGGTTTCCCCTTTCCGACCGTTTTATAAAAATCAACAATATACCTCATATTACAACGAAATCCAACTTATGTTAAGTCCTATTCCAGATAAAATCAGAAATTATTATTAACTTGTTTCAATTTATGTTAGAATATCTTTTAAAAATAGGGTATGATAATAATTTGATATGGTTCTCACGGATTGGGGGGAAATCACATTTTGTCTATTAGAAAGTTAATAACTCAAATGACACCAACTCAGTTTATCGTAACTGGTTATTTAATTTCTATTATCATTGCAACGTTCCTACTTCTGCTCCCTATCAGTCTAAAAGATGGAGTACAGCTTTCATTCGTTGATGCTTTATTTACTGCCACTAGCGGTATCAGTGTTACTGGACTTACGGTTGTTAATGTTTCAGAAACCTTCAGTGTATTTGGTACCATCGTATTATTATTGATGTTTCAAATTGGTGGAATTGGAATTATGGCATTGGGAACATTTTTATGGATGATACTAGGTAGAAATATTAGCTTAACTTATCGAAAACTAATTATGATTGACCAGAATCAAAATCGTTTATCAGGACTTGTACAATTAATTCGCCTTGTACTTGGGTTAGTATTGTTATTTGAAGCGATTGGAACTTTAATTTTCACTATATATTTCCACTTTGCTGGATATTATGATTCTTGGTTAGAAGCATTTTACCATGGTTTATTTCACTCCATTTCTGCTTATACAAATGCAGGTTTTGATATTTTTGGAAATTCATTAACTGACTTTTCGCATGACTATTTTGTACAGATCATTACCATCGCATTAATTATATTAGGTGCTATTGGATTTCCAGTGCTCATTGAAATTAAAGAATATTTTTCTCGTGATAATAAAAATTTTCGCTTTTCTTTATATACAAAACTGACAACTTCTATGTTTTTCTTGTTGTTACTAGTTGGTGCAATCGGCATTTGGTTTGTAGAAAATGAATTGTACTATGCTGACAAAAGCTGGCATGAAAAAATATTTTTCTCCTTATTTAATTCGGTAACCGTCCGTAGTGGGGGATTATCCACGATGGATGTATCAGAATTTGACTCTGCAACTCAAATGTTTTTATCCGTATTAATGTTCATTGGGGCTAGTCCTTCTAGTGTTGGTGGAGGGATACGCACAACTACTTTTACGATAGTTATTTTGGCATTGATTACTTATGCATTAGGTAGAAGCGAAATCAGAATTTTTAGACGCTCATTAAAACAAGATGATGTTACAAAAAGCTTCTTCATTTTCACATTGGCTTCAATGACAGTCGTAGCCAGTATTATCTTATTAGTTAGTATAGAAAGTAGTCACTTTTCATTAATGGCTATCATTTTTGAAATCACTTCGGCATTTGGTACCTGTGGTTTATCAATGGGAATAACAAGTGAATTATCCACGCTTGGAAAATTCATCATTATGGTTCTTATGTTTACAGGAAGAATCGGAGTCCTTTCCATGTTGTATATATTTCAAGTCAAAAAAAGAAAAGAAAACTTTCACTATCCAAAAGAAGACATTATTATTGGATAATCGAAAACTAAAAGGGAACTTATTCGTGCTGATCATCAGCATAATAAGTTCCCATTTTATCGTGATGGGAAGCGAACATTTCCCTACTTAAAACCAGTCACATCCTGTGCTGATAAGCTTCAATCTCCAAAGAGGTTCATGCTTAGGTATCTTTCGCCGTTATCAGGCGCAATACAACAAATCCTTTTGCCTTTCCCCCACTTTCTTGCAAGCTGAATCGCTGTCCACACAGAAGCCCCTGCTGACGGTCCTACTAATATACCTTCCTTTGAAGCTAAATCACGTATCGTTTGTATCGCATCTTGATCAGCTACTTGAACAATTTCATCATAGACTTGTGTATTTAAAATTTTAGGAATAAAACCTGGACTTGTACCTACTAATTTATGCTTTCCTGGTTTTCCTCCTGAAAGAACAGGCGAACCTTGGGGTTCAACAACGAATACTTTAATATTCGGTATTTGTTCACGCAATACTTCTCCTGTACCTGTGACGGTACCACCGGTTCCTGCTGTTGCTACAAAAGCGTCTATTTTTCCATCCATTTGTTTTATAATTTCAAATGCTGTTGTTGTTCGATGTATAGCTGGGTTAGCTTCATTTTCAAATTGCTGAGGAATATAACTATTCGGTATTTCACCTTGCAGCTCGATTGCTTTTTTTATTGCCCCAGGCATACGTTCTGCAGCAGGTGTCAGCACAACTTCAGCACCATAAGCTTTTAAAATATTGATGCGTTCTTTCGTCATATTATCAGGCATAATAAAGATGGCTTTATAACCCTTTGCAGCTGCGTTCATTGCTAAGCCAATCCCTGTATTTCCACTAGTAGGTTCAATAATCGTTCCACCAGGAGATAACAGGCCGTCTTTTTCTGCTTGTAGAATCAAATTATACGCTGCTCTATCTTTTACACTTCGACTTGGATTAAAATATTCTAATTTCACATATACTTCCGCATCATGACCACTTAATAATCTATTTATTTTCACCATGGGTGTATCACCAATCAATTCTGTTATGCTTGAAACAACTTTAGACATGAAACCACCCTCTCCAGTATGTAAAGTAACTTGAAATCAAACCAATACTATGGGCTATTACATACATATTCTAACTGAGTGGACTCGTTTAAGCAAAGATTTAATTTGTTATTTTTGTTTAATATTGATGGTTTTATTGGATTTAGTGGGCATCAAGTTTCTCATGTAATACCACGCTAATAATGGAGAGCTTCCAATGCATAATAAAAATACATTTAAAACAATCGGTTTATTACTCCATGTAATAATAAGAATGAAAATTAAAGTCCCTAATATACGCCCTGCATTTAAACCCGCTTCTCTTAGTACCACATATTCTACCCTTTGTTGTGCACTCTCATTGTCTTTCCCTATAATATCAAAAACTGTTGAGGTCATTGGAATCGTAAACAACGGTAAAAATATAGAAGTACCAATTCCAAAAATAAGCAGTGTAGTGTAATTGATATCCCAGAAAAAAGGAAAGATAACTACGATCATAAATATCGTTCCTATGAACATTGCTCGATTACGATTCCAAGGTTTTAAATATTTGCCTATGAACATATAACTGACTAAAGCTACCGCTGAAACAATTAATGAAAAGTTACCAAGCTTCATCTCATTTCTAGTGGCAATATATACTAACAAACCAATGATAAAAGCAAAAACGCCTTCCCTCATTCCCTGTGCCATCAAAGCTAGGAATGTCCGTCTCCAAGGATTATTTTTCTCCTTCAAACGTTGAAATGCATCAAACCACTGATAAGTGCCTTTAGGTTCTCTTTTTTTCAGAAAGAAACTAACAATAACTCCGATTACAAAAACAATAAGTGATATTGAGAAAATAATTTTATATCCACTTGTTGCTTTCATTTGGGTAATCACAATCCCTGAGATCCATGGTGCGAACATCCCAGCACCTGAACCTAATAATCCGGCATAACCATTAAATTTATCTCGATCATGCGGACCTGTAATTTCAAAATAAACAACGTTAAATGCCAGCCAGAAAAAACCTGCTGCCATCCCCTGGACTGCTCCTAATATTAACACATAATCAACGGCCTGCTTCTGAAGTAAGAGCACAAATAAATAAAACACAGCAGATAACCCAACACCCAAACGTAAACTGTTCATTTTATTATGCTCTTTAACCCATTTCCCCGCTAACCAAAATGTTAAGATATTGACAACTTGATGAGATAAAGAGAACCAACCAATTAAAGATAAATCATTGCTGACTTTCCATAGATACACATTTACAAAAGTACCTGACAACGCATTTGCAGCTGCAAATAAACCATGAACAGCTAATAATAATATCGCTTGTTTAGTTAATCTCCCTTCTTTGTGATTTTCATGATCTTCTGTTCCATGATCCTGAAAATAAGAATGTTCTTGTTGATCTTTTGTTTTAATCCATCTGTTTGGAAAATAATGCTTTTCAAACGACATCGGCATATATGACTCACCCAATTTATAATTTGGTATCTATCTATGTAACAAAATATTGTAACAACATATTTTAACTTTCCCCAAAAAGTCATTTTGGAAACAAAAAAATTGGCATTTCATGATTGACATAAAAATATCCTAATATTATGATATATTTATGATATTTATAGAATATATACTGGTTGCGTATCAAAATTTAAATTTAAAAAGGAAGGAGAATTAAATTATGAAATGGATGAATGTAATTATTCAAGGTTTACTTGCAGTTGTTTTTACTCTTTCTGGGGTAACAAAGATAACTGGAGGAGCCGTTAATATGGCAGAAGGTCTTGGTTATACTGTAGGATTTATGTACTTTATTGGTTTATGTGAGATTCTAGGAGGTATAGGGTTATTCGTTGGATTCTGGAAGTCTAAGATCACCTTAATTGCTTCTAGTGGATTAGCGATTCTCATGATAGGTGCAGTATATACTCACTTAAGTCTTGGTCAAGGTTTTGGAGCTGCTATGCCTTCATTCATACTTCTAGTTTTAGGAATCGTTGTATTGTTGCAAAAAATACAAAGAGAGTGACCACGTTTATGGTCGCTCTCATCATCTTTCATATCATTACGAATTACTCTGTTGATTTTTCAAAGCATTCATCATACTTATTCGATCTTTCTCAGATAAAACAGATTTCATTTCAAAACAAGATGGACATATATATAAATTCGTTTTGAAAGGGGCTTGTAAAACTCCCTGTACCTGACTAACTGGAATATACGGAATAAACTCATCTTTTTTAACATCATGATCTCCAACTAATAACATAAAATCATGACAATTTGAACATTCAAAAGACTCTTCTTGTTTTCTTCGATAATGATAAACTCCCTGTTCATATAGTAATAAATCTTCACTTTTAGGCTCGGTTTCCATCTGAGAAATGAAGGAATCCAATATAGGAGTGCTTCTATCTTCTTTGTGTTCATCTTCATTGATGTTTTTAGTTTTAGTTACCTCAACGCTTTCTTCCTCTTCTTCTTGATCAAGCTCAACATTCACTGTACGATAGTTGCCCAATTCATTTAAACAATGAGGACATTGTTCTTCTTTTCCGATTTCCTCATCCCAAACAATTTCTGTATCACACCATGGACAAACTGTGCTGTTCTCTTCCATTAATTACCCTCCTATGTATTTTGTATAAAAAAGTAAATCCCAAAAATAAAAAATAATAGTGCCAGAATGAATAAACTACCCCATAAATATTTCAATGTAAATGAAGCCTCCTATTTCAAGTTATACAAGCACCTATCACATAAGATAAAGAAACAGAAATAATTAGGGCTATGAACCCCACTGCACGATTATCCTTTTGTATTTCTTTATCTATTTTAATATATGGTGTTAAAAACTCGAATAAAAAGTATGCAAGGATAAGTAAAAGGAATCCAAAACTAGCCGTCAAAAAAGATATATAAATGGATTCATGATTATTTTCTGCAAAACGAAAAATATTGCATATGGCAATGATTTTTCCTCCAATAGTTAGCGCAACTGCAATATTTCCTTTTAGTATTTCGTCCCATGAGCGATAAGATGTAACAAGCTCAAATATAGCTAAAAACAAAATTAATGCTAATGCAGCAACAGAAAAATAAGCAACTGTCTCCATAAACGGATGTTCTAATAATGCATCAATTTCTTGATTCATTCTGTGTTCCCTCTTCTTTCTTCACCTTATTTTAACTCTGCAACGGTTACTCCAGTCCCGCCTTCTCCCATATTTCCTAACCGATGCTGCTTGACATGTTTATGTTTACTAAGAAATTCTTGAATTCCTGTTCTTAAAACACCTGTACCCTTGCCATGGATAATGTATACTTGTCCTACATTCGCTAAAATCCCTTCATCTAAAAACCGATCTACTTCCATAATAGAATCATCTAAATTCATGCCTCTTAAATCTAATTCGGTTTTAAATTGTTGATCTTTGGAACGTTTAATGCTTGTCACTTGCTTTTTTACTTGTTTGTCAGCCCCTGATATAAGCTCAAGTTCTGTTTTTTTCACTTTCATTTTCATAATTCCTAATTGTACTACTACTTCTTTCTCATTTGCTTCCTCTACTACATAACCTTTTTGAGAGAAACTTGCCACATAAACTTCATCGCCAGGGTTTACTTTTTTGACACCTTTGATCCTTATTTTCGATTTGGTTGGTTTATTTTTAGTTAATTGTGGCTCTGCTTGTTCTAACTGTCGTTTGGTCTCAATTAATTTATGTTCCTTGATTGACGTTTTTTCATCCATCGCTAGTTTACGAAGATCGGAAATAATTTGATCTGCTTCTTTTCGAGCTTTAGTAACAGCTTCTCTGGCTTCTTCTTCTGCCTTTTGCATCATTTTTTCCCGTTGTTCTTCAAATCTTATCTGTTGATCCTTCACTTTGCTTTGCAGTTGTTCTACTTCTTTTCTTAGCTTTTCAGCTTTAATACGATCATTTTCAGCACTAATACGATTTTCCTCTAAGGAGGCAATCATACTCTCAACCTGCTGATCCTGTTCATTTACTTGACCTTTAGCATGTTTAAGAATAGACATTGGTAAACCTAATCTTTCAGAAATAGCAAAAGCGTTGCTTCGTCCAGGAACACCCACTAACAAACGATATGTGGGACTTAATGTTTTTACATCAAATTCCATACTTGCATTGATCACTCCTTTGCGATCATATGCATAAGCTTTTAATTCACTATAGTGGGTTGTTGCAACCAACCTACAACCTAACTTATGAATATATTCGATAATAGAAATAGCTAGTGCTGATCCTTCGGTTGGGTCTGTGCCTGCTCCTAATTCATCAAGTAAAATTAAACTTTTAGGTGTAACTTCCTTTAGTATTGTAATAATATTTGTCATATGACTTGAAAATGTACTTAAGTTTTGCTCAATACTTTGCTCATCCCCAATGTCTGCATATATCCCATCAAATATACACATCTGACTATGATCCTCAGCTGGTACAAATAATCCTGACATCGCCATTAAATGCAACAATCCAATGGTTTTTAGTGAAACCGTTTTTCCACCTGTATTTGGCCCTGTTATGATAATACTGTCATATTGGTCTCCCAGTTTCACATCAATGGGTACAATTTGTTCCTCAGGAATTAACGGGTGCCTTGCTTTTTTGAGATTCATAAAACCTCGATCGTTTAAGCGTGGTAAAGTCGCTTTCATCTCATTGGCTAATCCAGCTTTTGCAAAAATAAAATCAATTTCAGCAAGCTGTTGAATATTCACAAGTAATTCTTCATGAATTTCAGTAACTTGTTCGGTTAACATTCGAAGAATTTTTTCTATTTCTCGTTCTTCTTTTAATTTTAATTCACGAAGTTTATTATTTAAATTCACAATCGATTCAGGTTCAATAAATAAAGTTGCACCTGATGCAGATTGATCATGTGTCATCCCACCAAAATAGGAGCGATATTCCTGTTTTACTGGCAGCACATAACGATCATTACGAATAGTTATGATGGGATCTTGTAATTTTTTTTGCACAGATTGAGAACGAATCATACGCTCCAACTGTTCTCTTATTGAAGTTTCACCTGTTTTAAGTTGTTGTCTTATTCGGGAGAGCTCAGGACTAGCACTATCCATCATTTCTGCTTGCTCATTAATACACATCTTGATCGCATTTTCTACTGCTTTATGATCCGTCATTTGTTTTACTAAGAAAAATAAAAGCGGAATGGAAAACTCATCATGAAATCTTTGTATGAATTTCTTTAATCTTCCGGCTCCATAAATTGTATTTGCAATATCCAATAGTTCTTGAATATTCAACATTCCACCTATTCTTGAACGATGTATCGCTGCTGAAATATCTCTTATTCCCCCAAAAGGGGCACTTCCTTTTAAACGCTGCACTTTTGCCGCTTCATCAGTAGCCTTCAACAATTCAATGACTTCACTATATTGAGTAGATGGTAATAATTCCTCCACTTTATTTTTCCCAAGTGTTGTCGCAGCATGACGACTTAATTTATTTAAAATTTTATCAAATTCCATTGTTTTCAATATTCTACTATTCAAATCCTTAGTCCTCCTGAATTAAGCTCAATCTTATTATATCGAAATCAGATGTTATAAGCGAATATTCATAAAAAATTGTAAGAAAACATAATTCGTCAGCATTATGTTAATAATAGGTTCACCAGTATCAATTCATCATAAGGAGGAAGCACCCTAAATGAATAATTTTTTTGGACATGTCATTAGATTCATTGTCTCTGCTTTTGTATTAATGTTTGTAGGTTGGGTTACCCCTCAATTTTCAGTAGGTGGTTTTTGGAGTGCATTATTTTTAGCTCTTGCTATTGCTGTAATTGGCTGGATTATTGAAGGGATATTTGGAAATCGTGTCACTCCATTTAGTAGAGGTATTGTAGGATTTTTAACGAGTGCTGTTGTGATTTGGTTAGCGCAATTCGTCGTTGGAAACGTCACAGTAACAGTTATAGGTGCCATTTTAGCTGCATTAGTGATTGGGATCATTGATTTATTCATTCCAATTTCAAACCCATTTGAAGCTGGAAAACGTAAAGAAAAAGCCAACTAACTATGCAGAAAAAATTAAAATCAACATTTTAAGAGCGTTCTATTATTTATATAGCAAAAAATCAATCCAACCATTTGGATTGATTTTTTGTATAAAATTATCAAGATTTGTAGTAATTAATTTAGATTTTTAACATTAATATTAAACAAAAAACACATTATCCTCGAGTCCAAAAATATTATCCTGAGTATCGTCTTTAATATCAGCATCAATGGTATTGGTAGTACTTATAAAATTATTTGTTCTTACCAAATCCCCTGCATTACCACTACCAGATCCTATATAAGCCTTCACATAACTCACAGGTGTAATTTGCACAACATCTCCTGCTTTAACCTTCCCTGAACCAGATACATTGATGATTTTTGCAACACCTAAAATGGATGGCATATCTTTAACACCCCCTATAATAAACATTCAAAACATTAAACAAAAAACACATTATTCTCAAGTCCAAAAATATTATCCTGTGTATCGTCTTTAATATCAGCATCAATCGTATTGGTAGTACTTATAAAGTTATTTGTTCTTGGTAAATCCCCTGCATTACCACTGCCAGATCCTATATAAGCTTTTTGATAACTCACAGGTGTAATTTGCACAACATCTCCTGCTTTAACCTTCCCTGAACCAGATACATTGATGATTTTTGCAACACCTATAATGGATGGCATTACTTATCCACTCCCTATAAAATAATTTAATCCATTAAACGAATAAAAAAGGAAAAACATGTTCTTCAATTCCAAAATTATCCTGAGTATTGTCTTTAATATCTGCATCAATGGTATTGGCAGTGCTTATAAAATTATTCGTTCTAGGTAATCTCCAGCATTAAAAGAGCCGCAACCTGAATACGCTTTTACATAACTTACTGGTGTAATTTGCAAAGTATCTCCTGCACGTACCTTCCCTGAACCAGAAACATTAATGATCTTTTCAATCCTTCCCCTCTTTAAAAAAACTATAATACTTATATATGCCTAGATGATTGAAGTGTGCTACTCGTTATCCATTAAATTTATAAGATGGAGTTCCTTTTATATTCATTTTTACTGAAAATAAACCACCAGAATAAGGATATTGTTCCATTTCTTTGGAATCCAAACCAACATTTGCTGTAGTAATATATAACTCGTCAAAATTTTCTCCACCAAATGTACAAGATGTAACTTGTTTTGCTGGAAGATGTACCTCATCTAATTTTTTTCCTTTTTCAGGATCCCATCTTGACACCATATAACCACCCCAGTGAGCTATCCATAACTTCCCTTCCCCATCCATCGTCATACCATCAGGGCCACCATCTATTAAAGGAATAGTTACTGCTACTTTTTTATTCGTAATCTCTCCTGTTCTCATATTATAGTCATAGGCAACTACTTGCTGGGTAGGGGTGTCAATATAATACATCGTTGTAAAATCAGTTGACCAAGCTAATCCGTTAGAAACTGATACAGGTTCGATCATTTTTTTTACAGTAAGATCTGTATCTAAACAATATAAAGCCGCTTTATTATGCTTTAAATCCAACCTCATTGAACCTGCCCAAAAACGACCAGCAGGATCACATTTTCCATCATTAAAACGATTTTCTGGCAAGTGGCTTTCTGGGTCTATGATTTTCTCCAGTTTCTGAGACCGTATATTATAACTGAAAAAACCATCCAACATGGCTAAAACAAGGCCTCCACTGCTTCTCTTCACAACCGCACCAGGTGCCTGATCCAATTGAATTGTTTTGTTTAATTTTTCTTTCGAATCGTATATATGTAATTTTTCTTCTAAAATATCAACCCAATATAAACATTGCTCATCTTCATCCCAACACGGTCCCTCTCCAAGGGTTGATTTAGAATCAACAATTAACTTTATCTCTTCCATCTTTATGTTCTCCTTTTGTGTATGGCTTGTCTATCTTCTTAAGAAGATATTATTACGAAAAAGACATTTTTACAAACCTAACACTTAACAGGAGGACTTTCAAGGCTTGAGCATATTACAAACTCAAGCCTAGATCAGTAATGAAGAAAAATAAATTCTGAACTCTCTTTGTTTATTTAACAAACAATAGTCAATCTAAAGACTCCTCATCCTCGATGTTTACTTTTACATCTGAATCTTTATCTGAGAACATTTCACGAACTTCCCAACTTTCAACAATCTGATGAGAGGTTCGAGCATCAAACCCACTTCCCATTAAATAACTAATTAATGCGATTTCCTCCATAGCTTGTTTATAATTCTTATTTTCAGCTTTATCTAATCCGTGCCGAATCCAAGGGGAAATTTGCATAAATACATTTGTTAAATCTGTTGGAGAGGATGTAGAACGAACATAATATGGTAAATTAGCAGCTTGCTCAGCGACTTTTTCTGGGTCCAGTTTAGGCAACATATAATGTGACATCATGTTTTCTGTTGGAGCAACTACATTTGGAGGATACATATTTGGTTGATAATAATTATATCCTGTAGGCTGCATACTAGGTGGAGCATACATTGGAGATATTCCTATAGCATTAGGAAATTGCTGCATTTCCAGAGGATGCATCGGATACATATTTGCTGACATTTCCTTTACTTCTTTTGGATGAATCTGCTGGTTCCCCTCTGCCATTTCTTCTACTTGTTCTGCTGTTAAAAATTCCGTACTAGGGTTTACTCCTTGTATATCTGTTGGACTGGTATAGGATCCATCTGCGTTTAATCCCTGATTCCCTATGGTAGGCATGTTTGTATTCATTGCTTGTGTTCCCATAGGATACGTATTTGCATTCATTCCTTGAATTCCTGTTGGGTACATGGGATGCATATTTGCATTCATTCCTTGGGCTCCCATTGAATACATAGATTGTACATTTGTATTCATCTGCTGAGTGCCCATCGGGTACATATAAGGTGTCATATCTTGTACTCCCATGGAGTACATTGGCATCATCATGGATTGATCAGCACAATTACAAGGAGTAGGTTTACATCCAGAACAAGGTGACGAATAAGTTAATGGTTGTGTCATAGAAGAGGGATACTTTTTAGGAGTAGGATTTTCATCTTGTTCAGCTGCTATATTATTTGATGTTGATTCTGCTGCCGTATTTGATGATGGTTCCGGTAATGTTACACTTGGTTGAACCATATTCAAATTTTCATTCATATGATCTATCTCCTTTCTTTACATGTTCCTCTTTTAATTTTATTAGCGATACATCCTATGCATTCGCCTATTATTCTGTGCTTGTTCACATGATTGTCATGATTTTCACGGGTTTGCCATTTTAAATTCATTAATTTACAATTAAAATTTGTATGGGTATATAAAATTTCATTAGGGGGTTACGTTCAATGAAAAAAATGTTAATTCTAATTACCATATTAGCGATAGCTTTAACTGCAGCAGCCTGTGCAGCTTCAGAGGATTCAAGTAATGCTGCTGTTGAAACATCTTCTGCAGATGCTAAGGAATTAAAGATCATTGCATCTGACTTTGCATTTGATCAGACAGAATATAAAGTTGCTGTTGGAGAACCTGTTAATTTTTCTATTGAAAATGCAGATGGATTCCATGCATTTAAGATTAAAAAACTAGGTATTGAAATTGATCAAGGTTCATCTAAACAATTTACAATTAATGAACCTGGCACTTATGAAATTAGATGTTCTATTCAATGTGGATCTGGGCACAATGAGATGGTTTCTACGTTAGTTGTAGAATAAGTTAAAATATAAAAAGCATCTTAGACCACTATGTAAGTGGAATAAGATGCTTTTTTTCTTTATTATATTTTCAGTTCTTTTTCAGCAAGCTCAATCCACTCGTTGTACTCACTCTTTAATTTATTAAAGGCGTCCTGTAACTTGCTATACTTCTCTTCCAGTTGATCTGACTTATCTTTTGCTTGTTCTTTTTGTTGCCAAGCATCTTTAAGATCTTCTTCTAGTTTCTGTTGGTACTTTTTCAATTGCGATATCTCTTCTAAAAGGAGATCTTCTTTTTCAATTTTTTCTTGATTTTGTTTCTTATACAATTCGGTTTCGGATTCTAATTGCTGTTTCCTTACATTTAATATTTCATTTTCCTGTTGAATATCCTTTATTTGGAAATACTCATTTGAAATATATAAAGCAGATAAAACAGATAGACGGTTTAAATCTAAATTCGTTTGTTCACTAGCTATCGTACGCATTTTACCATCCACATAGGACGCAATTTCTTTTATATATTCAGGAGTCATATCTGGACTCCCTTTCATTTTATATTGTGTCCCGTAGATGTTAACAGTTACTCTAGTTTTTTCTTCATCAGGCATCACAGGTCGTCCTCCCCTACCAATTAAAAATCAGTATGTTTCTATGATAACTTATTTCGATATGACTGACCTAATTCCCTGCTTTATTTCCTTAATTGTGCTTGAAAAGATTTTTCAATTTTTTCCACTACTTTACCATGCAGTTCGGTTACTTCTTCATCTGTTAATGTACGTTCAAGATGTCTATAAACTAAGGACAACGCCACGCTTTTTTTATTACTTTCTACTTTTTCACCTGTATAGATATCGAATACTTGAACAGATTCAAGCAACTCCTTGGCTGTTTCTTTAATTGAATCTACAATTTCTCCAATTTGTAAGGATCGATCTACAACAACCGCAATATCTCTTCCAATGGCCGGGTATTTTGGTAACGTAGTATATTGAATATCAAAGTTAGCAAGTTGATAAACTTCTTCTAACATGATTTCCAAAATATATACTTCGTCTAAATCTTTTTCTTGCTGGATGGAAGGATGCAACTGTCCCAACGATCCAAGTACAATCACTTTATCATCCGTTTTAATTTGGATGGAGGCGGTTCTGCCAGGGTGAAAACCTTCAGGACTAGCAGAAACAAATTGCAAGTTAGAAATTCCAATAGCCTCAAATAAAGTTTCAATGTGACCCTTTAGATCATAGAAATCTACATTATTTTCTTGTACAGACCAATTTGCAGCTGCTCTATTACCAGTTAGCAATATGGAAAGCAGTTCTTTTTCCTCAGGTTGACTTGATAAAGATTGTTCCTCTGTTAGAAATACATTTCCGATTTCGAAAATTCGAACATCAGATTGATTTCTATTTTTATTATAAGAGGCTACATCCAAAAGATGAGGAACTAAACTTGTTCTCAAAGTACTTCTATCTTCACTCATTGGCATGGCTAGAGATATTTGTTTTGTTTGGGCATACATACCTGGGAATCGTTTGATTTGACTTGGATGGGTAAAAGAATAGTTCACCGTCTCATACAAACCTTCATCCGTTAAAATTCGACGAATCGCTCTTCTAATTTTCTGATCTTTAGATAGTGAACCTGGTGTTGTAGCACCAACCATTAAGCTAGTTGGAATATGGTCGTATCCATGCAAACGTGCCACTTCTTCAATTAAATCCACATCTCTTGTAATATCTCCTCGTCGAGTTGGAACATGAACAATCACTGTATTTTCGTCCATTTCTGTATAAGAAAATTGCAGTCGATCAAACACATTTAATGCATCTTGCTTAGTTAAGTCTGTACCCAAATAATCATTTATTTTTTGCAAACTTATTTGGATGTTAGTTGCAGGGTTTTGTGTTGAAAGCTCTTCTACAATTCCATCTGCTACTTTTCCATTTGCATATTGTGATAACAGGGCAGCTGCTCTATTTAAAGCTACTGTAACATTTTCTGGGTTCACTTCTTTTTCAAAACGAAGACTTGATTCTGATCTTAATCCAAGTTTTTTAGAAGTAATTCGAACGGAACTTCCTGAGAACTTAGCGGATTCAAGTAAAATATTTTTAGTTTGCACTTGAACTTCTGAATTGGCACCACCCATCACACCGGCAATAGCAACAGGTTTTGTGCCATCAGTAATGAGTAACATAAGCTCATCTAAAGTTCTTTCCTCATTATCTAAAGTAATCATTTTTTCATTTTTATTTGCTAATCGGACTTCAATATGACCATCATTTAATTGATCAGCATCAAATGCATGTAATGGTTGGCCGTACTCTAACATCACATAGTTCGTAATATCCACAATATTATTGATTGGTCGGATTCCTGCAGCCATTAATCGATTTTGCATCCATAAAGGACTTGGCTCAATTGAAACCTCCTCAATATATCTCGCAGAATAATGATGACAATGTTCTGGACTTACATTTTTAACACTGATTTTCGTAGATGCTATTTTGTCGGATGAGTTAACTTCTGTTTCAGGCAGTTTTATTTCTCGTCCTAAAATAGCCCCAATTTCATAAGCTGTACCGACCATACTCAAACAATCAGATCGGTTAGGTGTAAGTTCAAGTTCTAATACTTCGTCATTTAAACCAAGCACTTCTAATATATCTTCGCCTACATTTGTTTCCGCTGGAAGCACTAGAATACCTTCTTGAATTTCTTTAGGCAACATTCGATCATTCATCCCTAATTCTTTTGCTGAACAAATCATACCATAGGATTCTACACCACGAAGTTTCGCTTTTTTGATTTTAAAATTCCCTGGTAATACTGCACCTGGTACCGCTACTGGCACCTTTTGTCCCGCTGCGATATTTTTTGCTCCGCAAATAATTTGAAGATCCTCTTCTTGACCAACGTCCACTGTACATAAACTTAATTTATCTGCATTTGGATGTTTTTCGCACGTTTTCACATATCCGACAACTACATTTGTGATGCCTTTATTTAATTTTTCAACAACATCAACTTCTACTCCGCTGCGTGTTAACTTTTCCGCTATTTCTGAAGCTGAATAACCTGAAACGTCCACATATTCAGCTAACCATTGATAAGATACTTTCATCTACTTCACTTCCTTCTCGTCTATATTCGTACAAATTGATTTAAAAAACGTAAATCATTCGTAAAGAAATGGCGAATATCATCTATACCGTATTTCAACATCGCTATTCTTTCTACACCCATTCCAAATGCAAAACCACTATATTCATTTGGATCATAACCTGCCATTTCTAATACGCGAGGATGAACCATTCCTGATCCTAGTATTTCAATCCAGCCTGTTTGTTTACAAATACGACATCCATCACCTTTACAACTTGCACAAGTAACATCTACCTCTGCACTTGGTTCTGTAAATGGGAAGAAGCTAGGACGTAAGCGAATTTGTGTATCTTTGCCGTACATTTCTTGTACGAACTGTAACAACGTGCCTTTTAGATCACTCATTCTAACGTTTTTATCAATGACTAATCCTTCAATTTGTGTGAATACGTGAGAATGAGTGGCATCATCATCGTCTCTTCGATACACGCGACCTGGACATATAATTTTTACTGGAACTTCACCTTTTTTCGCTTCCATCGTCCTAATCTGCACTGGAGATGTATGAGTTCTCATTAAAAGTTCTTCCGTAATATAAAAAGTATCTTGCATATCTCTAGCTGGATGGTCTTTAGGTAAATTTAAAGCTTCAAAATTATAATAATCCTGTTCAACCTCTGGCCCTTCTTCAACGGTATATCCCATTCCAACAAAGATGTCTTCAATATCTTGAATCACCTTGTTCAGAGGATGAATGGCTCCTTGAGATGGCTTTCTTCCTGGTAAAGTAATATCAATGGTTTCTTCTTTTAACCGATTTTCTAATTCTCTTTGTGAAATTTCATCTTGTTTCATTTGAATGCCGTTCCCAATCGCTGCACGAACTTCATTGGCAACTTGTCCAATTACGGGTCTCTCTTCATTAGAAAGTTTACCCATGCCTCTTAAAATTTCAGTTAAAGGTCCTTTTTTCCCTAAGTATTTTACTCTTAGATCATTTAGAGATTTACTGTCATTCACACCTTCTAGCTCCTTAAGAGCTTCCAGCTTTAACGCTTCTAATTGTTCTTTCATTTTTTACCCTCCTAAATTCACCCCGAAAAGTGAACAAAATTCGATGTTGCATACATAGTAACCCCGTAAACCAATATTACTTTTAAGGAGACCTAAACCAGTTTTTTAAATGGAAGTTATACCTTTTTAAGAAAAACAAAAAAGACTCTTCCATCCGTAAGGGACGAAAGAGCCGTGGTACCACCCTAATTAGAACATTCGATGAAAATGAATATTCTCACTTCATTTAAGTAACGGTGTATTCACCGGAATACTCTACTTCCAAAAAGTTGGTTTTTTCAAGTTTCTGCTCTGGGGCGAACTTCAGTAGTCTGTTCATGTAGAAATGCTCTCAATCTAGACATTTCCTCCCTGTAATGAAGTACTACTTACTTTTCCCCTTCAATGCATTTTTGTATTTAATTTCAATAACGGTATTATATGAAAATAAGTTATAAATTGCAAGTAATTAAAGGTGAATTGTATTTTTTCAACTCATTTATATAAAAATGAATCAACTAATTCCCATTTGATCTTGTTATCTTGATCAACTTTATACTCAAATATCCCTGCACCAGATATATGACCATCTTCATATGTGGCATAAACCCACTTATCATTTAAAACATCTGCTTCATTAAAAAACATCGTACCCCCTACAACTCCATCAAAAGGAATTAATTCTGGATGTTTTAGTAAATCTTTTATAATTTCCTCAGAGTTATAAGGTCCTATTTTCTCTATAGTTTGGGTTGTTCCAGAATTTAAAATTTGCAAATTTTCATTATCAGTGTTCAAATCTGTGATTTCACTTCTTAACTTTTCGTTTTCTAATTTAATATCTTGTAGTTCCTTTTCAATTGCTGATTTTGTATTCATTAATGCATTTATCTCATCTTCACTTAAGTCTAGCTGTTTAATCGCAAGTTCATTTAATTGATGCAAAGATTTGTTTGTAGAAAATTGTTTCACATTTATCACCAATAATAGGATGATCATACTAACAACTGCTATAATTCTCGTGTATCTACCTAAAGTCCATTTTTCCATAAGCTTCATCTCCATCTCTCAAAAATTACATCATCATATTATATTATAAAGTATACAACATATAATACTATTTATTGGTTGTTACACTTGATAATTTGAAATTTATCCTATACAATATATGAGTAATTGTTCATATACAAATATTAAACGCAAAAAAATTCAGAGCACTTCTATGCTCTGATTTGATATAAATATGTAATGGAGCGGGTGATGGGAATCGAACCCACGCGACCAGCTTGGAAGGCTGGAGTTCTACCATTGAACTACACCCGCATATTAAGGTATTAGTGGTCGGGACGACACGATTTGAACATGCGACCCCTTGGTCCCAAACCAAGTGCTCTACCAAGCTGAGCTACGTCCCGTTATTAATCAATACCTTTTGTTGCGACAAGAACTAATATACCATGACTTAGTATAAAACGCAAATGTTTTTTTTGGAAAGGCGGTAATTTCAATGGGCGAATCACATAAACTAGATGTTATAGTCATCGGGGCAGGACAAGCAGGTTTAGCCGTAGGCTATTATTTAAAACAATCAAATCTTTCTTTTTTACTATTAGATCAAAGTGCTCAAATAGGAGAAACATGGGTTAAACGTTACGATTCATTAATCTTATTTTCACCTAGAAAATATAGTAGTTTACCGGGTTTTCAATTTCCAGGAGAACCAAACGGATACCCTAATAAAAATGAAACAGCAAATTATTTAAAACAATATCAAAAAAAATTTTCCATACCTGTAGAGCTGAATACCCAGGTTACATATATAACAAAAGAAGATGATCGTTTTATTACTGTAACAAAAGATAAAATATATCATTCAAAAATAATAGTTATTGCTACAGGTCCATTTAAAACTCCTTATATCCCTAAATTAAATGGTTCTGGATTGGATGAACAAATCATTCAATTACACTCTTCAGAATATAAAAATCCAGATCAACTTCATAAAGGGAAAACATTAATTATAGGTGCAGGCAACTCTGGAGCCCAAATTGCTGTAGAACTTCATAATACACATGATGTTTATCTTTCCTCTAGTCAAAATTTAAAATTTTCACCGCATAAGTTTGCAGGGAAAAGTGTCTTTTGGTGGTTTGAAAAACTTAAAATATATGATATGTTTCCCACAGGAACTATAGTGGGAGAATGGATTAAAAAACAACCTGAACCCATCATGGGTACTGAATTAAAAGAACTTATTCAACATCATAAAGTAAAACTGACTGAAAAAACGACATCTATAAACGGAAATGAGGTTGCATTTGAAGATGGAAAAACATTAACCGTAAAGAATATCATATGGGCAACAGGTTTTACACAGAACTTTGATTGGATTAAAATAAATAATGTACTTAACCACAAAGGAAATCCTATACACCAAAGAGGAATATCTCAAGTATCTGGTTTATTTTTTATCGGATTGCCTTGGTTGTATAAGAGACCTTCTGCACTCCTTGGAGGAGTTGGAGAAGATGCAGAATATATCGTGACAAATCTAAAAAGTATGTAACTATAATCTTTGTATTTAAAGGAGAGAAAATACATGAAATATCGTCGTCTTGGAAAAACGGATTTAAAAGTATCCATTATTGGAGTAGGGACATGGCAATTTGGTGGCGAATGGGGTGAAACCTATACCGAGCAAGATGCAGCACAAATCTTAGAAAAAGCAAAAGAGGTTGGCATCAATCTTATCGATACAGCTGAATGTTATGGTGATCATTTATCGGAATCATTAATTGGAAAATATTTAAAAAATGAAAAACGTGAAAATTGGGTTGTCGCAACTAAATTTGGACATAAATTTAATGGTTTATTTGAACGTGATCAAGTTTGGAGTGCAGATCAAGTCATCAAACAGTTGGAAGATTCTTTAAAGGCTCTTCAAACAGATTATATTGATCTGTATCAATTCCACTCTGGTTCAGATGAATACTTTGATAATGATGAATTGTGGACAGCCTTAGACAAACAAGTACAAGCAGGGAAAATTCGCCATCTTGGAATTTCTATCGGCAGCAATGAAAACATACATCAAACGAAAAATGCAACAATAGTAAACGCAAAAGCGATTCAGGTTGTCTATAATCGTTTAGATCGAAAACCAGAAAAAGAGGTATTCCCTTCTTGTGAAGAACAAGACCTTGGTGTATTAGCCAGAGTTCCATTAGCCAGTGGTTATTTAAGTGGAAAATATAAACCTGGTGCTGAATTCGGTCAGACAGACGTTAGACATCGACATACAGATCGAGATGATCGACTGAAGATCGTTGAGGAAATCAAACAATATGAAGTTCCTGAAAAGATGGACATGGCACAATGGGCATTAGCATGGTGTCTTAAACATCCAGCAGTCACAACTGTCATTCCAGGTTGCAAAAATGTAAAACAAGTTGAATCCAATGCAGCTGCTGTTCAATATATAAGTGATCATCATCCACAGGCTTGGAAGGATGAAAAGCAAGAAGAATAATGTTAACTTTAAATTTAGACCGCTTCTTTTTAATAAAATAAAGGCGGTCTATTCATCCTTGTTCCCATATTCTTATATAAAAGTTCTGAATTTATACAAACAATTAAGTTTGTATTTCTCCTCTCCAGTATTTCCTCAGTAGAGGAATTAATGACTTTCTATATTTGATATATATACAATCCTTTGATAAATTCAATATCAGTCTTCCAGCACGCCCTCTTTCTTTTGATATACACAAAAAAGTGGCTGTAGTACTAACTGGATACGGTCCATAGTTTACAACACCTATTTCTTCAACTTCTTCCCACTTCATCTGATATTTTCTCAACAAAGAAGTATACATAATACCTTCATCGCTTAAAATAATTTTTCTATCTAAAGCTATGAAGTAAAAATAAACAATCGCTAATAATAGCCATGTTACCATAATTACAAATTTAATAAAGAAACTAGCTCCGCTTGTGAGGATTATAATAAAGGGAATAATTGATATTAAAAATATAAAAAGTATCACTAGAACAAGTACCATTGGACTAACAAAAAGAATCTTTTTTATTCATACTCTCCCCCTTCTTTGTATTTAAGAAAATAATATATTATTTAAAGCAATAAAACCATCCTAGATGATGAAAGATTTAGCTATAATTTATTTTTAATTTTTTTGTTGACTCTAACCATACGTCATAGATTACGATAAATTTGGAGGTGATACATCATGTATAAAGTAAAAGAAGTTTCAAGCATTGTCGGTGTAAGTGTGCGCACGCTTCACCACTATGATCGCATTGGTCTGCTTGAACCTGAAACAACAACTCCGTCCGGATATCGACTTTATACGGATCAAAACCTCGAAAGACTGCAGCAAATCTTGTTTTTTAAAGAAATGGATTTTAGTTTGCAGGAAATTAAAGAAATTTTAGATCGACCTGACTTTGATAGAAAAAAAGCACTTAAAACTCACAAAGAAGTGTTATTAAAAAAGAAAAACCGTATCGAGAAAATGATTAAAACGGTGAATAAAACGTTAGCGTCGATTGAAGGAGGAATTAAAATGGAAAACAAAGAGATGTTTAACGGGTTTGACATGAAAGAAATTGAAGAACATCAAGCAAAATATGCTGAAGAAGCGAAACAAAAATACGGTGAAAGTTATGAAAAAACTATACAGAAAACGAAAAACTATACAAAAGAAGATTGGAAAAACATCACTGAAGAGGCAAATGGCATCTATAACAAACTAGCATCAAGAATGGAATTTGGACCAGAGGATGAACAAGCTCAAAAAGCTATTCATGAATGGAGACAGCACATTACGAAGTACTATTACGAATGTACGATAGACGTCTTTAGAGGGCTTGGAGATATGTACGTTGCAGATGTACGGTTTACGAACAATATCGATAAGAACAAAGATGGATTGGCTGAGTTTATGAAACAAGCTATGCATGTCTACTGTGATAAGCACACTGATTGATCCACAAAGGAAATCACTTTCAGATAAAACAACAGAACCAAACCATGAAAACCATTCAATTATGAATGGTTTTCTTCATATCCAAAATAAAAAAGCTGACGTTTCATACTTTCAAAGTATGAACATCAGCTTTTGTGTGTTGCCTAGTTCCATATATGTTAAAATGCGTACCATTCATTTTTTTGTATATCCTAAAACAACAAAAGCCCTACCTCTCTTTTGTCCTTGCGGCTCCGATGACCGCGCCAGTGTGAATCAGTAATACTTACAAACTCTATTAGGGTTATGAGAATTTGAATCATATGGTGAGGAAAAATACCTAATGAGGAACAATCTGAGGTTTAAAGCAACAACTTTTACAAAGTAACATATCTTTCAGTAAAAGTCAACAGAAGTAAAATAATGATAAGAGTGTAAGAAATAACTTGAAATATCTCATATTAGTGTAGCATTCCTTGGATCATTAATTCTCTTGAAAAATATCTATATCTAATTCATTTAACACTTTTATAGCTCTTCTCACAGGAAGCTTGTGCAAAGAAAATTCTTTATGGATTACACTTTCTATTTCCTCTATATTGCTCAACTTTATTTCATTCTCTCTTAAATCTAAAGTTCTAATGGTAAGTTTATTATTATTTAGAGATAATGTTCTCCCTTTTTTTATTTGAAATAGATCTACACGAAGTTTCGACATAAAAAAAGCATCCTTTTTAAAAGAGTTTTTTATAACCTTATTAAGATCTTGAGCAGAACAAACGGTATCTGGATTAAAAATCCAAGAATTATTTACAAAGTTGCCGTTACGATATCTAGTAAAACGATAATAACCTTCTTGTTCTTCATCTGGAAGTATTTGAATTTCATCTGGTCCATAAGTTGAAGAATTTTTTCTATTTTCAAATCTCACTGGTCTAAAAATTGGCGCAGCCCCACCAAAATCCATAAATAATCGTTCAGATGGAAATTCAGGTAATTTCACTAAAATAGCGGTATGACCTGAACCCAACAGTACTAGATCACAATCATAACCTATACAAGATAACAATTTTTGAGCATAAGGATTTAATACCATGCAAGTTCCTCCAAAATCATTGAATAAATTCTCTACATATTTTTCTACTGGGGGAACGTAATACTGATTTGTTTTACAATCAGAAAAATCAAGTAATTTACTTACATTTTCAAAAGGTAACATTGAAAGATGCCTCTTACAAAACAGTTCCAAAAACTCATATGAAGCAGATTCTGGTATTGTTAAATGCAACTTTTTTAAATATTGAAAAACCCAATCTGGTGTTTTTTGTTTATTCATATCAACCGCTCCATAACCCATATTTAGATTAAAATACAATACATTTAACAAGAAGTTCATTTTAAGTGACTATACGAATTATCTAGATCATTCATTTTTTATAATAATACCACGGATTACGTTATTACTTTTGTTAGAAAATGATTTATTGTTAGCATGTTTCATATTAGCTCCTATAACCCCAATAATAATTAACATTGTACCAATCAGATGATACGAGTAAAAAGCTTCGTTTAATATGAAAACCCCTGCGATAATACTTACTATTGTTGAAAGATTTACAAAGACACCTGATTGAGATGCTCCTATTTTTGCAATCATATAATTTGTTAAAAATGAAGAGATCACAGATGCAAAAACCCCTAAATACAAAATAGATAACATAAAGTATGGCTCTAAAATTAAAGAAAAATCTGCTTTATCTGGAGACACAAACAAAATAAAATTAAACATGACCATACCTATACCCATCATGGCAAAAGTCAACTCTAAAGGAGAAAATTGCTTTGAGTATTTGCGAGCAAGAATAGAATAAAATGCCATCGATATAACAGATAAAAGAATAAGAATGAATCCAATGAGGTTTGATTCCCCTTCTACACCACTCATGAAACCAATATATATTACACCACCTGCTGAAAGTAAAATAGATCCTTTTTGAATCAGCGACGTACTTTCTTTTAAAAATAATGAAGCAAATACCATAACAAAAATCGGAAGCAAGGAAGTGATAATACCTGCTTCACTTGATGTAGCATACTTCATGCCATACGTTTGAAAAGAAAAGGCAAGCACAGGTTGAATGAGTGAAAACAAAATCAGCGGTAGTACAGGTTTGTTCCTAAAGTTGACTTTTATTATCTTGAATAAAATGAAAATCGTCATCGCCATAAAAGCGATTGTAAAACGGTAGGATAATATAGATAGTGCTGAAGCTTCGCTTACTATATTTTTTAAAAATAAAAAACTTAACCCTACAATAATAGCTCCTAATAAACCAGCCATAATCGGTAATGTATTGTTTTGTTTCATTATGAGTTCCCCCTAGTAGATAACGTATATAAAAATCTTACTTTATGATTGTATTTATCACATCGGGTAATAGGATGAATAAAACTACAACTTTAGACTGAGGATTTCTTCATGTTTGGCGTACAAAAAAACACAGAGATGCAACCCTTAAATGAAAGTGATTTCAATAAATGATTCATACAAATCTTAGACTTAATACTCACATCTACTGTAAAATAGCATTATGTTTATAAGTTCAATTAAATCTATAGTGAATAGGAGTTCAGGATGTCAAATAAACTTTATTACTCTAATCCATTTATAAAAACGTGGGAAACAAATATAAAAGAGGTAACAGAATTAAACAATCAATACATCATACAGTTAGAAGAAACTGCTTTTTACCCTGAAGGGGGAGGACAACCTGCTGATACAGGAACAATCAATGGAATTCACATATTAGAAGTCCAGGAGAAAGACGGAGTCATTTATCATACAGTTGATGAATTACCTGAAGAAGATCTTTTAATATGTGAAATTGATTGGCAACGCCGTTTTGAACATATGCAGCACCATACAGGACAACACCTTTTATCAGCTGCATGTATTGAATTGTATGATGCACATACCGTCAGTTTCCATCTTGGAGTAGATACCGTAACCATTGACTTGGATGTACAGCATTTATCTAAAGAACAACTAGATCATATCGAACATCAAACGAATTTATACATTTATGAAAATAGACCGGTTAAAACCTATACAGTTGGAAAAGATGATCTTTCAAAACTTCCATTACGAAAAACACCACAGGTAGATGAAGATATCCGAATTGTAGAAATAGATGGTATCGATACATCTGCCTGCTGTGGAACACATGTAGAATCAACGGGACAAATTGGAATCTTGAAAATATTAAAAACAGAAAAACACAAAGGTGGAATTCGCCTTTATTTTAAGTGTGGGATAAGAGCGTTAGGGGATTATAATGCAACACATCAAGTTTTAATGTCTGCAGGAGCTAAATTAAATGCAAATCGAGATACGCTGTTAGCAAGACTTGAGCAAATAGAAGTCGATCAAAAACAACTCCAAAAACAACTAAATGAAACAAAAGAGAAGTTATTTTCTTCATTAGCAACACAACTGATCAAAGAAAAAAATGATCATTTGATTGTTCAATCCTTTGATGAATACCATATGAAGGATTTACAACTCATTACAAAAATGATAATTTCTCAAACTAAATGTATTGCGGTATTTAGTTCTAAAAGTGAAAAACGATTATTACTTGCACAAAGTGGAGAATTTTCTTTAGATTGTGGAGCTCTCTTTAAAGAGCATTTAAAGCATTTTGATGGCAAGGGTGGAGGAAGTAAAGTTCAGGCACAAGCGATGTTTGATTCTGATGGAAAATTAGTAGAATTCCGGGAGTTTATTGTACATCATTTGCATATGCGTTGAAGATTGAAATAACATAAACCTAGACTGCCACCTTTAGATGTTTCTATTAAATTAATTCATTCCCTTCTGATCCTAAATCTATTTCATCATGTCGATTTTCTATAGTTACTTTCTCTAAGAGATCATCTAATGTTGGTTGTATCCTCACATGAAACACCCCTTCATTTAAGTAAAATTGTTCTTTTCTCATTTCACACCCAATCATAAAAGTGTATATAGTGTACAATATGATTGGGTTTAATTACTAAAATTATGTGCTGATTTTTAAAAATAACCTCTTTTAAACTAAATCCTTAAAGGGAAGGAAATACATTGGATAATTGGGTAGTTGCTTAAATCCTAGCTTATTCGCGATGGCGATGGAGTCTATACGAAAATGCTCAGTCGTCCAATGAGGAATCCCACCTTTATTTAGACATTCTTCAATAAACAAACTAGCCATAGCTGTAGCAAGTCCTTTACCCCTATGTTCTGGTTTATAGGTGTTGATTCCAATTTCGTACTCATTATTACTCACAAAAGCTGAAATACATGTACCAATCACTTCATCTTCTTTTAGTACACAATATCCAAATCCCGTATTATAAAATGTATCTATTGACTCCCAAAATTTCTTAATCTCATTCAAAATAACGTTCTCTTTGTCTAAATTAATTACACTTGGGTCAATTTTAAAAATACGATATCCATCTGGTATAGCTTTAACGTCCATTGAGGAAAAACGATTCTTTTCAAATTTAAAAGGAACTCTCTCCCCTTTCATTAGCTGGTTTTTAAAAATGTTTTTTAAATTTGTATTCCAAGTCTGAAAGGGATACAATTCTAAATTCAAGCAATCGTCACCAATTGCAAGTGCTTCTGGTTTTATACTATGTATCATAAAATCCTCTATTTGAGAATTAAAAATAGGGTTTTCACTATCTCCTATTAAATTAAATATTTCCATTTTTGCCCATATTAAAGCAGTAGTCGGAGAATACTTATGATCAACAAAAATTCTCCCTAGATTGTTTCTATCTATTACTCCATTAATGACTGGATTTTTTGGTAATCCTTTTAAAAGTGGCTTCATCTTTACATAATCTTTTGGTTTTAACTCGTATATCATTTCATTTCCCTCTTTCTGTTTTAAGTTTTATTACATTGAATAAACACTTAAGACAGAAAAGCATATAGGTTACTCGTACCTATTCAACCCCTTTCATAGTCACGTATTGTCTTTCATTTACATAAATCTAGTTAACTTTAATAAGTAACTTCCCATCCCTTGTCCGTCCTAATTTTGAATTACATTTTGGACAGATCAGGTCATCACTTTCACCTTTAGGTAGTTGTATGATTTGTTCACATGCCGGACATTTATCAATTTGCCTCGAACCTATACCTCCATTAAAAACTCGCTTTATTTTTATAGCACTTTTAACAATCTTAAAAATCAAATATAAAACTATAAATATAAAAGCCCATTTAATAAATGAAATCATCTTTTTTTCTCCATTCTGAATTCGCATACTTCTTACATATCGAAATATTCGCTACTATTTTATTGATTTAATATGTATACCTTCGTCTTGTAATTTCTTTCTTATCATTTTAACAAAAGTCAGTGCTTTCAATCCATCCCCATGAACACATATGGTATCAACATGTATTCCTATTTCTTTCCCAAGTACGGTTTTTACTTTTTGTTGTTGAATCATTGATAATACTTGTACCGTTGCTTCATTAACATCTTCAATAAGTGCATTTTTTTCATTTCGTGGTGTTAATGTGCCATCATCTTGATAGGTTCGATCAACAAACACCTCATTTGCGCAATGTAACCCGATCTGCTCACCTGCTTTGACTAATTCACTTCCAGATAAACCATACAAAACTAACTGATTGTCAAAATCATAAATGGCTTTTGCAATAGCATCTGCTAATGGTCTATTTTTAGCAGCGATATTGTATAAGGCACCATGTGGTTTAACATGATGTAATCTCCCGCCCTCTGCTTTTACAAATGCTCTTAAGGCACCCATCTGATATAATACAAGTTCATAGGCTTCTTCTGGTGTAATATCTATGTTTCTACGACCAAAGCCTTGTAAATCTTGTAACCCAGGATGAGCCCCAATTGCCACTTTATTTTGCACGCATAATTGAACAGTTTTTCGCATTGTCCTTGGGTCACCGGCATGGAATCCACAAGCTATATTTGCTGAGGTCACAAATTTTAATACTTCTTCATCCATTCCTATAGAATATATACCAAAGCTTTCTCCTAAATCACAGTTCATATCTATAGAAAACATTTCACTCCCCCCTTTTCCAACGTTCACTAATCATTTGCTTTAAAATATGAATGTCTTTTTCTTGCTGTAAATAGAGAGTTTCTGCTTCTTCTAAAGTAATCTCTTGAAATATTAAAGAGTCTCCTGGTTTTAATTGAGCAATTAATGGAAGGTCTACTGTGGCCACTTGTGCAATTCTAGGATAACCACCTGTCGTTTGTCGATCTGCTAATAAAATACGAAGAAATCCATCTGGTGGTACTTGAATCGTTCCCATCGTAACCGTTTCTGAAATCATATTTAGTTCAGACTTTAGTTGAATTTGCGAGCCGTTTAATCTGTAAGCCATTCGGTCTGATTGAGGATGGATAGTAAATGTATTACTCAATAGAGAAGTTATACTTTCATCTTGGAATAACTCGAACTCTCTTCCTTTCATGACTCTAATGACTACCCGAGATTGATAAGCTGGCAAACTATTTTCACTTACATACCAAGGTAGAGGAATAAAAGATTTAGTAGTAATGTTTTGTAATAGGGACTTTATTCTAGTACCCCTAATTGGATCAGGTTGATGGATTGAAATCTCATCACCCGATTTGATTTTACGTCCCTTATACCCGCCAATAGCTGCTCTTAAATCTGTACTGCTGCTCTCCATAACTTCTGACACAGATATTCCACCTACTACGGATAGATAAGCTCTGCATCCTGATTTAGCATTACCAAACCGAAGACGGCTACCTGATTTTATAATTAAAGGACGCCACAATGGGACTCTTTCATCATCAATCACTGCAGCTAGATCTCCTCCACAAATGGAAATGAGTGTATCCTCTTGAAACTCTATAGAAGGCCCAATCATTGTCATATCCATAACAGCAGCATTTTCATCATTACCAATTAACAAATTGGCTAAACGTGCTGCATAAGAATCCATTACTCCACTTGCAACCACTCCATATTTCTGATACCCAACTCTTCCTAAATCTTGAATGGTTGTAAGCATTCCTGGTTTTAATATTTTTAAGGTCATATCTGCTTCTCCTCAAGTACAGTATACTCCTCTGTGGAGATAGAATAAAACCGAATACGATCTCCTGCTTGCAACAAAGTAGGACTTTCCTGTTCAGGTTGAAATAATTTCAAAGGTGTTCTACCAATAATTTGCCAACCACCAGGAGAATCCAATGAATAAATTCCTGTTTGTTCGCCCGCTATACCAACACTTCCTGCAGAAACCAACGCCCTAGGTTGATTCCTTCTTGGTGTGGATATTTTAGTAGACATTCCTCCCATATAAGGAAATCCCGGGGCAAACCCTAACATATATACTAAATATTCTCCTTCTATATGATTTTGAATAACTTCCTCTTTACTGAGTTGATTATACTTTGCTACGAATTTAAGGTCTGGAGCGAACTCTCCTTCGTAACATACTGGAATTTTTATAGTTCTATATTCTATATCGGCCCTATTTTTTTTCATTTTAGAGATTCTATCTTGCATAATAGCAAGTATAGTTTTATAAGCAGATTGATTTAATTGATTAGAACTCTTAAGTTCTGCTTGAGTTGTCTTTATAACAGTTTGTGGATCATAATAAATCGTTACTGTAGTAAAGGTAGGCACAATTTCTATTGTTCCAGTGATGGGGTTTTGTTCTAAGGATTTAGAAAAATTCCTTACTAATTCATATGTATTTTCATTTACTTCAGAGCTGAATTTAACTACTATAGCTTTTTCTCCTAGAGGATAAAATTTAACATTGTTTGTCATGCTTTCACCTTATTTCTTAGGAATAAAAGACAATCTATTATTAATTATACTATTGAAAAAGACCCCAGTCTAAACCACTGACTAGGGTCCTTAGATATATTTGTATTCTTAATTAATTACTAAAGTAACAGATTTAGAAACATTTGAATTATCATAAATATTTCCAGTAATTGAATCAATTTGATCTTTAATGATACCAACTTTCACACCATCGCTATCTGAGTCATCTATACCTAACAACTCTGGCACAGATATAGCAATAATTCCATCGGCATTAAAATAATATTGTTTAAAAGAATCTATTACCGGGAGTGTAACATTAACTTTTTTAGCATTATCTGCTTCAATAATAAAAGTTAAAACTTTATGATCATTATAAGAATTATTAATATCAAAGGTATAAGAATTATCGGATTTTATAGCTGTGAAAGTTTCGCCAAAACCTAAGGATACACTATCAAATTCTATACCACTTTCAAAATTTAATGTTGATCCTAAAGTAAGTTCTAAATTAAAATTACCTGAAGAACTACCATTAGTATACTCTATAGATGCAACTGTAGTTAATTTATCAAAAGGAGATGGATAATTTAATGGCCACTCTTTAATTGTATCTACTCTAACACCGTCTTTATCAGAGTCTCTATCCCCCAACAATAATGAAACTGGTAAAGTTAAAACCCCATCATAAAAGTTTATAGTTTCCGTTTCCCCATCTTTTGTTAATGTAAGAGATTCAGCACCGTCTAATTCCAACATAAATGTTGTAAGTTTATCTGAATCATCTAAATCATCCAGTGGATCAGGATTATCTTGTAAAATAAAACCAATAGATGAGCCTGAACGTTTTATAGTTTTTTCAGGATCAATCACTTGCACATAAGCATTATTAATCACTGCTTTACTTTTAGCTGGAGTTGACCCTTCACCAGAGCCAGAACCACCAGAAGGTTGATCTAAATCAACATCAGATTCATCAGCTTGTTCACCTTCAACTGACTCAATTTTACCTTCACCAGATACTTCTGTAATAGCATCAAGCACAAGTTCCTCGATGGTAGCATTTTTACCTAGGTCTAATGTAATACCCTCTGCTGTTTTATCAACGTTTAAGTTTTCAACAGCACCTTCAGGGATTTCAATACTTACTGTAGCTGAAAATACATCTACTGTTTCAAATTCCCCTACTAATTCAACATTAGCATCTTTCGCAATTTCAGTAGAAAGAATAACATCAGCAAAACCTGCTCCATCAATATCAGACTCTTCTAATTTTGCTCCAGAGTTTAATGTTACTTCTTTTACATCAGTTTTACCTTTAGCAACAATACGTACTTTTCCATTTTCCTTATCTACAATCAATGTTACTAATACAGTATCTGTTAAGTGGATACTATTTTCTCCACCACCAAGAATGATGGTTGTACCTTTAACAGTCACATTGTTTAAATAAACGTCTCCTTCACCAATTCCTTCAGCTAATCGGAGGTCACCTTCGATTACTAAGTTTTGTAATGTTACTCCAGAAGTTGTAACTGTTACATTACTAAAAATAGTATCCATACCTTCCTCTGGGCCATAAGTACCTGCTTCATGATATGTATACAAATACTCTGTAGCACGTTGGATCATTACAATAGCTTCAGCACGAGTTGTTAGACCTTCTGGTTGAATTTTATTGTTATATCCTGCTACGATACCTAAATCTACTAGTGCACCGATCTCACCTTTAGCCCATTCACCAATGTCAGCAACATCATCAAAAGAATCTACTGCTTCAGGTTTCACTTCTAAATCTAGTAATCTAAAAATCATCACTGCTAACTCTTGACGAGTTATGTTTTGATCAGGTTTAAAAGTTCCATCTACATAACCAGTCATAAAACCTGCAGATAAAGCTTTAGATACATCACTATAGAACCAGTCTGAAGGTTCTACATCAGGGAAATTCACTTCTGTCGTCTCTTCATGTTCAAAAGCTCTGTTTACAAAAGCAGCTGCTTCAGATCTTGTTAATGTTTGGTTTGGTTTATACACACCTTCACCGTAACCGTTTAATAAACCATTATCGATCCATTGCTGTAATTGTTTTTCTGCCCAGTGTCCATCAATATCTGATGAGTCTGCAGCAAATGCTGAACTAAACATTGAGAATATCAATGTTAACGTTAACAGTACTAATAATGATTTCTTACCTATTTTTCTTTTTAATTCCAACTTTTTTCTCCTCCTATAGATTATAAATTTTTTATTTATTATAAATATAAATAAATAACGTGGTAGGATAACAAACAAATTTAGTAGATTAAGATTTCATAGAATTATGTAATGGAGCTTACCATTAGAGGTTTAAAATCATTTAATATATTATTCTTTTCATGAAATAAATAAGTCTATTTTACCAAAAATGCGGGATATTCCATCATAATATTAATCTATTCTAGTTTCTATGCTAAGTCAAGCGTTTTTCTAATTAATGTATGACTTCTAAATACCTATAATAAACTGTTATAAAGAACATTTTCTATAACTCTAAAACTAAAATGTGAGGTGTTTCAATGAACCTTATTAAATACATTGATAAATTACCTTTACTCCCTACTGTAAAACCCCTGTATAAAAAAGGGGACATCAACTATTATGAAATGAAAATGAATCAATTTTACACTAAAATGCACAGTTCTTTACCAGATACACTAGTTTGGGGATTTGAAGGACAATATCCAGGTCCAACCATTGAAGTGAAACAATTTGAAAAGATTCAAATAAAGTGGATGAATGAATTGCCCCCTAAACACCTTTTTAAAGTAGATAAAACCATTCATGGAGCAGAAGGAGACACACCTGAAGTTAGAACGGTGGTTCATGTGCACGGAGGGATCACTGAAGCGGACAGTGATGGGTATCCCGATGCATGGTTTACAAATGGATTTAAACAAGTAGGACCTGCATTCACTCGGGAAGTCTATCAATATTCTAATTTACATGAAGCGACTACCCTTTGGTATCATGACCATACAATTGGTATTACTAGACTAAACATTTATGCTGGGTTAGCAGGCTTTTATCTTGTTCGTGACAAAAATGAGCTTTCCCTATCTCTTCCTAAAGGAAAATATGAAGTCCCACTAATGATTCAAGACCGCACTTTTAATCCAGATGGTTCTTTATATTATCCTGAACAACCAGCTGATGCATTTGAACCTACACCTAAATTTTTTGGAGATACAATTGTTGTAAATGGGAAAGTATGGCCATATTTAGATGTAGAGCCCAGAAGATACCGCTTTCGTATGTTAAATGGCTCCAATTCCCGTTACTACATTTTAAAACTTGATAATGGTCAACCCTTTATTCAAATTGGAAATGATGGAGGATTTTTAGAAAAACCAGTGATTATGAACGAAATCCTTTTAGGCCCTGCAGAGCGTGCAGACGTAATTATAGATTTTGCAGACAGTCAAGTTAATAAAATCGTTTTGTTAAATTTAGCCCCAGAAGAATATCCTAGAGAAGGAGAAATTTCAATAGATACTACAGGACAAATTATGCAATTTCGAGTGACATTGCCTCTTATGGGTAAAGATGTGAGCCAAGTACCTGCTAAATTAAGAAATGTTGAATATCTTAAGGAAGAAGATGCTAAAATAAACAGGGTTTTAACCTTAGTAAGGTCATTAGATGATATGGGCAGAAGAATTGTACTCATAAATAATCAGCGATGGGATGAACCAACGACAGAAAAGCCAAAATTAGGCGATACTGAAATTTGGACCTTTATCAATTCATCCGTAAGCGTCCATCCGATACATCTCCATCTAGTCAATGTACAAATATTAGATAGACAATCATATGATCAGGATCTTTTTTTGGAAACAGGGCAAATTAAATTGACGAGTGAAAAAAGACCTCCAGCAGTAAATGAAACTGGGTGGAAAGACACGGTGAATTCAAATCCTGGGGAAATTTTAAGAATCATAACCAGATTTGAACCCTATACAGGGCAGTATGTATTCCATTGTCATATCTTAGAACATGAAGACTATGAAATGATGAGACCTTACGAAGTAGTTGAACAGAGTAGATTTCTTTCTAGGTTAAAATCTTTTTTGTTAATTAAAACAAATAAAGACAACAAACCAACCTAAAGCTTGGTTAAAGCTTAGGTTGGTTTGTTAAGTAGAATGCTAAAATTTGTATTACATATATTAGTAACCTTTAAAATTGAGAAAGGGAACGTAATAGTGGTAAAATAAAACCATGTACAAATAGATGTTTTTATGGTGAGGAGAATAGAACTACATTATGAAACGTATAAAAGTGGGGATCATCGGATTAGGAGACATTGCACAAAAAGTATATCTTCCTCTCCTTATTCATGACGAGAGAATTACAATTGACGGGATCATGAGTAGAAATAAAACAAAAGTAAAACAACTTTGTAATAAATATAATATTAAAAAGGGATATACAAATGTAAATGAACTTCTTTTTCAAAATCTCGATGCTGTTTTTATCCATAGTGCAACAAATAGTCACTACCAAATTATAAAAAAATGTCTAAACCAGAATTTGCATGTTTATGTTGATAAACCCCTATCTAATGACATCAAAGAATCCATTGAATTAGTTAAACTCGCTGAGCAAAAACAACTTCTTCTTTGTGTAGGTCTCAATAGAAGATTCGCCCCAAAATATATCGAAGCAAAAAAATGGATGGATGAAATCGGTGGATTTGATACTTGTATCGTACAAAAACAACGTACACAATTGCAAAACTTCAACGCTCGACATACAGTATATGATGATCTCATTCACATTGTAGATTTGTTGTTATGGTTAGGATCAGGTATAAAGGAAGTATCCTCATATACTCGAAATATAAATAAAAAGGATCAACTTTTAAATGCATCAGGTCATTTAATATTCGGGTCATCCTCTGGCTTTTTCTCTATGAACCGTCAATCAGGGGCTGATTTGGAAAGTTTAGAGCTCTACGGTGGAGGTAGGTCCGTCAAAGTAAGCAACATGGAAATAGCTACTTTTCATGATTTAAAATCGGGGGAGCAAGTAAAACCTTTTGGCAGCTGGGATACAGTTTTATACAGACGCGGATTCGTTGGTATCGTAAATCATTTCTTAGAGTCGTTACATAACCCTGAATCGTGTACAGTACGAGCTGAACAAGTTTTAGAAACACATTTATTAATGGAGCAATTCTCAAAATAAATTTCTACAAAAATTTAAAACAGTATTCATAAAAAATACAGTAAGGAGGCGTTTATTATGTCTGATCATAAAAATGTAGAGAATAGAGTCCCACCTGGACAAACCTTAACAGAAGGATTCCCAGTTCTTCATCATGGAACCGTACCCTATTATAATGATATGAGTAAATGGGACTTGAAAATAACGGGAGAGGTTGAGCAAGAAGTCACACTATCTTATATGGAAGTCATGAACTTGCCACGTAAAGAATATAAAAATGACATTCATTGTGTCACAACTTGGTCCAAACTAGATAACGTATGGGAAGGAATCCCTGTAAGTGAAATCATGAAGTTAATCAAACTCAAAGATTCTGCTAAATTCGTTATGTTACATGGTGAACATGGTTGGAATACGAATTTACCCATTAAAGACTTCTTATCTGATACTTCATTTTTAGGTCTAATTCACAACGGGGAGCGTTTAACTCCTGAACATGGATATCCACTACGTATGGTTGTCCCTCATTTATATTTTTGGAAAAGTGCAAAATGGTTGCGCGGTATTGAATTTATGGAAAAAGATAAACCAGGATTTTGGGAAAGAAACGGATATCACATGTATGGTGATCCATGGAAGATACAAAGATACGATTTTGATTAGTGTTTAAATTCCCATTCTTTAATCGTAACAGGTACAAATTTACCAGGTCCACCAATTGCTTTAGTCACGTTTGTATCAATAGTAATATAGTCAAACAGTTCATTAATAAATAATTTTCTGTTTGTATCATCTATTTCGTTCCATACTTCTTTAATTTTAATTAGCTCTTGGACCATTTGTTGTTTTGTCCAAGGGCTTTCTTCATATTTACTTGGAGCAATCTTTAATTTAGCAAGTATGACTTCTTCCCTCCCTCTATCATCATTTGTATGTTGCTTTAATTCATCAAGAGAAATCACATCATTTGCATATGCTATTTGCCATTTCTTTTTTCTTTTTTTAATTTGTTCTAATTCTCGTTTCAAATCGTTTTCTTCTGTATTTTCTGATTTGATGGATTTTTTTATATCAATTAAAAAGGTTAACTCTTTCTCATTCATAGTAAGACTGTTTAAAAATGTAGAAGTAAAACTTTCTTCTGCAATTATAGGCATATCACATAATCCATAGTTAAAACGACCGACACATTTATAATACCTTTTTCTACCATTTTTAACTCTCCTCGATCCTCCGATCATACCATGTCCACATCTTCCGCATTTTAAAATGCCTGTAAATGGGAAAGTAGATGTTACAACCTTACCTTTTTGTTTTCTTGCTTCTCTCATTAGCTGAACTTTGTTAAACTCTTCTTCACTTATTATCGGTTCATGTTCGGCATCAACAATAACTTCATTACCAGTCGGCTTACCGTTGAAATTACGGTTATTCCATCGAATTTTACCACAGTAAACAGGGTTAGTTAGTATATAGTAAATAGTTTGATCAGCCCAGATATTCCCATTTTTATATACTCCTTCTTGATTAAACAACTTGCAGATAAAACGGATACCTTTGTTTTGTTGATATAAATCATAGATCCTTCTTACTATCTTAGCTTCATCATCATTAATGATAAGTTTTCCATCTTCATCTTTATAACCATAAGGAATAGGTCCGCCATTCCTTTTTCCCTTTAACGCTAACTCCATCATTGTGCTATGGACATTTTCTGAAATTTGTTCTCTTTCCCCTTGCGAAACAGAAACAAGTAAATTAGTAACCATTCTTCCTGCTGCTGTTGTTGTATCAATTTCTTCTGTTAAAGATTTTAGGTTGACTTGGTATTTTTCAAAAGTCTCAAATAAAAATAGTTTATCTTTCAATGATCTAGTTAAACGATTCATTCTCCAAAAAACAAGAATATCAATTTTTTTATTTTTGACATCCTCAAGCATCTTTGAGACATCAGGTCTCTTTAAATTTTTTGCAGAATAACCATCGTCTATATAACTCTCAACAAAGTCATACCCTTTTTCATTGATCCAACGTAAGCACAATTCTTTTTGAGCTTCTATTGAATATCCTTCTTTTGCTTGTTCTTCTGTACTAACCCTTATGTACATAGCAGCTCTCATAAATAATCACCTTTAGCTTTATTTTGCCTCGCAATAGTTATATTTTATCATTCATGGTTGTTCATTTCTAGGACAAGCTTGTTATCCAAATTCATTCCCCTCATCCAAACATACAAAAGAATCTAACCCTATTCCATAGAGTTAGATTCTTTAAAACAAAATCAAATATTCATATTTTTATATGTTTTTACTTGTACTATGATCATAAGGAAAGGATCATATCTAGGATCATAATTAAGATTGAAATATTCCATTTACATTTTTAGTTTGGATAACTTTAAATGTTGTTTCAAGATTATATTTATGATCTGAAATCAACCATATAATAGGGAATACTTTCTTCTCCCCATCAGGTTGCCATCTTTCCTTTTCCCATACTTCACTATAGAAATACTTTTCATAACGATTTATTTTTGCGGACATTATTTTTTTAGAATAAACATTTCGTTGAATCTCTATATAAAACGGTGTACCTTTCCAAATCATAAAAACATCAGGTTCCATGTACTCTTTTCCATACTTCGGTTCAACAATAAATTCCTTTGGTTCTTCATATTTAATGATCTCAGTATAAAAATTCACTATCGCTAAAAAATGAGGTATTTTAGTACTGTTCTTCTTAATTCCTTTACTGGGAAAATAAATGAATTTCCTATACTCTTTGTTTACATCTATATAACCATCACGTTTTAATCTTTTCATGGTTCTGTTACATTGTGTTACTGGGTCCTTTAAATGTTTAAAATGAAGCACAATCAAATCATCACGGCTCATTACCCTGAATCGTTCTAAATTTGAAATAATACTTTTATCCCTATTCGTCATGGCTCTAACACCCCAAATACTTGGTGTTGCTCTATATCATTGGTCACAGTAACTTCAACTTCTTTAAGGTTTTGAAATGGTTGTAACAACTTTTTAGCATCTTTCAAATCTAAATAAGGAGCTTGAACCTTTTGTAATCCATCTTTTTTTAAATACATTAAACCTTTTTCACTTTGTTTTATATAAGCTGCTTCTCCTGTTCCGATTGTAATACGACTATTGATTTCATCCGAATGACGAAAAGCCATTCTAACTGTTAGGTTATTTTTTAGTTTTCCATCTAATACATCACTATCTGGTCTTTGCATAGAAAGGATTAAGAACACTCCTAACGCTCTGCCTATTGCAGAGATTTCTTCTATAATTTCCATAATTTCATTTTCTTTTTTTAATAAAGCGACCTCATCAATGCATAAGATAATATATGGAGGTGGATTAATTAAATCACTAACGTGTGCGACCTCGTTCTGATTTAATAAATCCCCTCTTTTTTTCATTTCTTTTTTTAGTTTTACTAGGACTTTATATAATGCGTTTGAATCATACACAACCTCATTCACAATACCTCTAAATAAATGAAATTCCGAACGTTTCAGATCCGCAAGGTAAAGTTTTAATTTATCAGTATCACAATACTGAATTAAAGTAGATAATACAGACCTCACTTGTGTACTTTTCCCTGATCCTGTCTCCCCTGCAATGAGTAAATGAGGATATTCCAACATATCATATACCTCTAAGCCACTCCTAGACTGACCTACCACAATAGGTAATACAGCCTTCTTAATCTTTTTTTCTATATCTTTGTATTCATAATTGAATGGTTTAATTGACTCCTGGTATATAGATAAAATAAATATCTTTGTACTTTTAGAATGTAGCTCGATATGTTCGCCGAATTTTTGTTTAAATAACCATATATGTTTTACTACTTTTTCAGGGTTTAAACCATCTGGAAGGTTAAAAATAATCTGTTTCACATCTTCTTTAACTCGAACATCTACAATACTAGGATAATTAATGATTTCTCGATTTTTTGTTTTATGTTTTACTGCTAAATCACCGAGCTTAAATATTTTCATCATTTTGGATCTAATTGCAGGACTAGGCATAGAACGATATGTGACCAATATTCCTGTGCTTGATGCTACAAGCCCCATAATCTTTAATGCAACCATTGTTGAAATCATTTAAAACTACCTACTAATAATTTTGCTAAATCAGCACTAATTGAGTTAAATAAAACACAAGCATAAATCCCTAAACCTATCACCGTAAATAACATTCCCCATGCAATCACATCTTTAAATTGTATCTCAGTTTGTTTTTTTACTACTATATAAGAACGTTTCATATCAACACCCCAAATGTCCTTGCGATATAGCGAGCTGCTTCCCACCACAACTCGAAAGTGATATACATGCAAATGACATAAGTTCCAATTTGAAGAAATATCTTATATTTCCCTTTTCCTACCTCCTCAAGCACAACACCCGTAATATGGGAAACAATAGCTGTACCAGCAATTGCAAACACAGGAGCTAACGATGCTGACATAATTTAAACCACCTTTCCAGTTACTTCTGTAGGTTGTTCTTCTTCCAATTCACCCTGAATGATTTTTAAAAACACAATGTAACCTTCATCAGTGAGAAAAATTTGAGTTCCTTTCTTTTGAAGCTCCATTAACATTTTTACAAACTGAATCGTCATTTTAAAACCTCCTTAGATTTTGACTAACCGTAAAACTTCATCAACATCATTATGTTTACTCGATTTTTCTTTTTCTTGGTGTGTTATAAATGCTCCTGACATTCTCATAAATAAAGTTTCTCTTATAAAACTTGATCTATTATTCGTTTGTTCGTTCAACCATTCCCATAACCTCATATGATTCTGATTTAATGGGTTCAATGCTGATTGTAAATTAATTTGCTCTTTCATAAACCATTTTCCTCTTCATCTAATTTTCTATCTCCTTTCAAGTCCCTATTAGTTGAAATAAATGACTTTCAGTTCCTCCCCTCTTTAGATATTAAATAGATAATAAAAATTAAAATAAAAATTACTCATTTTCTGGTTGTATTTAAGCTTTTATATTAGGTAGTTAATATCCATGTGTTAAAAGCCTATGGGGAAAGGATTGTCCACTATTCCACTTTTTTGAAAATTAATTTCATTTTTTTAAAAAAGATTGTTTAAAAAAATGAAAACTTGACCAAGCTTGAAGTAATAGAATATATAGATAGATTGAGGTGAGATAAAATGTTTGGTTTGGGGAAGCCAAGATCGAAGCTAGGGAAATACCTTGATCGAAGGGGGATTAAACAAGAATGGTTAGTATCGAAAAGCAAGGTAGGGAGAACTACAATATCCAATGCATGCGGAAATTCTGACTATATGCCAGGTGCTAAATCAATGCAAAAAATAATAAAAGCCCTACGTGAAGTAGATCCTTCAGCTAGAGCAGATCAGTTCTGGGATTTGTAAAATATTACATTTGATTATAATATAATTGTTTATGGGTATGGTTTCATTTAAGGTGAACCCTAAAAAACACTGACTTTTTAAGGTCAGTGGTTTCTTCTCATTTAAAAGGAGAATCATAATCGCGTGTATAGATAATCTTTATATTTTGAGTATTTCCGTCCTTACACTCTATATAGCCACCTTTAACAAGTCCGTTTAATACTGAACGGACTGTTTTGTCGTCTTTACCTGTTTTAATTTCTAGTTCAGGAATAGATGGCATTCTACGTTTTGAATGGGTGAAGTTATATAGGATACGTAATCCTTTCTTTCTAGGTCAGTTAGCATTAAAATCACCTCTTGTGGAACTCTTGTTCTCATTATATAAGATGTGGTAAATATCATGCAAATAAAAATATCCCTACCAGCTTAACCAGTAGGGATTTTCATACTTTTACCAACCTGGATCGATACCACCATCAGGCTGTGACGGTGGTGGATTATTATATTTAGTTCTTAATTCTTGCATAAGCTCCATTACATCTTCACCCTTTGCATACAACTCTACAATTTTTTTTAATTCATTATAAAAATCATTATAAAAATTCTCCTTGGTAATTTTAATTACCTCCCACTTGTATTCATTATGCATCATATCCTATTGATGCTAATGGGGTAATCAGAGTATAGTCATTATATTTTTACCAGCCTACATCCATTTCATTTTTAAGTTTATTCAGTTTAATTTTAATCACCTCATACTCTAAATTTTATACTAGCTAGGTTCTACACCCTACCAACCCGGATCAGCTTCAAGTAACATTAATGCTTTTTGCCATCCTCCATCTAGTTCTTTTACATTATGTAGTCTAATTTTAATCACCTCATATTTTAATATTATACTAACAGACGTTCCTACATTCTTTATCTCTCTGGGTCTCCAAATTTTTTTATTACATTCTGCATTTTAACCCATCTTCAACTTTCTTCAATAGTATCATGAGTTGTACGAAAAAATCGGTATTAAAATATTCTTGCAACTTTTTACCAACCTGGATCTCCTTCTTTATTCAATACATTTTGTTGTCTAATTTTAATCACCTCCCTCCTTAAGATAATATCACGAGTTTCCTAAAATATCGGAAGTTAGATTTTATTAGGAAACTTACTTCTGTAGGGCTGACCAATTTTGGGGTTTGTAGTACCACCGAACGTGACACCATCCGCAATATTGTACTTAGATTGCTTAATAAAGTAAAAAACCACCTCGAAGGGTGGTTTTTGGCTTAAAAAGCCATGGAAAAGTAGTAGTCGTATCTACTTTACCACAAGACTTATCTATCTTTTGATAATACAAAAAGAAAAACAGTTATGAAACTAACAATAGCAATGTATATTAATATTGTTTGTATATCAAATTGATTAACTAAATTAGGATAATAATCTGCTGGTTTTTTTACTCCTTCTGAATTAATTTGAATTTTTGGTGTTGCAAAAACAATAAGTATTATTAGCGCTGTAGCACTTCCTAAAATGATTTTTCTTAATTTATTCACCTTAAATCCTCCTTTTATTATTATTTTGACACAATTCATAAAATACTATGTAAATACAAATAAACATGAATGAGAAATGACCCTAGTATAAGTTATACTAAGGCCATTTATTCGATCAATTATCTTATCTCTGTTTTTCTTATTTCCTTGTTATTGGTTCTTGTACAATTTCTAACCAATCACTCCACTTGGTAAAACTACCATCAAATTGCACGTAAACTTCTTTTACTTGTGGGTAATTAAAAATTATACTATATAAGTCATCATAGATTTGCTTCATTTGATAGGTTGAAGGTGAGGGCATATTAAAGTTTTTGAAGTCTATGACAACTGTTCCTTCCTTGTCTATAGAAACACCATTAAGTAATTTTCTTTTTGAAATAGAAGAAAAAATTGAATCCTCATTCTTAATTAGATTAGTAATGTCATCTTCTAACTCTCGGAATTTTTCACCATGTGTTTTAACATTAAAACTGATTTCTTTTCTTTCTACTATAGGAGCCACAGCTTTCATTATATTTAATTCATTCGCTTTTTTAGAAGATAAAACAATACAAGTATCAAATTTACAATTTGGAGCACCAATACCATCATGAATTCCTAAAGATATATAATAACCAACAGTCGAATGATTTAACATCCAGTCCTTATCAGGGCCATAAGTATGGAAGGCCGTTTCAATATAGGCATCAGTTGCATATGTAGCACCAAACTCATGATAAGTGAAACCTGAAGCAACAGTATCAGTTAAAACCTTATCATTAGTTCCTGGACTTCTACCATCCATAACAGCTTCAATCTTTGTTGCAAAATTATAACTGGCCGAATCACCTTGATCATACATTATCCAAGTTCCACCTCTTGAAGGGTTACTTCCTCCGCAATCCCAAGATGTTGCATTAGAGTGAATCGGAATATGGTAATCTGCCCCCCAAGAATTTGAACTATTGGCGTTAGCCACTGGACTACCACTGCCAACACGAACCATATACCCCATAGCCTTTAAATCCTTAGCAGCTTCATGAGCATTTGCACTGGCATTATTACTCTCAGAAAAATTATCACATCCAATTTTGTCTGGACTATGATTTGCAGGAGAAAGATAAACTTTCACCCCATTATACTTAGAAGGGACATAATTCGTGTCAGCAAAAGAATCTGATGGGAATAATAGTATTGCAAAAATTACAACTACAAATGCTGAAAAAGAAACCGTTTTTTTTGTCATTTTTAGCATGATAAATTACCTCCAATATTGTCAGAAATTTTATAGCAATAAATTATTTCGATATAATGGGAAGAAATACCTTTTACTTACTAAAAAAATAAAATAATTTAATTTTTGTTAATTTGAATATTGGAATAAATATGTAATAATGTAATTAAGGAGGTTATTTTATAGCTGATAGAAATAAAGAATACGAAATAGGGAGTGATTAATATTAAGAGAGTAACAATTTTAGTTTTACTTCTTGTTTTAATTGCAGGCTGTTCAACTGAAGCAACAACAGATAATACCAAAGTGGTAATCGAGAAAGGTGAAGTTAAAACTTATGAAGATATTATGACTGTTGAAGATATTGAAGAGGATATTGATGGAGATGAAAAAAAAGAACGTATTAGGCTATCTATATCCCCAGCTCCACAACCTGATCCAGAAAATGAAGGTCAATATCTTTGGGATGATAGTCAAGTCTGGCAGTTAGTTGTTGAGGACGAAGGGAATTTTTATACTCTATTTGAAGATCACGTACAAGGACTGGCTGAACTTTATATAGCGAACGAAGGGCAAAATCAAAATGCTATTATCTTTCAAACAAAGGGAACTACCCTAAGTTTATTACAATATAAATATAGCCAAGAGGGTAATTTTGAAAAGAGAGTGATTTACAGTGAAGGGCCGATACTTCATCGTTCAACGATAAAATGAAGCTACATAAACTTGAGCAAAAAGTTGGAAAATTTAAGATAACTCAGCTATAATTATACATGACATGAACAACAAGAAGTCCATCCGTTGAGCCTTTGGTCGGGTTGAGGGGGATGGACTTCTTGTTGTATAATTATAATTAATTCCGTTACTGATAATAGAAGAAGCCTTTGAGGTTTTGTTAGGAGCCTTCAATGGCTTTTTTATTACCTAGATTGAAAGGAGATATAAAAATGGAACCTAATTGGCAGCCTATCAGTAATCTACCCCTCATTGGAGAATTAATAGACGGTCAATTAATGGCTGCAAGAGATCAATATACAAATCTATTAGAAGCTCAACCAAAACCTCATGTGTTAGATGATTATACTGTAGATCGTGTTATTCATGTTTATACTGAACAACTAATTTTTTCTGCAACTGCTGAATTTGAGCGTAAAATGATTAAAGATCGTCAGCGTGAAGGCATTGAAATCGCCAAGAAAAAAGGGAAATATAAAGGGAGAGATATTCAATATCATAGTCATGGGAAAGGAAAAGATAAATTAATTTATGATAAGATCATTCAAATGTTAAGTAGAAAGGAAAGTGTAATGGAAATTTATCGAGAAACTGACGTTTCTAGAAATACCATTTACCGAATCAAACGAGAACTAGAATATAAAGGAGGGTTAGCATGGATGGAAAGATCCAGATAACAAATGATAGTTTTATTGAAAATCAGAAGGTATTTAGTAAAACTGTTTTTTCATATGGTGCAGCAGTCTATATATTAGGACATGATAAAGAAGGTGAAGGTTTAGAAGGTAATTATATAATTTCTAGGAATGAAGGAAATAAACTTATCCTCGATAATTGTGGTAAAAGTATAAATGTTTATTTAGAAGATATTGAAGAAGGAACAATCCAGATACATATTTACTCATTGTCAGAAGCAGAGAAAGAAAATTTAGTAAAAGAATATAAAAATGCATGTAGTATTAATGAATTACAGTATATTGTTGAAGAGGATTAAACTTGACCAAAAATAAAAACTAATCTATTATCTATATTAGTTTTTATTTTTTTCTTTAATTTTTTTATATTTTCTTTTGTTTCGCATTCTATATTTGTTCTTGGTACTTACTAACCATAAGAGTTGGTAGGTACTTCTTTTTTATTGTCAAAATAAAAACATCCATAGAAGCGATTATTTTTATCTAAATAAATCGTTGTAGTTCCCACGCTACTAGAATATTTATGTTTTGAATGTTTCCGTCTTTACTTTCTATATACCTCTTTTTAACAAGCCCGTTTAAAGCAGTTCTAATTTCTTTTTCTTCGCTCCCAGTTTTAGTTTCAAGCTCCTCAAAAGTTGGCATCAAACCATACATCTCAGAATAATTAAATAATATCCTCAACACTTTTAGTTCTAAATCAGTAAGCATTAGGATACACCTAAAATCTCATCAAACTTAATCCACTCATATTCATCGTCATAATCTAATTTTATTTGTCTTAATTGGGTATCAAATTTGGTTACTGTCCCTGTTTTAAACGCATTCTGACCAAAAGCTCTGAATAACTCAACTGTAATTTGTGAATTACTCAGAATAGAATCTGACAACTGTTGAGATATAATATTTACTTCTTCTTCCGCAAGTTCAGGCTTCGTCTTTCTATTTCTTTCTTTTTGATAATGATTCATCAATTCTTTATGTTCAGGCAGCATCATTCTGCTTGCTAATTTACATATAATACTATTGACTGTCCAATTAAATGGTGTATAATGGAGAATTGATTGCTGGCCAGCATTCATAAATAAAACAGAAATGTTCGTGGAGGAATGAAAATGAAAAATAAAATCCAGCAATTACTTGTTGTCACAACAAGTATTTTAGCCTTTGTAGTGTCTTTCACCACTGTAGTGAACGCCTCTACATTTTCTTTTTCTTGGGCTTATAAAACAAATGGACTAGTAGATGTTAAAGCAAGTCCAGAATATTTAAGCTCTGACTACAATGGTACAGTATTTGATGAAGGTATCGATAAATGGAACGCAAGTAAAGCTAATGTTATTATTTCTGAAGTTTCAAGAACTGCGTCCAAAGTTGATCTTTACACCGTATCGAGATCGCAATGGAATGATAATGGTTGGGGGAGTGGAGAAGCATGGGCACAGGGTTTTTCTGGCACTACTCCTTGCACAACAACCCCGGTATTTACCAATCCTGAAGATAAATGTGCAAATTCGCTTATTAATTATGGGGCTGTTTATACGAATGATAGCAACGTTTCATTTTGGAAATCAAGACGAGAAGCATTGATTGCTCATGAAATTGGACACATAATTGGTTTAAAACATACTTCATTGATAAGTGCGAAGAGTGACTCTATTATGACAGCGAATTTGGAAGGCGGCTATGACGTTTCTAGTTATGATGAAGGCGAAGTTAACTACAAATATAGATAAGGAGAGGGTTAATTTGAGAAAATCAATTATTTGGATATCTTCTGTATCTCTTGCTATTGTTTTAGGGGTATCTTTAGGTTTTGTTTATAATTCAAATAACGACACTCATGTTGAAGATAATAATACGCTTACTGCTCCAATAACAAACAATCTTTCGGAAGAATTCTGGAATGTTGATCTTATTGTAAAGGGAAAAGTAATACAGGAAGAGGCAACTTTCCAGAAAGATACTGGTGTAGACACTAAAATTCCCTCAAAAATGGAGGTCACACCTGCTACAATAGAAGTTGACGAAGTAATTTATGGTAACGAGCCGAACAAAACAATCACATATTTACAACATGGTAATTCTAATGAAACCGCTAAACCAAAACATGTCCAAAAAAATGATGAAGTAATATTAATATTAACAAGAACTACAGACGGACAGTACTGGTCTTATAATTTTGATGATGGTATATGGTATGTTAAAAATGGAAAAGTCAAGTCTAATACATCTGAAAAATATCTTGTAGACTATAAAGATAAAGATGCGAAGGATTTTATAAAAGAAATAAGAAAAGCAGCTAAGAATAAGAAGAAAAACGAAAACTATAAACAATAAAGAAAAATATAGGGCTAAAACTTATATGTCTCTGATTATAGACAAAACTCCCTTGTAGTTTTAGTCGCATGGAGTTGACTCTTCTTTCAACAAACCTCTACTACTATGTTCTTTATATTAAAGTAGTGTGGGATATATAATCCCCTCCAACTCATTACAGGCTAGAGGGGATTTAGTTTTTTATATCAATTTATTTTTATCACTCTTATAAACAGTTACACCCAATAATAAAAAAGTAACCAGATCAACAGACATTTCAAACGTTTCTTGGTTAATGCCATAACCAAAATATTCTAGTCCTTGATATATAAGGGCAGCAATCATAAATAAAATATGTGGTTGTTTAATCCTTTCTAAAAATGTATTCATATTTCCCCCTCCTTTTTATTTTGTATTCTAGTTAAAATAACAGCCAACTGCTCACGTGTTATAGGCTCTTTGGGTCTAAAAGTATCATCTTCAAAACCTATCATTAACCCTTGTTCAGCTATATTTTCTATATCAGAAATAGCCCAGTAGTTATCAGGTACATCTTTAAATTTTATTTTTGATTGATTACTCATTTCTACATCACTCCTATACTTGTTCATATCAATTACAGGACAAGACTTCCAACTATATCCTGGATACTCAGAATGTCCTTTAATCTGTGTAACATTTGGAAGTTGCCTTTTTAAATAATCTACTAACCATAATGATGATTGATATTGTTTTTTAGTAGGTAATTGTTTTCTAAAGTCGCCAACCATGCAAATTCCTAAAGCATGTTTGTTAGAATTTCCAACATGATAAGTAATCACATCGTGATCCCAACACTTATAAATCTTTCCATCATGGTCAATCACGTAAGTGTAGGCAATCCCTGGCCAGTTGTTATTATTAACATGATACCTTGCAAAAGCTTCAGCACTTCCAGTGAGGGTTAGCGAATGATGAATCCCGATGGAACGAATATCTTCTAATCTACGTTTTTTATATCTCTTTGTTTTGTGCTGTGGTAGTTTCCCTCTAAGATCAATAATATTAGGAGTTATCACGTTTTCACCTCCTCTCATTCTTATTTTTAAAGATTTCAACTGCATTCAATAAAATAGACGGCACCGGTAATCCGATCCGTCCTGCATTCTCGATAATTGATAACAGCTCATTTGCTAAATATAAAAATATTGTTGCATCCCTTAACAAGTGCCCTTCTCCTATAATCTGATCTGTTAGATGTGCTACTGCAACAATCAAGAAAATCATGATCTTTTTGGCAATTCCAATATAACCTACACTGCTTCGCAACTTCCCCTCAACCCAGGCAGCTATAAACCCTGAAATATAATCAATAATTACAAATGCCACTAAAATTTCTATAAGTGTATCCAGACCACTATACAAGTAAGAAAAGATAGCACCGAGTACAGCAATGCAAGATTTATATGTTATTTCCACTCCCACACCCCCATTTTTAACAATAA
>NZ_SIJB01000089.1 GCF_009910845.1 Chengkuizengella marina | reverse complement strand
TTGACAAGGTTTATATTAAGACGTTTTTTATTTATGGTGATTTCACTTTGGGTCATTATTACAGCGACCTTTTTCTTAATGCAGGCTATTCCTGGAGGACCCTTCACTTCAGAAAAAGCAGTGCCAGATGCCATTAAAAAATCTTTAGAAGCACACTATGGTTTAGACAAACCCGTTTTCTTACAGTACGTAGATTATTTGAAATCAGTGGCCACATGGGATTTAGGGCCTTCTTTCAAACAAAAATCTGAAACGGTGAATGATATTATTAATCGAAGTTTTCCAAAGTCACTTGTACTTGGTTTGGAAGCCTTGTTCCTCTCAGTTGGAATGGGTGTATTATTTGGTGTGATAGCTGCTTTGTATCATAATAAATGGCAGGATCACTCAGCAATGGTTATGGCCGTAGTAGGCATTTCAGTTCCGAGTTTTATCATGGCTACATTTTTGCAATATGTTTTTGCCATTCAATTGGGGTGGCTGCCCATTGGTAAGTGGGGGACTATTCAACAATCGATCTTACCAGCGATCTCCTTAGCAGCATTACCAACTGCATTTATTGCAAGATTAACACGCTCTAATATGATTGAGGTTATGCATCAAGATTACATTAAAACAGCTAGAGCGAAAGGGTTAAGGGATAATGTGGTTGTAGTAAAACATGCCATTCGTAATGCAATACTCCCCGTGATTACGTATTTAGGGCCGTTATCCGCTGGTGTATTTACTGGAAGTTTCATTATAGAGCATATTTTTGCTATTCCTGGACTGGGTAAACAATTCGTGCTAAGTATAACCAATCGTGATTATACTTTAATTATGGGTACAGCTGTTTTTTATAGTATTTTATTATTGATTACGGTATTTATCGTTGATATTTTATATGGTCTGATTGACCCTCGTATAAAAATAGCAGGAGGGAAAAAATCATGAATGAGAATAAGGTAATAGTGACACCAAATCATTTTAAACCTTTAAAAAAAGATTTGAAACAAGCAAATACGGTTACACGCAAGAGCCTCACTTATTGGCAAGATGTTTGGATGAGATTAAGAAAAAACAAGTTAGCGATGTTTGGTTTATGGGTATTAGTCTTTTTAATATTAACGGCTATCATTGCGCCATGGATCAGCCCATACGATTATAAGTCGCAGGTATTAGCAGATAAAAACCTATCCCCTTCAGCTGAACATTGGTTTGGGACAGACGATTTAGGAAGAGATATGTTTGAGAGAACATGGTATGGGGCACGGATCTCCTTATTTATTGGTATAGTAGCGGCACTGATAGACTTAACGATAGGGATTATTTATGGTAGTATATCAGGATTTTTCGGTCGTAAAGTGGATGAAGTCATGATGAGAATATGTGATATCCTATATGGAATTCCTTATTTACTCGTTGTAATTATGTTAATGGTTGTATTGCCCCAAGGTTTAACTACAATTATTATCGCACTTACAGTAACAGGTTGGATTCCGATGGCAAGGATTGTGCGTGGTCAAGTATTACAATTAAAGGAACAGGAATTTGTATTAGCAGCACGTTCATTAGGTGCAAATACAAAACGTCTATTATTTAAACATTTAATTCCTAATACGATGGGACCGATTATTGTTACGATGACTTTAACGATTCCTTCAGCGATATTTGCAGAAGCATTTTTAAGCTTTTTAGGTTTAGGTGTGCAGGTTCCAATTGCAAGTTGGGGAACAATGGCAAGTGATGGATTGGGTGCATTACAATACTATCCTTGGCGATTATTCTTCCCAGCATTTTTTATCAGTTTAACAATGCTAGCATTTAATGTTTTAGGTGACGGATTGCGTGATGCATTGGATCCACGTTTACGCAAATAATATAAGGTGGTGAGAAAGTTGGAAAAATTGTTAGAGGTTAAAGATTTACATGTGTCATTTCAAACTTATTCTGGGGAAGTTCAAGCTGTACGTGGAGTGAGTTTTGACGTATTCAAAGGGGAAGCCGTTGCAATTGTAGGTGAATCCGGTTGTGGAAAAAGTGTAACAGCACAAACGATCATGAAGCTGATTCCAATGCCACCAGGTGAAATTAAACAAGGGTCAATTTTGTTTAATGGGGAAGAAATTGTATCAAAAACTAAAAAAGAGATG
>NZ_SIJB01000088.1 GCF_009910845.1 Chengkuizengella marina | reverse complement strand
TACGGAGCAAGCATTTCCACGTGATGTATGTGTGCATGAGCTCTTTGAAGCACAGGCAGCACGCACGCCAGAAGCAGTGGCGGTTACGTTTGAAGGTACATCGTTAACTTATGGAGCATTGAATGAGCAGGCAACCCAGTTAGCAGCTTATTTGCAGCGTTTAGGTGTAGGACCAGATGTACTTGTTGGGGTGTATATGGAGCGTTCATTTGATTTCATTATTAGTCTTGCTGGGATATGGAAAGCAGGAGGAGCTTATGTTCCGTTAGATCCATTTAATCCTAGTCAACGTCTATTGCATATGGTAGAAGACAGCAACGTGAAAATCATATTGACGCAGGGACACTTACAAGGAAAGTTAGAGGTAGCAGAAGATGTGTCCATGATTAGTTTGGATGAGATAAACAGACAGAAAGTAGTGGACGAAGATGAAACGGCCCCTATAGTAGAGCGGGAGGTGCAGCCACATCATCTTGCTTATGTGATTTATACTTCTGGTTCGACTGGACGTCCTAAAGGAGTGATGGTGGAGCATCGCAATATAAGTCATTTAATATGCGGGTATGTAAAGACTTACAATTTAACTGCAAAGGATCGTTCTCCACATCTTGCTGGATTAGGATTTGATGCAACTGTTTGGGAGATTTGGTCTTGTTTAACGATTGGTGCCTCAATTGTATTGGTGGATGAAGAAGCACGACTTTCTCCAGAAAAATTGAAAGATTGGCTGATCAAACATAAGATTACTATTACTTTCATTACCACACCACTTGTAAAAGTAATGCAAACGCTAGAGTGGCCTACACATACCTCCCTTCGTTATCTTTTGACTGGAGGAGAGAAGATGACAACTACACCTGTGTCACCACTACCCTTTACATTAATAAATTATTATGGTCCGACGGAAACAACGGTGGTTGTAACAGCAGGTGAAGTGAAAGTAAACGCAACGAATCAGATGCCTCCTATTGGGAAGCCAATTCCTAATGCACGTATATATATTTTAGACAAGCAAATGCAGCCAGTACCCATTGGTGTGCCAGGGGAAATATGTATTGGTGGTCTGGGTGTAACACGGGGTTATTTAGGTAAAAAAGAATTAACACAAGAGAAGTTTATACCCAGTCCATTTGATAAAGGTGAAAGGTTATATCGAAGTGGAGATATAGGTACGTACAATGCTGACGGAAATATCGAATACATCGGCCGTATAGATCATCAAGTAAAGATCAATGGAGTACGAATGGAGCTTGGTGAAATTGCCACAGTACTGCATAGTCATGAACAGGTAAAAGAAGCAATCGTCATTGTACGAGAGGATGAGTATATAGGAAAGCAGCTCGTTGCGTATGTGGTAGTAGATGAGCAGCAAGAACATATGGATCATATCCTGCAACATTACATGACAGAGCAGTTACCACAAGTGATGGTGCCATCGGTATACGTGTTCCTGAATGCACTGCCATTAAATGCAAACGGGAAAGTAGATCGAAAAGCACTGCCAGTACCAGATACGTATGTTGCCGAAGAGCAGGTTGTCCATCCGTCTACATCAATGGAAAAAACAGTAGCTAGAGCGTGTCAGGAACTGCTAGGGACTAACAACATCAGTATGTCCGATAACTTTTTCAAACTAGGAGGACATTCATTACTAGCAGCACAGTTTATTTCTCGGTTACGAAAAACATTGGATGTAGAAATTCCATTACGTACCGTTTTCGATACTACCACATTAGCGGCATTAGCGGCAGCCATTGAAGGGATATTGCAAACAGAACAACGAGCAAAGCGGTTAGTTCTGAGGTCTGTAGAGCGCACAAGTGCGGGTACATCTTTGTCGTTTGCTCAGCAGCGATTATGGTTTTTAGATCAATTGGAACCAGGAAGTGCAAAATATAATGTACCGTCTTATTATCGTCTGCAAGGCGCACTG
>NZ_SIJB01000087.1 GCF_009910845.1 Chengkuizengella marina | reverse complement strand
GATACGGAGCAAGCATTTCCAAGTGATGTATGTGTGCATGAACTCTTTGAAGCACAGGCAGCACGCACGCCAGAAGCGTTGGCGGTTACGTTTGAAGGTGTATCGTTAACTTATAGGGAGCTGAATGAGCAGGCAGAGCAGTTAGCAGTATATTTGCAACGTTTAGGTGTAGGACCAGATGTACTGGTTGGCGTGTATATGGAGCGATCGTTAGATTTGATCGTTAGTTTTCTTGGGATATGGAAAGCAGGAGGAGCTTATGTTCCGTTAGATCCATTTAATCCTAGTCAACGTCTATTGCATATGGTAGAAGACAGCGGGGCGAAAATCATACTGACACAGCGTCATTTACAAGGAAAGTTAGAGGTAGCAGAAGACATAGCAATAATTAGTATGGATGAGGTAAACAGGGAAGGCTTGTTGGACGAATACGGGAGTGTACCTATACTAGAGCGCAAAGTACAGCCACATCATCTTGCTTATGTGATTTATACTTCTGGTTCTACAGGGCGTCCTAAAGGGGTCATGGTCGAGCATAAGTCGGTAGTAAATCATATGTACTGGATGTATACTCAGTTTCATTTGGATTCAACAGAAAGAGTGTTGTTTCGGACGTCTATAAGTTTTGATCCATCGGTATTGGAACTGTTATTACCTTTTATTACTGGTGGATTGCTCATTGTAGCACATCCACAGGTTAATGAAGACTTGGACGATTTAGTAAGTACGATACAGGAAAATAAAGTAACTACTTTACAATTAGTTCCATCATTGTTAGGTCTTCTTTTAGAAAATAATAGTTTTTTGAGATGTCATTCATTACGACGAGTGTTTTGTGGCGGTGAAGCAATGACCATTGCGCTACAAAATAAATTTTTTAGTCAAATGAACACAGAATTATATAACTTATATGGACCAACAGAAGGAACGATAGATACAACATTCTGGAGTTGTGACCCAGAACATCAAAAGAGAACGGTACCAATAGGAAAAGCAATATCTAATATAAAGACGTACATATTGGATAAAAACTTACAACCAGTACCTATTGGAGTGTCAGGGCAATTATATATTGGTGGAGATGGACTAGCTCGAGGATATAGAAATCCAGATTTAAATGCTGAACGATTTATTTCCATTCCATTAAGTAGTCATGTGTTAGGTGAAACATTATACTACACAGGTGATCTTGTGAGATATGCATCAGATGGAAATATTGAATACATCGGCCGTATAGATCATCAAGTAAAGATCAATGGAGTACGAATGGAACTTGGAGAAATTGCCACAGTATTGCATAGTCATGATCAGGTAAAAGAAGCAATCGTCATTGTACGAGAGGATGAGTATATAGGAAAGCAGCTCATTGCGTATGTGGTAGTAGATGAGCAGCAAGAACATATGGATCATATCCTGCAACATTACATGACAGAGCAGTTACCACAAGTGATGGTGCCATCGGTATACGTGTTCCTGGATGCACTACCATTAAATGCAAACGGGAAAGTAGATCGAAAAGCATTGCCAGTACCAGATACGTATGTTGCCGAAGAGCAGGTTGTCCATCCGTCTACATCAATAGAAAAAACAGTAGCTAGAGCGTGTCAGGAACTGCTAGGGACTAACAACATCAGTATGTCCGATAACTTTTTCAAACTAGGAGGACATTCATTACTAGCAGCACAGTTTATTTCTCGGTTACGAAAAACATTGGATGTAGAAATTGCATTACGTACCGTTCTCGATACTACCACATTAGCGGCATTAGC
>NZ_SIJB01000086.1 GCF_009910845.1 Chengkuizengella marina | reverse complement strand
TTTATTTCTTAAATTTCCATTTTCATCGTATTGGTATTGTGTTTCAATATTTAGCTCCAATGGATTTACTATAAAAGAATAAGGTTCCTCTGAAAAACTACCATCTCTACTAAATATTTTTATATAGTAGGTTTGTCCACCCTCAACTAAATAGTAGACTTTACCAGCTAAACTAGCACCTGTCCCAATTAAGTTTTGATTTCCATCAAAGATATGTACTTCGTAATGATTATCTATTGTGGATTGAAGTGTTAATTCATCAAGACCCGTTTGTGAAGCTGTATACTGATAAAAATCCACATCTGAATCTGAAGAAATGGTTGTACTATACGTACTAGAATATGTAAAAGGAAATGCAGTAGTAAAGTCGTCGTTAGGCTCATAAGAACTAGGTAATAGGATATTATTCAAATAAACCCAGTCAGACCATTCTAATCCATCATTCACTCGTATACCAAAGTCCCATTCTCCATTTCCTAATGATGGAGTGGTATGTGTTTTATCTAAAGGAGCTATCTCGTTACTATTATATGACCAGGATTCCCAGTTATCTTGGGAACCAATGACTTGATAGGCTAACTGTTCTTGATTATCTAAATCACTGTAGTTCCAAGCCAAACTTACACTGTTATTTTGAACTTGTTCATTATCACTATGAGAAGTGATCATTAGTTCAGGTAAGCTATTTATTTTTATATATCGTGGATCAGAATAAGGTGAAGTTCCACTAAATTTATCCTCTATTCGTACTTTCCATCCATAAACATTTCCTCTTTCCAGAACATTTTCAGGGACAGAATAAGAAGAGTTCTCTGTATTTATCCATTCTGAAGTAAAAACCACTTCATTTGAAGGGTTATCTATTTGTATTTGAAATGCATTTTGTGTATCCATAGGGTGCCAATTAAATGTTAAAGATGTACCCTCTACTAACTCTTCTTCATCTATTAATCCAGGTGAAATAGTATTTGGCACATAATTAAGAACCGTTACTTCATTTGAATTTTCACCCTCACCTATTTGGTTAACAGCAGATATAATATAAAAATATGTAGTACCTGTTTCTACATTTTGATCTACATATGAGTTTTCTACTACATTGCCAGCAATGATTTCATATGGTCCATCCTTACTATTTGATCTTTTAACCATATATTCATCGGCATTATTAACTACATCCCATGTTAATTGAATTTTTTGTACATTATTAATTTGTGCTTTCACACTTTGAGGAGTATGAGGTAAAGTTTCGATTTTTTCCACACTATTTTCAAAATCGCTCCCAGCCATGATATAGATGGATCCGTTTAAAACTTGGCTTTCACTAAGGTATCGATAATTATTTAAACTAGGCATTTGTGTCCAGTTATCCGTGTTAGGATCATACATTTCTGTGCTAGTCAAATAAGAATGTGAAGGGTAACCTTTGCCTCCCATCACTATAATTTTTCCGTTTATCTCTTGAATTTGAGAATGTGATCTTTTTTCTTCCATAGGTCTTAACTCTGTCCAAATATTCGTAGATGGGTCATATACCTCTACATAATTCAAATAATCGTCTTCTTGTCCACCCACCACATAAATTTTTCCATCCACTACAATACTACTAAAATAACGTCTATTTTTATTCAAATCTCTTAGTGAAGTCCATGTATCAGATCTTGGATTATATACTTCAAGTGTTGTAATACGCTCAGCATTAGAATCATCATATCCTAACACATAAATTTTTCCATTGATCACATGGCTCGTATAAATTTTATTTAAATTCATATTACTAAATCGTGACCATGTATTCGTTACTGGATCATATACTTCAGTGCTATAACCATCTTCAGATAAATCCCCACCCATTACATATATTTTGCCATCAATTACTTCACTATCAAAAGCAGATCTAGATTTTATCATACTATTAAGTACTGTCCATGATTTCTTTAATGGATCATACACTTCTACATATCTTGATTTATCTAACTTATTTGTTAATTCACCTGAGTACCCTCCCATTACATATATCTTGCCATCAATCACTTCGCTTTCAAAAGATGACCTGTTATAATTCATACTACTTATTTCTGTCCATGAATTTGTTAATGGATCATAGACTTCACTACTAGAATGTCTAATTTTTTGATCACCAGTACTTTGTCCACCCATTACATATATCTTCCCATCAACCATTTCACTTTGAAATGATTTTCTGGGATGATTCATACTACTTACTTCTGTCCATACTTCTGTTTCATTTGCTTCAGTATATTTTTGTATGCTAGGTAATGGGATTATCGTAAAAAACAAGATCAATATTAACCCAAATTGTATCCATTTTTTCTGATTTTTCATTACTGTGTCCTTCTCCTTTTTCACATAATAATTTTATTAAGGTTAATTTTTAATCGTTTTTTGCTTATTGATTAAATTTCCATTCTCATCATATTGGTATTGTGTTTCAATGTTTAGCTCCAAAGGATTTACTATAAAAGAATAGGGTTCCTCTGAAAAACTACCATCGCTACTAAAAATTTTAATATAGTAGTTTTGATCACTTTCCACTAAAAAATACTCATCATTACTTAATGTAGCCTCAGTAACCAAATCCATATTCCTGTTATATATATAAAAATCGTAATCTACGCCAACAGGTACTTGAAGTGATATGTAATGAATTCCTGATTGATTTGGTACAATTTTAAAGAAATCTACGTCATTAATTGAATTAATAATTGAACTATAATTGTTATCATAAACAATAGGATACGATGTATTAAAATCATCATTTGGTTCGTAAGAGATTGGTAATTGAATATTGTTTAAATAAACTTCTTCTGACCATTCCACACCATCCCAAACTTTGATTGCAAAATCCCATTCTCCTCCAGCTATTTGTGGTGTCGTATGTGTTTTACTAGATGACACAACCTCTCCAGAGTTATACGACCAGGATTCCCAGTTATCTTGTGAACCAATGACTTGATAGGCTAACTGTTCTTGATCATCAAGATCACTGTAGTTCCAAGTAAGTTCTAAGCTATTATTTGAAACGATTTCATTGTCATTATGAGATGAAATTGATAATGTTGGTAAATT
>NZ_SIJB01000085.1 GCF_009910845.1 Chengkuizengella marina | reverse complement strand
CCTTGATGAACGGCTGAACCCCGTACCTTTTAATACGGTTGGTGAAATGTATATATCAGGTGATGGGGTGGCCAGAGGATATTTAAACCGTGCTGATCTTACAAGTGAAAGGTTTATAAACAATCCGTTTGTAGAAGGCGAAAGGATGTATAAAACGGGCGATTTAGCTAAAAGGTTAAATAGCAGAATTGAATATTTAGGTAGATCTGATGATCAAGTAAAGGTACGTGGATATCGAATTGAGTTAGGAGAAATTGAGAGTCAGGTTCAAAAACATCCAGGAATTATTGAAACGGTAGTTATAGTTAACGAAGGGAAAACAGCAGGAGACAAAACCATATGTGCTTATGTGGTAAGTGAAACCAAAATAAATACAACTGAGTTAAGAAAGCATTTGTCTCAAACATTACCAGAGTACATGTTACCATCCTATTTTGTACAACTGGATAAGATGCCGTTAACTCCTAATGGGAAATTAGATAGAAAAGCTTTACCTGTTCCTGAAGGGAATTTAAATCAAGATGTGCAATATGTAGCACCAAGCAATAAACTAGAAAGTCAACTTGTATCTTTGTGGGAAGAAGTACTTAATATAAAAACTGTTGGAATCAAAGATAACTTCTTTGAATTAGGTGGGCATTCCATTAAAGCAGTACAAATTGTTTCTAAACTGAATCAGGAAATGAAAGTTGATTTAACATTAAGAGATATTTTTTCATTTCCGACTATTGAACAGTTTTCAAAACAAATACAACAATTAGATCATCAACAATATCATTTCATTCCACAACTTGAACAAAAGCAAACATTCCCAGCCTCTTCGGCGCAAAAACGAATGTATGTGTTACAGCAATTAGAAGAACACAATACCAGTTATAATATGCCCTCTGTTATGACAATCACCGGGGCTTTAAACCAGAAGCGTTTTGAAAAAGCGATGTATGCTTTAGTGAAACGTCATGAAAGTTTAAGAACCTCCTTTGAAATGTTAGAGGGTGAGCTGGTACAACGAATACATGATCAAGTAGACGTTGAGA
>NZ_SIJB01000084.1 GCF_009910845.1 Chengkuizengella marina | reverse complement strand
AACGACATAATAATACGTTGTGCCATTCGTTAGCCCCGTATCTGAGTAATTTATGCTTGTAATGTTACTTGCTATCGTAGTATATGGACCTCCTAAAGTTTCTGAACGTTTGACATTATAACTATCTGCTCCTATTACACTCCCCCAGCTCAGACCTACAACCCCGTCATCTGCAACAGCAGTTAATGCAGTAGGAGCATTTGGTGCGGTATTATCAGCAGGTGGAATAGCTGGATAAGCATTTTCCACTAACATGACAAACTGTTCATGAAACCAGTGTCCTGCTAAAGGTGCATCAGGCATAGCCCCTGTAGGTACTCCAGCATTAGCACCATCTGTATATTCTGGATCACAATTTGGATCGGGATTTTTCCCTTCATCATTATCAATAAATTCACTAGCCCCGTCAGATTCTCCAGGAGGTTTTACCCATACAAAAGCATCTAAATGTGTATTTTCAAATTCACCAGAAGCCACTTGTGGAGGTAATCCCATTCCAGCTCCATCTACATTACACCACAAACCTCGATGATCTCGACGGTCAATACGTCCTGAATCAACATAACTATTTACTGTATCACCACTAGCTTCAGTTGGACGCTCTGCTCCTCCCCAACCGTTTCGTGAAGAATCTATGAGAAAACCAATATCTTGTGGAAATCCACTGGCTACAAAAGCGTTGTATAATGCCTCTGTAAAATCAATTTCATCAAAATTAGAGTTCCATTCGTAAAAATTAGAGGATCTCAAAGGCTGACCACCGATATTTAAATTTGGATCGGTTAAATATGGTTCTTCAAGGGGAGTATAATTTGAGGTATTTGTAATAAATCCATCAATACTTTGTAAACCAGCCGATGTATCTTGGACTACATCAGTATACAAACTAACTACTCCTTGTAAATTGTTGTCCCATCCTAACCACCCGGAATGAGCGATGTCCATATAAATATATACATTATCAATAGAGTGGAGTTGATTAAGTGCATATTGTGTAGCTTCTACTTGAATACCGCTTGAGTTCGCTTCTGCGCACTCAGGATCACTTAGATTCGTTACTAGATTAGGTAGTCCGTCAGGTTCAATGACCGTTACAATTCGAATATCCTGATACTTAGGGTCAGAAAATACGGATACTATAGGATCAATGTACTCTGTTTTATACCTTTCTAGACCTTCTTCTGAAAGTGGTAGTTCACCATTGGATGCTAATGCAGCGCAGTCTCGACCTGGAAGGTCATAAATAACAATTGTAGCGGTAATTGGAGTGTCACCTTGCTTTTGTGCAAGTGCAATGTCCAAGTGATCAGCTAAGCTTTTACGTCCGTTATTTATATCTCCACCATGGATGGCAGCTATACGATCAAGCCAAACTGCTGTAGGGTAAGATTTTATGGTTTCCATTCTTGAGGCTAGATCACTATCATTTACAAGTGCAATAGAAGAATCTATTAATTCAGCATAATCAGGATTCACATACGAAGTTGCCCCTTCAAATGGATTATCAACATGTGGTTCAGCATAAACTACTGAAAACGATTTAGGAATGATATCAATAAATAAACTCATAATTAATAGAGTAGCAAGTATGAGTATAAAGTTTCTGTGGCACATATTTTTATAACTCATCATTTTTCACTTCCTCATCATTATTTTAAATTTTAAAATAAAATTGCTGCATACTAGAAAATTTAAGATAATACCAGCGTTTAAAATTCCTGCTAATATCGAAAGCTTTGCTTACCTTTATAAGAGGCACTCAGACAAGCTGAGTGCCTTAAATTTATTTAGGGTTCAATTCCCCAGACTAATTGACCATTCAGATAAAGTGTCACTCGATCCCAATTCGTAAACTGTGTTTTACTAGCATCAAAGGAGTAATCATTTGTTTCATCATAGTTGCTCCAGTCTGTTTTATTATTTCGAGTTTGAATCTCTCCGCTTTGTCCACCCGCGGATATGATCCCTGCTCCTGCTGTAAAGGTGACTTCTACAAAATGATCAGCTTCAGCTGTCCCTTGTGCCATTTGAATATGCGTTCCATTCACATTTCCACAACCAACCGTAGCATAGTCACAATGGAATTGC
>NZ_SIJB01000083.1 GCF_009910845.1 Chengkuizengella marina | reverse complement strand
TCCAAAGTCTACAAATCTAAAATCTACTAATTTAAGCAATAGTGTTGGAAGTGGTGGTAGTCCGGTTGGGAATACTGGTTATTTAGAACCTGAACTTAATATTCCAGCTCTAGGACATCAGGATCCAATTCCAATGAGCACTTACGAAAATAGAACGACTTTTCGTAACATAGAACCTGAGAGGTTTATACCCGTTAATGTAACAATAGAATATTCAGAATTTTATAAAAATGATCTATGGCTAAGCAGCTTAAATCAAATGTTTGATGAGGTAGATCCTGATGTGGATACGTTTACAGGGATATTTAATCCTGACACAGGAGAACTAACGAATTACTTTCCGATAAAACCCGCTTCGAATAAGTTGATACTTTATTTGAATAAACATTCATACTTTGCTGAGGGTCTTACGTTAGATGTTGAAGAATGGTGGGCTTCGGATCCCAAGTATGCTAATACTGGATATTCAAGAACGGGGGAGACTCATAGTTGGGGTATCCAAAGAGATACTGGAGTAACAGACTCGATACAGAACGAATTAGCAATAACACATGGAACAGGAAGAGAGGTTGCTCTTTCATTAACGACAAAATATAAAATATTACCCGTATTGGAAGCAGAGTTTCAATCTGGACTTAAAATCAACTTTAATGATTCTACAACAGAAAGCAATGTGTTTTCCAGAACATTTTACACTGCTCAACATGATAAATTCGATGTAACTTTTGATCAATATAAAGGAGCTCCATACAAGTGGGCGGTGTATGATTTAATGACAAGAACAAAAGTGAATTATTCAAGAGGAATTCATTTCAGTGAACTAGATGATTATTTTAGGAATATCAAAAATGTAGGACTTGCACTAGACATGAGCTCAAATAAGGTGACAATAAGGAATAAACAATATGCGACGATGGCAGTCCCTATTTATGAAGAAACGGATGCTATCCAAGAACCGACTAATTTAACAGCAACACAAGATTTTCAAAACATAACCATCACACTGAATTGGGATGCAGTGCCGGCAGAAAAAATAGATACGTCTGAAACTCCAATAAATGATGACACGGTGGCGGGTTACTTTGTTTATAAAAATGGGAATCTAGCTGCAACGATCCATAATCCAAATAGAACAAGTTGGGTTGACTATAATGTAAAGCCAGGAGTAACGAATACGTATTATCTCAGATCGTTTAGTAATTATAAACATACTACTCATTTATATAATTATAAAAAGATTTCACTTCAAAGTAATGTGGTGACCCAAAAGGTGGAATTAGATGACGCACAATTTAGTCAGTTGGTCGTTGGTTGTTCCATTCCATTTACTTTGACAGATAATCAAATGC
>NZ_SIJB01000082.1 GCF_009910845.1 Chengkuizengella marina | reverse complement strand
GAAACAGCTACAGCAGATGAAACACTAAATACTATGCCTACTGACTATCAACCGTATTTATTGTCCTACCAATTAGCTGAACCAATTGAAGAAGAAGTTGTTGTTGAAGGTTCTGTAAGCCTACATGAAGGTGGGAATCATGTTGAGGTGGGTGGTGGGATTGTTGCTAGGGAAAAAGCAAATCCCGATACACCAAACACTGAAAATGTATATCTAAATAGAACAACAGTAGAGGGGACTTTGTTTAAAAATAAAACTGAAAAGATATTACAAATATACCGTAACGGTGAAATTGATGACAAATGGTTTTTTGATACTGCAAACTCCTACGGTGAAGAAAGTGCGTATATTCCGATAGAATTGTTTGACCCAACAGCCACCTACGAAGTAACATATATAGCGCAAAATATTTCAACGAATCCAATCGATGTTACTGCCACCTTTGCAAAAAATATTCGTTCCAGTCTTAACGATGTAGCTACAAAGCAAGCTGATATTGAAACAGAAGTGAGTATACACGACCGACAAATATATGAAATGTTAGTACGTTTAACCGCATTGGAGGAATAATAGTGGAAGCTTTAAGAGAATATATTTTAAGAAAAACAGGGAAAACTGTTGAACAATTTAAAAAAGAAGTTGAAGAATCTAAAAGTAAATCAGTCACTAAAACAGATATTGAAACATTAGGAGCTGCAACATTAACAAGTTTTCAGAATCAAGATGAATTAGGTGAATTAATAATGTCCTTATTCATCCAAGTGAATGATTTAGCCACAATAGTTTTACAACAACAAATTGAATTGGAGGGTTTAAAAAATGTTGAATCTCTATAGATATATGATAGAAAATAGTATGAAGCAAATTGAAGATGTGCCTGAGCCATACCAAAATATATTACGTGAAGAGATGGAAACACCTATTGAATAATCTGGTAAAATAGTACATTTTTAAACAAGCAGGTCACTTGTCTATACGACATGAAGGGTTTGAACATAGAATATCATAGCTCCTGGTAGAACTATTATCCACTCATAAAATCTCTCTACGGTGTAAACCTCACTATTTATTAGTGGGGTTTTAAACTATGAAAAATGTGTACTTGCCTTAGAATACCCGTCCAATCAAAGTAGATTCTCTGAACATAGTATATAGTACATCATATATAGAAAGGAGGGGGTATTTAATGGGTTATCACGGAGGCGGTAGCAGTATTGGTATTGTATTAGTCCTCTTTATTCTTTTAGTTATTATTTTATCGTCTATTTATGCTGTAATTGACATCTTACAATTCTAATTATTATCTTTTTAAACTTCTGGAAGTCCAGCAATTTGAAGTTTGATTACGGATATATAAAGTACTAAAGTTTAATTATTGTTAATCTAATCCCTGTCTATTTAAAGCAGGGTTTCTTTCATGTTAAGGAGGGTGGATAGATTGGAAGAAATTATGAGACAAGTCAATCGTTTGGATACTGAGCAAGTAGAAATGAAACGTCGTCTCGACAAACTGGAAATTAATGATGAAAGACATGAGGAAGATATAAGGCAATTATACGCACATCAAGAAGGAACAAAAGCTTATGTAAATCAGATCTTACAAAAGATAGATAGTTTAGAAACAAAATTATTTAATGCTTTATCGAATTCTACAACAAATAACATTAAAGAACGTCTAGGGTGGATAGAACTAATTAAATATGTGATCACTGCAACAGTTGGTGCAGTGATTTTTTATTTGTTTTCAATGAATTAGAGAGGAAGTGATAGCGTGATAG
>NZ_SIJB01000081.1 GCF_009910845.1 Chengkuizengella marina | reverse complement strand
TCGTTCGACTTGCATGTATTAGGCACGCCGCCAGCGTTCGTCCTGAGCCAGGATCAAACTCTCCATTAAAGGTTGCAATCTTACGATCACAACTTATTTTAGAGCGCTTGGCTCATTCTTTGTTACATGTTATATCCGGGTTCCCAAAAGTTAAAACTTTTGACTTTTGTTAGTATTAATCGATTCATTTTGTTCAGTTTTCAAGGAACTTTTCTTTTCATTGCGACAAGAAATAATATACCACGGATGGTCCAATGAATGCAATGAGAAATTATTCCAAATGTTAAAATTTTTTTTACACGTTTTTGAACCAAAAAACTTTTTTGGTCATTTTTTCAAAAACAACTTTTAAATTAATAGTTCAATCAATATAATAGGAGTATATAACAAAAGTTCTTATTAAAACCTCAGTAGTCCCATCTCAATAGATGTAACTTCTGTTAATAACTTAGAATTTGAAAAGTATCTAAAAATTGTTAAGCTATAAAAAAATATAAATAAGGAAAGTGAAAATATATGCTTCAGCTCTCGCATCATGAAGATATTATAGGTGCTAAAACTGTAGTACCTGCCATAGGTTTTCAAGTAAACGTTTATTTTTACATTATAGATGGTTTATTGATAGATACAGGTCCACAGAGAGGAAAAAAAGATATTATTCCTTTTTTACAGCAGAACGATATAAATCAAGTAATTATCACTCATCATCATGAAGATCATACTGGTTTAGCTCCTTGGGTTGCCAAACATAAACAAATACCAATATACGCTCACCAATCAGGTCTGGAACTTTGTCGCAAAAATGGAAATATGCCATATTATCGTAAATTTTTTTGGGGTAAACGAAAGGGATTTGATGTTTCAGAACTTAACTCAACCTTTGAAACAAACAAATATAAATATAAAGTTATTCATACACCAGGACATGCTGAGGATCATATCGTTCTATTAGATGAGGAAAATGGACGGTTATTTAGTGGAGATCTATATGTATTAGGCAAGCCACAAAGTATATGGCACTTTGAAAATATGCCTCTTTTAATGAATTCTATAAGGAATGTTTTGAAATATGACTTTTCTACTGTTTATTGTTGTCATGCTGGGATATTAAAGGATGGAAAACAAAAACTGCAATTAAAACTCAACTATTTGGAAGAGTCCCAAACAAAAATAAAAGAAATGCATAAAGAGGGTAAAAGCAATAAGGAAATAGCCAATGCGCTTTTTCCTCATAAAAATATGCTAAACTATTTTTCATTTTTTGATACCTCTCCGATACATTTAGTTAAATCCATGCTTTCATAAATACAAACTAAAAACCGAATGACAGAGATCTGCATTCGGTTATTTATGTCTGAGTTTTTAGGATAGTAAAAAATAAATTATTATTTCCTACACTCTTCTTCTTTTTGATAATCTGGATAACCAACAAACTTAAAATCTTTCCCTATATTTTCTACAACTATATTACTTAACTCCACCGCATCTCCCATTTTTCCAATTCCTATCCCTTCAAGGAAGGTAGGGGCTTGTTTTCCGCCAATTAACTTCGGAGCTATGTAGAGAACTACTTTATCAATCAATTGATTTTCAAGAAAGGAAGCATTAACTCCACCTCCACCTTCTATCAATAAAGAAGAGATCAGATGCTCCCCGAGTATTTTTACAACTTCATTCGGATCTACTCGTTTAGTTCCACCAGTATGAAAAACTTTGATCCCTTCATTTTGTAGTTTCATCTTCTTATCTTTATCATAATTTAAAGATGTGAAAATCCAAGTTTCAGCCTGATCATCAGTAACTAACTTAGCGTCAAGAGGGATTTTTAACTTGGAATCAAGAATCACTCGAATCGGATTACGTCCATTTGAAATACGAGTTGTTAATTCTGGATTATCCTTTATTACGGTATTTACCCCAACAAGAATTGCCATATTTTCGTTTCTAAGTTGATGAACGTCTTGTCTTGCCTCCTCAGAAGTAATCCATTTACTATCAGAAGAATGCGTAGCAATTTTCCCATCTAAAGTAATTGCAGATTTTAACGTAACAAACGGTTTTTGATGAACAATAAACTTATTAAATACTTCATTCATCCGTTTTGATTTTTGTGAATTGATTCCAATCACTACTTCAATGCCAGCTTCTTGAAGTATTTTAACCCCATTACCAGAAACAACAGGATTAGGATCAAGTGCTGCAATAACGACTTTTTTTATTCCAGCTTTTACAATCGCTACTGCACAGGGACCTGTTCTTCCATGGTGAGAGCATGGTTCAAGCGTTACATATATCGTCCCACCTTTTGCTTTATCACCAGCCATTCGCAGAGCGTGAATCTCAGCATGTGGTTCACCCGCTTTTAAATGTGCACCAATTCCTACTATACGGTTATGATTTACAATGACTGAACCGACCAATGGGTTGGGATCTGTTTGACCTTTCATTGCTAATGCATTATTTAAAGCCAAATCCATATAAAATTCATCATTAGTCATTTGAACAAGTCTCCTCTTCTTCTAAATGACCTGAACGTTTTATTTTTGTTTCAAGATAGTTCTCGTTAAACTCAGAAACATCTCCCCAAAGTGGTTTCCTTTCTGAAACCTCTAATCCAGCATCTTTCAACGCCTTTAGCTTTTTAGGATTGTTTGTCATCAGTGTAACTGGTTTGGATCTTAACGTTTTAAGTACCAATATGGCATCATCATAGTTTCTTGAATCATCAACAAAACCTAGACTTTCATTTGCATCAACGGTATCATATCCATTTTCTTGAAGTATATAAGCCATTGCCTTGCTAAACAATCCAATACCTCTTCCTTCATGGTTAGCTAAATAAAATAAAGCACCTGTTCCATGATCTACGATCATTTTCATAGACTGCTTCAATTGATAGCCACAATCACAACGTTTACTTCCAAATATATCCCCTGTATGACAAATAGAATGCATTCTTATGATGGCGTCATCTCCATATGAAAAGTCACCATATGATAAAACACTTGATTGTTGTAACTCAGCTAAATTAACAGAAGATAATTTTTCAATGATTTTCTCATAGTTTTCTGTTACTTCTTCACAATTTAACCAGCAATACCATTGAAATTCGATAGTTTCTCCGTAAAGATTAACAGGTAGTTGAATAGGACCGACTAAATAAATCGCCCCTTTATTCGTTTTGATAAGCTCAATTTTATCTTCAAGTACAGATAGAACTTTTGATTCCAATTTTGTTTGTGTCATCAATGATATACCTCTTTCTACACATTGTGTCTTATCAAATTTTTAAGTTATTAAGATATTGTGTGCAACCATAAACAAACAATACAATTGAGATAAAACAATGTAGTTATCAACAGTTAGAATTTTATGATTATCTTTTTATCTCTTTCAGTAACTCCATTTCATTTAATACTTGAATGCCTAGATCCGTAGCTTTTTTTAATTTACTTCCTGCTTTTTCTCCTGCTATCAAGTAATCTGTGTTTTTAGAAACACTTCCTGTAACTTTAGCACCTAGTGTTTCTAACAAAATTGCCGCTTCTTTACGCCCTAACTCCTGTAAGGTTCCTGTAATGACTACCGTTTTATCTTTAAAAATATTATCTTTAATTTCTTCCTTCTGTTCCACTTTTGATTGAGGGTGTACACCTGCTGCAAGCATTCGCTCAATACTTGTTTTAATAATTGGGTTTTGAAAAAATGAAACAATACTTTCTGCTACAATATCTCCTACATCATGTAACTCCACCAACTGTTCTTGTGTGGCACTCATTACATTCTCTAAATTTTTGTAATGTTCCGCAATTAATTTAGTTGTAGTAATCCCCGTATTTGGAATCCCTAATGCATATAAAAAATGGGTTAAATCTTTCGTTTTACTGTTTTCAATCGCTTCTAATAAATTAGTGGCTTTCTTTTCCCCAAACCGTTCTAAATCAATTAGATCATCAAAGGTTAAATCATATAAATCTGCTGGATCACGCACTTCACGTTCCTCATATAACTGAGTAATTGTTTTTATACTTAAAGTATCAATGTCCATCGCATCTCTAGAAGCAAAATGTCTCATTCGACCTATTAATTGAGGTTTGCAACCTAATTGATTTTCACAAAATAAATGAGCTCCTTTTTTCACTAATTCTGTTCCACATGATGGACAAACATTAGGAATAGTTATCTCAGCCCCATCGTTTTCTTCTGTCACCTTACCTAGAATTTCAGGGATAACATCGTTAGATCTCCGAATGTACACTTCAGATCCAAGGGCGTATTTTAAACTTTTTCTTTCTATATCACCTTCATTGTTTAAAGTTGCCCTTTGTACTGTAACTCCTCCAATATCTACTGCACTCACTTTTGCAACAGGAGTAATTTTACCCGTTCGGCCAACCTCCCACATTACTTCTTCTAGAATAGTAGTTGCTTCCTCAGCTTTGAATTTATATGCAATTGCCCAGCGAGGAAATTTCTCTGTATATCCTAATACTTCTCTTGTTTTCATATCTGCTATTTTAATCACGGCACCATCAATTAAATAATCCAGTGTAGATTTCATTTGTTCGATATTTTCTAATTCTTTCATCACATTATCCAGATGATCTATAAAATGAATGTACGGATTCACTTTAAACTGATTTTCTTTTAAAAATCTCACCATTTCTTGATGGTCCTCAAACTTAATTTCTTCGGCATAACCTACATTATATATAAACGCATCTAAGTTCCGCTTTGCGGTAACTTGAGGATTTAAATTTCTTAATGCACCTGCTGCTGCATTTCTTGCATTTTTTAAAGGTTCATCTGCCGTTTTATTATATTTTTCCAAAATAGAAAGAAACATTAACCCTTCGCCTTGGATTTCTAAACGTCCACTTTTATAGGGGATTTGTAAAGGAATGGATTTTATCGTTTTTACTTGTGCAAGTATACTCTCACCAACTACACCATTTCCTCTGGTTGAAGCTTGAATTAACTGTCCTTGATCATAAGTTAGATTTAATGTCAGCCCATCAAATTTCAACTCCAGAACAAAGGAAGGCTCAGGAAGTTTTTGATCAGCATTTTTTATATTATATTCATTTACAAGTTTCATCACTCGTTTATACCATGCTTGTAAATCCTCGTGGTTTTGTGCTTTATCCAAACTCCACAATCGATTGATATGTCGATGTTCACTAAACCCCTTTAGAATTTCCCCTCCCACTCTTTGGGTTGGAGAGTTAGGATAAACATTTCCTGTCTCTTTTTCTAAAGCAACAAGCTGATCATAAAGTCGGTCAAATTCCTGGTCACTTATTAAAGGCTGGTCTAATGTATAGTAGTGAACATTGTATTTATTAATTTCTTCTATGAGCTTTTTCATTGTTTCTAAGCGATCATCCATTGAATTCCCTCGTTTCATTTAATAACTGTGTTTTTGCAGTCACAAGAGTATATAAATACAAAGATTTTATGGAATAGCTACACCTTAGTAATGGGTGCGAACTTAGCAAGTAATCTTTTCACACCAACAGGAGCAGGAAATGCGATTTGCAATTCTGTATCATCCCCAGTTCCTTTAATAGCAACCACTGTACCTATACCCCACTTATTATGTGAAACTTTATCTCCATTACTATAATTCCCAACAGGTTTTTCTGTTGCAATAATATGTGAAGACTGTTTTTGGCGCTGAAAAGCTGGGTTTTGAAATGATGAATTTGTTCGATATTGTGATTTCGATCCATAAGAGGAAGGTTGATATTCTCTTACAGGTGATTGATCTACAATCAACTCTTCAGGTATTTCCTGCAAAAATCTTGAAGGTGCATTTGAAGACGCTCTACCATACAACATTCTCATTTTTGCACACGTTAAGAACAGTTGTTTCTCCGCTCTAGTAATCCCTACATAAGCTAAACGTCTTTCCTCCTCTAGCTCCTCATTGTCATCAAAAGTACGACTATGCGGAAATACACCTTCCTCCATTCCGGCAACAAATACATAAGGAAATTCCAACCCTTTTGCACTGTGCATTGTCATTAAGGTAACTGCAGAGGTATCTTCGTTTTCTAATGGACTTTCATCTAATGTATCTATATCAGCAATCAAAGCTAAGTCTGTTAAAAAAGCAACTAATGAATCATCATCATTTCGTTTTTCAAATTCCATCGTTACAGAAAGAAACTCATCTATATTTTCCAATCTCGATTTAGACTCAATTGTATTTTCACGAATAAAAGGTTCTTTATACTGAGTCATCTCCAACATCTTTTCTGTTAATTCAGTCACTGATAAGTAATCTGTCATGGAGGTTAAGTTATCAATTAGTATTTTAAACTGTTGTAATGCATTTTTGGCTCTTGAGCTAATTTCTACAGCACTTAAATCTTCCAGCAATGTAAAAATAGATTTACCTTCTTTCGCTGCTTGTGTTTCTAGTTTGTCCAGAGAAGCAGCACCAATACCTCGTTTAGGTACGTTTACGATTCTCTGAAAGCTAATATCATCATTTGGATTGGATATCAAGCGAAGATAAGCTAATATGTCTTTAATTTCTTTTCTATCATAGAATTTAATCCCGCCAATAATTTGATATTGAATATCCGATTTAATTAATATTTCTTCGATCACACGTGATTGGGCATTCGTACGGTATAAAATAGCATGATCTTTATACTTGATACCTTTTTCATGATTTTGTTTAATTTCATTTGCAATAAAATAGCCTTCATCATGCTCAGAATCAGCTTTGTATAGGTGGATTTTTTCACCCTCACCTTGATCTGTCCATAGCTTTTTAGGTTTCCGTCCTGTATTGTTATTAATCACTTCATTTGCTGCATTTAAAATATTAGCTGTGGAGCGATAATTTTGCTCTAATAATATGACTTTTGCATTTGGATAATCTTTCTCAAAGTTTAATATATTCGTAATATCAGCACCTCTCCATCTATAAATGGATTGGTCACTATCTCCAACAACACATATTCGTTGATGTTGGTCTGCAATCATTTGACATAATAAATATTGGGCACGGTTAGTATCCTGATATTCATCCACATGAATATATTGAAATTTATATTGATAATACGCTAATACTTCCTTTTCCGTTTGAAATAACTCAATGGTTTTCATAATTAAATCGTCAAAATCCAGAGAATTATTCTTTTTTAATTTCTTTTGGTATAACGTATATACATTTGAAACGACACCTTGATAGTAATCTCCAATTGTACTCTCGTATCTTTCAGGGGAAATAAGTTCATTTTTAGCTGTACTTATGGCTGATAAAACGGCTCTAGGTTCATATTTTTTACTATCTATATTTAATTCCTTCATGCAATTTTTCACTGCAGATAACTGATCTGTAGAATCTAAAATTGTAAAATTAGAAGTGAAACCAATTTTTTCTATATCCTTGCGTAAAATTCTTACACACATGGAATGAAAAGTGGAAACCCAAATATCATTGGCAGTAGGACCTATTAAACTCTCTACCCTTTCTTTCATTTCTCTAGCCGCTTTATTTGTGAATGTGATGGCAAGGATATTCCAAGGAGCTACTTTATTTGTTGCAATTAAATAGGCAATACGGTGGGTAAGTACTCTTGTTTTACCACTTCCAGCACCTGCCATAATTAATAACGGATCTTCTGTTGTTTCAACTGCTTTTTTTTGTTGTTTATTTAAACTTTCTATGGATTCAAATATATCAAAAGTTTCATTCATTTAAATTTTCAGACCTTCCTAATTGGATATTAAACGTCCAAATGGACTTTCTTCCCCATTAATAATGTGTTCAATAAAATGATAATTAAGTTGATATATGTATTATAACACATGTAAGCGAATGCACGTTCTTATCTTTTTATACCTATTGCTTTGGCATTTCGTCTTTAATTTTCACCGTTTCTATAGCTAACTCAATATCATTATAAATGGCATTCCCAACAATGATCGTATCCGCTACTTTGGCTGCCATCAATGCTTTTTGTATATTATTTATACCTCCACCATAAAAGAACTGTGTATTGGTTAAAACTTTTTTCACATTTTTTAACATTGCTATATTTCCAAATACTCCGCTATATTCAACATAAAAAATGGGCATATGAAATAATTGCTCAGCACATCTTGCATAGGAGAGCACATCCTCTTCATTTAAATCTGTCGAGGCATTTGTCACTTTTGTGACTGTTGCATCTGGATTTAAAGAAACATAAGCTTCTGTCAAAATATTCTCCCAAGGCATGATATCTCCGTACTTTTTAATAGCTCTTTGATGGTTCCCAATAATCCATTCTGCATCAGATGCGTTTAAAACAATTGGGATCATATAAAGGTCAAACCCTATAACAATTGCATCTTGATTTGAAACTTCTAAAATAGTTGGTATTGAATATTGCTGAATTCTGGAAAACAAGTCATATGTATTTTCGTAAGTGATTCCAGATGAACCACCAACCATAATTGCATCGGTCCCAGAACTACAGATTTTTGCCAAATGATCATCTGATATCTTTTTGTCAGGATCTAGTTTAAAAATGTGGTTCCAATTTTTAATAATACTTTTCAAAATGAACCTCCAAAATTCACCTTAAAAGTGAAGATTACGTTTATTATGTTTTCCCTAAAATTCAGTCTAAAGTACGGACCCTACCCTGTCAAACAAATACACATAAAGTTAAAATAAGATCAAAAATAATATATTAATAAAAGATTAAAATAAAAAAAAGCACTCTGAATAAAGAGGGTTCAGAGCGCTACAACATAAATACTAAGATTAAATCAAGTATTTTTTAGCTTGGTCTTGTGTTGAAGTTGACATTTGTGAACTCGTGCTCATCTGTGTTCCTGATCTCATTTGTGGAGTCCCAGATTGATTTATATTTGCACTCGAAGAGCTTGTTGTTGGTGAAGCAGCTCCTGGTGGCATTGTACCCATGGCACCATAGTTTGACGTCATAGGCATTTGTGTCGATTGTTGATAAGGCTGAGTTGAAGTCGCCATCATACCAGACTGCCCTCCACCTAAATATTGTTGCATAAACTGCTGCGTTTCATAACCACATTGATTAAATTTTTGCTGCTCTTTTTGAATCTCCTGCATGGATGCTGGAGTCACATTATACATACCCTGTTGGCTCATAATTTGAAATAACTGTGCTTGATCTGCCAGTGTCTTTTGAAGTAATTGATTAAAGTTTTGATGAACTGTTGGATTTGCTGCTTCCAAACATGCGGTCGTATATTCTCTTGCCATTCTTTTTAGTTCTGACAAAACTAAATTTGCCATATCTTTATCTGGTAAAGAGACATGTTGTTGTCCCATTTGTTGTTGCCCCATATTTGATGTAGGTTGATTATACATTGGTAGCCCTCCTTTTCTTTTGTTTATGAATATTGGCTATGATGATCTAATACATTCATTAATTGACCAAAGTCCTGAAAACGTTCATGTGACATATGATTAAAAAACTGTTTCAACTGTGGATTTTGGCATTCTACCGCTCCATGTACACAAAGTTTTACAATTGTTTCTTCATTTTTCAAAGAATCACATATGTAAGATAGTTCTTTGGTTGAAATGGATCCAGTATGCATTGATTTTCCCCCTTTCCCTTATTCATCCATATTAGCTTGCCACACTTTTTTTGTTTTTATTTATCCCTTTATTATCACTTGAAAGTATTTGTTTTTTATGGGTTGCAACTTTCCATCGATCTATATTTGTTTAGATAAATTCTTTTTGCACATATGTCATGCGCTCCATTATACTTAGATTATTAATGAGATTAACCACGGTGAACTATGAAAAAAATTGTTTTTAATTGAAGAGTAGGGAAGTGAAATGAAATGGTGAACGAAAAAAACATACAAAAATTGACTACATTAAAGGTCATTTTACAAACGATAAACCAAGTAACAGATCTTAATAAAATGCTACAATCCGTCTTAAAAGAACTTATTCATATTATGGACTTAAAAACAGGTTGGATTTATTTCATTGATGTCGATGGCAATTTTAAACTTGTGACAGACTACAACCTTCCACCTGCTCTATGTCACGAAGATAAAAAACATATGTGTGAAGGTAGTTGCTGGTGTATTGACCGTTACCATGATGGCAGATTGGATAAAGCAGCCAATATTATAGAATGTAAAAGAATTGATGATGCAATAAAATATGAATGGGGAGATACGGAAGACGTCACGCATCATGCTACAGTTCCATTAAAAGCAGGCAATGAAAATTTTGGGTTATTAAATGTTGCATCACCAAACAAATTGGAATTTAATGAAGAAGAACTAGCATTATTAGAATCGGTAGCTATTCAAATCGGAACTGCGATTAAACGTCTAAATTTTATGAATAGAGATCAAAAAAGAGCCTCTATGTTTCAGAAGTTAGGCGAAGTCACCACCGCGTTACATGGTGACCGTAATGAAAATTATAGATTAGAATACTCAGCTTCATTGATACAAATTAAATTTAAGTATAATCGCGTCCAGATTGAATGTAATGAAAATAAACATGAGGAAGATATAGGTTCCAGAGAAGAAATGATATCTATTACCCAACCTTTTAAACTTGGAGAAACTTCAGGAAAGATTACCATTTCAAATCCATCTTTAGATGATATTGATCGAGATATTATTGAACAACTTGGTCAGCATTTAGCTATCGTTTTCGAACATACACGATTAAACCAAAAAGGGCATGAACTAGCATTAATTCAAGAACGCAATCGACTAGCTAGAGACCTACATGATTCGGTCAATCAACTTCTATTTTCTTTAATGCTTACAGTAAGGGGTGCAAAAGAAATGACTGAAGATCAAGATATCCATGAAATGTTAAATTACATGCAAGAGCTTTCTCAAGATGCTCTCAAGGAAATGCGGGCACTAATTTGGCAACTGCGTCCTCAAAATTTAGAGGAAGGAATTGTTTGTGCTTTAGTAGCGTACGGAAAAGTATTAGGTTTAAATGTATCTGCTGATGTTCATGGTGTAGGAGAGCTTCCTAGTATAATGGAAGAGTGTTTATGGCGAATCGGTCAAGAAGCGTTAAATAATATTAAAAAACATGCAGAAACGACGGAAGTATGGATTGAGTTTAACCGTGATCATAAAAACGTTGAAATGAATATTCGTGATCAAGGTATCGGTTTTAGTATAAATAGCGAACAACATAGTCCATCTCTTGGTCTTAAAAGCATGCGTGAAAGAGCTGAATTGTTTGGAGGGACAGTAATCATACAGAGTGTTTCAGGGAAAGGAACACTCTTAAAGGTAAGTTTACCTATGACAAAAACCTATATTGATACACATACATTAAAATGAAGAAATGAAAGGTTGGGGAACAACATTGGGTATTAGAATATTAATCGCTGATGACCATAAAGTAGTAAGAAGAGGCTTATATTTTTTTCTACGCACACAAGACGATATAGAAATTTTGGGAGAAGCAGAAAATGGGAAAGAAGCTGTTAAACTAGCAAATGAATTGCAGCCAGATATTATTTTAATGGATGTAATGATGCCCGTTATGAATGGTATTGAGGCTACAAAGGTCATCAAAGAACAAAATCCACATATGAAAATCATTATTTTAACTAGTTTTTCAGACCAAGACCATGTCATTCCTGCTATCAAATCTGGTGCAACTGGTTATCAATTAAAAGATGTTGAACCAGACGAACTTGTAAAAACGATTCGCAATGTGCATCTGGGGCAAAACCATGTCCACCCTAAAGCGATGTCGCACATGATGTCCCATATGACGGATAAAAAACAAGAAGATCATTTAGTGGAGCAGTTAACTAAACGCGAGAGAGAGGTTTTATCAGAAATTACGAATGGTAAAAGCAACAAAGAAATTGCTGATAGTTTAAATATCACAGAAAAAACAGTCAAAACTCACGTATCTAACATTTTGTCAAAGCTTCAATTAGCGGATCGAACACAAGCTGCTCTATTTGCGGTAAAACACAACCTTTAATAACCTACAAAAGTGATGAATGAGCTCCAATAACCTACTATCTGCTACGACTAAAGTCGTAGAATAAAATAAACCATTTTTATGAGGTTAAAATATACATAATCATTTATAATTTATAGTAATTAATACAACGGGATCCTTATTAAGGTGTCGTTATTTTTAAAAATTATATTGAAGTAATTAAGGAGAGAAATGAACATGAAAATATTAGTCATTAATGGAACCCCTAGAAAATTTGGTAGAACAGGCGTGATAGGAAAGTATATTACACAAAAATACAAGGCAGATTTGATAGATTTAAGTGAAGGAAAGATTCCAATGTACAATGGTGAGGAAGATCAGGATGAAATCACTTCTGTAAAGCAATTAAGGCAATTAGCTTATGACGCAGATGGTGTTGTACTAACATCTCCTGAATATCATAGTGGTATGAGTGGTGCATTAAAAAACGCCATTGATTTTTTGGGCAGTGCCCAATTCGAACATAAACCAGTCGCCCTCATTGCAGTTGGTGGTGGCGGGAAAGGGGGAATTAATGCATTAGGAAATATGCGTACTGTTGCAAGGGGAATATATGCAAATGTTATTCCTAAACAATTAGTATTAGATCCAGATCGATTTGATATGGAAAACAAACAGTTAACAGAACAAGGTATGAATCAAGTAGATGAAGTGATGAAAGAACTGAAAGTATATATGCAGCATAGTGTACAGAGAAGTACTAGGCAATGAGTTTGATTGTTCAAGATCAACGTTTCCTTAAAATATTAACTGCGAATATTTTTTCATCCATTGGATCAGGTATTACTATGATTGCCATCCCGTGGATGATTGTTACCGGAGAAAATGGGGCTAGTACCTTTGGACTTATTTCGCTGTTATTAACCATGATGTTATTCCTCATCGCTCCAATCATAGGCAACCTCATAGATCAATATTCTCGCAAAAAATTGCTGTTGTGGTCTGAAATGATAGGATTTATAGTTATCGGTTTATTTGCTTTCATCGGATTTGTAAATGGAGGTTACGCTACTTGGCAGCTGGTGGTATTATTTGCTAGCGGTATGTTGTATTATTCTTTGTTTTATCCGACGATGTTTGCAATGAATCAAGAAATCTTCGAACCTCGTCAATACAAGAGCTTAAACGGAATCATGGAAATACAGGGGCAACTATCTAGTGTTATTGCTGGAGGTGTTGCTACTTTATTAATTGAAGCGATTGATCTGTATTGGATTTTAGTCATAGACGCAAGCACATATGCTATTGCTTTTATCATCTTATACACAATCCCTTATTTGAAAAAGAATCAATCAACTAAAACCAATTCCGATGCTTCCTTCTGGGAGAAAATGCGGGAAGGTTACGAATACTTAAAAGAACGTCCATTACTATTTTTATTTCTAATTTCTGCGTTCATCCCATTTGTTATCGTTATGATTACAAATTATGTGTTCCCTATTTATATTGAATCCACTTTACAAGCTGGTGGCAATGTATATGGCGCTCACGAAATGATATTTGGAGTTGGAGCACTCCTAGCAGGAATAACCGTTCCTTTCCTTATATCAAAATTAGGGAATGTAAAAATCGTCCTTTTTGGTATATTCATGTTTATGCTTTCCATGATACTAACTACGATTTTCCCTATTACCACTTTATTTATCATTGTATCCCTATTTTTTGGTTTAGCAAATGCGGGTACCAGGGTCGCCCGGAACACATTAATGATGGAAATGATCCCTAACGATAAAATAGGACGTGTTGAAAGTTTATTCCGATCCATTGGTCTTGCAATACGAATTACCTTAATCGGAAGTTTTACTGTTATTATTCCTCAATCAGGTACATTTTCTTCATTAAGCATATTAAGTATAATTCTTATTACCTCAGTCATAACGGCATGGATTGGGAGACAATATTTTAAAAAGGACACATCTTCTATCATAAATTCAAAGGTTGTTAATGTGCAAACTCAAAAGTAAAAATTGAATCAAATATACTAAACATGGTAAACAAAAAAACACCCTTTAAAAGAGTGTTTTTTATGTATTTTCAATTTTTAATTAATTACAGCTCACAGATAACCAGTCCAAGCTAAAACAATCAATACATCCATAAAAGCAAATATAACTAAACAAACAAAAGCAAAACCTATTGCAAATAAATTTTTATCTTTAGCTAATATTAAACGTACAAAACCTATTGCAATGATGACTGAGAACAAAATCATAACAAGGTCAAAATAAGAGAATTGACCTACTTTTTCAACAGCTTCTTCTGCAAGAAACATTAAGGTACCCCCTTTTACGCATAACACATTAATTATATAATACTTATGTTCTATTCTGTATACAAGACATTATATAAAAAGTTAACAACTTTGTCACGATTAATAAAGAGAAACATCACTTTATATAATTTTTCCCTATGTTACTTATAATTATTATTTATAATTAATTATTTCTTTAGTGATTTACGATTATTATTTAATATGTTACTATCAAAATAGATTATTCATACTAAATTTATCGGAATTATACAGTTAGGAGGAATTAAGCATGGCTTATGAAGCTAAGTGGGCTGATGATCCATCTAAACTAAATAAAACAGAGTTAATGAAATTAGAAAAAGATGGTTTAGATATTATTAGAACGATTATTGAGAAATATGCTAATGAAGGTTATGAATCTATTCCAGAAGATGAAATGCTTCGATTTAAATGGGCAGGGGTATATGAGCAGAAACCAAAGGACGGACATTTCATGATGCGGGTCAGAATCAACTCTGGGATTATGACCTCTGATCAAGTTAGAGCCCTAGCAAGCATTGCTCATGATTATGGAAGAGATTTAGTAGATGTTACAACGCGACAAGCTATACAATTTCACTGGTTAAAAGTTGAAAATTTACCGGATATCTTTAAACGTTTAGAAGACGTAGGATTATATTCATACGAAGCATGTGGAGATTGTCCTAGAACGATTGTAGGTAACCCACTAGCAGGGATTGATCCTAATGAATTAATGGATACAACAGATATTGTAAATGAGGTTAATGACTTTTTCTTAATGAATAGAGATTTTTCAAACTTACCTCGAAAATACAAAATATCAATCTCATCCAATATTTATAATACAGCACATGCTCAAATTAACTGCTTAGCGTTTACGCCTGCTACGAAAGTCATTGACGGTAAAGAAGTTATTGGTTTTCATGTGTGGGTAGGTGGAGGATTATCAGCGAAACCTTTCTTAGCACAACAACTAGATATTTTTGTACGCCCAGAAGAAGTGTTAAAAATATCAGAGGCGATCACGATTATTTATCGAGATCATGGGTTCCGTGCAAAACGTCATCAATCAAGAATTAAATTCTTAATAGCAGATTGGGGCGTAGAAAAATTCCGTGAAGAACTAGTTAAGCAGTACGGTGAACTTCCAACAAGAGGGGAAGATAAAACGATAGCTTGGAATGCAGCATATTTTGACGGTGTTCACCCTCAAAAACAGGAAGGATATAGTTATGTAGGGTTAAACTTACCTGTAGGAAGATTAGATGCACAAGAATTCACAGAGCTAGCTAGATTAGCAGATGAATATGGGGATGGAAAACTTCGCTCAACTATGGCACAAAATTTAATTATTACTGGTGTGAAAAATGGAAAAGTTGAGGGATTATTACAAGAAAAAGTATTAGAAAGACTAACACCAAATCCAAAACGTTTTATGAGTCGTACCGTTTCTTGTACTGGAAATGAATTCTGTAATCTGGCTATTGTGGAAACCAAAAAAAGAGCAGTGGATGTAGCCGAATATTTAGACGATCACATCGACATGGAAGAACCTGTTCGCATTCACTTTATCGGATGCCCTAACTCTTGTGGTCAGAAACACATTGCTGATATTGGTCTTCAAGGTTCACTTGTAAAAACACCTGAAGGTATGGTGGATGCGTTTGACATTGCTGTAGGTGGAACACTTGAAGGTAATGGTGAGTTTAATCATAAATTAAAAGGAAGAGTCAAAGGCGACAATGTTGCTCCTGTATTAAAACAACTTATTGAATTCTATAACGATAATCGATCTGATGAAGAAACATTCCATCAATATGTTCATCGTGTTGGTGTCCCTGCTTTCCAGGAAAAATTAAATGAAATATTAGCTTAAAATTTAAAAAGGGAGGGGATGAATTAAAATGGTACCTGTAGTT
>NZ_SIJB01000080.1 GCF_009910845.1 Chengkuizengella marina | reverse complement strand
CGTAAAAGTAACCTGATAGATTTAAATATCTTACAGGATAGCGGCTGTTTGGCACAGCCTTTAAGAATAAGGATTTCTTAAATCAATCTTCTTAAGAATCCCACGACTTTAGTCGTGTGGAGTGTCAAAAATACACACTTGCATATTCTCCTTTGCTTCTTGTATAATAAGAACAAATGTTCTATAAGAGGTGATGATATGAAACAGCATGAAAATAAACTTACGGAAGGCTCTAATATGTTCTGGGAGTCACATCGTATAATACTACCTGAACATAAAGAGATGATGAATCATTATCAAAAAGAACGAAATAGAAAGACTAAACCAGTACTTGCAGAAGAAGAAGTTAATGTTATATCTCAACAATTATCAGATTCAATGTTGAGTGAATCAGAAGTTACTGTAGAGTTGTTCAGATCTTTTGGTCAGAATAAGTTTATAAGTGGGGTAATAACTAAATTTGATACCCAATTACGACAAATTAAATTTGAGTATGAGGGTGAATATGAGTGGATTAAATTTGATGAGATTGTAGGTGTTGGGTGATGAAACATTTGACTACAAAATTAACTAAATTAACTGGTGATTCCATTGCTTACTGACCTTGAGAGAAAAGTATTACGTATCCTATATAACTTCCCTCATTCAATAAAAAAAAGAATGCCAACCATTCGAGAGCTTGAAATCAAAACAGGCAAAGACGAAAAAACAGTCCGTTCGGTATTAAACGGACTTGTTAGAGGTGGATATATAGAATGTAAAGATGGTAATACTCAGAATATAAAAATAATAATGACAAGGGACTATGATTCACCTTTTAAAAAATATCCCAGATAGGATAGGAGGTTTTATATTTGGATATTATTATATCTATTTTCGTTATGTCTGTCCCCTTAATTGCTTTTATATTTTTTATCGTTTGTGTTTCCATAGCCAAGAAAATTCATGATGGAGAAGATACATTCTATATTACTTTTTGGGGAGCCCTATTGTTTACGATTATAATAACAGGATTGGTCTTTATCCATTAGCTATTTACTTTTTAATAGGAAATTTCATTCTATTTTACAAAGGAGTAGGTATTAACATGAAAAATAAGTAATAATATTAGTGAAAAAGTGCCTAACACAAAAACTATATTAAGACTTTTATATTGAAGTTTGATATTTTGCACCTAATATAAGCTTGTCTGGCATTTTCCTATTCACTACTCTTTGATTTGAAATATAGTACGAAATTAATAATACTTATTAAAATAAATATAATAACAAAAATATTTGTGTAAAAATTAGCTAAACTTAGTTGAGGGATATCCATTTCCATATTACTTTTCGCTATAGCCTCTGCTGACCATTGAATATAGGTTCCTAAACGTTCAATTGAATATATCAGTCCGCTAAATATCAAAAATAATGAGCCAAAAATAAAATAATATTTTCTCTTCATTTATGAATTCTCCTCCTTAGATTTATAAATCCCTAGCCTAAAACTAGCCTCGTTAGCATATTCTTTACCATATGAATTATTTAATATTGAAAAAGCATTGGGCAAAAATATCACGGTAAAATTGGATCTATCGTTTATTTTATTATATTCTATTTCACCTTTTATAATACCTCTGTGTTTCGGCTTTAATTCTCCATAAAAAACCTTTTGAGAATTACTATTTAACGGTATTTGATTCCAATCTAAAAATCCAACTAATACAAATTTTAGCTTTGTATTAGAGTTATTTCCTACATGCAAAAAATAATCTAGATTCTTACCATCTAATATTTTTTGAGATGTCCACAACAATAATTCGGATTCTTTATTCGATAATAAAATCCCAGGGAAATTCTCTTCATTATTAACTGATATAAAATCATTATTATTAATGTAGATATATCTTTTAAATTATAAGGATCTTCTACAATTAAAAAAGCAAGGTCATGTGCTCCTTTTTTGTTGAACTGTTTGAATTATCAAGTATATTCACGAGAAAGAATAAAAAAATAAAAATTATTAAGCATGTGGTTAATAATTTTATAATCCTACTGTTGACACTCCACACGACTAAA
>NZ_SIJB01000008.1 GCF_009910845.1 Chengkuizengella marina | reverse complement strand
CCAGCTACATGAGTTCCATGACCATGATCATCTTCATCAAACGATTTGTCCTCAACAAAAGAAACTCCGTCTTTTACTTTCAAATCTGGATGATCAGCAATTCCCGTATCTAGAATAGCGATATTTATATTTTTACCTTCAAATTTATTCTCATGGGCAAGATGACTGCCAATAGCCTGTATTCCCCAAGGAATCAATTGATTATCTTCAACATCTTTCTTTTTTGGTTTATCTACGGATGTCACTTCAACGATTGCATTTTCTTCCACAAATAAAACTTGATCATCACTGGCTAATTCTAATAATTCCAATTCGGTTAACTCAGCAACAATCATATCTTTCTTTTTGGTTTTGATCTTTTTTGTTTTTTTATCTTTTAATTTTTTTTCTTTAAATTCGTCTGAAGAAACTTCTTCATGTAAACCGATTAAATACGATGTAACCTCTTCTTTTTCTAACAGTTCACTAGGATTTGCATATGCTAGATTCGAAAATAGCATAGAGAAAATACAAATAAGTACGATCATCTTTCTTGAGTTCAAAATATTGCCTCCTATAAGTGATTTATTTAAATTTAAACTGAACGTATTAATCTATCTATTTATTCGGTATAGATTGTCCCATCGCTCTTATAAGGTGAATAGTCCATTGCTAGTATTCCATGCTGCCCATCTAGTTTCCAATAGCCGATGAGCCCTGATTCGTTCCCTATCAGTTCTTTGTTCATTGTAAATAGGATCTCTTCTTCGCTGCGAGCTTTATTCCATAAGCGCACATCTTTCATTGTTCCATTCCACGTTTTCCCAATCCATAGTGGATAATCATTATTTGCTATTCCTGCTACTCCTTGAAACTCTCCAATATATTTCCCATCCGAATAATATTTTTGCAACCCTGTGCTATCTACTGTAACGGCTATGTGATGCCATGTGTTTGGCTCATAGGGTGTTTCCAATTCTATATTGGTAGATCCAAAGATTGCTGATGAAAAATGAAGATGACTTATTTTCTGCTGATTTTCTTCAGTACTCTTAACATAAAAGTTATAATTCCTAGTATCCACTGTTCCATTTTCTTTACTTACAATAATTCTGTATTGTTGACCCATCTCTTCTGGTGTTTTAATCCATGCTTCAATCGTAAGTTCACTCACAGTAAATGCATTACTTACTCCTATATCTACATAATCATCTACCCCATCAAAAGCTAATGCTGCTTCTCTTAAAGGTTCACCAACAATCGTTCCAGGATGACCATGTTTTGCAGAATCGTATGCGATAGTTCCCTCTAATTCATCTAATTTCCAATACCCCATGAGTCCTGATTCGTTCCCTATCAGTTCTTTGTTCATCGTAGATAGGATCTCTTCTTCACTACGAGCTTTATTCCATAAGCGAACATCTTTCATTATTCCATTCCAGAGATTATTTGATTTCCCAATCCATAGTGGATAATCATTGTCTGCTATCCCTGCTACTCCTTGAAATTCTCCGATATATTTCCCATCAGAATAATATTTTTGCAACCCTGTATTATCTACTGTAACGGCTATGTGATGCCATGTGTTGGGTTCGTAGGGTGTTGGTAATTCTACTATAGATGCTCCAAATATACCTGAGGAAAAATGAAGATATCCTATTTTTTGAAAATCTTCAGTACTTTGCACATAAAAATTGTAGTCTCTTGTTGAAACATCATTTCCTCCGCTTTTACTTACAATATTCCGCCATTGTTGACCCATCTCTTCTGGTGTTTTAATCCATGCTTCCATCGTAAGTTCACTCACAGAAAATGCATTACTTACTCCTATATCAACATAATCATCTACTCCATCAAAAGCTAATGCTGCTTCTCTTAAAGGTTCACCAACAATCGTTCCAGGATGACCATGTTTTGCTGAATCATATGCGATAGTTCCCTCTAATTCATCTAATTTCCAATAGCCAATGAGTCCTGATTCGTTCCCTATCAGTTCTTTGTTGATCGTAGATAGGATCTCTTCTTCACTGCGAGCTTTATTCCATAAGCGAACATCTTTCATTATTCCATTCCACAGATTATTTGATTTCCCAATCCATAGTGGATAATCATTGTCTGCTATCCCTGCCACTCCTTGAAATTCTCCGATATATTCCCCATCAGAATAATATTTTTGCAACCCTGTATTATCTACTGTAACGGCTATGTGATGCCATGTGTTGGGTTCGTAGGGTGTTGGTAATTCTACTATAGATGCTCCAAATATACCTGAGGAAAAATGAAGATAACCTATTTTTTGAAAATCTTCAGTACTTTGTACATAAAAGTTGTAGTCTCTTGTTGAAACATCATTTCCTTCGCTTTTACTTACAATATTCCGCCATTGTTGACTCATCTCTTCTGGCGTTTTAATCCAAGCTTCCATCGTAAGTTCACTCACAGTAAATGCATTACTAACTCCTATATCAACATAATCATCTACTCCATCAAAAGCTAGTGATGCTTCTCTTATATTTACTTTGTTCCTTTTTATTAAGTTGCCATTGGAATCATATTCAAAATCTATTTTACTCCCTGAAACTGTACTAATATAATCCAATCGATTTGATTCATCATAAAAATATTCATATTTTGCATGTGCTTGGGAAGTAATGAAAATGAATGTAAAAATACAGAACAAAAACAAACATATTCTCTTTAGTAACAAAGATCTTATCCCCCTATCGTTTAGTTACCATTGAACATTAACGTTCAATGGTATATTCAATCTCTGCTTCAAAACCACTTGGTAAACCAATTGAACCCAGCTCAATTTGATTTAATCCTTCTATTAATGTTAATTGACCTTCAAATTCTACTTCAACTTCGTAAGGTTCTGCTAATTGATATAGCAGTTGATAACTAGATAAATATTCATTATTTACTGTCGGAACAGTATTTTGACCTTCTCTAAGTATTCCTTCCGGAGTTCGCTTAGCCCAATATTTATTACCTGTTCCGTTATATGGTATACTACCTGCGCTACCTTCAACGTACATTTTCCAACCATTAAAATATGATTTAATTTCTTCATTAGTAGGAGTGTAATTCTCTCCCCAACCACTGTCTGTGTCAGCAATAGATATTAATATATCTCCTAACTGCCATGAAGTTTGGCCTAGAATATCTGACTCTAGCAAAGAGTTGCCATAATTTAAAACTTTTCCATCGTATTTTACTAATTGAGGTTTTAGATTGTTATCTACATTCGTATCAAAATCATCAACTCTAATTAACTTGAATCCTTCTTGATCTGAATTAAATTTCCAATCTAAACTCCCATCCAACGACATAACCTCATATGTTTTCAATTGATACAACTCATCATTCTTTTGATATAACTTATCTCTCAAACTACCATCAACACTAGATGATAATAGAGTGTCAATATATATAGCAGCTTCACTCTGAGGTTCAAATGGCATAGATTCAGAACCTAATACTAGCATTGGTTTTTTTAATCTGTAGTTACCTGTTTCAGTTTCATACCAGCGAATTTTAATATACTTTGCTTCATTGGTTGTCGTATATTGACCACCATTAGCAAGATGAACTGACCCAAAATTTTCAGTACCAGGTGTGTCATCCATTGTGCTTGCAATCCAAAACTTAGACGAAGTATTTTCTTCAATAGAAAGTGTATATGTTGTATTAGGAAGTGCAGGAACGAATACCTCTAAAGCATTTGACCAAGAAGGACTTCCAAATTCGACTTCAATTTCATAATCTGAAATATAATTGATTATTTTATTCCCATTCAAATCCTTCCATTGACTAAATGGAGGTAGTAAATTGTTTCCTTTTCTCACAATATAAGGGTTTGTTACACTTTGCATCCCATCGACAAAAGGATACATTTCCTCGATATATTGTTGTCCATCAGATAGAGTTAGAGAATTAATAAAACTTTCTTCTGTATCTGTGATTTCATAAACAAATGCACCATCAAAATTTATAATACCTCCTGGAGTATTTACATCAAAACGTAAAAGCCAATCGTCATCTGTTTTAGTAGATAGATCAAATGTTGTGTAATATAAATTCCATTCCTCACTTACATCATAAAACTTCATATATTTATCTGTTGAATTAAAATTATCATTGCCCTTTCTGCCTATTAAATATAAATCCATTTCAGGATTCTCACTACTTGCTTTAGCCCAGAAACCAGCCAAAACTCTTTTACCACTTAGATCTAATAAAGTAGAGTAACCAGCAACTTTTTCAGTACTTCCTGAACTATTATCTATTTTTCCACTTGATGTACCAAATTTATTTAATGAAATATCAGTAGTTAATCCATTTCCCCATAACTCTTGCTCTTCAAAATTGCCTCCATTTCCTAATAAATTGACAAGTGTACGTCCTTCTAGTGAAGTAAGCGATGCAGAGGTATCCATATCTGCTTCGACATAGTTCAAACCACTTTTCAATACTTCCGTCTGCTTTTGTACATCAAACACTTCTGTTCGAACTAAATTACCGTTTTTGTCGTATTTATAGTTCGTCTGAAGATTAAACTTGTAAGGTTCTATTTTTAGTAAATAATCACTTAAGGAATAATTCCCATCTTGACTTATAATTCGTATATAATACATATTTCCTCTGGACACTCGATAATAAACTTCTTCTAATATTCCAGCACTATTAACTCCATCACCTATTTGATTCAAGTTCTCATCATAAATATAAACATCATAGTTCACATCATTCGGAACCATTAAAGATAATGTATCAATTCCTGTTCCTGATGCTTCATACTTGTATAAACCTTCAGATTCGTTCGAATTTAATGCACCTGAATAAGTTAATTTATATTCTATCTCTGTTGCCGAAGAAACGTTCATATTCATTTGACCTTGTACAGGTAATATCAATGATGAAAGTATTGAAACGATAAGTAATGTAATTAAAGCATTTGATTTTTTAAAGTATTCCACTATTATCATCCTCGTATTTGTTGTATTTATGCAATTTCTATTCTGTCAACTAGCACATAGATTTCATTTTCACTTATTTATTAGAGTCATAGAAAACCATAAGATTATGTTAATAATAAATGGTAATTGAATATTCATACTGAACTTCTATTTGTACATTTACCCAACATTTAACGTTCAATATTATATTCAATTTCTGCTTTAAAACCACTAGTAAGATCTTGTATTTTCGTTTCGCTTTTCAATTGGTAAATTAGTCTATAAGGTAGGTAATCTGAAGGTTTAAAAGATAGAGAATTTTGAGCATCTATTTCTTCTCCATTTCCTGTGACACTTACCCACCTCATACTATCTGTATACTTCCATCCATTAAAATAACGTTGGATATCTTCATTTGATGGAGTATAATTTTCTCCCCAACCACTATCTTCGTTGGAAATTGAAATAAATAAATTTCCACTATCCCATAAATGAGACACTTGATTCATATCATTAAAAGAAGTAGTATTTAATTCTAATGGTTCTCTATCATATTTTGTCATAGATATAACTGGCTGCTTGGTATTATACCCGTGTTTATAAGTAACCACAGTATAACCTGATCCTTTTCCTGAATACTCAAACTTATCTGAACTATTCAATTCCTTGAATCCTATATTATCTATAACTGATGACCTTAGCTCTAATTGGTTATAACCCTCTAATAACATAATTTGATTTTCTATCTGTATTTCTTCTACTACACTATTCTGAAGTTCGTATTGTAACTGATACGGTGTATAGTCATTTGGCATAGAAGATAATGCAGAGGTCTCATCAGTTGTTCCCCCATTTCCTGTTTTACTGATCCATGTAGATCCATCTATATACTTCCATCCATTAAAATAACGTTGGATATCTTCATTTGATGGAGTATAATTTTCTTCCCAACCACTATCTTCATTGGAAATTGAAATAAATAAATTTCCACTATCCCATAAATGAGACACTTGATTCATATCATTAAATAAAGTAGTTTTCAGCTCTAAAGGAATACCACTATCTTTTATCAAACTTACAAGATTTTGTTTAGTATTGTAACCATGCTTGTATACAACCACAGTGTAATCTGGTTCTTTAAAATTTAAATTATACTCATCATTTCCGTTTAACTCTTTATATCCAATTTTTCTATTTACTATCATCTTAGTATCGTTTTGATAAAGTCTATCTTTAATATCTCCATGAATATTTGAATGAAGTGAAGTTTGGATATTCATGGTTTTTTCATTTGGATTTTCAAAAGGTAAAGGCTCATCTCCTATGTTAAGCATCAAGTTTTTTAGATTATAACTGCCATTTTCATCCGTTTTCACTCTCAATCTAATTGGCAAGGATTTTGTAAAAGTAATGTTTCCATAATTGTTTATTGTTAAATCATTAATTTCAACAAATTCACTATTATCACTATTAATTAGTTGTAATCCCTCAAAGATTGAATTATTTTTATCTATAGACAATGTGTAAGATTGATTAGTAATCATAGGAATATCCATTTCAATATCATACCATTTTAAAGCCGTCAGTCCTTTTAGAGCATAGTCTGAGTGTTGAAATATATTTTTTCCCTTTATTAAAAATAAAGGATTTGTGATAGATTGCATCCCATCGACAAAAGGATACATTTCCTCGATATATTGTTGTCCATCAGATAGAGTTAGAGAATTAATAAAGCTTTCTTCTGTATCTTTGATTTCATAAACAAATGCACCATCGAAATTAATAATATCATCTGAGGTACCAAAGCTATCCACATCCACTCGAAAATGCCAATAATCATCTGTATTTGAAGAAAGATCAAACGTATCATAGTATAATTTCCAGTCATTATCTACAACATAACTATTAACTTGAGGTGAATTAATACCAATATCATTCATTTTACCTAGTAAATACAGCTGCATATTAGGTGTACCACTGTTTGCTTTAGCCCAAATACCAGCCAGAATCTTTTTGCCACTTAAGTCTAGTGAGGTAGAATTACGAACTGTTTTTTCAGTGATTCCTGTGCTATTATCAATTATTCCACTAGATCTACCAAATTTACTAGTTGAAATATCAGTAGTTAATTTATTGGTCCACAACCCTTGCTCTTCAATATTTCCTTCATTCCCTAATAAATTGACAAGTGTACGACCTTCTAGTGAAGTGAGCGATACAGAGGTATCCATATCTGCTTCCACATAATTCAAACCACTATTCAAAATTTCCTTTTGCTTTTGTACATCAAACACTTCTGTTAGAACTAAATTACCGTTTTTGTCGTATTTATAGTTCGTCTGAAGATTAAACTTGTAAGGTTCTATTTTGAGTGTGTAGTCACTTAACGAATAATTCTCATTTTGACTTATAATTACTATATAATAAATATTTCCTCTAGACACTCGATAATAAACTTCTTCTAATTCACCTGTACTATTAACTCCAGCACCAATTTGATTCAAATTCTCATCATAAATATAAACATCATAATTCACATCATTCGGAACGATTAAAGATAATGTATCAATTCCTGTTCCTGATGCTTCATACTTGTATAAACCTTCAGATTCGTTCGAATTTAATACACCTGAATAAGTTAATTTATATTCTATCTCTGTTGCCGAAGAAACGTTCATATTCATTTGACCTTGTACAGGTAATATCATTGATGAAAGTATTGAAACGATAAGTAATGTAATTAAAGCATTTGATTTTTTAAAGTATTCCACTTTTATCATCCTCAAATTTGTATATTTATGTTATTCTAAGCTCTCTTATTTAGAATAATCATAGAAAAAACGGTATTTGAAATGATCCTCCCTTCTATATTTTCATACTGAGCTTCTATTTTCTCAAATATATTTGCAAAAACTAATTAATTGAATTTCATTTCAATAGAACATTTAACGTTCAATATTATATTCAATCTCTGCTTCATAACCACTATCTATACCCCAAGAACCTAGCTCAATTTGATTTAATCCCTTTGTTAGTGTAAATGTCTTATTTTCCACTTGAGTTTCCTCTACTACTGGTGTTGCTAACTTGTATTCAAGTGTATATGGATTTTGACTAAAGTAGGATTTAATATCTCCCGTGTTAGGGATGTAATCTTCGCCCCAACCACTATCAGCGTCTGATATCGTAATATAAAGACGTTTATAGGTAGGGTTTACACTAAAATAATACTGATCATAATTAGATAATTTTGCATAGACTAACCCCGATTCTTCTAACGAGATTTGATTAAACTTAATTAAGCTGCTAGCATCAGTTACACCACTTCCATTTTTTCCAATATAATCATCAAAGCCATCCAAACTAACCACTTTATACCCTGACCTATCATCTATTACACTTCTCCAGTTTTTCGAACCATCCAATATTACTTTTTTATGTATTTTTAACGTGTATAATGTGACTAGTTCTTCGTAGGGCTCTTCAAGTTGGTATTGAAGTGTGTATGGATTAGCATCAAAGTAAGCTCTAATCTCTTCTGTACTAGGTGTATAATCTTCTCCCCAACCACTATCGGTATTTGGAATCGCAATAAAAACCCTCTTAAAATCTTCACCTACACTGATATAATATTGATTTTCATCTGTTAAACTATCGAATACTGTTCCTGATTCCTTATAAGTTACATCACTAGAACTAACTAATTGACTAGCACCCATTTTAGCTTTATCTAGATAATCAGATATGTGTTCAAAACTTACTATCTTATAGCCTGATCTTAAATGTACATAACTTCGCAAACCTACTGATCCATCTACTGTTAACACCTCATGAGTTTTCCACTTATAGTATTTATCACCTCTCTGATATAACTCATCTTTTACACTTCCATCCACACTTGATGTAAGAATTGTATTTATATAAAGATCATCTTCCTCCATAGGTTCAAACGGTAGAGGTTCTGGACCAAAATTAAGCATTGGATTACTAATTGTGTAGGTGCCAGTTGCAGTATCTGTAACTGTGAGTCCTAAGTTAATATAGGATACTCCTGATGGGATCTCAACATTTACGGTATACTTTCCTGTAGAAGTTTGAGTTTTCTCTCCCCATGATGAAATCTTATTCATATTATCATCTAGAGTTCTCACCCATAAATAAAAACCACCACTACCTCCATAATTTTCTACTGTTAAATCCATAGAAAAAGAATAGATCGTATCTTCAATCACAGGAATATGATTGATTCGAACGTCTACGAACTCATCCGTATTATTTTTCTCCCATATTTCTTTATAATCACTCAGTATGTTCCTTGTATATTCTTTATTTATTTCACCCCACATTGATGGAGGAGGCAATAGATTCTGACTTCTTCTCACTAAATAAGGATTAGTTACACTCTGCATCCCATCGACAAAAGGATACATATCCTCGATATATTGGTGTCCATCAGGTAGAGAAAGAGAGTTGATGTAACTTTCCTCTTCATCTGTGATTTCATAAACAAATGCACCATCAAAATTAACAATATCTCCTGGGTTATTTACATCAAGACGAAAGATCCAATCGTCATCTGTTTTGGTAGATAGATCAAATATTGTGTAATATAAATTCCATTCCTCACTTACATCATAAAATCTTATATATTTATCCGTTGAATTAAAGCCATCTTCACCTTTTCTACCTATTAAAAATAACTCAATTTCAGAATTTGCACTATTTGATTTAGCCCAAACACCAACTAGAACCTTTTTTCCACTAAGGTCTAATGAAGAGGAGTTTCTAGCAATTTTCTCTATACTTTCTAGGCTGTTATCAATTTTTCCACTTGATGTACCAAATTTGTTTGTTGAAATATCAGTAGTTAAGGTATTTGCCCATAAACCTTGCTCTTCAAAGTTTCCCTCATTCCCTAACAAATTGACAAGTGTACGTCCTTTTAGTGAAGTAAGTGATGCAGAGGTATCCATATCTACTTCGACATAGTTCAACCCACTTTTCAATAATTCCTTTTGTTTTTGTACATCAAATACTTCTGTTCGAACTAAACTTCCATTCTTGTCGTATTCATAGTTCGTTTGAAGATTAAACTTGTAAGGTTTTATATTAAGAATATATTCATTACTTGAATACATCCCGTCATTGCTAAAAATTTTTATGTAATAAATCTTCCCTCTATTGACTCTGTATAGTTCTTCTTCAACTCCTAAGCTGCTAATGTCAGATCCTATTATATTTAAATTCTCATCGTAAATATAAACATCATAATTGACATCATTTGGAACGATAAGAGATAACGTATCTATCCCAGTTCCTGATGCTTCATATTTGTATAAACCTTCAGGGTCGTTGGAATTCAATACGCCTGAATAAGTTAATTCATATTCTATATCTGTTGCAGAAGAAACATCCATATTCGTTTGACCCTGTACAGGTAAAAAAGTTAATAAAAGAATTGAAAAGACTAGTACCTTTGAGATACTAGATTTTGTCGAGTAATATTTCATTGTTTCCCTCCTAGTTACTTTTTTATATAATCTAGTAGACTCTTAAAACCAATTTCCCCCCTTCATTTACTAAAACCTTCATTAATTTACCTTTAAATCATATACAAATTTTTTTCTTATTTCTAATGGAAATATGTTACTTTTAAAGATTGTTAATCTTAAAGAGAAATCAAAATAAACCTTTCATAACAGAGAAAGGTTTTTTTGTTAGAGGAAAACAAGAGTATAAATTGTACTATAAAGGGTGAACAGAGATATTAATGGAATTTAGATAAAAAGATGATTTATGGGGATTTATGTTTTTTGAATCAATCATGGATCGTACCGTTTTTGATATATTGGGTGTCGTTTGTCAAACCACCCTGTCTCAGAGGAATGTAGCTGCCCTTTTTTAAATTTATATAGATGGATGAATGGCAAGGTGTTATACTAAATGCTTTTGCTATTTTTCGTTTTCTTGTTCTTTGATAAAACTATCAATTATTATATAACCCACCATAATAATGCTAAGACTAAAAATACTATTTAAAGGAATTAAGAACCTCGGTATAGGGCGGAAAAACGGTATATACAAATAAAATGCATAATATAGAGCTGGTAATCCGATAAAAATTAACTTTTGAAAATTTATTTTCCACTTTCCAGTTTTTTTAAATTCTTTTAATAGTTTAGGAACCCCAAGATATATCCCAATTGGGAGATAAATTAAAGTTGAATACATTGTCCAAGGATAAAAATTGTATGTTCGTTGCATTATGTTTTGAAAATAATTAGTCATTTCACTTAAAAAAATTAGCAAAACAATAAATCCAACACCATAGATAAGGTACTTAACTGAATTTTTCCAATTGTATCCCATTATATTTCCCTCCGCTTTTAATTTACATGAACATTAGTTACATAAATATTAAAAGGCTTATTTATTATTTGATCATCACACTCTATCTCATCATTTTCAATTTCTATAATTGGAATTCCATCGTGATAAGGATAATTCAAAAATTCTTTTATTATTAATTCTATATTGTTGACAACCTTATATTCCCTACCAAAAGGTAATTTAGAATGAAAATCAGAAATTAAAGTAAACAGAATCCTTCCTGATTGCCACTCAAACCAAGCATAGAAAATCATACCGTGCTTACTATTGGCATTCAAAAATTGATCTTTTCTATTTTTCAGCAATCTATCAAAGAAATTTTTTAAATCATCAGCCGTAAACTCCTGCACTAATTCTTGTGTCAATGAAAAAGACCAATTGTTTTGTGATATTTCTTTATCTAAGTCATCAATTGTGTTACCAATGAATATATTTTCTTCAATTATTTCTTCCAATTCCTTTAGAAACTCTTCTTTTCCCATTGTATCCTCCAACATTGCGAACTGATTACACATTTAAAAGTTATCTATTGAACATCTTTCCAGTACCTAAGATTACTATGAATTGTCACCTAATCTTTACATTCCTATTTTTATGTCCTTTATCAAATAAAATACAAATAGTAACGACAGGTCCAATGAATAATGAAATTATAAACCAAAACCATGTATTCATTCCCTTCATTTGAGCTAATACAGCATTAACGAGAGCCAGTGACCAAAAGTACAATAAAAAGTCCATATCCCTTATCCCCTTCGAAAAGTAGTTATCTATATTCTATTTTACCATATGATTTTTCCTCTCTCGGTTTACTATCTTTGCACTATAACAATCTACACAGTTCACTAAAAAAGATTTTTCTTTAATCTACGCCTGTGATAACCTTTAAATATCAATTAATTTGAAAGTAAAAGGGGTACACATAAATGCGAACTATAAAATATGAGTTAGAACCTGAAGCATATGGTGCAAAAAATAAATTTGTTTCTAAAGAAGGAACAATTGCTGAATTAATAGTTGATACTGGAATGTTACTAGATTCAAGTATTGATAAGGTAATTCCACCACTAAGCACCCTTAATAGAATGTTCTTAGAAGGTGGTTACCCTTGTGCTGCTGAATGGGAACCATTCCAAATTACTGAAGAAGAGTATATAGAATTAGTTCAACACTTGATCTCTTTACCTTCTCCAAGACCTTTTAGAACACTTAAGGATACATAGTTAAAACTCATTTCATTAATTTGGAGGTTTATGATACAATTCATCAATTATTTACGCAGTACCAATTTTATAATTTCTCTCACTATATCAATAATTTGTTCATATATGGCATCTAAATTTGACATGGTTTTTGAAAAAGAAATAACTTCTTTTTGGGAAATCCTTAATTCGTTTATAGTTACGATTGTCTCTTTTCCACCTATGGTAGAAATACTTCCAATAATTAAAATAATGGATGTTATCATAAATAGCCCCGATTTAGATTCATTTTATTTCACGGATTCAATTATCTTGATTGTTACTTTTTTCTTTTACTTATTTAATACGATGATTTTTTTATATCTACTGAAGAAATCTACTAAAAAATTAAGAACCGTAATTTTATTCTTTTTATTCGAAGACTACTTATTAATTCATCTACCAAAATGACACAAAATGATGAAATTAGTAAAAAGCTTGATAGAGTCATTGAATTGCTTGAAAAACAAAATAAAAGCTGACTGCCTACTGACTTTAGTAAGTCAGTAACTTTCCAAATCAACAACTTCTTCTCTTTTTAACCTTATTAACTTTATCCCATTCCTTAATTATATTAGAATCTGGAAACGGCATATAAAATCTTAAAATATGAATAAGGTAAACCCTAATGCCGAAGCTAACAAAGAATATTGGTTATTAAAGGCTACTCCAAATAATATATTAACCATTATTTTGAAGAATTTTTTAATTTTCCAGTTCTTTCCCATTGTTCAACTTCTTTAAATTTACCAAAAAAACCTCCGCATCTATAAAGAACGAATCATCTCTATCATCTACGCCTCTATATAACCTTGACAATTTTATATTGAATATCCCATTAGAATACGACTCTTCTTCTAGGCCAAGCGCTGTACTCTTTGAAATCTCACCATAATATAATTTTAATATAATTGTGTCGCATTCTGGATCATAGCACTTAATATCATGCTCGTTTTCAAACCAATTAACAAAATCATTTTTATCTGGTTTAGTTATAATGACGGTAGTAATCAAAACAATTAATGTAAATAAAATTATGACTATTATTTTTCTTTTTATAAGGTTCACCTTCTCGAATTTAATCCTTAACGATATTCTCTAATATCTCATTTAACTTTTTCAACAACACTACAAATTACTTCTAATGCAATTCCCTATTCTCCATGATTAATAAATTCTAAAACCACATACCCCAGGAGAAATCATCTGACCAAATTACGTTAGGTGGTTATACATATAGATTTTTAAGTGACCAAAAAGAAAACATCCAAATTAGATGTTTTCTTTCAATTTATAATTGTGTCACTATGATAGGATCATGATTTGAAATGATGATGGCTGTAATATCTATTCACCTTTTAATGATTTATTCCATAATAAAGCTTTTGAAATTGCGGCTTGATCCTCTTTAACATCACCTGGCTCATTCCCTCGTCCAGTAATATAGTCTACAAATTCCATATTCACAAAGTTAAAAATGTATTTGAATTGTTGAATTAGAGGTAAAGCTTCTATTTGAGGATTTGCACCACCAGTAACAATGACATAAGCTTTCTTTTTTGACATTTCTTCTTTAAAATCAAACCTTTCATCACGTAAATATTGGGACCATCTATCAAAGAAGATTTTCATGGGTCCAGACATGCCATACCAATATAGTGGAGTTGTGAATATGTATATATTATGACTGAATAATGCAGGTAAAATTTCTTCGTAATCATCTTCTACAATGCTGAAACCTTCTTTAGTATGCCGCTTATCTATAATTGGATTTATATGTTTATCAGACAAATAGATTTTATTGTGATCTATATTATTTAAAACATAATCTGATAAAATCTCAGAGTTTCCTTCTTTTCTAGAACTACCGAGAATATTTAGTATTTTCATTTACTCCACCCCTAGTTAGATTCAAAAATAGCTTCATTTATTCTTCTCTAACGAAACAATTGTTCTTATTATATAAGATGTACAGGATCATATGCAACAGAACAATTTTATTATTCAGTACATACGTAAGATTAAATCCAATCAAAATAGTCCTGATTTTGTAACTAATAAACCAAAATATGAATTTTTATGATAGGATGAAATAAATCTTACATTGAGGAGAACAAAAATCATGAAAGTAATCTCATGTTTACCTGCTGCAACTGAAATGATTTACGAATTAGGTCTCGATTCATATTTAAGTGGAGTAACTTTTGAATGTCCATCAGATAAACCTAAAGTTGTAAGATCTGTATTAGAAGGCAAGGATTTATCTTCTTCAGAAATTAATGAAATTGTTTCACAACATGTGAAGGAAGATAAGTCACTTTATTATATTGAACAAGAATTACTTGAGAAAATTGAACCAGATATCATGTTTACCCAACATGTTTGTGATGTATGTCAGGTGGGAACCTCTTATGTTGAAAAAGCCGTCTATCAGTTAAAAAAACAACCTAAAATCATTCCTCTAATTCCAAAAAATCTGAATGAAATATTTGAAAATGTACTAATAGTTGCTAAAGAATTAGGTACAGAGCAAAAAGGAATCGAATTAGTAGAAAGTTACCACAAACGAATTATTCATATTCAAAATAAGATAAAACACAACAATAAACAAAAAATTTCTGTGTTTTTCATGGAATGGATAAACCCTATCTACAACTCAGGACATTGGATTCCAGAGCTTGTACAGCTGGCTGGAGGCAAAGATGCATTAGCGTCACCAGAAGGTCACTCTAATGTTATACATTTTGAGGATTTAAAAAACTATGATCCAGAAATGATTGTAATATCACCATGTGGATATAATGGTGAAAAAGCGAAACAAGAAGTACTTCAATTAGAAGATTTGGAAGGTTGGAAAGAACTTAAAGCAGTCAAAAATAATCAAGTTTTTCTTTTAGATGCGAACTTCTTTACACAGCCAAGTATCGGAGTAATTGAGGGCATCGAACTTTTAGCTTCATTGTTTTATCCTGATTTATTTCCAGCAAATAAAACTGAACCTTTATGTTAATAGAATAGTGGTCTTATTGTATAACTGAAATAAGACCACGAATTTTCCTATCTTTTATTTATAAACAAAATTATCATTCATTCAAGAACAGAATAGATTTTAGTAGGAACTTGGTGTTTGTAAACTAAAAATTAGATTAATTAAGGACAAATACCAATTGTTTATATAAGGAAATATACTCTCTAGCAGGTTTATCCCAACTTACATTAACCTTCTTTATACTGTTTATAATGCTATGCCAAACCTCTTTATTATGATAACATTCAACTGCTCTTTGAATCGTAAATAACATATCATGAGCATTATAGTTTACAAATGTAAAACCAGTTCCCTCACCAGAATATTGGTTATAAGGTTTAACCGTATCTTTTAACCCCCCTGTTTCTCTAACGATCGGAACAGCTCGATACTGATAGGACAGTAATTGACCTATTCCACACGGTTCAAACAAAGATGGCATAAGGAACATGTCTGAAGAGCTATATATTTTTCTCGCTAGTACTTCGTCAAATTTGATTATTGTCACCATTTTATTTGAATTTCGCTTCGCAGCATCTTCAAAAAACAGTTCATATTTTTTTTCACCTGTTCCCAATATGACAAGCTGTATATCCATTTCCAATATTTCATCCAATACATGAGCAACTAAGTCATAACCCTTTTGTTCAACCAATCGTGAAACCATTCCAATCATAGGAATGTCCTTGTTAACAGGCAAGCCAATTTGCTTTTGAAAACGTTCTTTGTTCAGTCTTTTATTAAATAGTGAGTTTTGATATTTTACTCTCACATTTGGATCAGTAACAGGATTGTAGTTTTTAACATCTATCCCATTTAAAATGCCGTACAAATCTTTTTTCCTTTTTTCTATAACTCCTTCAAGTTGTTCTCCACAATCAGAGGTCTGAATTTCCTCTGCATAGGTATGACTAACTGTTGTTATAACATCAGAATATATAAGTGCACCTTTCATACAATTAGCCTGATCAAAAAATTCAAGTGAATCATTAGCAAAGTATGAATCATCAAGATCAGTTAAACTCTTCAACAATGGTTTTGGAAAAACCCCTTGATATTTTAAATTATGAATTGTGAAAATGGTTTTTATGTTTCTATACATTGGTTTATCAGCGTATTGAGCTTTTAAACAAACCGGAATCAAACCAGATTGCCAATCATGACAATGAATGATATCTGGAATGAAATCTAAGTGTGGAATTGCTTCTAATACAGCTTTATTAAAATAAACAAACCTTTCACCATCATCTCCATAACCATACAGTCCTGGTCTCTTAAAATAAAACTCGTTATCTATAAAATAATAATGAATACCGTTTTCTTGAAGCTCCTGAACACCACAATACTGATTTCTCCAATCAAGCTGGATAGTAAATTCAGTTTTTGTAGTCATTTTATTCTTAAATTTTTCTGGAATATCTCCGTATTTGGGCAGAATCACTCGGATATCTGCACCTTTCTTTTTGATTTGTTTTGGCAAAGAGCCAATTACTTCACCCAGCCCTCCTGATTTCACAAAAGGAGCTGATTCTGATGCAACAAATAGTATATTCATGATATACTTATACCTCCTCTCAAATTACTTTTAACTTCTCTGCAATATATGGGGTTTTTGGATCACCAATAATCTCCTTATCCATATTTACAATCACATGTTTATCTAAAATGACATTTTCTAAAATCACGTTCTGTTGAATTACAGAGTTAGGCATGATAATGCAGTTTTTGAGCCGAGCTCCCTTTCCTACCTCAACACCTCTAAACAAAATACTATTTTCTACTGTACCCTCGATAATACATCCATTTGTCACTAAAGAATTTGAGACTAATGCGTTCGATTTGTAAGTAGCAGGAGCTTCATCCTTTGTTTTTGTATATATAGAATAAGATTGTTGAAATAATGTTTGATATAAAGACATATTCAATAAATCCATACTGTTTTTATAATAACTTTGAACTGTATTCATAATGCCTAAATGACCTGTAAATTTATATCCATACACATTCAAAATGTCTAAATTTTTGATCACAGCATCTTCTATAAAATCTTTCCATCCACTAGCGATTGAGGTTTCTACTAAATCTAGAAACAGGTCTTTTTTCATTAGAAACATTTCCATACTGATTTGATCATTTGTTGCATTTATTTGATGATCTAACATAGAGGTTACGGTTTGATCTGAACTCACTTTTATAGGACGAGCTAATGAGAATTGTTCATCTTTTATATCCTTATATAATAATGTTATTTGCGCCTTATGATCTTTATGAAACTTAAGTATGGGATCAAAATCGATATTACAAATCATATGAGATTTTGTAAGGATCACATACTCTTCATTACTTCGAAAAAAATAATCTCTATGACCATAAAAATAATGTAAATCACCTCTGATCTCTTTTGGTTCTTCAAAAAGAGGAGGTAATACTCTCAACCCGTGCTGTTTTCTATCCAAATCCCATTCCTTACCTGAACCTAGATGATCCATCAAGGAACGATATTTCGTATGAGTAAACATACATACTTTGTGTATTCCCGAGTTAACAAAGCTAGATAGGATAAAATCAATGAATCGATATCTGCCCCCAAAAGGAGTTGAAGCAATACATCTGTTGTAGGTTAACTCTTCAAGTTGGTCTATCTCATTGACCAGATTAATGATGCCCATCACATTTTTCATAGAAGTTTCACCCTTTCATATGAATTAGAGTTACGAAACAATCTCACGATGTCCGATTAAAGTGATCTCCTTCTGATCTCCTACAACACTGTGATCATGAATAACCGCTCCTTCACCTACAATTGATCGATTAATGTCCGCATACTTACCGATCTTTACATTTGGCATGATCACAGAATCCCTAATTTTACTTCCTTCTTCTACATAAACGCCATACGAAAGGATGGAATTTTCAACTTCTCCAAATACAGTACACCCCTCATTCACTAAACTATTTCTCACTGTGGCTTTTGAAGAAATATAATGTGGTGGTTGATTTAAATTCCTTGAGTAAACTTTCCATTTTTTATCATTTAAATTTAGCCGTGAGTTTTCTTTTAAAAGATCCATATGTGTTTCCCATAAACTATTAACTGTACCTACATCTTTCCAATAACTTTCAAAGGAATATGCATACAAAACATACTCGTTCCCCAGCATCTTTGGTATAATGTCTTTTCCAAAATCATGAGTTGAATTGTTATCATTTGCATCAGAAATTAAATTTTGTTTTAGAACATTCCAATTAAAAATATAAATACCCATGGATGCAAGATTACTGCTAGGGTTTTTAGGTTTTTCAGAAAAGGAAATAATTTTTTCTTCATTATTCGTATGGATAATACCAAAGCGATTCGCTTCTTTCCAATCTACGCGAATGGACGCAACCGTTACATCTGCATTTTTTTGTATATGATAATTTAACATCAATTCATAGTTCATTTTATATATATGATCACCAGAAATAACTAGTACATATTTAGGGTTATACTGTTCAATAAAATCAATGTTTTGAAAAATGGAATCTGCTGTTCCACTATACCAATTTCCTCCATTTTGTTTTACATAAGGAGGTAGTAAAGTCACACCTCCATCTTCACGTTCTAAATCCCAAGGTTTTCCTGCCCCAATGTATGAGTTTAATGCTAAGGGTTGATATTGTGTTAGAACACCTACCGTATCGATTCCAGAATTGGTACAGTTGCTAAGCGTAAAATCAATGATCCTATATTTCCCTCCAAAAAAAACGGCAGGTTTTGCTAATTTATTGGTCAAAGCACCTAATCTATTCCCCTTCCCACCTGCCAGCAGCATGGCTATACATTCTTTTGATCTCATTTAATCTCTCCCTACAATAAAAAACTAATTTATTTCTTTAGATATAGCAGGTATTCTTTTTAGCATGATGGTGGCAAGTGGAGGAATGGTTAATTGAATACTAAAATCTTGAAAGTGACAAGATTTTAATCCGGCTTTTACCTTCCCATTCTTTCTTCCTGTTCCCCCAAACCTCACATCATCACTATTAAAAACTTCTTCATAAATGCCAGGGATATGAACTCCAATGTCATAACTTTGACGCGATAATGGTGTAAAGTTACAAACGACAAGAATGATTTCCTCCTCACACCTCCCCTTTCTAATAAATGAAATGATGCTGTCCTTGTTATTGTCCGCATCCATCCACATAAAACCGGAGTGATGATAATCTGACTCCCATAATGCGCATTCTTGTTTATAGAATAAATTTAAACTTCTAACAAATTGTTGAAACATATGATGCATATCAAAATCTAATAACATCCAATCTATTTGTTCCAAGTCTTTCCACTCTTCAAATTGTGCAAGTTCACCACCCATGAATGTAAGTTTTTTTCCAGGATGAGCCATTTGATAACTATAAAGTAATCTTAAGTTAGCAAATTTTTGCCAATATTCTCCTGGCATTTTATTTAACATGGATTTTTTTCCATGAACAACTTCATCATGTGAAAAAGGTAAAATATAATTCTCTGAATACGTATAAAGTAATGAGAAGGTAATTAACTGATGTTTATAAGGTCTATAAATTGGGTCTGATTCCATATAACGCAACATATCGTTCATCCAACCCATATTCCATTTAAAATTAAACCCCAATCCACCCATATAGGTTGGAGAAGTAACGCAAGGCCAATTTGAAGAATCTTCTGCCATCATTAATGCATTAGGATAGTGATGAAATACAGTTTCATTCAGTTTTTTTATAAAGGAGATGGCTTCTATATTCTCAGTACCACCTTGTTTGTTCTTTATGTGTTGGCCCGGAGGTTTGTCAAAGTTTAAATTAATCATGCTTTCCACAGCATCTACTCGAAGTCCATCTATATGATATACATCCATCCAAAACAGCGCATTAGAGATGAGAAAAGATACAACCTCTGGTTTGCTATAATCAAAACTCAATGTGCCCCATGACGGTTTTTCAGCTTTCATACCATCTTTATATTCATATAAAGGAGTACCATCAAACTCCCTCAATCCATGATCATCCTTACAAAAATGACCAGGCACCCAATCTAAAATGACCCCAATTCCATTTTGATGACAACGGTCTACAAAATACATAAATTGTTCTGGCGTACCATAACGACTAGTTATAGAATAATATCCTGTAACTTGATAACCCCATGATCGATCAAATGGATGTTCCATAATGGGTAAAAGCTCAATGTGGGTATAACCCATACTCACTACATATTCAATAAGTTTATTGGCTAGTTCAAAATAGGATAAAGACTCATTATTTACCTTTTTCCAAGTACCTAAGTGCACCTCATATATATTAATTGGATTACTCAGTACATTTGTTTTTCGTTTTTTATCTTGCCATTGTTCATCCTGCCATTTATAAACGTTTAAAGACTTTACAATAGAGGCTGTTTGAGGTCTTCTTTCTGAATAAAAAGCATACGGATCAGATTTGAGAAATACTTTATCTTCATTTGTATGTATTTCATATTTGTATAATGTGCCATCAAATAACTGAGGGATAAACAGACTCCATACTCCAGTACTTTCTATTTCATGCATCGTATGTTCCTTACCGTTCCAATCATTAAAATCCCCAACGACTCTGACTTCTTTTGCATTTGGTGCCCAAGCGGTAAAACGAACCCCCATTTCCTCACCTTCACATTCTAAATGGGCCCCGAACACTTTAAAGGCATGAAATAAATTCCCCTCTTTAAACAAATCTAAATGTTCAATAGTTGGAAGCAAATCTATCATAAATTCAACTCCTTTTAAAACTAAATATAAAAATATAACCATGCTCCCAAAACTTCTTTTTATATGTATGAACATAATAATCGTAATATGAGAAAATTTTTCCACAAAAATATGAACTAAGTACCATTTCAAATGAAGTATTGCTTCCCAATGTTTGCAGTTCAATGAAATGTATAGACAAATGTACAATTTAGTTAATCTAAACGAATGTCCATACCACCTTCAATCTTCAAACATACAATAAATGGAGAACGAATAAGGTGAAGACAATGAAATCTTACGGACAATCAATGAGGGATAACATTGTACGGAAAGGAGTGATCTAATAAATGCCAAAAAAAGTTAACAAGACAAAGAAAAAGAGGAAACACAAAAAACATTCAAAAAAATATTCCAAAAACCCAATGATATCTAAAAAAGAAGTAAATAAACTTGTTGGTAAAGATATTTATGCTATAAAAAAAGATGGAACGTTATATGTTGGAAAGCTTGTTAAAGTCAAAGGTGGAACTATATATATCAGTCCAAAAAGTGGTAATAAAGCACAGACCAAATTTTTATTACCTTTGTTATTAAAAGGTATGTTAGGCATGGGTAAACTTGGTGGTGGTGGCTTAGGAGGTCTTCTTGGAGGCATGCTCGGTGGCGGTGGATCTGGTGGTGGTTCCGGCGGTGGCGGTGGCCTCGGAGGAATGTTACCAGGTTTATTAGGCGGTATGCTCGGCGGCGGTGGTTCCGGCGGTGGCGGTGGCCTCGGAGGAATGTTGCCAGGTCTATTAGGTGGTATGCTCGGTGGCGGTGGATCTGGTGGTGGTTCCGGCGGCGGTGGTGGCCTCGGAGGAATGTTACCAGGTTTATTAGGCGGTATGCTCGGCGGTGGTGGTTCCGGCGGTGGCGGTGGCCTTGGTGGCTTGTTAGGTGGCGGCGGGGCTTCTAGCAGTGGTGCACCTCCAGGAGGCTTTTTTATATAAGTATTTTCAAAAATACTGTTATAATCTAATTTTTCCGGTGCGTTATAATTAAACTTATACGCACCGCTTATTATATTTAAAACTTGCCTATAAAAGAAATTGTATGTAAAATTGGACAAGCTAAAGCTATATTATTGAAAGTGGAGGATTATATGGATAAAATTCATCCTATACCTATTATTTTTGAAGATAATCATATTCTTATTGTAGAAAAACCTATAAATATTCCAACACAGCAAGATAGTTCTAGAGACATAGATTTATTAAATTTACTAAAACAAGACATAAAAAAGCGATATAATAAACCAGGAAATGTATATTTAGGTTTAGTCCACAGGCTCGATCGACCCGTTGGCGGGGTTATGGTGTTTGCAAAAACATCCAAAGCTGCTTCACGGTTATCTAATGCTATTCGGACTCATCAGCTGCAAAAGGAATATATAGCAGTTATTCATGGATCACCAAGCAAACATAAAGGAAAATTGATTCACTATTTAAAAAAAGATACATCTATTAATAAAGTATTTAGTGTCTCAAAAAATGAGAAAAATAGTAAAGAGGCCATTCTTGAATATGAAGTAAAAGGATTTAACAATGGATTAAGCTTCGTACAAATTCGTTTACATACTGGACGTTCACATCAAATTAGAGTTCAATTCTCTGAAATAGGTTGTCCTTTATATGGAGATCAAAAGTATGGAGAGAAAATCAGCAAAAAAAATCAACAGCTTGCATTATGGTCAAAAAGAATAAGCTTTTTCCATCCAACTTTAAAAAAAGAGGTTGAGTTTTTTTCCATTCCCCCTTCCGAATATCCGTGGAATATGTGGGAGGAAATTAGATCATAACTTTCACTTACTATTGCCAGATTTTTAATCTTTATGTAAAATATCAGCATGATATATCCTTTAATTTCCACACATGTTGTATTTTTTAATTATTTTAAGTCAAAATAAGAGAAAAGGGATATTCTATTTTAAAAAAAGAGAAGGTAAATATGAAAAAAATAATACTTATCACAATGATTATCTTATCTGGCTGCAGCAATAACTTTACTGCAGATGACTTACAACAAAATGAATCTATTGATGAACTTACATTAGATGAACATGAGCTTTTTAATGACATTAAAAAAGCAGTCGCTAAAAGAAATTACGTACGATTAAATCAACAACCCTTAGCTTATTCCACATCTGCCGAACTTTTTGCAGTTGGAGATATTATGATGCATTACCCCCAAATCTCTCATGGGTATAATAAAGAAACTGGTCAATATTCTTTCGATTCTTATTTCACAGAAGTAAAAGATTTATTTCTTGAAGGGGAATGGATTATTGGCAATCTTGAAACTCCACTTGCAGGTAAAGAAATGGGTTATTCTGGGTACCCTCAATTTAATGCACCTGAGCAATTAGCAGATGCACTTAAAAATGCTGGATTTAATGTACTTACAACCGCAAACAACCATTCTTTGGATCGACGTGAAAACGGTATTATAAATACACTGAAGTTTTTAAATGAACGAGATATTTATTACACAGGAACTGCCGCTTCAAAAGAGGATGGTCAAACAATGTTAATGATTTCAAAAAATGAAATTAATATGGGGTTTTTGGCTTATACATACGGAACAAACGGAATTCCTATACCAGAAGGAAAAAATTATTTAGTCAACCTAATTGATCCTGAAAAAATGTCTAAAGATATTCAAAAACTAAAAGGTGCTGGAGCAGATGTTGTTACTGTTTCAGTACATTTTGGAACAGAATATACAAGAACTCCAAATGAGAAACAAAAACAAATTGCTGAACATCTAATTAAAGCAGGTGCAGATATTATTTTAGGTAGTCACCCGCATGTTGTTCAACCATATGAAATTTTAGAACTTGAAGGATATGATGGAAATAAGAGAAAAGGCGTCGTTATTTATTCAATGGGAAATTTCATTTCCAATCAAGGTCCTGATCAAGGAACCGCTAAATATACAGATGTTGGAGTGATTTTTAAGGTAGAAATCCAGAAACATTTCCCAGAAAATAAAATAGAATTAACTCACATTCAAACGATTCCAACTTGGGTACATAAATATTATGCTAATAATAAAAGAAACTTTAGGGTATTGCCTATTGAAAAAGTGATTACAACAAAAGAAGACGAGTTCCTCCCAACAAATACTTATCCTTTGCTTGAAACCTATTTTGAGGATATTACTCATCATCTTAATTCAATTAATACAATACCCATTGGCGGGAAAGCCAACTAATAGAAATATTCTTCTTGACCACATTATGTAGAAATTTATGACCGACTCAGTTACCTATTGTTATTCTCTGAAAGTAAATAGAAAACTTAACTTCTTCCATATATAACTTCTAACAGAATGTTCTTAAGAGAATTATTAGTATAAAAAATTCTTTCATGATTTCCTAATATAATAATCAGTACTCCTGTTTCGGGTTCATAATGTACTAAACTAGTGTATCCAAGCATTCTATTTATATTAACCGCTACATTTCCATACAAATAAGTCCCTAACCCATAATTAAATTCATTGATGTTATTCGGTTTATTCTCTATGGAGGTATGTGTGGTAAACATCTTTTGAACTACTTCTTTGGACAGAATTTCATTCGTATTTATAGCTTTATACCACTTTGATAAATCATTTACAGTTGAGTATAAACCAGCGGATGCATCTACACCACCAGTATTATATAATTCCATTTCATCTGCATACCCTTGACCTATCATTGAATATCCAATGGCTTTATCATATTCATCAATCCAGTTATTTCCTAAACCTGAATTCGTCATCTCAAGTGGGTTAAATATATTTTCCTTTATATACTCATGAAATGGCATCCCTGTAACTTGCTCAATAATACGTCCTAATAATATGTAATTTGAAAAGCTGTATTCAAATTCCTCACCAGGTATAAAGTTTAATTCCTCATTTTCAAAAATACCCATAATGACATCCAAGTCTTTTCCTTCATCTGTCGTAGTGTACACCCATTCCGGTATTTGACTAAAATAAGGTTCTTCCATATAATTAACGATTCCTGATGACATCGATAATAAATGTTCAATCGTAACTTCTTCCCAATGTGTATGTTCTGGGAAATACTCTGTAATTGGGTCATCAAGATAAAGATAACCCTCATCCTCTAACATTAAAATCGCAGCAGCAGTAAACTCGGTTGTACCTTTTCCTATTAAGAATTTTGTATCGACTGTATTATCTATTTGCTCCTCATAATCTGCAAATCCTACTCCTTTTGAGAAAATATCCAACTCCCCTACACCAACATAAACTGCACCTGAGAAAGAAAACTCTTCTGTAAATCCATTCACTGCTTTTTCTATTTGTGTTTCAAGCTCTTCTTTATTATTGATTACAAGTGGTTTGAACTCGATTTCATTTTTATCTTGTTTCAATTGATCTGGAACATCACTGTAATCTGTAGTTGATACAGAACATCCACTAACAACAAGAAGAAAACAAAGAAACATAAGAACATAACTTTTTCTCATTATCATTTTCCTTTCTAGTTGATTTGATTATTAACAATTTTAGAAAGAGTGTCTGAAAAACTATCAAACTACCAATATGAATCATTTGAAAAATTCATATAATCATAAGTACGTTTAGAGATTTAGAAAGGTTTCATCTATTTCCCTTTTAGTTTCTCTCTTTCATATATTTTGATCTTGTACATAATAAATAAAGGAACATACACCTGATTTTACCTATTCAAAATGAGATCAAAAGGTTTGATTCGGATAGCGCAAACCCTGAATTAATGCTATCAACTTCGTTTACGATCACAAGGGGATTTACATAAAAGATTACAATTGGATATGGTATGACAGTTATGAGGAGTTAGATGCAAATTTAAGTGTTTACAATGAAGGTATGAGGTGAAGAATTCCTTGGTATTTTTAAAAATGAAAATAATGGTTATTTTTATTTAGATAAAAACATTAAAACCCCAACTAAAAAAGTTGGGGCTTTAAATATAGTATTATTGCTATTTATTGTTTTTGCATTTTAGTTTTCTATAAGACTAGCTCCAAAAGCATAAACGGACTCGGTTGTTTCATTATATCCTCCAGGCCAAATAACTGCAGTTACTTTATCACTTTTCTCTGTGAATTCCTTCGACACCTCGAAATATTGCCAATCTGTAGTAACATCAACTTTAACTCCATTAGACTGGCTATAATCTGCGTTTTGAACTTTTATTGTGGTTTTATGCGGTTCATCAGCTCTCAACCAAATGCCGAAAGTAAAGGTCTTACCTTGTGGGTTCAAAGAAACATTTTGATAGACAGATGTATTTATATTATTAGGTGTAAGTTCTTGAAATGGATAACTTCCTTCTGAAGTTGAGACAACACCATCTATATCCTGAATCTCTACCCCTCCATTATACCAGTTAAAAGTAGAGAAATCGTTTGGTGATTCTAACAATTGTAAATCATCTGGCACATTTAAGACATCTACCCCTTTATTTTCATACTGATCATCCTCACTGTCTGTTTCATTCCTTGGTGTTTCATATACCTTTAATGAAGATGTGGAATTATCCCCTATATTGTTGTCTATTAGAAATCGATCATGACTAGTGAAGGTGCTTTTCCTTCCTTCATAATTATTATGCTGATACAGCTCAACCGTTACATCTCCTATTAATACAATCGCTGATAATTTATCATTAGGAAATGGAAGGTCATCATCAATATTATTGTAATTTCCTATCCCTGCTTTAGCATTTGTTTTTCTCCAGTTATCATTCGTAAATAAATGGACACCTTTTCCTTTTAATATTTTCATAGAAGAAGCTGTGTTATTGCCTACTAAGTAATCTGACAAGTCATTTGTTCCTTCTTTAAAGGCACTCACTGAGTTTTGTTCTTGATACGTACATCCTGGATAACAAACATCATATCCTTCTGTAAAATCTTTAAGATCATATAAAATGGCTGCATAATCCCCAACTATTTTTAGAGAGGACAATTCATTATTAGGGAAATTCACATCAGTCATTTGATTATATTTAGTATATGAGCTGCTAGTCTCCACACGATTATAACCGCCTTTATAATTTTTGCCTCTAAATAAATACACTCCATCTTTCTTTTCTCTTACTTTTAAAGATGAAACTTTGTCATTACCGATGTCTTTATCCCCAAGATTACTAACATCGGAAAAAAATGTTTGATTCGTATTGTCATCTAAATCATTATTCAACCCAGTATCTCTATAAAGATGTGTTAAGTAATCTCCAATCATCATTACTGAAGACAATACATTATCACTTATGCCTACATCTGTTATATTGTTGTAATTTCCATGTCCAACTCTGACACAATTTCCTTTGTAATCCTTTTTGGTAAACAAGTATACGCCTTCATCAAATGTTACTGTTTTATTAACTGAATTTGAAGGTTGTGATTCAAGAGACTCGCCGTTATATAAAACCTCTTTAACTACAAAGAATTTATTGCTAGAACCTATTGACAATCTATCTCTCAATTCAGGATTTAAGTTAAATTTGACACCATCTCCTTCAAATTTTCCAATGAAATAAGTTGATCCATTTGAAGGGTTTTCATGCCACAACTGATAATAAACTCTCTCCCCAAATGCAGCCCCATCATCCTCCCAAGAGAAAGTAAAAGAGCAAGAATCAATAACGGGATCATTTAAAGACACTTTATTTATAGGTAAAATCACACTTACCTCATCACTTAAACTTGAAACTAAATCTATTTTATTGTGTTGTATTGTATTACTCCCATATGTTTGATCAATTTCAATATAAGAAGCAACTTGATATTCACTTCTCGTGTTTGGTTTAATCCCATAATCTTTCCAACTTGTTTCATTTCTTTCAGAAATTCTCGTTAACACTTCCCCATCTTTAAGGATATAGTAACCAGAAACTCGGTCGTCATCTACTTCATTCCAAGCTATTTCTACAGACCCATCGTTAGTTAAAGCGGTTACAGTAACTCCTACAGGTATTTCAATTGGTTCTGCATGGTCCGATCCAAATGATTCTTCTAACTGCTCTTCTACATACTCCTGTGGTACAACGGAAACTTCTTCATTTCGACCATAAACAAAGTTATCAAAAGTAATGTTTTCTACATAACTTTTTTTCTTTAGAACAAGACCTAACCAATTGATGTCATTCAAAAAGACATCATCAAGTTCATGAAAGGTGTTTGAAGTAGAATAGTTCATTTTCAAACGCGATTCTAACTGATATACACCCCAATTATATTCACTGTAAAGGTGAGGGATATTTCTCCCGAAGGTAGCACTTCTAGTTTGGGAGTCTTCTGTGGTAATATTTCTGCTCCAACCTGTTGAGGTTGATTCAGATTGGGAAATTTCAAATGTAAAAGACCTAGATGCAGACAATCCATGTAATTCAAACCCAAGGGTAGTTGTATTTGAGCCTTTAAATCCTGTAGTTAAACTTACATCCTGCTGCTGTCCTTCAGATAAACCAAATCTTACATTATAGGAAAATGTATCTTGTGCCGACGTACGGCTTCCTGCATTTTTTACTAACCACTCTTCAACGTCCACTGTTACTCCTCTAGCAAAATATGAATCTTTATTCATCATTAATGTGATATTGGTAACACCTGAAACAAATTCATCGACAATAGTATCCGGTGTTGTTCGATAAATACCAATAAACGTATCTAGGTTAGGATCCCATTCATCAAACTTGTCATTTAGTTTACTAAGAGACTCACCAGCCAGTTGACTTTCGTAATAGTCTCTATTATCTATCGTTAAAAGCACTGGCACGAAATCTTCTGGATCTAAACCTTTATATATTGTTCTATTGTCATATGTATCATCTGGCAAATGAGAATTCGTATTTGATGGAAAGTGAAGTTCTGGAATGATTCCACTCCAGGTACTTCCCGTTACTAATGTACTTTTTAATTGGGTATTCCCCATAGAAGGAAAAATCATCGTAAAAAACATAACAAAAACTAGTAAACTATTAAACCATCTTTTTCTCATTTTCATAGTCTCACTCCTATTATATTCATATGAAATCACTTACAATTGTGAATATTCTGACTGAATTAGAAGTAATCTATCCTGTTCCACATTAACTACAATGAAAACAATTGCAAAGCCTCTATATAAATCGTTTAATTCCCTCCTCTCTATGAAAAAATATATATGTAAAGAGATTATTGTAAAATAATATAAAGATAAATAAAATCTATACTCTTCATTTCTTAATATTGATCTAAATTTTAACAACTAAATAAACAATTACCTTTGTATTTGAAAGATCTTATTTTACAAGAATATTCAGAATATTATTTACATAAACAATCTCTTACGTTAGTTATAATTAACTATATATTGTTCTAATATTACAGTAACTTGGAAAATAATACAACAAAAAGATCACCAATTGGTGATCTTTTGTCCTGATTCATCTTATTCCATTTTACTTTTATTTTTATTACAACTTGGATATTTTCACAACTTCTGAAATCTGTTCTTCTTTTGTCATAGTTATAAGCTGCTTACCTGTAGATTTACGTTCTTGAATCGGTGCTGCTTGTGTTGTAAATTGTTGGATTTGACCATTGTTGAGGATGGCAGTTAAATTCTCTGGCTCTTTAATCAGACAGGCATACATTAATTGATACCCATTGGATCTGACTCTTTTACCAGTTTTAAATTCAAAACTGACAACTCCTTTACCTCCACGTCCTTGCAGCATATAATCGGAAACCAATGTACTTTTTCCATATCCTCGCTCTGATATAACGAATATTTCACCTGAATCATTATCTTTAATCCATGCTGCTGCAATGACTTCATCAAGGTCTTTTAGCTGGATTCCTTTTACACCTGCAGATACTCTACCCATGGATTTCACTTCATTTTCTCTGAAGCGAATGGTCATTCCAAGTTTAGTAACTAACAATAAATCGCCCATTTCATCACTTAATTGTACATCGATGATTTGATCATGAGGATTTAATTTACACGCAACGATTCCAATCGATCGTTTCGTGGCATAATCTTTCAATAAACTCCGCTTGACCTGTCCATTTTTAGTTATGAATACAAGGGATTTGCCTTCTTCCTCAAAATCTTTGACAGGGATTATATTTACAATTGGATCCTCTTTATCAATTGGAATCACATTTACGATTGCGGTACCATTATCCTTCCATTTATATTCCGGAATTTGATGAACAGGCAGCATGTAATATTGACCACTCTTTGTAAAGATAAGCAGATTCTCAATTGTATTCACTTCCATTATAAAACGAACCATATCCCCTTCTTTTAGTCCTGTGCTTTCTAATTCACCACCAGAACGTGTAAAAGATAATAAGCTGCTCCGTTTAATATACCCTTCCTTAGATACAGTCACAAGAACATCCTCTGGATTAACCATGACCTCAAGATTAACTTCTAATTTTTCAACTTCCTCTTGTATATTGGATCTACGGTGGATAGCGTACACTTTAGAGATTTCAGTCAATTCTTTTTTAATTACATTCATTAATTTCTTTGGACTGTCTAATATGGCTCTTAATTTTGCAATCATTTTATTTACTTCCACTAATTCTTTTTCTAAAGAGGAAATCTCTAAATTAGTTAAACGATAAAGTTGCAACGTCAAAATCGCATCCGCTTGTTTTTCTGTAAAAGTAAATTTAGCAACTAAATTCTGCTGAGCGTCCTGACGGTTTTTAGAGGCTTTAATGGTTTCAATAACATCATCTAGAATATTTAATGCTTTGACAAGTCCTTCAAGAACATGGGCTTTGTCTTGTGCTTTATTCAAATCATATTGAGACCGAAAAGTCACGACCTCTTTTTGATGTTCGATATAGGCTTCAAGTATTCGTTTTAATCCTAACTGTTTCGGGGCTTTATTTACAATAGCAACCATATTAAAATTATAATTGATTTGTAAATCTGTCTTTTTAAGCAGATAAGCTAAAATTCCTTCTGCATTAGCCTCTTTCTTCAATTCAACAACAATTCTCAGGCCATCACGTCCACTTTCATCACGAACCTCAGCAATTCCCTCTACTTTTTTCTCTAAACGGATATTCTCCATAGCTGTTACTAGGCGAGATTTTACAACTTGATATGGGATTTCAGAAATGACAATTTGTTGTTTGCCACCTTTTAAGTTTTCTATGCTTGTTTTCGCTCGTAAAAATATTTTCCCTTTACCAGTAGTGTAGGCTTCCTTAAGACCCTTTTCTCCCATGATGATGCCGCCTGTAGGGAAGTCTGGTCCTTTTATTTTTTTCATTAAATCTTCAAGTGTTAATTGAGGATTATCCATTAAGTCAATACATGCTTCTATCACTTCACCTAAATTATGGGGCGGGATTTCAGTAGCAAAACCAGAAGAAATACCGCTTACTCCGTTAACTAACAAGTTAGGAAAACGAGAAGGCAGTACTACAGGTTCTTTCATTGTATTATCAAAATTATCTTTGAAAAGTACGGTATCCTTTTCAATATCTCTTAAAAGTTCGGACGCAATAGAAGATAAACGTGCTTCGGTATAACGCATAGCTGCTGGTGGATCATCATCCATTGAACCCCAGTTCCCATGTCCATCAATTAAAACATGGCCCATTTTCCAAAATTGCGCCATACGCACCATACCATCGTAAATTGAAGAATCACCATGTGGATGATAATTCCCCATCACGTCCCCAACTGTTTTTGCTGATTTGCGGTACGGCTTGTCCGAATGATTACCTGCTTCAGACATTGCATAAAGAATACGTCTTTGTACCGGTTTTAAGCCATCCCGAACGTCTGGGATGGCACGATCTTGAATGATATATTTTGAATATCTACCAAACCTGTCTCCTACCACTTCTTCAAGAAAAGCGGGTAAAAACTGTTCAACTTGGCTCATGTTATCCCCTCTATTCATCAAACTTAGTAAAGTCTACATTTTCAATAATCCATCTTTTTCTGGGGTCAACTTTATCGCCCATTAAAGTGGATACTCTTTTTTCTGCCATGGCAGCATCTTCAATTTGCACCTGTAACAAGGTTCTTAGGGATGGGTCCATTGTAGTTTCCCATAGTTGGTCTGGATTCATTTCACCTAAACCTTTATATCTTTGCAGTTCAACATTTTTCCCAAATTCCTTTAATATGTCTTGTAACTGTTCCTCAGAAAAAGCATATTTCATAGCTGTTTTTCTTCCTTTTTTGGTCACTTTAAATAAAGGCGGTTGTGCAATATATACTTTCCCTGCATCTACAAGAGGTTTCATATAACGATAAAAAAACGTAAGAAGCAAGACTTGAATATGTGCTCCGTCCGTATCTGCATCCGTCATAATAATAATTTTATTATAGTTGCTTTCTTCTAATTCGAAGTCAGGTCCAACTCCTGCTCCAATAGCAGCAATGATAGCTCGATATTCTTCATTTTTTAATATATCCACAAGTTTTGCCTTTTCTGGGTTCATCGGTTTCCCCTTTAAAGGTAAAATGGCCTGGTGTTTTGAATCTCTGCCTTGTTTAGCAGACCCTCCTGCAGAATCTCCCTCAACGATGAAAATCTCGTTGCGTGAGTAATCTTTAGATTGTGCTGGTGTTAATTTTCCACCTAGATTTGAGCTTTGACTTTTTCCTTTTTTTCCAGATCGAACTTCTTCCCTAGCTTTTCTAGCTGCAGCTCTAGCCTTAGCTGCTTGAACTGATTTTTTGATCAGCAATTGCGAAACCTTAGGGTTCTCTTCTAGAAAAACAGCCATATTTTCTGTTACAACAGCATCTGTTGCACTTCTAGCTGAACTACTTCCTAATTGATCCTTCGTTTGACCTACAAATTCTACATCACCCATTTTAATGTTGATAACAACCATTAAACCTTCTCGTAAATCAGAACCCTCCAGGTTTTTATCCTTTTCTTTTAACAAACCAGATTTTCGAGCATACTCATTCATGATTCTTGTATATGCCGTTTTAAAACCTGTCTCATGTGTTCCTCCACCACGAGTAGGTATTGAATTTACATAAGATGCAATCGTTTCAGTAAAACCGTCATTGTATTGAATAGCAATCTCAACTTCAATATCATCCTTCTCTCCATAAAAATGAATGACATCATGTAAGACAGATTTATTTTCATTTAAATATTCAACAAATTGCTTCGCTCCGCCGCTATAATCAAAAGTCACTTCTTCGTTTGTTCGTTCATCTTTTAGATTAATTTTTAAACCGGAATTTAAAAAGGCAATTTCCTGCAAACGTTCAGCTAATGTATCATATTGAATATGAATTCCATTTTTAAATACTTTATGATCTGGCTTAAACGTAACCTTTGTACCTGTTCTGCGTGTATTCCCAATCACTTCTAATTGTGTGACAGGCTCACCAACGTGTTCTTTTCCATCTTTATCTATCCAATATTCATATCGTTGTTTATGTATTTTTCCATCTCGATAAATTTCAACTTCCAACCATTCAGATAGTGCATTTGTAACGGATGCACCTACTCCATGAAGTCCACCTGATTTTTTATATCCCGCTCCTCCAAACTTTCCACCTGCATGTAAAATGGTAAATACGACTTGAGGAGTTGGAATGCCTGTTTTGTGCATATCTGTAGGAATACCACGTCCATGATCAAAAACTGTAACAGATTCGTCTTTATGTATAGTAATATCTATTTGATCACAAAATTTAGCAAGGTGTTCGTCAACTGCGTTATCGACGATCTCCCATACCAAGTGATGTAGTCCTGAATTGCCTGTATTTCCTATGTACATTCCCGGTCTTTTACGAACGGCAACTAATCCTTCTAATACTTGTATATCATCCGCACCATATTGAGTTTGTTGTTTTTCTTTTGGCTCCGAAAATAAATCAATCTGTTCCAAAGTATGTCGCCTCCTTGCCAATGACTTCAAACGATATTTAGCATTATACCATGAATTTAAATATTTTGTTGAGTTTAGAAATCAAGATTATTAACCAGGCTACCTTATTTCATTGTTTTATATTCCCAAGTTCTGTTGAAATTAATGATCCCAGTTATTAATTTAATATATCTCGTTTCGTAAAGACAATAAAAGAAATGACAATTGAAATCATGGCCCATACGCTTAAATTTAAAAGAGAAAAGGAAAGAGTAAGGCCTTGAATAGGTGGTACTGCACCTGATAAGTATGAAACAGTCTGTAAATTTACCATAAAGAAGTATTTCGCACTTTCCCATGAAGAAACCATATTCGTTAAAATCGTTCCCGCAATCAATGTAGCTAACATGATACCCATTCCTGCAGCGATACTTCTAACTAATACGGATACCATCATAGCTAAGCAAGCTACAACCAAAGATGAAAACCATGCTAATCCTAATTCCATGACAAGAAATTGCCACTGAGGGATAATGTTAATATTGTTTATATTCAGTTCTGATCCAATCACTTGAAATCCGGTTAAAACAGGCTGCATCCAACCATTGAAACCAAACACAAGACCTGAGATGAGATAACTCATGGCAGCTAACAATAGAACAGTAATGGATACGTAAATGGTTAAAGCTATGTATTTACTTAATAACACCTTCCATCTTTTGATAGGTCTCGTTAATAGCAGCTTTATCGTACCTGCTGAATGCTCACCTGCAACTAAATCTGCCGCTATAACAAGTACCAATAGGGGTAAAAACAAACCGACAGAATTTGCAACAAACTGATTCGTAAATGTCACTCCATTTGGAGATTTTGGATCTATATTTTGATCCAAATGAAGTTGTAATCGTTGAATTTCAACGATATACCAACGTTTCCATTCTTCTTGCATCCTTGGGCTGCTAACACGATTTTCATAATCTTGAATTTGTTGTTGAACAACAATTCGCCAGTCCTCTGTCCCCATTTGTTTCTGCACATTTAAAGCAACACGTAATTGAGCATAAGTAAAAATTGGGATGAGTACAGCTAAAATAAGCACGATGACAAAAAATCTTTTTTTCTTCCATATTTTCAATACTTCGTTACGAACTAATGGGTAAATATTAGTCAATTTTCTCCCCCTCCGTTAATGTTAAAAACATATCTTCTAAGGATGGTTTTTTTATTTCAATAGATGTTACTTGTATACCTGACTTCACCATCTGTTCGTTTACTTTAGAGACTTCATCTGGATTCATCTGCGTTGCAACGGTTTGTGAAGCTGGAGAACAATCTATTTCCATATCGTTAAGTTGTATTAGTTCAATGGATTGAAATGATTGAAGTACCTCTTTTCCTTGTTCAACAGGAGATATTCCCCATAATACTGTACTTGTGGATTGCTCAAGAAGTTCATCCACATTTCCTACCGAAATCACTTCTCCCTTTCTAATAATCGCTACTCGATCACACATCAGTTGAATTTCACTTAATAAATGACTTGATATGAAAAGACTCAACCCTTCTTTAGCCAAATTTCGAATAAAAATTCGAAGTTCTTTAATTCCTTGAGGATCTAGTCCATTTGTAGGTTCATCTAATATAAGAAGTCTTGGTTTACCTAGTAAAGCTTGAGCTATACCTAATCTTTGCCTCATGCCAAGTGAATATGTTTTTACTTTGTCATGAATACGTTGATCCATACCAACAATTTCAACTACTTCTTGAATTCTTTGCTTTGATATATTTGGCAGCATAGCCGCGAAATGCTCAAGATTTTCCCATCCTGTTAAATAGGAATACAACTCTGGATTCTCAACAATGCAACCTACATTTTTCAAAGCTTCATCGTGTTCAGTTTGTACATTTTTTCCACATACATATATTGATCCTTCAGTAGGACGAATTAAATCTACTAACATTCTAATTGTTGTTGTTTTTCCTGAACCATTGGGTCCTAAAAATCCAAATATTTGACCTTCATAAATATCAAATGAAATATCTTTAATAATCCACTTATTGCTTATTTTTTTCTTCAAATGTTTTACAGATAATACGAGGACTTCTCCCTTTGTTCCCATAAATTCAACCTCCAGTTTAAGGGTATCTCAAAACGTAATTGTTGCTAGAACTATAAATATATTAGTTTAGATGTTATTGAAGAGCTTTAACAATTCTTTCTCCTATCCTTTTATAACCTTCTTCGTTTGGATGATAAACATCTGAAGATAAATAGTTTTTAGTGTTTTTATAAAATAAATCAAAGGTAGGAATAAACAATGCTTGTTTATATTTCGTAGTGATTTTAAATACTTCATTGTTCCATTCCTGGACAAATAAAGATATTTCACCATCCTTGTCAATCTCTGTAAAAGGATTATATAATCCTACATAAATAATATCTGCTTCTGGGTTTAAAGATTGAAGTTCTGCAAATATCTTATCTAAGTTTTCAAGAGCATTAGTCATATATTCACGCGAAGTTTCTATAATAATTTCTTCTCCAGGTGAAAACATATCATTCCCACCAATTGTCATTAAGATTAAATTGGCTTGTTTGATAGACGTCCGTGTTCCATTTTGTGTAGAAATAAAATCTAACAATTGAGATGTTGTATAACCATCAACTGCAAAAGTATGAAGAAAGACCGGTTTTTCCTCATTTTTTTCTAAAAGATTTTTTACTACTCCCACATATCCATTCTCACTTCTATCCCCAGTACCTTCTGTTAGTGAGTCACCTAAAGATAAAATTACAATGTCATCATCAGATGGAGCTATATCTTCTATCCTCTCCTCATCAGGTGTTGTTAAGTTTGATCCATCTGGATACACCACCGTTTGAATTGCATTCACAAATCCATAAATAAAAATTGAGGTTGTTAATAAAGCCACTATTAAAATAACAGACCATAATAAACGTGACGATCTCAAAGTTCATCCTCCTTAAATCAATGTAAAAACGTAAGTAAGTATGTTATTTTATCTTACTAATTCTTTATTCCATTTGCAAATGAATGACCCTGCCACGTATGTTAATAATTCTTTAAGATCCGAACCAATAAAAAACTCTTTACCTGCTCAAACACCCATTTTTTATTAGAAAAAGACCTTTTTGATCGTTCTGAATATAATAAATTAATAATTAAGAGGAGGGTCCAGTATGATTATTCATGTACCAGGAGATGAACCTTCAATTACAGATGCTATCAATGCAGCAAAAGAAGGTGATACCATTTTTATTGCCGCTGGTTTTTTTAACGAAGCAGTGATTATCGGCGTGGGCAAAAATAAAATTCGGATCATTGGGGCTGGGATAGGGAAAACCATCCTAGATGGTACAAATCTTGGATCAAACCTGGATGGATTTAATATTCAAGCCTCTAACTTCATTACGATCGAAAACATAACAATTCAAAATTTCAGTCGATTTGGTGTTTTTATTCAGCAAAATGAGAATATTCTAAACCAGCTTAAAATTACAAAAAATCAACGTGATGGAGTGTGTATAGAAAACGGTGCTTACCACAATGTTGTTCTGCAATGTGAATCCATAGAAAATGAAAGAGATGGGATACTTGTCCTTGGAAATCATAACTTTATCATGAAAAGTACATTAAGCAGTAACAAAGACTGTGGAGTAAATATTCAAGGTAAACATAATCTGGCATTAAACAATAATTCAACTGGCAATCGCTTTGATGGTTTTTTATCAGATAATGAATGTAACGCATTTATATATAATACATCTTCAAAGAATGGGGAAGATGGATTCGATTCTGAAAAAAATCTCAATTTTTTATTTTGGAATAAATCAATTCAAAATGAGGATGATGGAATTGAAGTTGACTCAAATTCATTATTGTTAGGAAATGAATGTAAATATAATAAAAAAAATGGGATCGAAGTTTTTTCTTCAAAAGAAAAAGAAACTAAAAGCCGCATGCTTCATAATATATTAACCAACAACAATTACCATGGGATTAGCCTTGAGGGGAATGGAAATTTAGTTGATAAAAATACAGTTAGCAATAATGATGGAGCTGGTATTAACATTATAAATGATGGTAATGCTATTCGCTCTAATCAAATGAACCAAAACAAAATAAATATAAATAACAAGGGAAAGAGAAACAAAATTGATTAATCATTAATATAAATATTGGAGAATTTAAGTATCTGGCTTATTCAGCATACTAATCTTCATTTCAATTTCTTCAACATTTAACTTCATCTCTAATGCAGAAGTTAATCCTTCCACATGTTCTTGAACATCCGTAGTATGTTTTTTCACCAAATGTTTAATCCAGTTTTTCATCTCTTCTATTACTTGTTGAATTAACAAATCTTCGTGTTCTCCTATATATGATTCAACCACTGGATTCATTTTCTTTTCCAATTCTAACTTAAGTCTATCTTTTCCTTGCTCTTCAAAAAAAGCTTTAGGATTTTTAAATTGTTTCATCAACCAAGTGAAGTCAATCTCTGCATGATTCAAAGACTCCTTAATGGACGGAGCTTTAAAATTCTGAAAAGAAAGGGGTTCTGTTTCATACTGAGACAGCTTTGAAACTACTTGTTGAAGTATTTGCTTATTGATTTCTTTAAGCTGATGATTCATTGTATTTTCTATTCTAAGCGTCGTGGCCAAGACCTCTTGAGAGCAATTCATAGACAATAACCGATTTAACTCATTCCAAGCTGAAGCTAATGCTTGTTTTACATCCATTTTACGAGTCAATTGAAAATCGGATGGATGAAAGGATAAATTATATAATTCACCAAAACGATACGTTACTCGTTGTTTTACATAATATAAAAGCTCTTTTATTTCTTTTATTAGTAAGTTTACTTCAGATTCAGAAAGTTCAAAATGATGCAACCAATCATTTAATTCAATAAAAGAATCTCCTAATTGCTTAACTTTTTTTTGCTTGATTTCTGCTTCTTCAAGTGCATTATTTCTCCATTGTTCTAATATGTTTTTGGCTCTATTTATTTCACTATTCGCAGCTTGGATGATCATTTCGGTTAATTCTTCATTTGTAAACTTAATAAAATCTAATTCGAACGTCTCGATACCTGAATGAACCATTATTTGTTCATCACCTGATTGTTTACCTTCTAAAGCATTCAAACTAGATACTGGATAAATTCTTGGATTTCGAATTTCATGCTGAGCTAAATTAAGAATCATGTGTTCTGTTACATCCTTAAGTTCTTGATCCGATGATGCCAAGTCAGCTGCATTTAGAATAAAGAACATTTTGTCTAGTTCAAATTGATCCTTTACTCTCCCTAATTGAAGCAAAAACTCACGATCTGCTCTAGAAAATGCATGATTATAGTATGTTACAAAAAGAATAACATCCGCATTTTTAATATAGTCAAATGCAACACCAGTATGTCTGGCATTTATCGAATCAGCCCCAGGTGTATCTACAAGAATCATACCTGAATTTGTAAATGGACAAGCGTAATATAATTCAATATGTTCAACATAACACGACTTATTCTCATCAGCTGCATAACTTTGAAAAATTTCTAAATCCACTTTCATTTCTAGGCCTAAGTTTGATTGCATTTCATTCCATCCATGTGCAGCAGCCTTTAAAAAAACATAATGTGGTTTTGCCTTGGGATGAATTAAACTTGCTTTTAATTTTAATATTTGTTGAAATGATTGATCTAATGTCATCTTTTGAAGCCCTAATTGATCCACGGCATATTCAACTTCGTCTTTGAAAGCTTCTAGCGATTTCAACTTCACTTTAGCAAAACCATGCAACCAATCATGATCTGGCGGCATAATTTTGATTACAGTAGCTGTTGTAGGATTAGGTGAAACAGGAAGTAATCTTTCACCTAATAAGGCATTTGCGAAAGAAGATTTTCCAGCACTAAAAGCACCAAATAATGAAATTGTAAATTTTCGATTATTTAAACGATCAGATTTTTCTAGTAATGACTTACTTAATGAATTCATTGCAGGGAAATCATTTATCACTTCATAGGTTGTATTTATTTTTTTAACTGTATTTTTTATTTTTTCTTTGTAGTCCTTTTTAGAGAAATTTGAGATAAGATTTTTTTGATTGCTAGAACTAGATAAAACAATTTCATTTGATTCAAGTATCTTTTTTTCTAAAACCTTATCAATCTTTTTTGTAACATTCGAAGAAAATGTTGAAGTATAATCTTTTAAATTAGGCAAACATATATCTTGCTTCACCCAATGAAATAGAGAAAATAATTGCTGCTCATAGTCCACTTCTTCTTTGTTAATCTCTTGCAATCGTTTGTAATTCACCAATTCATGTTCAATTTGATTCATTTCATGTTTTACTTGTTTTAACTTTTTATGATATGTTTGTTTAGCTATATCAACTAAATGATGTACAACTTCCATAGTTTTTTTACGATAAATTGTTTTCATTTCCTGAGAAATATGTTTGGAATAATTTAATGTATATTCATTTGAAAATGCGGCCCCGGTATTCACCTGCTTTACTAACCAATCTGGTGATATTTTTATATCCATCGCTTCGATTTTTTCCATAACTTTTAATTTTGTCTGATCATTTGAACCATTCATATTTAGATATTTACGTAATAAATCCTTCACATGCCAAGTGATATGAGCTTGTACCTTCTCTGAAAAATCTTCAAAAAAGTGATGTAACCTTCTTTCCTGTTCTGCCTGGATTTTCCCTCTAGTAGAAAAGAAACCTAATTTAAACCCAGGTTGTAGACTTTGTAAATAATCATGGGCTAAATCTCTTGTTCCAGCTGGAATGATGTTTGCATTTTGTAAAATATCATTAAGCTCACGTTTTAATCGTTCTAAATATGTGTTAGAAGATTGCTCAATTTCTTTTCTTTGATTTGTAAGACTGGACAGTTTCTCCAAGAGAATATCACTGTTTACATTCTCGTCTTCTGACAGCTGTTGTCTTTTAAATTGATTCTGTTCTTTATACTCTTTTATGTGTTCTTTCAAAAGAAACTGCATTGATTTTTCCACATTAGAAATAATCAAGTCATCACGTATCTCCGTTAATCTATTTAAATACCACTTAAGTTGTTCAAATTCATTTAATGGAAAATCATCATGTTTCACAGAAATAAAAAATGATGCTTCAGGATGAATATCCCAATCAGAAAAGGCTTGATTTACACTTTGTTTAAAGTCAGAAAAAGATAATTCTTGGTGCTGGTGTTTGTCAATTTGATTTACAATAAAAACAAATTTCTTCCCTTGCTCTTGTAATCTTTTAGCAAAAGCAAAATTAATCTCAGATTGGACATGATTATAATCCATTACATAAAAAACAATGTCTGCTAAGTGTAATGCCGACTCTGTAGATAATAAATGGGCTTTATCAGTAGAATCAATTCCCGGTGTGTCTAGTAAGTAAACATGATCTTCAAGCATAGGGATTGGATACTGAATTTCAACTGATTCAATTTCTGTACCATTTTTACTAAATTCCTGTAATTGGTCCAACTGTATGTTTTGAAAACTCTGCTTCGTTTTTTGTTCATTTCTATATTTAATTTTAACTTTAGGATCACCATTTGATATAGCAACTAAATTTGCACTCGTTGGAATGGGGCTAGATGGTAAAATTTCATGCCCACTTAACTTGTTTATTAAACTAGATTTTCCAGCGGAAAAATGACCACAAAAAGTGAGATATAGATCTTTTGCTTCTAGTTTTTGAACTAAATGAAGTAATTTATTCGCAGACTCCTGCTCAACAGATGGTTTCATCATACTTCTTAACTTCTGTATATTTTCAACATATTTATAAATGGTTTTTTCTACTGTTTTCAAAGTTTCTTTCTCCTTTAATGACTTGCAAACCTTTTATTGAATAAGGCTTACACTCTTCAGTGATTCCTAAGAAATTTAATGTTTAGAATAAACCTCATGTTTAATAAAAACTCGC
>NZ_SIJB01000079.1 GCF_009910845.1 Chengkuizengella marina | reverse complement strand
TTTATTTCTTAAATTTCCATTATCATCATATTGGTAATGGGTTTCAATGTTTAGCTCCAACGGATTTACTGTAAATGAGTATGGTTCCTCTGAGAAACTACCATCTCTACTAAAAATTTTAATATAGTAGGTTTGTCCACCCTCAACAAAATAGTAGGCTTTACCAGCTAAACTAGCACCTGTCCCAACTAAGTTTTGATTTCCATCAAAGATATGTACTTCATAATAATTATCTATTGTGGATTGAAGTGTTAATTCATCAAGACCCGTTTGTGAAGCTGTATATTGATAAAAATCCACATCTAAATCTGAAGAAATGGTTGTACTATACGTACTAGAATATGTAAAAGGAAATGCAGTAGTAAAGTCGTCGTTAGGCTCATAAGAACTAGGTAATAGGATATTATTCAAATAAACCCAATCAGACCATTCTATTCCATCATTCACTCGTATACCAAAGTCCCATTCTCCATTTCCTAATGATGGAGTGGTATGTGTTTTATCTAAAGAAGCTATCTCGTTACTATTATATGACCAGGATTCCCAGTTATCTTGGGAACCAATGACTTGATAGGCTAACTGTTCTTGATTATCTAAATCACTGTAGTTCCAAGCCAATCTTACGCTGTTATTTGTAACTTGTTCATTATCACTATGAGAAGTGATCATTAGTTCAGGTAAACTATTTATTTTTATATATCGTGGATCAGAATAAGGTGAAGTTCCACTAAATTTATCCTCGATTCGTACTTTCCATCCATAAACATTTCCTCTGTTCAAAACATTTTCAGGTAAATAATAAGAAGAGTTCTCTGCATTTATCCATTCTGAAGTAAAAACCACTTCATTTGAAGGGTTATCTATTTGTATTTGAAATGCATTTTGTGTATCCATAGGGTGCCAATTAAATGTTAAAGATGTACCCTCTACTAACTCTTCTTCATCTATTAATCCTGGTGAAATAGTATTTGGCACATAATTAAGAACCGTTACTTCATTTGAATTTTCACCCTCACCTATTTGGTTAACAGCAGATATAATATAAAAATATGTAGTACCTGTTTCTACATTTTGATCTACATATGAGTTTTCTACCACGTTGTCAGCAATGATTTCATAGGGACCATCCTTACTATTTGATCTTTTAACTATATATTCATCGGCATTATTAACTACATCCCATGTCAATTGAATTTGTGCATTATTAATTTGTGCTTTCACGTTTTGAGGAGTATGAGGTAAGATGTCGATTTTTTCCACACTACCTTCAAAATCTCTCCCTCCTATTATATAAATGGATCCGTTTAAAGTATGACTCTGAGATATATATCTATCAAAAATTAAACTAGGCATTTCCATCCACGTATTTGTTACAGGGTTATACATTTCTACATCATTTAAATATGAACCTGAATTATAATCAAAGCCTCCCATTACAAAGATTTTTCCATTTATCATTTGACTTTGGAAAGATGACCTTCTAAAATTCATACTACTTAACTCTGTCCAGGTATTCGTCAATGGATCATAAACTTCTACACTATTTAAAGAATCACTAGCTGAATGTTCATTTAAATACTTATATCCTCCCATTACATAAATTTTTCCATCTATCACTTCGCTTTGAAACCATCCTCTGGTTTCATTCAAAGCTCTAAGTGAAGTCCATGTATCAGTCCTTGGATTATATTCTCCAAGTGTTGTAATGGGCTCAGCATTAGAATTATCATATCCTAAAACATAAATTTTCCCGTTGATCACGTGACTCGTATAAATTACGTTTAAATTCATATTACTCATTTCTGACCATATATTCGTTAAGGGATCATAAACTTCAGCGCTGTTCCCATCACTATCTCCACCTAATACATATATCTTCCCATCTATTACTTCAGTTTTAGAGCCCGTTCTTTCATCTTTCATATTACTAAGTTGTGTCCAGCTATTACTTAAGGGATCATAAACTTCAACCGAATTAGTTTTAATATTGAAGTTTCTCAAATCATCACTTATTAAACCACCCATTACATAAATTTTTCCATCTACCACTTCACTTATAAAGTTTGACCTAGATTGATTCATATTGCTTAATTCTATCCAGGTGTTTGTTAACGGATCATAGACTTCACAACTAGAATACCTTATTCCATCATCTAAATTATGCCCACCCATTACATAAATCTTCCCATCAACCATTTCACTTTGAAAACTAGTTCTTTTATGATTCATACTACTTACTTCTGTCCATAATTCAGTTTCGTTTGCTTCAGTATATGTTTGTATGCTAGGTAATGGGATGATCGTAAAAAACATGATCAATATTAACCCAAATTGTATCCATTTTTTCTGCTTTTTCATCCTATATCCTTCTCCTTTTTTTATAGAATAATTTTGTTAAGGTTAATTTTTTATCATTTTTTGCTTATTGATTAAATTTCCATTTTCATCGTATTGGTATTGTGTTTCAATGTTTAGCTCCAAAGGATTTACTATAAAAGAATAGGGTTCCTCTGAAAAACTACCATCACTACTAAAAATTTTAATATAGTAGTTTTGATCACTTTCCGCTAAAAAATACTCATCATTACTTAATGTAGCCTCAGTAACCAAATCCATATTCATGTTATATATATAAAAATCGTAATCTACGCCAACAGGTACTTGAAGTGATAAGTAATGAATTCCTGATTGATTTGGTACAATTTTAAAGAAATCTACATCATTAATTGAATTAATAATTGAACTATAATTGTTGTCATAAACAATTTGATACGCTGTATTAAAATCATCATTTGGTTCGTAAGAGATTGGTAATTGAATATTGTTCAAATAAACTTCTTCTGACCATTCCACACCATCCCAAACTTTGATTGCAAAATCCCAATCTCCTCCAGCTAGTTGTGGTGTCGTATGTGTTTTACTAGATGACACAACCTCTTCAGAGTTATATGACCAGGATTCCCAGTTATCTTGGGAACCGATAACTTGATAGGCTGACTGTTCTTGATCATCAAGATCACTGTAGTTCCAAGTAAGTTCTAAGCTATTATTTGAAACGATTTCATCGTTATTATGAGATGTAATTGATAATGTTGGTAAATT
>NZ_SIJB01000078.1 GCF_009910845.1 Chengkuizengella marina | reverse complement strand
AATTCCCAACACTTCTTTCCATAAACCAACAAGTTGTTTTTCTATTTTGGTTCTTGGTGGAAGGTATTGCACACCTGAATGATTCCCTTCTGGTTCAGGCAAGGCTTGTCTATCTATTTTCCCATTTCGTGTCAGTGGCATAACTTCTAATGGAATCAGAAATGACGGAACCATATATTCTGGTAAAGATACTGACAAGAAATCTCTCACATCTTTTGGTTTTAATTCGTCTAAAGCAACATAATATCCACACAAATATTTACTTCCCTGATTCCGCTCTTCTTTTACAATAACAATCACTTCTTTGATTTGCTCATGGCTTAAGAGTTGAGCTTCAATTTCTCCTAACTCTACACGATAACCCCGCACTTTTACCTGATGATCGACTCGCCCAATATATTCAATATTACCATCTGGCAACCATCTCGCTAGATCCCCAGTTTTATACATTTTCTTTCCTGATTTATAAGGATGTACTAAAAACTTTTCAGCAGTAAGGTCATATCGATTCAAATACCCTCTGGCTAAAATGTCACTTGCTATATAGAGTTCTCCCGAGACCCCAATCGGTTGAAGATTATGATATTGATCCATAATCATCAATTCTGTGTTGGATATTCCTTTTCCGATTGGTGGTACAGATGAAACATTTTCACCATTGATTGAATAAGCTGTCACTACATGTGCTTCAGAAGGACCATAATGATTATGAACAACAAGAGAATGCTCTTTTAAATATGCTTTAAATTCATTGGATATAAATAATTGCTCCCCTGCGGTAATGATGTGCGAAACACACGTAGGGAATTGAGCTAGTAGATTATCATCTGTAGAAATAAACTTCAGTAAGGCTGTTGGCATAAATATGACATCTATTTGTTTCTGATCGATAAAGTTAAATAACATTTCTGGTTCTTTTTTTACTTCCTCTTCTACAATATATAATTTTCCGCCTATTAATAAGGTTGAGAATATCTCTTGATAACTCACATCAAAACTTGACGAAGCATACTGTAAAATATTTCCATTAAATGGAATGAGGGTGTGATCTTGCTGATAGTAAACTAGATTCACTAATGTCCTGTGTTCCACCATGATCCCTTTTGGCTGACCTGTTGAACCTGAAGTATATATAATATAACTTAAATCAGATCCATTAGAGGGTATTGCTAAGTTCTTAGCTTCTCTTATATAGATAGTAGGATCGTTTAAATTGAGGATATGACCCTCAAAAAATATCTGATCTGAAAACCATTTTTTGTCAGTCAATAAAATATTTAGTTGACTATTTTGTAACATATAATTTTTTCTGTCTTCTGGGTAATAGGGATCAATCGCTAAAAAAGCTCCTCCTGCTTTTAAGATGCCTAATATTCCGATGACCATCTCCAAAGAACGCTCCGCTAAAAGACCTACCACTTCATCTTTT
>NZ_SIJB01000077.1 GCF_009910845.1 Chengkuizengella marina | reverse complement strand
CACTGATTTTTGCTTTGGATAGTTGATTGTTGTTTCATTAAATCCTGTGAAAATATGAACTTCTTTCTCCGTTACAATCTCCATATCGGCAATGGTCGTTTCTGGATCTTCTATGATTTGTTCAGCCAATGTCCTTAGATGCATAATCATACGCTCAATAGTTTCTCTTTTAAATAGTTTCGTTGCATACTCTAAACTTAAATAGAGTTTATCGGAATCTTCAATCACTGTTAACGTAAGATCAAATTTTGAAATGTCATTTTTTATTGGATATGGTTGAATGTTTAACTCTTGTAACTCTATTTCCTGCATCTCTATGTTTAACATATTAAATAAAACACTAAACAATGGATTTCTACTCATATCTCGTTCTAAATCTAACTTCTCTATTAAATCTTCTAACGGATAATTTTCATTTTCCATCGCTTTTAATGTTTGTTCCTTCACTTCTGCTAAAAAAGTGGTAAATGTTTTGTTTCTCACTGGTGTATTGCGCATAGCTAACGTATTCACAAAAACCCCTACAATACCTTCTGTATCTGCATGGTTCCTACCCGAAACTGGGGACCCTACGATAATATCTTCCTGACCTGTATATTTAGATAATAAAATCGTGTATGCGGATAGCATCACCATATAAAGAGTGGTATTGGTTTCTTTAACCAACTGATGGAGCTTTGCAGTCAATACCTTATCCCAATGAAAATCCATCGTTTCTCCATCAAAACTCTGCACGGAAGGTCTAGCATAATCCGTAGGTAGATTCAACACAGGGATTTCATCTGCAAATTGATCTAACCAATATTGCTCCTGTTTCTGTATCACTTCTGTTGCTCGTTGCCCTTCCTGCCAGATAGCAACATCTTTATATTGAACTCGGAGTTTAGGGAGATCTTTGCCTTCATAAAGCTGCATAAAATCTTCAACCAATATATTCATAGAGACCCCATCTGAGATCACATGATGCATATCAAATAGGAAAATATACTCTTGTGAATCGACTTCAATCAGACTCACTCTGAATAATGGTGCCTCATGTAAATCAAACGGTTTAACGAACTTGGAAACGAGATTCTCTACTTCTTGCTTCTCTGCATTTTGGTAGCGTATCTCAAATGGTAACACCTCATGAACACGCTGAACGAGCTCTCCTTCGACCATTTCAAACGAAGTTCGCAAGCTTTCATGGCGAGCCATCAGACTTTTGATTGCCCTTTTAAAACGTGTCCGATTCAAACCCCCTTTGATCGTCATCACAGCAGGCATGTTATAGCTGACTTTTGCGCCTTCTAATTGCTGTAATACATACAACCTTTTTTGTGCTGAAGATGCAGGATAAATTTCTCTTTCCTCCACTTGAGGTATAAATAAAAATTGACTTTTGTCTAATTGTTGCATTCTATCTGCCAACTGTTCTATTGTTGGATAGGAAAAAATATCTTTTAATGAGATTGAGATTTCCATTTCTTTCTGTATCTTTGATGCTAAATACATGGCTTTTAAGGAATGGCCACCGAGTTCAAAAAAATGATCTTGAATGCCTATCTTGTCTATATCCAGTACTTGCCCCCATATAGTGACTAATTGATTCTCCATTTCATCTCTTGGCGCCATATACTTCACGCCTGAAGATTGATTCAAATCTGGTTTAGGTAACGTCTTT
>NZ_SIJB01000076.1 GCF_009910845.1 Chengkuizengella marina | reverse complement strand
AGAAGTTACAGAAAGTTCTGTGATGATAACCGTTCCAAAACAAGTACCTATATTAAATGAGGATGGCTCACATAAACAATATGAACCTACTATCAGAGGGGAAACAACAGAGGTTACAGATGAACCAGTGATAGAAAAGGTCTGGGATGAAGAAAACGAAGTTTATAACGATGTTCACAAAGTCGATGAAGGTGGAAACTTCTTATATTGGGGGCAAGTAGGGACAGGTCAAATGCAAGATTGCTACACCGTAGAACAGGTTGAGATACAAAAGGAAGATGTAGACGGAAATCCATTGTATTTCAAGGAAGTCACTGAAACGGTGATTGCCTATGAAGATCAGGAGCCACTAGAAATCATAGAAGATGATGAACGATGGACAGAACAACTTGAGTCAGCTCTTGAAGATATTGAGCAGATCAAAACGGTTAAGTTTGAGGATAAACCTTCTTTATTTACTTATGATGACATCATCCATGCACCAAAAGTTCCTAAATCAGAGGTTGAAATATTACAAGAGGATAACCTCATGATCATGGAAGCTGCTGCTGAAATTTACGAGGAAAACATATTATTAAAATCCGATTTGTTAGACACAATGGATGCTTTAGCAACAGTATATGAGCAAGTCTTAGCGTTAGGGGGTGGGGGATAATGTGGATTGATATTTATCTTAAACTAGTAAAAGAAGGGCGTAGAACCATTAATGATGTACCAGAACATTTAAGAGCAGAAGTACAAACTAAATTGGATGAAGATAACAATGCTGATTAATATAGTCTTATTCATACTTCGTATGAGAGGGGGTGTAAACATGGTTGATATTTATGTGGCTCTCATTATATACGGACGTAGAACTTTTGAACAAGTCCCATCGATTTTACAATCAAAAGTAGAAGAAGAACTTACAGCATTATCTTTAAATACGGATGGAACACCAGTTCAAGAATAACGCCAACTAGGCGTATTTTTTATGTCTTTTGGTAGATATAAGTGAGTGACTTGTTGAG
>NZ_SIJB01000075.1 GCF_009910845.1 Chengkuizengella marina | reverse complement strand
TAAACTGGCACCCATGTCAAGGACACTTATAAAAAAAGAGATTATGCAGATAAAAGATGATTCCTATATTGAATAGGGGTCATCTTTTTTAGATTCCACTGATAACGGTAATTGTTATAGTAAGTCATGTAATGTTTTATTTTTGATTTTAATTCCTTTAGTGTTTTGGCTGATTTATAATCTACCTCATCCTTTAAGTGCCCAAAAAATGATTCTTGAGGGGCGTTGTCCCAACAGTTTCCTCTTCGTGACATAGACTGGTCCAAGCCATACTCCTTTAAAAGCTTTTGGTAGCGGGGGCTTGTGTAGTGGCTTCCCTGGTCCGAGTGGATGAAAGCATCTGTATCAAGAGTGACCTTCTTATTGTTCATCAATTTATGGATCGTCTGGATTGCAATGTCCAATGTAATTCGCTCAGATACATGGTAAGCCAAAAGTTCGTTGCTAGACCCGTCTTTTATGGTTGACAAATAAGCCATTTGATTACCGTTATATGGCAAATAAGTGATATCCGTTAATAACACTTTTCCTGGAACTCCTTGCTTGAATTCCCTGTTTAATTTGTTTGGGACGACCTGGTGTTCCTTTGTCGCCTTTGCGATTTGTTTATAAGGATTCGGTTTTCTGTGAGGACAGACAATTCCGTATTTCTTCATGATCCTCTGTATCTTTTTACGACTAAGAATAAGATCATACTCATTCTCTAAGATCATCTTAATGGAACGTGAACCTTTCTTATAACCCCTTCGGTTAAAAGTTTCTAAGATGATTCTCTTCACTTTTAGATCTTGCTGCTCCCTGATCTCCCGAATGGCAGATGCCTTCAAGTAGCTGTAATACCCAGAACGTGAAACCTCCAAAAGATCACAAAAGTATCTAGTCATCCCTTTAAAACCGTTTTGTTCGATTGTCTCTTGAATCAATTGAAATGCCTCACTTGGACTTAGATTTTCTCTTGTGTTTAACAGCCTCCTTTCTGTCACTTCTAGCTTTTTTAACAGCTCCACCTGCTCTTCCAAAAGCTTGATTCGTGCATTCTGCCTCTCGATCACTTCAGAAGGTGTAAGCTCCCGTTTTAAGGTTCTGCCAGATTCCGTTTTCCTTGTATCTGTAAGCCCTATTAACCCTTTTGTTTCATAAGCTTTCTTCCACCTACAAGCGGATTGTTCAATTCGTTTTATCCCTATAACTTCCTCATCGAATCCACTCTCTATAAAGATTTGTCGAGGTAGTTTACCAGCTAGATACTCATCCATAAATCTATTCTTGAAATCATCCGTGTAGGTAATGGATTTCTCACTGACGCGTTGTACATTTGGATTCTTTTGAAGTGCTTCTATCTCTTTAGCTGAAAATGTTATTTTACTCATGATGTTCTCCTAATCCCCGTATTGTGAAATTTAAGTATATAAAAAAATACCTGTAGATAAAACACTCTTTTTCAAGTGTCCTAACTACAGGTACCATTTTA
>NZ_SIJB01000074.1 GCF_009910845.1 Chengkuizengella marina | reverse complement strand
CGGTATACCTTCTATCCGTACACAACGCTCCCCTACCCCTGATACCTAAGTATCAAGCCATAGCTTCGGTGGTGTGTTTAGCCCCGTTACATTTTCGGCGCAGAGTCACTCGACCAGTGAGCTATTACGCACTCTTTCAATGGTGGCTGCTTCTAAGCCAACATCCTGGTTGTCTGTGCAACTCCACATCCTTTCCCACTTAACACACACTTGGGGACCTTAGCTGATGGTCTGGGCTGTTTCCCTTTTGACGATGGATCTTAGCACTCACCGTCTGACTCCTGGGGTTTAAAGTCTATGGCATTCGGAGTTTGACTGAGCTTGGTAACCCTTGACGGGCCCCGCACCCAATCAGTGCTCTACCTCCACGACTCACCCCCAAGGCTAGCCCTAAAGCTATTTCGGGGAGAACCAGCTATTTCCGAGTTCGATTGGAATTTCTCCGCTACCCCCACCTCATCCCCTCATTTTTCAACATAAGTGGGTTCGGGCCTCCAGTGAGTGTTACCTCACCTTCACCCTGGACAGGGGTAGATCACACGGTTTCGGGTCTACGTCAACATACTACAATCGCCCTATTCAGACTCGCTTTCGCTGCGGCTCCAGCTCTTCACTTTAACCTTGCATGCTAACGTAACTCGCCGGTTCATTCTACAAAAGGCACGCCATCACCCATTAAACGGGCTCTGACTTCTTGTAAGCACACGGTTTCAGGTTCTATTTCACTCCCCTCCCGGGGTCCTTTTCACCTTTCCCTCACGGTACTGCTTCACTATCGGTCGCTAGGGAGTATTTAGCCTTGGCAGATGGTCCTGCCAGATTCATACGGGGTTTCACGTGCCCCGCACTACTCGGGATCCACTCCGGAGAGAATGATTTTTTAGCTACAGGACTTTTACCTTCTTTGGTTGGCCTTTCCAGACCCTTCGCCTAAACCATTCTTTTGTAACTCCATGTGGAGTGTCCCACAACCCCAACAGGCAAGCCTGTTGGTTTGGGCTAATCCGCGTTCGCTCGCCGCTACTGACGGAATCACTTTTGTTTTCTCTTCCTCAGGGTACTTAGATGTTTCAGTTCCCCTGGTCTGCCTCCACTAGACCTATGTATTCAGTCTAGGGTACGTACCTATTACAGTACGTGGGTTCCCCCATTCGGACATCCCCGGATCGAGGTCTGCTTACGACTCCCCGAGGCATTTCGTTGTTCGCCACGTCCTTCTTCGGCTCCTAGCGCCTAGGCATCCTCCGTGTGCTCTTAATAGCTTAACCATTAAGTTCGCTTTTAAATGATCACTCATTTTAAAGCATTGAATTTCAATTCGAGAATTCCATTTGCTAATGTTTCTTTGCTTTCGCTATCTAGTTTTCAAGGAACATATCTTACTTGAGAGCTTGCACTCTCAAAACTGAAA
>NZ_SIJB01000073.1 GCF_009910845.1 Chengkuizengella marina | reverse complement strand
TCTGGTTTAGGTAACGTCTTTCGATCTATCTTCCCATTCGGTGTTAATGGCATTTTTTCCAAAGGAATAAAAAGACTTGGTATCATATAAGATGGTAAGCGTTGAGATAAATAAACTCGGATAGCCGATTGGTCTAATTGATCTGAACATACCATGTAAGCACATAATATCTTATCCCCTGCTCCATCTTCATGTACAGTTAACACCGTTTCCTCTACCTCTGGATGATTTAAGAGCTCACTTTCAATTTCACCTAACTCCATTCGCAAACCTCTGATCTTCACTTGATGATCTATGCGGCCTAAATATTCAAGATTTCCATCAGGTAACCACTTCACTATATCTCCCGTACGGTAGATCTTTTCCCCTGTTTTATACGGATTCGTTACGAATTTTTCTGCTGTCCTTTCATCTGCATCATAATATCCTTTAGCTAATCCTGTCCCTCCAATGCATAATTCTCCAGGTGCACCAATAGGCATGAGCGTTAAATCTTTATCCATGACATATAGCTCTGTATTATAAATGGCTTTTCCGATAGGTACATTGGTTTTCATATAATCTTGTTTTTGAACTCGATAAAAAGACGATACATCTGTACATTCCGTCGGTCCGTAAGTATTCACCAACTCAACATCTTCATTGGATAATAACCACGGCTTCAATTTATTCATGTTGATCGGCTCTCCGCCCAAAAATACCATTCTTAAACTTTGTAAACGTTCAAACTTTGAATCATGATTTAAATCGATCAAAGGGTAAAAAGCACTTGGAGCACAATTAATGAGAGTAATTCCATTTCGATTCATAACATTCGACATCAAGTTGTAGTCATACAATCCTGGGGCATATACATGCAATTGCCCTCCCCTTATCAAGGTACTGAACACATTTTTTTGCGCCAAATCAAAACTAGAGGGGGCCATGAGCAATAACTTATCTTGTTCATTCATCTCAAATTCTGATGTATACCAATGAAGTAAATTCACAAAGGCATGAGACTTAACCATGACCCCTTTGGGATTCCCTGTTGAACCTGACGTGTACAATACATAAATCAGCTGTTCAGGATCGTAAGGTATTTTCAAATTGTGAGTGGGTACATCTTGTTGTTTTAATACATCTTCAATACATATAATCATCGATTGAACATCCATTAGATTAGATCGCAAATGGTGTTGCGTAAGCAATACGGAAGTATTTGAATTTTGCAACAAATATTGAATGCGTTCCTGTGGGTAATCTGGATCGATCGGAACATAAGCAGCCCCAGCTTTTATAATCCCTAATATCCCAATCACCATATCCAAGGATCGCTCTACCATGAGGCCTACCCTAGTATTTGTTTGGACATCATTTCGTTTCAATACCCAAGCCATTTGATTCGCTTTAGCATTAAGTTCGGCATAAGATAACTTTAGATCACCAAAGACTACAGCAGTTTGATCAGGAGTTCTTTCAACCTGTTCTTCAAATAGTGCATACACTGATTTTTGCTTTGGATA
>NZ_SIJB01000072.1 GCF_009910845.1 Chengkuizengella marina | reverse complement strand
AACGACATAATAATACGTTGTACCGTTGGTTACTGTAGAATCAATATAACTTGTAAGTGTTACATTGTTTGCTATCGTTGTATATGGTCCTCCTGAGTTAGCTGAACGTTTGACAATATAATTGTCCGCATTAAAGACATTATTCCAGCTTAGATTTACTTCTCCATCATCTGGAAGGGCAGTAACCCCGGTAGGAGCACTTGGTGCAGTTGGTGTTGTATCCCCAATTATTCTGTCAAACTCTGCATAGGCTGTTGCCATATCTACTTGTGACCAGAATCTGTGATATTTAAATGTAGGTGTTCCATTGTCCCACGTTTCCGTTACTGCATTCCATGATGTATTGTATAAGTCTTCTAAATAAGACCAATTAGGATCATTTTTAATTTCCGGTCTCAGTTCGTGATGACTAATATATACTCCATCTCCGCCTTTACTTGGGTCTGAAGGAATTCCGCCTGTTCCTGGAATTGTATTGCCTTGCCCAAAGGTTCCAGTCCATCCATCAGGAAAATAAATTTCTTTTTCAAAATAACGATAATAATCTGCTCTTTGCTCTTCTGTTACTATACCTATACCATCATTAAAATTCCAAGCTATATTTAGTAATTGTTCAGCCATATCCTTAGCTTGATTTCCTAGAGCCGTGAAATCCCCAGTTTCAGCTTTTGTTCCTGCTGCATAAAACGTAAGTGCCTTGATATAGTTTCCTAGTACCCCAACGTCCTGACTAGCATTTTTCGCAATAACATGATAATTCGGGTTTCCAGTAAAGTTTTCATAACCGTTCCATGTATCTGGTTGACCGCTCCATTCCTGACCACCCAGGATATAAAATTGACCTGGATCAGGCTCAGTGGCAACATCTGGATCTAAGCCACCTAAAATTTGATCACCATTACTGTCTAAGAAATAACCATCACTGTCTGTCAAAGGTTTTTCATTCACAAACGTGTAATCGATAGACCAATCAATCCATTTATTAATCACTTCTTTAGCCATTTGGAAGTTCGTTGTACTCGTATCACCGTTGGAAGCCAAAATGTAATAATATTCAGCTACTCTTTCTAAAGGCCATGTTTGGAATCCAAACCACGTATTTGATGGAGGATCGTGATATACAGGATCTTCATCGTAGGCTAAATCATAAAATGTACTTATCCCTACAGGGTAACTGGAATAATCTCCACCAACACTATTTGTAGCTCCTCCTCCTACACCACCTTCAGCAGATAACAACCAAGTATAAAATTCTAATTGTCTTTCCAAAGATAATTGCCAATCTTCTTGTGCTGTCGCTGATTCAGGAATTAAACCACCTTGAGATAATGCATAAGCTGCTACCGTATTTTGATACGCTTGGTGTGCATGACTTGAACCTATTCTCCATGCCCAGTTTCCTGAACCCATATCACCAAGTCCTCCACCCCACGCAGTGTACCATGACATTAAATAATGGCTGGCATTTTTACCCGTTCCAGGTGTTGGAGTTCCATCAGAAGCACTACCGATTTCTTGGAAGTATTTATCATACATACCATAGCGTAAATAATCGCCCATCTTTTTCGCTTTATCTAAATACGTTGGATTGTTATAACCCATTTGTTGTGCCCAATACATAACTTGAACCGCACGAGCATCAGCATCTGTTGCCGCTGTATATCTCCACTGTGGAGCAGGTGCTGCACCTTCTGCGACATATAAAGAAACAAACCCTTCACCTGTTTTACCAAACGAAAAATCATCTTGGGAAGGATGGGTAATTGCCTCCCATACTGACTCTTGTTCACCTCTTTGGAACGTATTTACATAAGTTGCCGTATGAGAAGGGTTCAAAGTATTGCCGTACCCGTACCAATCATCCACATCAATTAACCAGTGCATCAAATAAGTTTCATTATCTCCATAAGTTGCTGTTAATTCCGCATCTAGTGGATCAGAACCGGCTTGTACAGAATTCCCTAACATACTTGGATACATGTCTGGATACGGATGTTCAGGAGCATAGGTGGCAGTACTAGCTGGATTATAATAGCTCATCGTCGGCTGCTCTTCTACACCGTCTCCTTCGTTAATAGGTAAAATATACGTTTCTAAATTGTCCCAAGCATCCTCTAGTGGTGTCCAATTTCCCGTAAAATAACCATATAATGTTTCTAACCATAACCAATAGCTGTAAGCTTCAGAGGTTGTCATGTGACCATAATCCGGCGCTTCACTTAATAATGTTTCAATGGAATGGTACGGAATTCCCTCAGGTGAAAAGTACCCATTGTTAGGATCTTTAATTTGTTCATACATTGTTAAAAATCGAGCTTCATTCTGAGACATATCCCCTTGGTCTTCTGGAATTGCTGCAACTTGATTTGAATTAGTAGATTCTCCAACTTCATTGACAGCACTTACGACATAATAGTACGTTGTGCCATTGGTTAATCCCACATCTGTATACGACGTTCCTTCAACATTATTTTCAATCGTATTATATGGACCGCCTGAAGCAGTTGCTCGTTTCACTGAATAACTATCTGCATCAGACACACTGTTCCAACTTATTGATACTTCACCGTTTCCAGCTGAAGCACTTAATGAAGTTGGGACATTCGGTACAGTTGGAACATCAGGTTCACTTAAATCATCCTGAGTATCATTTATATATTGAGAAATCCATACTAGCGGTGCGTTCCAGTTAATCGTATTTTCTTTAGATGCCCATGCACTAGGGGCAGTATCTTTATCTGCATAAGATTTAGCAGCAGGCTGTCCTTGTGGTGTCGCTGGATCATTTGAGTTATCATTGTTAGGACCTCCTGAGAGCCATCCTTTAGGATATGGTGTACCACCTTGATATTTCCCCCAAGCCCAACGATCATGTGTATCTGTTTCATAAAACTCACCATAACCTGTAATATATGATAGTTTCATTGCATTGTTACCCATAAGATAATCCATCGTTTTATGAATACCTTTTAAATAATTGATATCCCCACTAATGTCATAAGCAAATGCCATAAATATCATTGAGTTTACAATAAATGAGTTAGAACCCCACGGATAAGTTTCACTTCCAGAAAGAGGCACTGGATAACCTTCTGTATTTAAAACATTGATAACATTGTTATTTACATGTGTTAAAAGATTATTTTCCATATCTATAATGTCTTGTGTTGGTAGATCATTGTTAGCTGTTAATAGGGATAATGAGCCCGCACCCGTTACTTCAGCCCAATCAAAATGACTTACCTCTTTATAATGTTGTGAATTCATAACAGCTGATTGATAGACTTGCTCATCACTGTCATTCAGAGCATAGGCAGTTAAATACAATTCAACAGCAGCTGTATATTGATCATCACTATTTTTTGTATCTCCATAATCACCGCCACCTGTAGCATCACCTGTACTATCTGTATAATCCACATTTGGATTTGCTTCTGCTCTTACCCATGCATCCTCTGCAATATTCCATAATTCTGAAGCATACACAGGATCATAATCATCTAGTAATCTAGCTAAATGGGCAAGATTTCTAGCAACAGCATAAGTAGCATTTGTAGAAGGAGGTTGTGCGAATCTTGCTTCCCCATTTTCTCCAGCAATATTGGTTAATGGGAATGCACTCCAATTGTTATTATGAACTTTATGAGAAGCTAATCCACCTGAAGGAGGAAGCATTCCCTTCATAAATGTTGAACCAAAATTCACTTCATCTAATATATCAGGGATACCATTCCCGTTTTCAGGAATGTTTAGTGAGCCATCTGGAAAAGCAGATGGATAACGTTCTAATAAATTTAATAAAGTCCATGCAGATATGGCTTGGTTAACAGAATAAATGCCAAAATCACCCGCATCAGCCCATGAATATTGCACATTTAATACATCTCCATTACACCAATCATTGTAACAACTAATGCTATTGTCACCAGGATGCAATGCACTATGGGCAAAAGTAGGATTCGTTAAATATTGAGCTTCTATATCCGTACCCATTCTATGAAAATAAAAATATTCCATTGCTTCCTTTGCAAGATTAGGATATAAATCTGAACCAATTTTAAAAGGGACACTTTCCCCTTCACCATTTACCCATAACGTGTAATTTCCTGATGCCGTTACGGATGAAAAATCTGCATGATGTAAAAAATCACCTGATGCTTGATCATTTCCATAAACTGAAGATAAACCGCTAGAAACAACATTGCCGCTTCCCAATTCTCTTAATTCCCAATTGAGAGGCGATGTGGAGTTATTGATAATCGTGGCAACTTTATCTGCATTTTGTAAATAACCGATCTGATTGATACGTACGTTCCCAGTATCAAAGTCCGCTATTGAAATTGGCACACTGTATGAAGATACTACAAGTATGATTCCAATAAAAATAATAAATAGCTTTTTCCTCATATCAATTTCTGTGATTAAGAACATAAAAGATTTCAGTCGTTATTATAAAATTTTTTTAATATATAACACTTTATTCTTCTATGAAAGAGTTCAGTAATATTCTATGTCCCTTCACAGAAACCTCCTTTCTTTAAACGAATTTTTAATAGAAAACAATTAACATTACCCTTTATTTAAAAATTTTTAGGGTGTACTACCACACCCTTTAAGTTTAAGGTTCAATTCCCCATACTAATTGTCCATTATGATATAACGTAACTTTGTTCCAATCGGTGAATGCAGTTATATTTGCATCAAAGGAGTAATCATTTGTTTCATCATAGTTGCTCCAGTCTGTTTTATTA
>NZ_SIJB01000071.1 GCF_009910845.1 Chengkuizengella marina | reverse complement strand
GGTTGATAACGGTGTATGTGTATGTAGAGGCTGCCATAGTTGGGCACATACATGTAAAGAAGGTAGAAGATGGTTTGAAGGTTATAGATTAAGGTATTTGATTTGAGTTTGAGGAGGGCATTATGCATAATCCAACGTTTCTAATTAAATGGATGGTAGGTTTTTATATTCAAGAGTTTAAGAGAAAGTTATCCACAGCAAAATGTACCTAATCACATATAGATGATTGTTTTTTGGTTTAATGAGATTGAAAGAAAATCACATGGAGGTAGGTACGATGCCAAGAGATTGGAATGATTATAAAAAGTGCTTTTTAAAAAACAAAATTGATTTATATGAAGCTACTTTCAAGTATTACGAAGAAAATATTCCTTCACCAATTGAACGAATTGCAATGATTGAATTAGTAGATGAATTCCAAGGTGAAATTAGTTTAAACAAAGCAAAGTTAGAAACTCAAAAAAGAATAGGTAAATATACTGTAGATTTTTATTTTCAATATATAAATAGCTTTGATGAAAAACTAGAGATAATTATTGAATGTGATGGTCATGATTTTCATGAAAAAACCAAAGAACAGGCAGCACATGACAAAAAAAGAGATAGATTTCTCACCGAACAAGGTTATTTTGTATTACGTTTTACTGGATCTGAAATAGTAAAGGAGCCACGTGTAATCACAGAAAGTATATATTCGATAATTGTCAAAAGTGATGGGATTTAGCTATGGCTAATCCACAGATTGAAAATGGTTACACAAAAATATCAAATGAAATACTAGATCATATGTGTCGGATAAAACTAAGTCCGACACAGTACCGCATCCTATTCGTTGTATGGCGATATACCTATGGATTTAACAGGAAAGCACATAAATTATCTTTATCATTTATAGAGGATGCTACAGGGGTGGATGTGCGAAATATTAGACGGAGTTTAGAAGCTCAGGAGGATCGAAAAATTATCATTCAAAAGATTGAAAAAGGGAAAGCAAGAGAGATTATTTTTAATAAAAATTATGAAGAATGGGCAGATGAAAATGAGGGTAAATCAAAGCCAACTATGGGCAAAACTACCCATGGGCAGAATGACCCAATGTCAAAACTACCCATGGGTGAAACTGCCCATGGAACTATGGGTGAAATTGCGCAAGGTGCTATGGGTGAAACTGCCCACCAAGAAATAAATCTTTTAAATAAAAACTTAAATACAGTTAGTCAGTTAGAAGAAAACGAAATATCTGAATCAGAAAATGAAATTATGAAAATTGCAAATGAAGTTGAAAAACACTATTGCATAAAACGAAATATCTTAAACGCTTCTCCAGTAGATTTTCAAGAAATAAAAACTTTAGCAGAAAGCGAAATACCGATTGAATTTATTAAAATGATTATTGATCAAACATTTGCTAATTACAAACCTAAACACCCAAGAGATCAAATACGAAGGTTTTCTTACTGTTCAACAGCAATTTATGACGAATGGGTTAAACATCAAGAAAAGATGAATAAGCAGACTGGATCAAAACCAAGTAAAAAATCGTACAGTCGAAGTGGTAAACCTATTATTCCTATGATGACCTACACAGACCAACAAGATACTGTATCGAAAGAAGATTTAGAAAGACTTCAGAGACTTGCTAATGAGTGGGATGGTGAAAGGGGGGTGTCTTAAATGCAATACATTGCTTGTGAAAATATAAATTACTTGTGGGACGAAAGAGAAGTTCTTGAATTTGACAACATGTAGAAACAAGGAATCTGTATTACAGAAATAGCCAGAGCTTTTAGAAGGACACCAGATGATGTTGCGATGTTAGTCATTGATCGAAATATGAAACGGAAGATTCAACCAAGAAAAGGTGGATTGTTTGGAAATAGAATGGAAGCAAGTTGAGAAAGGGTGAGGATATGAAAATTGAAGGTCAAGGAAAAGTAGTAGATGGTGAAAGAACTTTCATAGTTTATGCAACAGATAAAGAATTAAGGTTATTAACTGATAAACCTTCAGAGTACACAAGTTCGTTGAAGGTTGGAGACGAAATTGAAGTTAGTAGAAAATATGAACTATTCAACAAAATTCAACGTTATGGAAATGCAATTATAAATGATTTTGATGCGCTTAGGAATCTGTTTATAGATATTGGTTTAGGGGATGTGAAGAGGGGGGATGCGGATTGATTAAATTTACAATATTAGGAAAACCAGTTGCACAGGGTAGAGCAAGAACAACAACCATTAACGGTAAACCAAGATGTTATGATCCTAAAAAATCTAGTGACTATAAAGATTATGTACGTCTAGCAGCTACACCTCATGCTCCTAAAAGTCTCTTAGAAGGACCTCTATGTATGAAACTAAAAATATATAAACCTACGCTTAAGAGTTTTAATAAAACAAAGAAAGAACAGGCTGAATTAGGGTTATTAAGACCTACAACAAAACCAGATATAGATAACTATGTCAAAGGGGTTGCAGACGCACTAAATAATGTCATATGGAAAGATGACAACCAGTTAGTAGATGTGTTTGCGAGTAAGTTTTATAGTGAGAAGCCAAGGATAGAAGTGGAGATTGAGGAAATAGGAGGGTTGATTTCATGAAATTTAAAATCCCTGCGATTTTTGCTATTTTAAACACCTATTTCATATCGAATATAAAACAATAATACTAGATTCATATAAGATTAGGTAATTATATTAAAAAAAAACAAATAGAATAAAAAATAATCCTAGGTATTATACGAATACCTGTTCAAGGGGTGAGGGGAATGGAACAAGTCTGTTTTGATTTACCTAAATTAGATCAAAAAGCAACTAGGAAGAAAGTTTTAAAAGTGCTCAGAATAGCCAGAGAATACAAGCAAGTAGGATTTGTAAGAAAAACGATTCAGACGACACCTTCATATGCTTTAAGAGAACATGGTAATACTTATGCAATTAGTAAGCAGGTTGAAGATGTTGGGATCTGGAATGTAGATCGAGAAACAGTGATGAAGAAAGCTTATGAAGCTGTTCAACTATCACTTCCAAGACTATATGAAAAAGAAAGGCAAATTATAGTAAGGCGGTATCTTGAAAGAGAAGATGTATGTGATCTTGAGATTTACACAGCTTTGCATATGAGTGAGAGAAAGTATTACAGAATGAAGCTACAGGCGTTTAATAAACTAGCATACATGCTAAGAATAGAAGTGATAGGGTAAGTATAAAAATAGACTAAAATTCACGAAATTAAAAACTCATCTTGACAAAAATAAACTTTGACGTAAAATTAAAGTTAATTATATGTAAAGAGGTGGGTTTTATGGAAACCAATACTTTACATCAAGAATTACCGGATGAAATTAAGGAAATAATAGTTAATAATATTCAACAGGGCATAATAGATGCTAATAGGATTGTAAAACAAGAAAATTTAGAAATTGATACTTGTAAATCGCGGTTAATACGAGATTGTATTAATAGAAATTTAAGAGATGCTCTACCTGATAATGAATTTACTGTAATTAAAAAGCGTATTGCATTTGATTATAAAATAGGTTTAATTTACCACCATATATCGGACACGTTATTATTGCATTTAAAAGATGATACTTTAGAGCAAATTATTAATAATAATAGTGATAAAGATTTGATGCACTATTTAAGGGTTATTAATTCTATAAACAAACCATTTGATAAACAAATTTTAGAAGAATCTAAAAGTGGTCAGATGTCTTTAAATTTTGATATGGATAAGATAGTTAATGAAAATACAGTGAAATTGGAGTTTAAGTTATATGATTTAATATTGGATGTACCAGGCAAAATTGAGAAGGTCGTCATAATTTCTTACACAGGAAAAGGGATTGACTTGATTTCATGTACAAGAAATATTTTTGATTCACAATTAGTTGAAGTTGACAAGGATGACTGGAGTACATTTATTAAAGATACAGGAGAAATAACAGCCGAGCAATCTAAAGAGAAGAAAGAACCAGGAAAGGATCAACAGGATGTTCCTGGTATTGAACTAGACGAAGAAAATGAGGAGAAAGACGGATAGTTCTCCTCATAGGAGGATGCGTCATGTTAAAGTTTAACCCTGATCGGTTAAGATCAGCTAGATTATATGAAGGTTACACCATTGAAGAACTCGCAAAGAAAACAAGTGTATCCAAACAAGCAATTTCTCAGTATGAGAATGATAATAATGATCCAAGTTTAGAAACATTAATGGCTTTAATGCATACATTAGATTTTCCTAGAGAATATTTTTATGGTGAGGACGAAGAGACTAGGAATGTAAATACTTTTTTCAGATCTCTATTTACAACTAGTAAGAAGGAACGTAAGGCACAAGAAGAAAAACTAAAAAGATTAACTCAAATTTATCAAGCAATAAATAAGTATGTTAAATTTCCAAAAACAAATATACCTGAGATTACTGATGATATGATAAATGACATTGAATCATTAACAATGTATCTCAGAGAGTATTGGAGTTTAGGTGATGAACCTATTTCCAATATGGTTTATGTTTTAGAGAAAAATGGCTTCATTGTAACATCATTACCTACAAATACAAAGAAAATTGATGCTTGCAGTAACTTACAAGTTGTAAAGTCAGAAGAAAAATGTATTGTTGTATTAGGCAACGATAAAAGGACAGCAGTACGTAGACAATTTGACTGTACTCATGAGTTAGGACATTTAGTTATGCACAAATGGGCTTTGGACATGGAAACAGTAACCCGTGAAAAATACAAAGTTATAGAGAAGCAAGCAGATCAATTTGCTTCCAGTTTCTTGTTACCCAAAGAAGCATTCTTGAATGACTTAATTTATCCAAATAGGATTGAATATTATATAGAACTTAAAAAGAAATGGAAAGTATCAATTCAAGCTATGATTATTCGAGCTTATAATTTGGACGTATTGAGTTATAATCAATATCAGTATTTAATGAGACAGGTTGGAGCACGAAAATGGAGAACAGAAGAACCATTAGACGATAAAATTCCTATACCTGAACCGACTGCATTAAACAAAGCTGTCAACTTAATTATTAACCATAATGTATTGACTCCAAGAGAGTTTTTAAAAGAAATAAATATGAATCAAGAAAAGACAGAATTATTGTTAGGATTAGATAAAGGAACACTATCTGAGAAGAAGGAAGAAAATGATTTGATTATAGAACTGAAAACTGACAAACAAGATATACAAAAGGTTAAGGCGTAATAAAAAAGTGGCAGTTTATTGGCAAGACTCTAACAGAAAAATTACTGAAATCCGTAGTATTATTATATTTTGAGATATAAGGAAGGGCGCATGTAGCGCTCTTTTTTATGAATTACAAATCGAATGATAAAGAGGAGTTTGAATGATGGAAAATATCATTGTTTTAAACATATATGATCAAAGCTTATTTTTTGAAGATGAGGAATTGAAGAGTGAAAGGACTTCCTTAGGTAGGAAAATGTATGTTGTTAATGAATATAATGAAATACTTGAGTCTTGTCTTATTCATGATATAGTTATGTCTGGAAGTAGTTGGGTAGGAATTGATATCAATTCTATTCAAAATATTCACCATTATGATGTGGAATTAGAGACACTAAACGGTAATTATGATGAGATACAACATAAAGAAAATATCAATAGATCAACTGAAAGATCAAAGAAAATTTTTAATATTTTCAATGATAAATTTGAGAATTTTCTTGGGAAATTACCTGACCTGTTCATGGACACTAATTATCAAGATGGTTTTCTAGTCAATGTAATTGATTTATTTGGAAAAGAAGATCATGAGGCACTACTATCAGCATTAACAGAAAATAAGATACAATATTCAATTGTAAAACATAATAAAAATGTTACCGAAGCCGGAGCAGGACACTATGTAGAGGAAATAATATTATTTGTTTCTGAATCTGTAAAAAGTGGTGTTACTTGGGATTATATAAAATTACTTTTAGATAAAATGGGAGTCAGTTACAAAAAAGAAAAGGGAATTGATCTTGAAAAAATTACTGAAGATGTTGCTCAAAAGATTAATGAAAGTAGAAATAACCTATCATTAGGAAGTGGTTACTCTAAGGAAGGGGATGATTATAAAATTAACTTAAAAACTAGATATAGTGAAATAGATGTAGTGTGGAATGAGAATAAAGGAATTATTGAACTAAAAAATATTGAAAAGACTCAAACAAGAGTATAAACAAAAATAAAAATGGCAGAATCTTGGCACAAAGTTGGCAGTTTATTCATACAAATAGATGATATTATTATATTATGAGATATAAAGGAAGGGCCACATAAGCGCTCTTTTTTATATTCTAGCCCATAGATAAGAGTCCAAGCAATTATATGAGATTGTTCATAAGATAGTACGAATGGATAATTTATTAGTGAGTTGGGAGGTTATACTATGGGATTGGATAAAGGACCTTTTATAGTA
>NZ_SIJB01000070.1 GCF_009910845.1 Chengkuizengella marina | reverse complement strand
TCAATATTATGTAGGTGGACTCCGTGCAACTAAAGAAAGTCAAGATGGAGACTTTACAAGATATATTTACTTTCAAGGAAATGTCATTGAAGAATTAGATCAAGAAGGAAACCCAACAGCAAGAAACATTTGGGGAAATCAGTTATTATATAGAGAAGACATGGCATCTAATTTAGGAGGATATTATTTCTATAACGGTCATGGTGATGTGGTTAAAGTTATCGCTGCTGATGGAAGTAAAGATGTTCTAAAAGAATATGATTATGACATTTGGGGTAATGTTTTAACTGAAACGAGTCATGAAACAAAAACCTTTGATAACCCTTTCCAATATACGGGTGAAATATATGATGAAGAGTCTGGATTGATCTATTTACGTGCAAGATACTATGATCCATCGATGGGAAGGTTTATTACTGAGGATACGTATGAAGGGACAATTAGTAATCCACTTAGTATGAATTTGTATACGTATGTGCATAACAACCCATTGATTTATAATGATCCGAGTGGACATCTTTTAAATGCAATAATAGATAGCGGACATGTAGATTTAAGTACAGTAGAAAATACTAGTAATAGTACTTATAACCCTATTCTTTTTAAACTGTTTAATTCAGCTAATTTTGTTTATGCATCTCCTGTTGATTATCATACAATGCTAGATATTGCAGGCGTAGTACCAGTAATAGGTGAGCCAGCAGATATAATAAATGGAATCCTATATACAATGGAAGGTGATTCAGTTAATGCTGCATTTTCCTATGCTGCTGCTGTCCCAATAGTAGGGTGGGGAGGAACTGCCGGTAAATTTGTTGTTCGTCTCACCGATGATGGGGTAGACTATGCCTTAAAAAATCGTATAAGGCATGGATATGATAGACATTTAAAAGATTTCTCTGATTTGGGTATTACAGGAAAGTGGAAGCAAGATAAAGAAAGGTGGTATGCAATTAATAAAGAAGTTTTAACTGAGGCTACACACAGCTTTGATCATGTTTTAAGAGATGGTAATGCTGTAAAAGGATTTTATAAAAAGGTTGATGGGGTGGATGTTTTTGTTTATATATATAAAGAAGGTAAAACCCCTGGTGAAATAGCAACAACAGTTAAAGCTAGTGAAAAACAATTACGTAGTCGAGGTATAATAGATTAATTGCTAATGTATATTAAATTATTTTTATTTAGGAGGGGTGATATGGCAGGATTTTATTATGAAATTAATGGGTATGTCTATGATAAATATTCAAATGAAATTATTTTAAAACTACTCTCTCATTTTAATATAAAAAAAGGAATCGCTGAGATATATGAAGTGGAAGAAACACAAGTTAACTATGAAATGATTGAAGAGTACGCAGATGAATGGTTCGAAGTACCTTTTAATAGTTTGAGTATGTGTAATTTAGAAAATCATTATTTCAAAGAGATAAAATTTAATTATCATATATTTGATAAAGAAGTACCTTTTAGATTACTAATTACAATGCATGAGGATCTTACATTTTCGATTACTATGATGTTTGACTATACAGAAAATGTTGAGTATGAGACAGATATAGTTAAACTTAAACGTAAAAATGAGGAGATTGAAAAATTAGTATATAATTTTTATTCATCAGGATTATATTTATATGGAACCTATGGTGTCGCAATATTTCCTGTTTCTCTAATATCTATAAAATTTGAAGATGAATCTATTTGTATGTATGGTGATGGTAATTACTTTAGTCATCAGATAATAAATAAGGATAGAATAGTAGAATTACAAAAAATAGGCTCAATCAAATTTAATATTTTAGAGAATGGATATCTTGTTCTTAAAGATGATATGGATATAAGATATGAAATATATGAAGAATGGGTGGGGAAAATTGTAAATAATTTAAGAAATTCTGTATAAAATCACTATGTATTTTGAAGAACTACAAGTAAGGATATTTTGTACTTGTGGTTCTTGTTCTTTTTAACGATATAAGAAATAGGTGGAATTTATGATCTGAAGTGAAATCATATATTCTCATTCTTGGGAAAAAAATAACTAACTTATATTTAGTTTGTTTTTCCTATTGAAGGTGATGAAGAAGATTTTAATCTCTATTAGAACATTTAAACAGATAATATAGCAAGGAGATGGAGATTAATATGACATTATTTGATGAGTGTATTGAAGCCTTGGGAAGCTCAGCAAGAGTTTTAACAAAAGAAGAAACTGATTCTATCTTCAATCTATTTGAAAAAATATATGAAATAACATATTATGGACGAATTGATTGGAAAAAAGAGAGTGGAAAAGAAGTTAGATCAGTAACTGATATCAAAGATTATTTTACCAATTTTAGTATTCCTACTTATATATTGTGGGATAATGCCAGAATTCCTGCTGTAGAAGCACAACTAGATAAAATAATTGAAGTGATTGATGATGTAACAGCGGTAAGTTTTGATACATGGTTATTTTCCCCTGAATTAAAAGCTGTAATTGAATTCAGTCATGATAAAATATGGCTAAAGGTTTGATGGAACTATAAGTTTTTAAAAATCGATTAGTATTTTCTAAATTTAATATGTTTACAAAGTATTGCGAATTTAAGAACTACGAGTAAAGAGAATTCTCGTGGTTCTTTATTTTGTTTAAAATATTATGGGAGGATAATGCTGATGAAGAATAAACTAATGAGACACTATTGTATGAATAAAACATGTGGTTATGAAGAGACAAATCATAAGAGACGTGATGCTATGAAGTGTCCTAAATGTAAAGGTCCAGTCATGAGTGTAGATCCTAAGAAAAAAGATTTTGATGAAAACAAATGAACAATGCAAATAAGAAAAAATTCTATGATAGTCAAACATGGAAATCTTGTAGAAAGCTTGTATTAATAAGAGACAATTACCTATGCCAATTATGTATAAAGCAAAACAAACTAACTCTAGCAGATATAGTTCACCATATAGAACACTTAGAAGATAATCCTAATTTAGCATTAGACATAGATAATCTACTAAGTGTTTGTTCGTCTTGCCATAATAAAGAGCATCCAGAGAAAGGGAAGAAGAAGGAACAGGGAAAGAAATCTAGACGAATTAAAGTAATAGAAGTAAAGGCAAATAATGAAGTGACATAAGGAGGAGATAACATTGAAAATTACGTGTATTTACTGTGTATAGCCCCCGTACCATCCAACTTGATTTACTATAGCAGAACTACCGGGCCCGCAGCTTCGTTTACACCGCAGAAAAAATTTTCATGAAAGGGGGGTAACAAAAAAATGGCTGTACCAACTGCAAAAATAATTCGTGAATATTTAGGTGATTGTTACGAAGAATCTGACGAGGAATTAATTAAGATTTATATTGAAACACACCAGTTTTATAGGAGGTTGCAAAAGGAAGTTAAGAACTCTGATTTGATGTAT
>NZ_SIJB01000007.1 GCF_009910845.1 Chengkuizengella marina | reverse complement strand
TCAGTTTTCAAGGTGCAAATATTTGTCGTCTCATTGTTTGAGAGCGACTTATTTATCATACAACAAATGCTTGTATATTGTCAAGCATTTTCTATTATTCAATGTCGTCTATTTTAGCGGCGACTTGATTAATATATCATATGCTAGATATTAATTGCAAGCATTTTTTTTATGTTTTTAGGTAATAATATACTTTATTTTTTACTATTTCATTTATTTAGTCTCATTTCTAAATAAGCCACTCCCTGATACATTATTGTTGCAAAAATGGCAATAATAAATAAACTGCCCATTACTAATGTAAAATTAAAAACTTGGAAGCCATAAATGATCAAATAACCCAGTCCTTGTTGAGATACTAAAAATTCCCCAACGATAGATCCTATCCATGCCAATCCTACGTTAACCTTTAACGTTGACACTATAGTTGGAATAGAGGCGGGCAAAATAACTTTCATAAAGGTTACTGTTTTACTTGCACCAAAAATCTGGACTACCTTTATATAGTTTGAATCAATTTCTCTAAAGCTATTTAAAACAACTAAAGTTGTTATAATAACGGTGATTGCAAGTGTCATTGCAATAATTGATAAATATCCTGGTCCTAACCCTACAATAAAAAGTGGACCTAACGCTATTTTAGGCATACTATTCAATACAACCAAAAAAGGATCTAGCACTTTTTCTAATATTTTAGAACTCCATATTAAAATGGCTAAAAGGGTTCCACATAAAGTCCCTAAGAAGAAGCCAATCACTGTTTCAATTACAGTTGTACTTATATGAGGTAACAAAGAACCATCGATTAACTTCATATATAGTAAGTTTAATATTTTACTTGGATAACTAAAAAGCAATACATCTATCCAATTAAAACGTCCTGCAACTTCCCATAAACTAAAAAATGATAACAGAATAATCATTTGTATAACAAAGACCATACGTTTTTCTTTTTTCTTTTTTCTAGCAAAATTTCTTTGAATCTTATTTACAAGTGAACTTGGATCAGAATTTTTCTGTACCAAAGGGATCACCCTTTATCCTCTATATTTTCTAACTCATGCCATATTTCATTAAATAATTTTCTAAAATCCTCTTCTTCTCTTGATTGAAAAGGCAACATATTTCTAATTGTATCTGGAATATTCATTATTTTGTGAATTCTTCCTGGATTTCGATTTAAGATAACAACTCTATCACTCATTGCAACAGCTTCAGAAATATCATGCGTTACTAAAATAGCGGTTTTATTATGTGTTTTTAATGTTTCAAAAACTAAATCTTCTAATTTTAATTTGGTTTGATAATCTAGAGCTGAGAATGGTTCGTCTAGCAATAAAATATCAGGTTGAGTTGCTAATGTTCTTACTAAAGCGACTCTTTGTCTCATCCCACCAGATAACTGATCAGGGTATAAATCAAATGTATCAGATAAGCCCATCTCATTTAATAAATACATTGTATGAGATTTAGTCTCAGCATTTAATTTTTTCATGATATCTAAACCAACTAAAGCATTGTTTAATATGGTCCTCCAAGGAAATAAATAATCATGTTGAAGCATGTAACCTATTTTATTTGAAGGACTTGATATTTCTTGATTAAAAATTGACACACTGCCCTGAGAAGGTTTAATTAGTCCTGCTAATATAGATAAAATTGTTGTTTTTCCACATCCACTAGGACCCACAAAACTTACAAATTCCCCTGATTCAATAGAAAGGTCAATATTTTCAACTGCAAGAAGTGCCTGTTGTTCAGAAACATAAACATGTGAGACATCAATTAATTTTACAGCATGATTCATTCATCTCATTCCTCTATTACTCTAGATTGTCAATTGCTTTTTTAGCAAAAGAATTATCAACTAATATTTGATGCGGTGCCCTTTCTTCTAGTTCTCCAGCCTCTATCATCACATCTAATAAGTTGTTCCATTCATCTTCATCTACAATAGGATCTGCAGCATATGATCCTTGATCTCTGTAACGATCAATAACTAGTTCTATGATCTCACCATCAATATCTTCAAAATATGGTGAAATTGCATCTTTAATTTGTTGTATGCTGCTAGTCTCTACCCACTTTTGAGCCCTATGAATTGCATTCGTATATTTTTGAATGGCATCTTTGTTGTTTTTAATAAAACTCTGCTTACTCATATAAACGGTGTATGGTAAATGTCCGCTTTCAATACCAAAAGAAGCCATGACATATCCCGTTCCTTCTTGTTCAAAAACTGTAGCTGTTGGTTCAAATAACTGCACAAAATCACCAGTTCCAGAGGCAAATGCTGAAGCAATATTAGCAAACTCAATATTTTGAATTAATTCCATATCATTGTGAGGGTCAATACCATGTTTCTTCAGAGCAAACTCTCCAGCCATTTGAGGCATCCCGCCTTTTCTCTGACCTAAAAATGTACTTCCTTTTAAAAGCTCCCAACTAAATGAACTAATCGGATCTCTCGACACTAAAAAACTTCCGTCAGTTTGTGTTAACTGAGCAAAGTTAATTATAGGATCATCTGAACCTTGCTGATAAACATATATTGAAGTCTCTGAACCAACTAAAGCAATATCAATTCCATTTGCAAGCAGTGTAGTCATTGTCTTGTCTCCACCCCATGTAGTAGTTAGTTCTACTTCTAAGCCTTCATCTTCAAAAAAACCTTGAGATAATGCTACATATTGTGGAGCATAAAATATGGATCTAGTTACTTCACCAACACGCAGTATAGTAGGCTCATCCTCATCACTTCCACAACCACTAAGAATGGTTCCAAAGGATAAAGCGGAAATCAACAATAATATAAACATCTTTTTTCCCATATAATCACCTTCCTTTTAAGTAAAAAATGATTCTTCTTTTTATGAAAGATCTATGTCTTATCATTATTAACTAACTATATAAACACCTACAGTCCACAATCAATTGCACTGAAATGCAGGATAAAAATATAATATGCTTTCGCCTAGAAAAAGGTTATTCTATTGTGAAAAAATCATTAAAAATTGTAGGCTTACTAAAAAAAGGAGTCTGAAATATGAAGACATTATAAGTAATCACTTTTAAAAAAGAGGCAGTCCAGAAAGTGAATAATGTCAATCATTTCACTAACTGAAACTGCCTCTTTTAAAAAAATGTCATATGTTATCAGGTTAACTTTATAGTGTAAATTACTTTTGTAACCGTGAAGACAATTCTTGAGAAATTTTATCTTTATGTTTTATTAGATTCAATATATTTTCATTCTTTTCAATTTCGTTGAACTCGGAATAATATTCATTTGTTTCATAAACAATATCATCAACAATGAAGTAATATTGAATTTTTTCTTCAGCAGATTCATCATAATTTAACGGGCTTGAATAAGATATATTTGTCTGTTTTATATAAACTGAATTAAAGTTAATGATATAGTATTCGTTCTTTGTTTGACCCATTTCACCAAAAAAATGAATACTAAAATAAATTGGCAAGGAGTTATGCAATTTAATTTCAACATTTCCTCCTTCAGTTGAATATCCCATATAATCAAATTCTAATTTTTCCATCCCTTGATTCGAACCTACAAATGAAACCACATTAGAAATTTCTTTATTATAACTTTCTTCAGGTATTTGAATTTCGTTCAGTTGTTTTTTAATTTCATTTATTTCCTCAATTAATTCCTGATTTTTCTTGTTAGATTCATCTAATTCCTTCGTTATCTGATTTAATTCACTCTGATTACATCCTGTTAAGAAAGTAATTATTGCCAAACTAATAAATAAACTTCTAAGCATTTAGTTCATTCCTTTATTTAATTTTTAAAATCATTATTAAACACATTATAATATAAGTTCTTAATTGAAAATATGTAATTTATTTGATATATTTCCTAATTATAATCAGTATCTAATAAAATACAAAGTTAATGATTTTATAAAGTATTGCTACTAAAAATTTTTAATAAAAAGAAGCAGTCCCTTAAGTGATTTTCAAACATTTCACTAGATGGAACTGCTTCTCTTATTTATTATTATTCTTAATATTCTTCAATGATTATTGAACTGGCATTATTTTCCCCTACGGCTTGATTACTAAGCTCCCCATCGTACCAACCGTCAGTAGCTACTGTTTTGCTTCCTCTAAAACTAGTATCTGAGAATAAGGTTACTCTATAATCACCGATAACAAACATTGCACTTAGTGAATTATCTGGAAAACCTAAGTGCTCTATGGATCTATATTCTCCTGGAGTGGTTACAAACTTTTCGGCTCCACCCACAAATAAATGATTTTTATCTCCTAAATAGACTCCTTTGGGGAATATTCTAAATGATGACATTGCATTATCTCCTAATCCACCAGTATTTGCCATATTACTTATATGAGATCTCGTTGGATACATATATCCATTATAATTATAGTGATGAAACATTCCAATTCCATAGTCTCCAATCACTAGTACAGAAGATAAAGTATCGTTAGCAAATCCACAATTCGGTGTCCAACTACAATTATAAACATGACTTGGTGCGAAATGTTTAAACTTTCCTCTATAATTAGTATGTTCAAATAGCCAAACACCTTCACCACGAAATAATATCATTGATGAAGTCTTATTATCCAAGTTATGCCTATCTAAATTATGATGTCCATAATCCTCTTTAATTATAGCTTGATTCCCTGTATAATCATCATTCTCAAATAATGCTAATGCATAGTTTCCAACCACTTTCACTGATGATACCCCATCTTGAAGAAACCAATAATTCAAACTTTTACCACTCATACCCCAATGCAAACCATCGTCAGTAAACATCATCGGTTCTAAGGTACCACTAAAGTCTGGTCCACTAAATAGATATACACCACCATAATTATCAAAATGATTTTTAACATAAACGGAAGACACGGTATCCGACCCTATAATCGTATCTTTAAAGTCTCGAACAAAAGCCAATCCATCTTCATTTGTGAAAAATGCTTGTGCATACCCACCACGATTAAATTCTGGCCATAGTTGAACCCATATATGTCCTTGTACCAACATGGATGATAATTTGTTATCAAAGTCATAGCCTGTCTGATTTAAATTATCGATCACACCTAGTGATACTGTAACACAATCCCCCTTGAAGTTTGGTTTGTCAAACAAAAATGCTGTTTTTGTCACTGTAAAATGATTAGGAATTGAAACTCTTTCAGATTGAATGGGCTGACCATTATAAAGGACTGTTTTTGTTATATAAAAAGATTGATCAAGGTTCTCTTTCAATAAGTCATATAACTCAGGAGAAATGTTTACAGAAGCATCACTTCCTTCAAAATCACCCATTTTTGTACTACCAAGATATATGGAATAATAAACTCTCTCCCCAGTAGGTATTTGATCATCCGTCCAAGCAAATGGAATTGAACATCCAATAACCATATTTCTTAATTGCGCGTCATTTAATTCCACCTTTGAATACACTATATTAGAAGGAGTGGAAATTTGTACTCTTTTTAATACTATACTAGTGAATTCATTAAGACTAAATGATCTGACAAAATACCTATTGTTTTGATCAGGTCTTATTTTATTGTCTATCCATTGGGTTCTAGTTGGATCAAAGATCGTTGCAACAATCACATCATTTTTATAAACATAGTAACCAGCCACTTTTCCATTGTTCACTTTATCATCATCAACAGGACTTTGAGCCATCTGATCAGCAGGTACTGGATCCCAATTCAGAGTAATCGTTAAGTTCTGAAAATCTGGGGATGCTGTTAAGTTATTCGGTTTTGCTAAGTTTGCATCTTCATCAAAGATAGGTATTTCCTTAACTGAATATATACTATTTTTAATAGTGACCATATGAGAGCTCATATGAGGTGTAAGTCCATAATCTTTTACGTTTCTAAGATCATCATCAAGTTCTTTAAAATTTTGTGCTTGTGCATAATTCACTTTTGTTTGGGTAACTAAATCATATACAACCCAAACAAATGGATGACCATCAATAAGTTCCCCAAACGTTGCAGTAAATGTTTCTGTAACAGACGAATGGTAGGTTCTAGAAAATGAGGTTGTTTGATTTTTAGAATAATTATATTCAATACTATTTTTAAATTCCCATTCCGCTTCTCCAATTAAAAAGTTGGACTTTTTCTTAAAACCCCATTCAATCCCTATTGCAGTTCCATGTGTTATTGATGTTGATTTCTGCTTTTGATCATCTACACCAATCTCTCTTGAGATAGATTGAGTTATCTTAGCTCCATTTGAGTCTCCCTGTTTGGCTACTTCCCACCATTCTTCAACATCTAGCGTAAGACCTTGAGCATAGTATGAGTCTTTATTTAACAAAAGGGTAAGTGTATCCGGTGGGTTTACTGGGAAGTAATTCGTCACCATTCCATTTTCTGGATTATAAATTCCTATAAAGGTATCCACATTGGAGTCTTTCTTATTTAATGCATGATTTAAGTCGCTTAAAAATATTTCGTTCTCTGGATAAGGACCTTTATTTACACTGAAATTAACAGGTATAGAAGTTGCACGGTCTACTAATAAACCATGATGGATGGTTCTATTTTCGTAAGTGGATTGAGGCACATCGCTCAAACTCCTAATCCCTTCGATATTAAGTTCAGGTAAAGATCTTTTCATTTCTTCACTAACTTCTCCTGCAGTACTACCAACTTCCCCAGTATTACTTGCAGTATTCTTACTTAAATTAGATGATTTTAAGTTAGAAGGTAAAGACCCTGTATCGGATTCTACTTTTTCTGTTGGCTTAGGAAAATATACCTTATGAGTACCATAATCAACCATTTCATAACCTTCTCGTTCTTGTGCATTTACTTTTGTATCAGTGAATACACTCAATATAATTATTAGCGTCAATAGCATAGACAAAATTATAAAACTAGACAAAGAAACTCTTTTGAACATTACCATTCACATTTCCTCCCCTATAATTGCTTTCATTTGTTAAACTAATTCCCTCCCTTTTGAAAGCCCTTACAATTTTTGATGTTGTTGATAAGCATAAAACTACTATACTTTCATATTCTTGTATTCCATTTTTCTATTTTTGAATTAATAGAATAGAGAATCGATTAACTACACTTCATACAGTAGTTTGTTATAACTAACATTTTACGACACATTGTATAATTATTCAACATAATATTCTAATTTTTTTGAAATTTCTAAAAAATATGTATCTTTTTATTTAAAACTTAAAAACTCTAATTTCCGCCCTTTTACTCAATAGGCTGCAACTTTCGAGAATAATAAAACTATTTCTAATCTAATAATTTCCGTAATTTAAATAATATGTTCTCACTGATTACATCCAACCTGTGGTTATTTTAAAAAGAATTTTATTAAAAATAAAATTCAGTGCTTATATTGACAATTTCACTCCAATATCAAAATTTATATAATATTAATAAAACTCAAATAATTTGAAAATAAATATACATTAACATTGAGAATGTGTTATGATAGTCTTTAAACCAAATAGAGGATAGGAGGAAAAAAATGAGGAATCAGTCCGTATTATTTGATCTCGATGATACATTAATTCATTGTAATAAATATTATAAAAAAGTGTTGGACACATTTATAGAATTGATGAACGATTGGTTTGGTGAACATGGCATAACAAACCAACAAATAAAAGAAAAACAATTGGAGATAGACATTCATTTAGTTGAAAAATATGGTTTCTCAGCTGAACACTTCCCTCTATCACTAGTTAGAACTTATAAATTTTTCTGTAAACTTATTGTTAAAAAAATAGATAAAACTAAAGTGAAATTGCTAAAAGAGTTAGGGGAAACGGTATATAGTCAAGATGTAGAAGCTTATCCAAATATGTATGAAACGTTGGAGAGATTACAAAAAGATGGGCATCATCTTCATTTATATACTGGTGGTGAAAACTCCATCCAATATAAAAAAATAAAACACTTAGGTTTAGAGGATTTTTTTGAAGAACGTATTTATATAACTAAACATAAAACATTACAAGCTCTTAAAAATATTGTCTTTAAGGAGCAATTAAAAGTTGATGAAACTTGGATGATCGGTAATTCCTTAAGAACTGATGTTAAACCTAGTTTACAAATTGGGCTCAACACGATTCATATTCCTTGTGAAACTGAATGGAAATATAACATTGTTGATTTAAATATCAAGCCCAAAAATATTTTCTACACATTAGATCGTTTAGATGAAGTTCCTGATTCCATCGATCAAGGAATTAAAAAAAGATTGATTTACGAATAACTGTAAGATAATCCAAAATAAAATATTGATTCAATTTTTCAATGTATCAAATTTCACTCTTTATATATTTTTTATAGTAATGACTTAAAGCTAATAATGGGAATATTTGATTGTAACTATGGTAATAAATGTATGATAAATCTGGAAATCCAGCACCAGTTGGATAATCCAGGTTTCTTTTGTTTTCTACTATAAATTTAATACCACGCTTCATTTCTTGTGTAGGCTGATTCTCTATAGCAATTAAAGTGTCTACTACCCATGCAGTCTGTGATGTTGTACTAAAACTAAGTCTCACATACTTTTTCAAAATGTTACTTGAACATGATTCTCCCCATCCTCCATCTTTATTTTGGATTGAATATAACCAACGCTTTGCCCTTTGTATGACTGAATCTTCAACTTCTACTCCAACAGCTAATAGTCCTGTTATGGCAGCCCAAGTACCATAAATGTAACAAATACCCCACTTTCCATTCCATGAACCATCAGATTCTTGATTTCTTTTTAACCAATTTATGGCTGATTTTACTTGTGGATGATCTTTTTTTAATTTTGCATAATTCCCAAGTAACTCTAGAGTTCTTCCAGTTAAATCTGCACTGGAGGCGTCCAATGCCCCTTCTTCCACATGATCAACCGGCAATATGGTAAATATTTTTTTATCTACATTTTTCTCAAATGCAGCCCACCCACCATCATCATTTTGCATAGATAGAATCCAATTTAAACCACGATTCCATGCTTGAAGAATTTTTTTATCATGTTTTGATGTTTCATACATTGCTCTTAATGCAGCAGTTGTATCATCAATGTCTGGATTTTTCGTATTTCCCTCTGTAAAACCCCAACCTCCAGGTTTTCCATCTGGATTATGAATGGCCCAATCACTCTTTATACGTTGTTGTTGACCCTCTAAGTAATGGATTGAGCTTTTTATACTAGAATCTTCATAAGGAACACCTGCTTCTTGCAAACTATAAGATATAAGCGCAGTATCCCATATTTGAGAAGGTGAATTTTCCACATGTTTTTTACCATCAAAATCACAGGTGTAAGTTTTCATTGAATTGATTGCATTATTTATCAATGAATGTGACTGATTATAACCAAGTGCTAAGAAGCTATAAATCATTAAACAAGTAGCACTCGTATAATTGTATAAAGTACCATCTGACTCTAATCTTTGTAACATAAACTTTTTAGTTTTTTTATAAGCTCTATTTTTAAGCAGACAAGAAATATTATATTGCTTTTTAACCTCTTCTTCGATGTAATTTCTAAAAGAGATGACGTCTTCGTGTTCAGTTGGAGACCTTTGTATATCAGCAGAAGTGGAAGGAGACATTAAATGAGATATATCTGGTGTGTATTCCGTTTTTATAGAATAATGTAAATTACCTGCAATCATGATTGGTGCAAAATGTACTCTTGCATAACAGCTTAAATCAAAAAAATTCAATGGAAATTTTGTTGGTAGTAATATGAAAGTGATAGGAATTGGAAAAGGTTTTGGCCAAGGATATTGCCCATTTACTGCTAGTAATGCTTTAACCAAAAAATGAGCTTTCCTCAATCCACCCATAGCGAGGATTTGCTTTTCTGCTTTTTTCATATTTGGATCGCTTTTCTTAAAGTAACCTGAAAAAAGCAAAGCATTGTAAGCTGAAACAGAAGCAGTAATATTTCCTGGGGTTTCATCTTTATAATGCTTCCATGCTCCGTTACTATCTTGTTTATCTACTATATATTCAGTGACTGAACGTATAAACTTTTCGTCTTGATGCTTTATTGCTCGCATGGTCATAATCATAAATGCATCAAACATCACACCATCTTGAAAACAGTAATGCCATGCGCCATTTGAAGATTGCTTTTCCTTTAGGCTTTCTGTGCGATTTTTTATTTCTTGAATGATTTTACTTTCTGTAATCAAAGTTGATCATTCCTTTTTAAGTGGGTTAATAATATGTATTAATCCACTTAAAAAGCTATTCATCTCATCATAAATTCATTTTAATAAATCTGGTTTATAACGTTTGGCTAACAACCGATGTGCTTCTGCTATATCGATATCCCTCACTAATAATTCCTCTACATTTTTTTGACCAACTACGAGTCTTTCACCTGAAGGGGAAATTAATGCCGATGTACTTTTCTGACTTTCAGTTGCATAATTAATACTTGCATAAAAAATATTGTTTTCAAGACTCCTGCATACCATGGCTTGATCAAAAAACTCTGGATTATGTACGTTGCCAGTAAACTGAGGATGAAAAACAATAGTTGCTCCACGAACAGCAGCCCACCTCACTGTTTCTGGATACCTAACTCCCTCATGACAAATGGAAATTCCAAATTTGACATGATTAATTTCAAATAGATGTCTTCCATCACCCGGAACGTAACCAAAAAAATCTTCATCTGGATCAATTTGATTTTTGGTTTGATAACCTAAAACTTTACCATTTTGATTTATGACAAATGCAACTAAATGAAAACCAAGGTCATCTTTCCATTCCATAGGTAATATGATGGATATATTAAATTCTTTTGCCAATTCACAAACTTCTTCAATTGCAGATGATTGAAAGTTGTGGTCATATTCATCAATTTCATAGCCTACTCCTCGTAATCCAGGAATAATAGATTCTGGAAAACAAACGAGATCACATTGATTAAGGTGAGCTTGTTTTATCATCTGTTTTACAATTGCTAATCCTTCAATTGCAGACTTAGGAAACCTTGTTTGAGCCAATCCGATTCTCATGTTATACCTCCCATGAATCTCCATAAATTTAGTTTTCTATAGTCATGTATTATACTAGATTTATCTGAAATCTACATCAATCATGCTATAGAACACTTGTGTTTTACAAACCTATACTCATGGTATAGGATAATAGATAAATATCTATTCAAGTGAAAAATTGCTGACTATGCTTTTGGTTTGATCAAATTAATTAATCTTCTTATTCAATACAAAGAAAGGAGCAATACAAATGGGTTTAGTTAAAAAACTCCTCATTAAAAATGGTTATCATGCAGCCATTATCAACGCACCAGAATCATTCTCACTGCCTGCTGATGAACTCCCATCAGATGTAGAGATTTCGAATCACCTTGATGGTGAATTTGATTTTATATTGTTATTTGCACACAATCAGAAGGAATTAAAAGAATATACACCAGAAATAATCTCTCAATTAAAGAAAGATGCTTTATTTTGGGTTGCTTATCCCAAAAAAAGCTCTAAGATTAATTCTGATATTACAAGGGATACAGGTTGGGAAAGTTTGAAGGAATTAGGTTACCTAGGTGTTTCCCTTATCTCTATAGATGAAACTTGGTCTGCTTTCAGATTACGGAATAAAGGGAAATAATACCATATCCTTGACAGAAAATAACCAAGTGTAAAAAATTACACTTGGTTATTAAAAACTATAACTCTATATTAAGGATTTAGAATTTCAAGACAATTCCTTATAATGAGAAGTATCTCCATACAATCGAATGAAAGGCTCATTCCTCTCAAATTCTATCATACTAAGACTAGTTTGATAAATATGTGGAGAATCCCAAAAATCTATCAACTCTTTTTTTTCAAAGTAAGACATGATGGTTTTTAATGTAAGGCCATGTGTTACAATTAAAATCGTTTTCCCTTGATGTTTTAATAAAATATCCTTTACAAACGGGATTACCCGATTATGCAAATCCTGAAAAGTTTCTCCCCCCATCGATTCATATAAATGGGGTGTTTTCCAAAATGCATGGTGCTGTTCAGGATATTTTTGTTCTAGTTCACTAATGATCTGCCCTTCCCATTCTCCCATGTTTATTTCTTTTAATACATCTGATGGAATGATCTCTATTTCTCTTTGATTCCTGACAAGCTTGGCTGTTTCCCTCGTTCTTCCACTTGAACTAGTATAAATAATATCAATCACTGTATCATTCAATGACTCTCCTAACCACTCTGCTTGTTGAATACCTAACGAAGTTAACGGAGAATCTTTGTGACCCTGCATTCTTTTTTCTAAATTCCACTCGGTTTGTCCGTGTCTTGCAACATACAGTTTTGTTGTTGGCAAATGATTCCCTCCCAATTGTACTTCTTCTATGATTTATATTAATCTATCTTATCACAATTCGGTAGGAAGTTTATGAAGATACATGTTTATGCAATTTGTATTTTCTTTTAACGTTTTAATCGTTTTTGTATTCGGCTTTGAGAAAATGATTGGATAATCTATTTCACTATATTGTTCCCTTATAGGAAATGCCAGTTTTTCTTCACTAAATGAGAATTGAGCATTAACTCCTTCTTTATTCCCTCTAGCATCTAGACGAATCCATCGCTCTAAAGATTGTATATACACAGCATTCAAACAGTGAACACAATATCCTGATTCTGGTGAGGAGCCAACGGTTAATTTTTGATAACAAAAACCAGTAGGAATTCCTTTACATCTTAGTAAGGCAGCAAGTAAGTTTGATTTTGCATAACAGATACCTTCTTTATATTCCAAAACCTCAGATGCTTTATTTGTTATACGAGTACTCTGAATATCCCATGAATGAGAAATTTGATCACGTACAAATTCAAAAGCAGTTTGAATGATTTCAATTTCATTGATTTTATTTTGAAATAATTCTTTTACTTTATCTTTAATTAAAGGATGACTGAAATCCACTTCATCTAACTCTAATAAATATTCTTGTACTGTATTAGTTTCACAAATTAGTTTCATTAAATCCCTCCACTACAATAACTTGATAGAATTATTTTAAAATAAAATGAATATTTACTCAACTTAAAAAGTTGCCCTATGATATGACAACTTCTTATCATTTTAACTATTCTTTCTGAGCTACAATCAAAAACCGATGTAACTTTACTTCTATAAAACTTTCTCTTTGATTTTTTATGCACCTAACTGTCTTAAGAAACAAAAAACGGGTATTGGTTGAATACTCCAATACCCGTTCTCCAGTTTAATAGTTTAATATTCTTTTGTTATCGTAATACGTTTTATATCTTGATCATAATAAATCTCACTATCTAAATTTTCAACAATAAATCTAAGAGGTACAAAAGATTTTCCATCAATAATCATAACATTTGTTTCCAGTTGAACTACTTCACCGTCAACTAACACTTCATTGCTGTCAATTGTAAAAACTAGCTCTTTACCATTTATGCTGTCAGCAATGTTAATCTGTTTAGTATCTCCATCCCACTTCACAGCAGCATCCAATTCAGTAGAAACATAACGTAAAGGTGCATAAGTAACTCCATTTTCAACAAAAGGCTCATCCATAAGTTGCGCTAACTCTTTATCATTTTGAGGATACAATAAAACTTCTAATTTATTCATTTCCAATAAACTCAACAACTCATACAATGGTGATTTCTTATCCATTTCTTTAAATAAAAACGCAGGAGATGAAGCATTCTCTAGATCCATAAAGTCAATTGCATTCGTCGTATCAATTTCATCTATTTCTACATCTCCATTTATATTCCACATTTCATTTTCACCATAGAATTTAAATCCTTTAATCGCAGAAAGCTCATCTATTTCAGGTTGAACGACTAATTCCATTGCTTGTTTACGAATGTTTAAATCTTTGTCTAAGTATAAATCCATTGTTAAATAATTATCTTCACTGAAAATAGCACTTAGTGTTGGGTCATTATTAAATTCTTCTAACGTTACATCCAATTCTTCTACAAAAGGTTTAACTTGAGTATTTAAAGTAGTAAAAATATACTCAATAGCTAGATCTCTGTTTAACAACATTTGTAAATTAGGGTCCATTAGGTCTTCTTCAGTCATGAAAGATTCAATCATAGGTAAATATAAATCATACAATTCTGCGATAAATTTCTTAAGTTCCTCTTCATCTTCAAACATGTTTTGAACAGTTTCTATCAATAAAGGTAGTAATTCACTGCCATCAATTTTAATATGAACTTTCTTTAAATCAACATCTTGCCCATTGATTTCTTCTTCTACACTATCAACCGTAACAGTTGAAGGGTTAGGTGCGTTGCTGATTAGAAATTCAGCTATAAGTTTTTGTATATCTATGCTTGATTGTTCAAATTCTTCAAAGTCAGATAAAAGTTCAATTGATTCATCGTCTAATTCTTGGATTGAATCCATTCCTAAATAAAATGGTTTTTCAATACCATCGATTAAAAATGTATAATTAAGATCGTTATAATGTTGATTCAAAACCATCTCAAACGGAATGGCTTCCAATGCAGGTAACTGTATAGATCCTTTCATTGATTGTTTAAAGGCATCTTCAACTTTTATATCACTAAATATTATCTTCACATTGTTTAAAAATTCTAACATTTTTGCTTCATCTTCTGAAAGTTCTTCACTTTCATCAACAATAAATTCAAAAGAATATTCCCCGGAACCTTCATATGTAGGTACATCAAATTGTGACATAAGTGCTTTGTTTATGTCTACTCCTCCAACAGATTGGCAACCAGTCAGTATAGCTCCCATAAGCAGAATAAATACCCCTGCAAATGAAAAGACTTTATTTCTTTTCATTGAAATCCTCTCCCTTTTTTCTTTTTTAAATAAGCTCATTACTATTAAACGTCATTCTATGAAAAAAGTTTCATTTCTAAAAAGTAAAATTGTGTAAATTCTATGAATTATTTTATAACATAGGCAGAAATTAAAGCACCTGTATTGATAATTGCTTTCATATGAGTACGCTCCATACTATGTGATGCATGCACACCTGGACCAATTAAAGCAGCTCTTATGTCATTCCCTCCCCTTAATGCAGCAGATGCGTCAGAACCATACTGTGGATAAATGTCTACTACAAATTCTATTTCCTCTTCTTTCGCTAATTGGATCAATCTACTAGTCATGTCATAATCATATGGACCTGATGAATCCTTAGCACAAATGGAAACATCTAGTTCTGAACATGACAAATCATCTCCAATAGCCCCCATGTCTATCGCGATGAACTCTTCAATATTATGAGGGATGAAGGCTGCTCCATGCCCCACTTCTTCATATGTAGTAATGAAGATTTTAATTGTTTTTTGAGGCTGAATATTTTCTCTTTTCATCAATTCCATAAATCCAAACAAAGCAGCTACACTTGCTTTATCATCTAAATGTCTAGATTTCACAAATCCATTTTCGAATAATTTTGGTCTGGCATCAAAAGAAATAAAATCCCCAACACGAATCCCTAGTTCTTCTACTTCTGATTTAGAATGTACGATCTCATCAATACGAACTTCCATATTTTGATCTTCACGTTTCATATCTCTTGCATCTTTATATACATGAACGGATGGATGGGTTGTAAGTATCGTGCCTTCATATACACGGCCATCTCGTGTATGGATTTTACAATACTCACCTTCTATTGCATTGAGCATATACCCACCTATAAGTGTAAGCTTTAAAGTGCCTTCTCTAGTAATAGAACGTACCATAGCACCCAAAGTATCAACATGAGCAGATAAACCAAGACACTCTTCTTTAACACCTGGAATCGTGATTATGCCATTTCCTTTATTCGTTTTTTCAAACGAGAACCCAAGATTTAAAACTTCTTCCTCTACTATCTTCATAATATCATGACAAAATCCACTAGGACTCGGAGTTGATAGTAATTTCATCAGTATATCTTCTACATACTTTTGATCGATTTTTGACTTAAACATAAATTCACCACTTTTACTATTTTTTTATGATTCTATATTGAAATATGAGGCAAAAGATACAAACTGTCAAGATGGTATAAAGAACTAAATTTATACTTCTATGAATTTTAAAAATAGTGTTACAATAAATTATAAAATACGTAGTTTTTTGTTGAGTTATATTTTATATTTTTTTAAAGAAAGGTAATAATTTCATGACATATGAAGAACAAATGAATTTAAAGTTAGAGCAATGGATACTTCAATTGCAAAAAAAGCCTGGAATTTTAGAAAGAAGTTCTAGAGGTTTATCAAAAAAAATAAATCAAAAAATCCCACAAAAAGCACATGATACCATAACTGCAGCAATCAAAGGTATGATACAATCCATTATCTATGGTGTTGACATTACGCCTAAGGGGAAAGTTTTATCAACTGAACTGCCTTTAGAAATAAAGGATCAAAAAGCAGAGGAATGGATTATAAAATATAAAAAAATAGCAGCGCTTGAAGGTGCAGGAACAGGAGCAGGAGGTATTTTTTTAGGACTGGTAGATTTCCCAGCGCTTCTATCGATTAAAATGAAGCTACTATTTGAATTAGCTCATATTTATGGATATAATACGAAATATTTTCATGAAAGATTATACATCCTCAATATTTTTCAATTAGCTTTTTCTGGTTATGATCACCGATTAAAAACATTAAGCAGCATCCATAACTGGGACTCAACAGCAAAAACTTTAAATGACCCTGAAAACATTGATTGGGAGAAATTCCAACAGGAATATCGCGATTCGTTGGATTTTAGAAAAATGTTGCAAATGCTTCCTGGTATAGGTGCGGTAGTAGGAGCATGGGCTAATTTTGGACTTATACAGGAGCTTGGTGATACTGCGATGAATTGTTATCGAATGCGAATATTAAAGAGTGAAATCTGATGTTAAAACCCACAAAAAAGTACTGAATAAGAACTTTTTGTGGGTTTTGGATTGATATTAATTGTTTAATTCAATACTGCCTTCATGTGCTCTACAGTTATGGACCAATGAGATGTATTCCAATAAGGCTCCCTATTTTTAACATAAATCACTTGAGGTGATTCATGCTTCACATTTAAGTCTTCAGCAATTTGATTAGAAACAGGTCTTGATTCGATAACCTTCACCATCAAATATTCCACTTCTTCATTAGGTTCAGTTTTTAAGTATTTTTGAAACTCCCTCAATCCGTTTGAGCTAACAGGACACGTTGTACTATGTTTTAAAATTACAAAAGGATTTTCTCTAGATGCATTTAAATAACTTTTCCATTGTTCTAATGTAGTAATTTCCTTCCAATCTCTCATCGTATACACCTCATGTTCTAATATCTTTTGTATTATCAATTATTTGATATTTAAAATTTCTCTCAAGCCTTATCATACCACAAGCTGATTTTAGTTTCCTAATCACGACTCACTGCTTTTTTCGCACTTAGAGATGCAAATGTTATCGTAATGGAACAAATCAATACAATCACTAACGCTGCATTCAGCAACGGCTCAGCCTCCCACCCATTAATTAATACAGAGCGCATTCCATCAAAAATGTATGTAGTTGGATTTATTTTAGAAACAAATTTTAACCAATCTGCTTCAATGAGTTCATATGGAACGAATGTAGTACTTAAAAAAACTAGTGGGAAAAAGACAAAAGTTCCTGCTTGAGAAGCCTGTGCATCCTTCGTTTTCAAAGCAAAAGCCACAGAATACCCTGCAAACGCTAATCCAAAACCGGCAGCTAATAAAATAACAACGATAGCTCCTCCAAATCCAGCAGCAATTTCTAATCCCATCCATATTCCAACTAGTAAAATTAATACCGTTTGAATAAATAGTTGAATCATCCCTGCTAAAATTGGACCTAATACTATAGCTACTCTTGAAGTGGGCGTTAGTAGCAACCTTGAAAAATATCCATTTTCTAAGTCTTGTACTAATGATTGACCTGCTCCTCCAGATCCGCCTATTGCTCCACTGACAATGGAAACTGGTAATATAAAAGCTAGATAACTAGCTCCAGCAAAAGCAGGAATATTGGAAATTCCACTTAAACCCGCTTGATATACGACTAAGAAAAATAAACTGATAATAATATTAGGTATAAAGATAAATGGATTTCGGAATATTGCAATTGTACTTCGTTTAGTCATTAAATATGTATCAACAATAAAATTGGAATTCATTTAGATACCACCCCTTCCTGTCTGTTCCCCTTCTCTTCTAGATGATCCCCAGTTACCCGTAAAAAAACATCATCCAAAGTTGGAGGTGCTAAATTCAGACTTACAGGAGGAATGCCTTCTCCGTCTAACTTTCTAACCATCTCAGGAAGAAAAATAGCTCCGTTATCTACATAAAGCGTTAATTCTTCATTTGTCAGTCTAAAATCTTTCATCCATGGTTCAAGTACATCTTTTGCTTTTTCTGCATCTTCTCTTTGATGAAAAGTTAATTCAATGACATCCATACCCACCGTTTTTTTCAATTGTTGTGAAGTTCCTGATGCAACAATTTCGCCCTTATTTATAATAGAGATTCGATCAGCTAATTGATCTGCTTCTTCTAGATATTGTGTTGTTAAAAAAATAGTCGCTCCAAACTGACGATTCAAAGTTCGAATTTCATCCCAAATCGCATTTCTATTATACGGATCTAAACCCGTTGTTGGCTCATCTAAAAATAAGATTTTAGGTCGATGGACAAGACACAGTGACAAATCTAATCGTCTACGCATACCACCAGAGTATTTTCCAACTTTACGATCCGCATCATCTGTTAAGTTTATTAATTCTAATAATTCTTGAGCACGTTTTTTTGCATCTGACTTTGAGAAACCAAACAACCTTGCTTGTAAATGTAATAATTCTCTTCCAGTAAGGGATGGGTCTATTCCTGTTTCTTGTAGGGCAACACCAATTTTTCTTCGAATGGAAAATGGATCTTTCTGTACATTGAATCCTGATACAACTGCACTGCCAGAAGTTGGGTTAAGTAAGGTTGTAAGCACTTGTATCGTTGTTGATTTTCCAGCACCATTAGGTCCTAAAAATGCAAAAAATTCTCCTTCCCTGACTTCAAAGGATATGTCTTTAATTGCTTTCACGTCTCCCTTAAAGGTCTTCACTAAATTTTGAACAACGATAGCATGATCAGACAAATGATAACCTCCTTATGATTTCCAATTTATAGATATACTTTATTATTATTGTAGAGTATTTCCATCTGAATTCATACTATATTTTTTTAAAGAGATTGCTGTAAAAATCCAAACTTAATACATGTTTATAAAATATATAAAATTATAAAAAAAGAACACCAAACAGATTCATTGTCTGGCGATCCTATACATTCATCGATTATAATTTATAGTTAGATTTAAGAGCTATGCTTTAACATTGATTACAATTTTGTAATTATTTTACTTTTATTGATCTACGTCTCCTCTAATATGAATAGAACCATGACTAGTATGCAAAACTGCGTCACCTTCAACATGAAAGTTTGTGCTGAATAAATGTGCCATGACCGTATTTTTAGGAACCTCTATGACCTTATCCCCAGTTATAATCCTTACATCATCTCCTAAAGCTTGAATAGAGACACATCTATCTGTCAAATATCTACTCATATTTCACCCCCTTATTATCACTTAATATATAAACCAATGGTCAATAAAAGTACAATGGTGTTAGAGAAATAGCAACCTTGTATTACTTCTCACCTTCTCCTCCTCTTAGATGAATAGAACCATAAAAAGTATGCAGTACTGCATCACCTTCAACATGAAAGTTTGTACTGAAAGGATGTGCCATGACTGTATTTTTGGGAACATCAATTGTTTTATCCCCAGCCACAATCCTTACATCATCTCCTACAGCCTGTATATAAGCACATCTATCAGTCTTAAATCTACTCATATTTCATCTCCTTTCTATAATTGATAAATATAATGTCTATTTACTGATGATAACTAAATAGGCAACCTTGTATTACTTTTTATCTTCACTTCCTCTGAGATGAATAGGACCATGAAAAGTATGTAATACCGCGTCACCTTCAACATGAAAATTTGTGTTAAAAGGATGTGCCATGACCGTATTTTGGGGAACATCTATAACCTTATCTCCAGTCACAATCCTTACATCATCCCCTAAAGCATGTATATAAGCAACTCTATCAAGCTTACTACTATACATTTTCTCCCTCCTTATTATTTGAACAGAGATAATCTTGATGATCATTTAAAATATATTCAACAACTTTAGAGGTATTCGACATTTCTAAAATATGAAGTAATAGATTCAATCAAATATTAAAACAAGTTAATTTCAAATTTTGATATGACTGACTCTTCTATTGGGATAAACCACACAAATAACAAACACCTGCATATTAGCAGGTGTTTGCATCTTATTCATGCTTATCATGATTTAGTGTAATAGATTAAATTATTTTTGAAATGGCCACCAATTTGCTTTTCCAAATAATTTTACCATGACAGGTACAAAAAACGGTAAAAATACTACAGAATATAAGGCTAGTCCTGTTACAACTACCGTAGCAATTTCAACAAGAGATAATACACCAGATGGATACATTGCGGCAAAAGTTCCGATAAGAATAATCGCTGCAGATATTATCACGGTACCCATATTTTTCATAGCTAATAAAATAGCCTCAGTTGCTGATTTTTCTCGGTATTCGTTGAAACGATCCATTAGAAAAATACTGTAATCGACACCAAGTGCCATTAACATTACAAATCCAAAGAATGGTATGGCCCAGTTTACTCCATCATAATCCAGTACATTGGTAAAAATAAATTCAGTTAATGCCATTGAAGTAAAATAACAAAGAACTAGTGAGATCACTAAATATATAGGCATTACAATTGAACGAAGTAATATAATTAGAATGATTGAAATACCAATCAACATAATAATCATCGTTCTATTATAATCTTCATCGGAAATTCCTTTTAAGTCCGTATTAATCGATGTAACACCTGTTATTCCAAATCGATCATTTTCCAATTCTGTGCCTTTTACTGACTCAATCACGATGTTTTCAATTTCTTCAATCGCAATCATCGCATCTTCCGAATAAGGATTATCCGTTAAAATAACGTCAAGTACGGCAGTTGTTCGATCATTTTTTAAATACGTGTCAAATACTTGTTGGAATTCAGGCTCTTCGATGATTTCTGGTGGTAAATAAAAACCAGAAGCTTCTTTATTGGAATCTGAAGAAAGCTGACTTAAATAATCTTCTGCCATTTCCAACCCATCAGACACTTGAGTTAAACCATCAACACTAGCTGACATTCCTTCTTGAAGTGTGTCTAACTGTTCTATTAACTCATCATATCCCCCTTTGAGTTCACCTTGACCACTTGCAATTTGAGATAACCCTTTCTCCATCTCTGGTATACCCTGAATGACTTGTTGTTGTCCATTTGCAGCGGCTTCAAAACCAGTTTGAAGTCCTTCTATTCCCTTGCTAATTTGCAATAACCCGCTATGAAGTGCTTGCTGACCTGTATTTACCTCTTCAAATCCTTTGTTTGCTTCAATCATCCCATTGTTAACTGCAAGCAATTCTGAATTTAAAACCTTCAGTCCTTGGGTTAGTTCTAAAACACCTTGTTGTACTTGAGATACTGTACCTTGAATAGTTAAGAAATCTGCATCACTAGCCAATTGTGGATATTTTTCTGCTAAGTTATTGAATGGTGCATTTAATCCAGATAATGCTGCTTGTACTTCATTTAAATTTGTTTCAACCTGAGCATAGGATTGTTGAATTTGTCCTAAACCTGATCCTACAGAAGTATAACCTGCTAATAATTCTTCACTAGCAACAATGATTGTTTCTAAATTTTGATTTGCCTCATCAAGTCCAGTTTTTAATTCTAATGATCCAATTGAACCTTCTCTTAAACCTTGTTCAATCTCAGATAAACCGCCTTTAATTCCTGATACACCTGTTTTGAGTTCCAAAGTACCTGCAACCAATTCATCTATGCCTGATGAAGCCTGTTCAAGTTCAGGTTTTGAATCGAGAAGCCCTTGGCTTGCCTCTGAAAGACCATCTTTTATCTCGAGAATTCCTTTATTTCCTTCTTGCAAACCTTCTTCAAGCGCTTCAACTTGTGAGGCAACATAAAAATCTTCAATTTCCTCACCTAATGGTCTCGTAGCACTTCTTACTTTATCTACGCTGTCCAGTTTAGCCACTTCTCTGCTTATTTCCTCAATAATATTTAAATATTTGACTTTATCTAGTTCTTCATCGTGCTCTATAACAATTTTTGCGGGCATAGATTCTCCAGGTCCAAAACTATCTGCTATAATTTCAAATCCTTTTACAGAATCATAAGTGTCCCCAATCTCATCTAATGAATTAAACGATAAATCTCCATCATATGAAATATACAATGGAACTACAATAATAGCTACGAGACCTAAAGCTAATAAAGGACGAGCTAAAGAAAATCTACCTAAGGCTTCCCACAATTTGCTTTGTTTATGTTCAATCTTTCCTCTGACTGGCCAAAATAACTTTTTCCCTAAAACCGCCATAAAAAATGGAACAATCGTGATTAAAGCTAACATTAATATTGCAATACCAATGGCAACAGCTGATGCAGATTGATACAAACTAAAAGTTGAAAAACCTATAGCTGAAAATCCAATTAGTACTGCTAATGCACTGAATAAAACCGTTTTACCTGCTGTTGTATAGGTATGAATAATTGCACTTTTAATATCATCATATTTTGAAAGTTCTTCTTTAAAACGACTGAGCAATAATATGCAATAATCGGTTCCAATTCCAAATAATATTGCAACTAAAAAGATTTGCGTAAAATTAGAAAATGGGAAATCAAACCAATCCACTAAAAATCCAACAATGGATTGACTGACTATAAAAGTAATACCTACTGTTACAAGTGGTATAATTGGAGCAACCACTGATCTAAAAACTATAAATAGAATGAGTAATATAAATATGACGGTAATAATTTCCGTTTTTCTTAAACCTTCCTGTGAACTTATAATTACATCTTCATTTATAAAAGCTGCACCAGTAAAATAATGAGGAACAGAAATGGGTCCAATTGCAGAAATTAATTCCTCTCTAACTTCAGAAACCTCTCTGTCGTTTGGATCAACAGACAAAGAAGCTATAATCGTTTTATTACCCTGTGAAATTAATTCATCAGACATCTCTGGTGTATTAATATGAGATATAAGTTCAGTTATACCTAATGAAGATTTGTTTTTATCTAAATTTCCAATTGCTTCTTCAATTTGTTGTATATCATCATTATTCAAACCATCAGGATTATGAAATACTAAAGCACTGGAAATCCTATTTTCATTATCATTATTGCCTAAAATTTCTTCAGCGATCGATGATGAATATCCTTCTGGTACAGTGATTTGACCTTTCTCACGCACTAACTCCCCCATGTTTGGAGAAGTAAATAGTAAAAAAACAATCACTAAGATCCATAATAAGAAAATAAACCATCTACCTTTTATGATTATATTCATTTATACTTCCCTTTCAATTTGATCTGTAAGAACCCTTGCAATCTTTTCATACATCGTTATAAACTGTTCAATTTCTTTTTCCTCAAAATGATGAAGAATTGATCCTATAAATTGGTGTACTTTTTCTTGTCCTTTTTCTAATACTATTTTCCCTTGTTCTGTAATTTTAATTAAAATAACCCTGCGATCAGTATCACTAGGAATTCTTGTGGCAAATCCTTTTGAAACTAATCGATCTACCATTGCTGTAATCGCACTTCGATTTACATCACATAATTCAGCAAGTTCTGAAGAAGGACAAGGTCCAAAGAAATTTAAAAATCGAAGTGTAGTAAACTGATCTTTAGTCAGTTCAATCTCTAATTGCTCTTCCATCATCGAGTTTATTTTCCTTGATGCAACCACATATACTTCTTCATAACGTTCTATCAAAGAATTTAATTTGTTTTTATCCATCACACCATCCCTTTGGTTTTTTGTATAAATATAATTCATATAGTGAACTATATTACACATGAACTATGTTACCTGAATTATAGTGATACTGTCAATGATTTATGATCTACAAAATATGGAAAAATTATTAATTTTTCTATAAAAAATGACTTCGAAAAAAATTCCCCGAAGTCATTTGATATTTCAATATAAGTTATTAAATTATTTCTTTAGTATGAACTCCCCACTCTGAGCTTCTATAAATGCAAGTTCTTTTATCAGTAATGGATAAATAGGTTTATATTCCATTTGATATGTGCCTTCAACATTTTCTTGATTATATTCTTTCGTCCACTGCAACTCTACATCAAAATGCTCCTTAAACATTTCTTTTGCCTTTAATTCTGAAACAGATGGTTGTGTGTTTAACATTATTACCTTTTGGGGATCAACATCTGGTCCCATGTAATGATCCACTGTACCTTTTGTTTGATTAACAGTGACTACAACATTTCCGAAACGAATAGGGACTTCTTGATGATTCATTTGAAAGTGGAATGAAGCCCTTGAGTCTTTACTTTCAGTTTTTGATGGAACCAATTGAAAATAGGAATCTGCTTTTGGAAAAATTTTAAATAAAAATTGAACTGCAATCTCGAAGCATTCCTCTTGATTCAGTTTTAAAGCACCCTGTTTTTCCATAAATGAAAATACACCTTTTATTTCACCAGAGTTTTTATCCTTGATTAATTTAATCGTATTTTCATTTCGCTTCTGATAAAAACCCAATATACTGCGATCAGAATCATCTGGTTCATCTACTTCCATTCGCCATACAGTACCTATAGTAGAACCTAAGTCCGTTTCTCGTATTTTTTTAAAGATATTAAAATTTAATCCTATTAATTCTTCTATATTTGTTTGACCCTCAACTCTACTAGGAAGAGCTTCAAGACCTGATTCATTTATCTCCTCATTTTCCCTAAGTAATCCATCTCTTTTAGGGTCAGCTGGCACATTAACGAGCGGAAAATTAGGTTCAAAAACTAAATGAGGTAAATTATCTGCATTTTCATTTTCATATATTTCACTACTAAGGTTTGTAATTAATAAATTCATGTTTAATTCGTTCAGAAAAATGTCTAATGCTTTTTCCTTAGTCATGATTTCATTTGGAAAACTGATATTTTGAGCTCTACCATAGTACTTAAAGTTAACGATTTCACCTTGTTTTGTTACATCAATATAAAATCCAGTATTAGGTAATGGAAGATTTAATTCATATTGTGTGTAGGTCAATCTTATTCGTTTATCATTTATCAGCTCCCTTTTATTCATTTTAAACATTTGAATTGCATCTGGATAATGATTGTTTACGAATTGTAATGCAATTTCCTTTAACTGAACATCTGTTAATACATCATCATGATGATGTTCAACTTTTAAGTTTTTTGAAAAGAAAGTTAAAGAACCACTCCCATCTAACTCAATGCTTATCTCCTCATTTTTATTGATAGTATTTTTCCAAGCAAATAGCACCCTTTCCTCACCCTTTTTTTTCTCCACATAATCTTCTATCTCAAGCTCATATTCTCTTGGGATTTTTGCAATCTGTTCAGCTTTTTCTTTCAACTTTTCTTTTAATTTTTCTTTTAATTTTTCTTTTAACATTTTCATTTTCCTTTCCATAAGAATAATCACACGGTGATATTTTTCATCTATAAATTCTATTGCCTCTTTTAAGTATAGTAATTCATCATAATCAATATGAATAAAAGATAGATTTATATCTACTATTTTTTATTTTATCACCCACCATATAAATCGCTCCAGTTACATCAATTCATAAATTGTTATTAAAATATTAAAAAGCTAGAGACATCATTGCCCCTAGCTTGTTTATTTATCCTATTTTATGTACATTCATTATTTAGCTCTTGGAGTATTTTCAAATTTTCCTGCATGAGCTCCGTTACAAAATGGTGCAGTTGCTGTTAAACCGCATCTACAAAGTGCTCCTTTTTTCTCAAATGTATTTCCTTCCGCATCAACAACTTCAATTGTACCTTGTACTAATAAAGGGCCATTGTCCAAAACTTTAATTTTTACATCAGACATTATTCATACCTCCTCTAATTATTCATAATTATTGATTCATGAACGATCTTGATGTTGAAAAAATTATACACCATTCACTTACTTTTGTCTATTAACTTTTGGAAATATGGTTATTATTATAATTATGAATAAATATGTACAATATATACAACAATCTTTTATAAATTTTTGTAATAAATAACGGTTGTATGTAATTCCCCTCCAGCAGATTTTGCATAGTCAGGAATACGTCCAACTTCTATATATTCCAACGAAATATAGAGTTGGTTAGAAGGATCTCCTTCACGTGTATCCAATACGATTAAGGAAATTTGTTTTTCTCTAGCAGTCTCTTCAGCCATTTTCATAAGTTGTCTTCCCACACCATTTTTTCTAAATTGTGAGTGAACCATTAATTTGCATATCTCTGCGCGATGGTTTCCATTCTCTTTGACACTACAATCTAATTGAACAGTACCTATTACTTTCTCGCCATATTTTGCTATTAATAAAATGTTATTAGGCTTTATGGCTTTACCCCAATACGCTTCTGATTTTTCTTTTTTTAATGGGGATAAAAAGCCTATAGATGCGCCATGATTGACAACGTCAACTAATAGTTCTGACAAATCATCCATTTCATTACTGATTTTTTCTATTTTTTCAATTTGTATTTCATTTGATATCACCAATACAATCACTCCAAAAAATAAATTATAAAAACTATAATGATCAACAATTTAAATTCAATTATACTCTAAAAAATGTATTTAGAGAGTGAAATAATAAAAAATGACAATCTAAATCTGTAATAAAAGGCTGTCTCAAAAAAGAATTCATCATCCTTTTCAAGACAACCCAAAAAATAATTAAATGGGTAATTCAGTATGATTAACTGTTCCATTTCTCATTTTTCTATATTTATAGATGAAATAAATCAACGTTAATACACTAAATATAGTAATGAAGGTAAGTTGTACGATTGCAGCTTCCTGCCATATTATAGAATAATTAACCCCACCTGAAATAATTTCTTTAAATCCAGTAACTGAATAAGTCATTGGTAACCAAGTGCTTATCGTTTGTAGTGAGCTCGGAATTAATTCTAATGGGAATGTTCCATCACTTGTTGTCAGTTGTAATATTAATAATACAATGGCTACAAATCGACCTGCATCATGAAATACCGTAACTAAAAATTGAATAAGGGCCATGTACGTCAAACTTGTTAGTATGCTATACATATAAAATAATGGTATGCTCTGTACTTCGACATTTAAGCCATATTTTAGCACTGATACAGCTACGACTGCTTGTAGAATGACTATAAATGATACAAGTATCGTTTTGCTAAAGTACCAGCTAAAACCTGAAGATGGTAATAAAGCTGGTTCTCTAATCGGGATAACAATCGTTAGCAATAAACACCCTACAAACAACCCTAGAGATAAGAAATAAGGTGTAAATCCAGTCCCATAATTCGGAACTTCAGTATATTTTTCCTCTACAATTTGAATTGGACTTGCAAACATTTGATATAAGCTTTCAGTTCCCTGTATGTTAGAAGTTTCAATTGCAGCTTCATTTAATTTCGTGGATCACCAAGTAGACTTTGTCAATATCCTTCCCACTCCTATTGATCACTTTGACCGATATATTCATTTAGTCATTTTATTGCAAAAAAAAATCTTTTTTTTTATATAAATATTAAATTGAATGTACCCAATATTGTTTATTTTTGCAAACCTTCAACTAAATATAATTGAAACAACTTAGATATTTCTTCATTTGTCAAGGGCTCGTGTCTCTTTTCCCAATCCGAAATAAATGCAACATACAATTTTAAAATCACGAAAGCGGTAATTTCAGGATCACATTCCTTCATCTCACCATTTTCCACAGCACGTTCTACTTGCTTTTTAATGAAGGCTAACATCACATTTTCCATCTTTTTCATAGCTTCCTTAGCAGCAGGTGTTCCCATTTCTCTAATTTCAAAAGACAGCTTTATTGTAAGTTCGTGTGATCTACGAAAATCTAACATATTGTATAAAACGGTATGCAAGTTTTCAAAAAACGAAATATCTGTTCTAATTGATTTTTGGGCAACGATGCTCATTTCGTCTATTAATTGTGTTAGTATTTCATTAAATAACTCTTCTTTATTTGTAAATAAGGTATATATGGTTCCTTTTGCTACACCAGCAATTTTTGCGATCTGATCCATTGTTGTAGCTTTATATCCAAATACAGAAAATGATTTGCTAGCTGCATCTAAAATCTGCTTCTTTTTTTCTATACTCACTTTTCATCACCGCCTATGAAAAAAATAAAATAATGACTATTTTTTAATTTCGGTCAATTTTACATGAAATAACTTTACTACGATTTTTAACGAAAAGCAAGTATTGTTTTCATTCAACCGAAAAAGGCCATTCCAACTAGTCCTGACAACACAATGATTAACAATGGATGTTTATGATGGCGTATTAATAAATAAAGTGCCATTATAAATATGAACAAATTAACAATTAAATCCCAAGAGAAACTAGAATACAGCGTTGAATTCGTTGCCATTATCAAAGCAGCAAATATAATTAAAGCAGTAATGACAGGTCTAAGTCCATAAAAAACCGACTTCACAATATCATGATGAAATACTTTATATAATAATGATGCGATTAAAATCATAATCAATAAGGATGGAATTAACATACCTAAAGTTGCAACTATTGCTCCCCAAATATCTAGTATACTATACCCAATATAAGTTGCTGTATTTATTGCGATTGGTCCTGGAGACATGCCTGCAATCGCTATGGCTTTTACAAATTGTGCTTCATTCATCCATTGATGAATTGAAACTTCATGTTCAATGACAGGAATCATAGCATATCCTCCGCCAAAAGAAACAAATCCAATTTTCATAAACGTCCAAAATAATTCCCACATCGTTAAATTCCGTCTCCCATATAATAATCTGTATATTTGTATTGTTCTTTGGACTTTTGATCGTTGGTTACATTTTTAAAATATCCTAATTGTGTTTTCACTTTCATAATTAATATACCTGCAAAACCTCCTGCAACAATAACGATCATTGGAGGAACTTTTAAATAGATGAGTAAAAATAAAGTAATGATTAATGTTAAAAATGTACTTTTATCATAGATGGATGTTTTTGCCATCTTATAACCTGCATAAGATACCAACGCTATTATCGCAATTTGAATACCCTTAAATGCTGCATTTACTTTTTCATTGTCACTAAAAAAAGAAAAAAACAAACCTAATATAAAAACGATCAAAAATGTTGGCAGACTCATCCCCACTACTGCAGCTATCGATCCTTTGATGCCATGTAATCTATAGCCTATAAAGGTTGCTGCATTAATCCCTATTCCACCAGGAGCTGAACCTGAAATGGATAAAACATCGCTCATTTCTGTTTCATTCAACCATTTTCTGTTGTCTACTATTTCTTTTTCAATGGCTGGGATCATAGCGTAACCACCTCCAAAGGTGGTCGGACTAATTTTTAGAAATGAAAACAAAATGTCAATAACAAGTCTAGTCCCTTTTTGATGTTGTTCTACTTTCATGTGCCTGTCCCCTTAGAGTATCATTGATTCCCATTATACATTTAATCTAACATAAATGTGAAGATCCATAAAAACGGGAATGATATCAAATCCTATGTATGAAAAAACCGTTCATGTTATACATGAACAGTTCTTTTGGCTAAAGCTTCTTTTGCTAAAATATACATGGAGCAGCTCCATCCCAATGGCGTATTCGGATTAGGGATCTGTGTACCCGAATAATATAACTCTGGAAGCAGACCTGGCTCAATCATGATCTGTTCTGTTTTTTGTACATATTCACTTGCTTTTTCAATATGACCTAGTTCAAGATGACATAAGGCTAACCATGGTAATCCAAAACACCATTCCGCTTCTGAACCTTTATAAAACTCTCTTGGCTTCTCTCGTCCATGTTTTTGTTCAAGTGTACTATAGTAACTATCTCCTTCGTATCGGATAACACCGTTTTCACGAAGAAGCAACTCTTCAACCCTAGATACGATAACTTCCCCCATCAAACCATTTATAATTCGATATGGATATATAAGGCTCAATTGGGCTAGATCAATTGATTTATCAGCACTCTCACGTGGATAAAGCTCAAATAAAGACTTAAAACCACTATCTATTAATTTGGATGGGACATCCACGATTTTATCAATGGACTTTAATCCTGCTAAACAAGCACCTAATGAGGAAGCATGAATTTCTCTCCATTCCTCCCACATCCCATTATCTGGATCATGCCAATACTCTACATTTTGCAGATAATAAACTAACTTCTGTAAAATATCCAAATCCTTTTGATCGCGTATCATTTCTTTGTCATGTTGAATACCTAATCCAATCCCAAACAAAAAGGCTCCAATCATATCATGCTGAACGTGTCCCCATGCTTCGTCATGTATTTCTTTAACCTCATCAGCACTGTAACGAGCGTGAATGTATTCCCAAACCCATTTTGGTTTATGTTCTAATAAAATGTCTATTTTCCATTCGTATTCCCTAAATAAATCCAACAAGCGAAAATACGTTTTTTCATACCATTCATTATCTTTATTTACAAAAGGGAGTGAGATATACACATTATCACGAATCCATACATATTTATAAAATTTTGATGGACTAGCAATATATAAACCGTGAGGCTTACGAAGTTTGTCTAACACCCGATAACTTTCTTGCAACATCACGGATTCCTCCTCTTTCAAAAGGGTAATACATACTATGCATCCCTCTTGAGAAGGTGACCTGAATCCCATATTTCGAGTCATATGTCTCGGGTGGCATTTACCTAAGTGTAAACATTAAAAATACTTAATCTAAGTTAACCAACCTATGATACTTCCACCGATTGCAGAAACGACAACCACGATCCAAGGTGGAAGTTTCCATAACATTAATAAACTAAAGGTTATGATCACTAATACAAAATCATAAACATTATTCACTGAGCTAGTCCAAACAGGATCATATAATGCTGCTAATAAAATACCTACAACGGCTGCATTGATTCCCATTAGTGCAGACTGAAATTGCTGTTTTTGACGGATCACATTCCAAAAAGGAATAACACCAATCACAAGTAAAAAGGAGGGGAGAAAAATAGCGATAACAGCAATTAATGCAACGAGTATAGCGTTCATATTCGTATCCATTACTGCACCTAAGTAAGCTGAAAATGTAAATAAAGGACCAGGAACTGCTTGCGTTGCTCCATATCCTGCTATAAATTGATCATTTGTAACCCAACCTGGATTAACAACTTCACTTTGTAACAAAGGTAACACAACATGTCCACCACCAAAGACTAAAGAACCTACACGATAAAAGCTATCAAATAACGATAATAAAAATGTAGGCTGAATCACTGTCAAAATAGGTAATACTATAAGCAAACCAGCAAAAATAACAAGTGAAATAACAGCAGTAGATTTATGTACAGGGACATGGATGTTAGTTGATGGACTTTGTCCAGACTTTGATAGGAAAAACAAACCAATAAAACCTGCTAAAACAATAATGAGTACTTGAGTAAACACATAAGAAAAAATAAGTGAAACAATGGCAGCAATGATGGCAATTGTACCTCTCATTCGATCGAATGCATGAGATTTCATCATACCCCACACTGCTTGAGCTACGATGGCTACTGCTACTAATTTCAAACCGTGTAACCAACCTTGATTGGCTAATTCAAATCCACCTACTGCATAAGCAAAAATAATCAAGGCTATGACAGATGGCATTGTAAATCCAATCCAAGCTGCTATTGAGCCCAAAACCCCTGCACGTAATAATCCAATTCCTATCCCTACCTGACTACTTGCTGGTCCAGGTAGAAATTGACACAATGCAACCAGATCTACGTAAGTTTTTTCATCTATCCATTTTTCACGTTTTACATAAGTTTCACGAAAATATCCTAAATGTGCTATAGGACCTCCAAATGAAGTAAACCCTAATTTTAACGCTGTCCAGAACACTTCAAATACTGAGCCTCTTTTAATTTCTTCTGTTGATGTTGACATCTCATCCCTCCATAATCTGCTATATAGAGTTAAGTATTTTTATAAGTGAAATATCTTTATTGTTTCCGTTCATATGTAATAAAATAATAATCATAAGGATTTTTTTCATCCTTTATACCCCGAACTTTACTTGTTTGTTCCCATATCTTTTCATCAATCTCAGGAAAGTAAGAATCTCCATCAAAAACATGTTCAATTTGAGTGACATATAACTTATTAACATAGGGTAAAAAAAGTTTATAAATTTCAGAACCTCCAATGACAAAATTCTCTTCATCATTACACTGTTTTAGTGCTTCTTCTATCGTATTTACTACTGTACAGCCCTCTGCTTTAAAGTTCTTATTTTGTGTTAAAATAATATTTTTACGTTTTGGGAGTGGTCTTCCAATTGATTCATATGTCTTTCGACCCATAACAACTGGATGCTGAAGAGTCGTTGTTTTGAAAAACGCTAAGTCTGCTGGCAATCTCCAAGGAAGTTGATTATCCTTACCGATTAATCGATTTTGATCCATAGCAAAAATAATTGAAAGGTTTTTATGCTTAAAAGGTTCTGATTTCATCTTCTCAACAACCGCCTTTTGTGTTCTTTTAATTATTCTGTTTGTTATTTATGTGTTTGTTATAAATGACTTCCGAAATGACCTTGAATCCATGTTTTGTTAATAATGCAGTTGTTACACCTAATCCACTGACTTTCCTTCCAGAAAAGTCTCCGTTGTATATATAACAGCTCCCACAAGAAGGACTATCTTCTTTTAAAATCACATACTCAGCATTTACACTTTGGGCCATTTCTAACGTTTTTTTAGCTCCTTCTACGTATAAATCAGTTATGTTTTTCCCTGTTTTATCAATCACTTGTGCTTTTCCATTAATAACATCATTGCCATTTCCTCCTACAATTTCTGCAGGCTCTCGAGGTGTAGATAAACCACCAAGCAATTCTGGGCATACTAAAGTTGCCTTTCCTTCTTCAACTAAAGATTGAATGGAGGAATCTAATTTATGAGTTGCGTTATAACGACAATTCTCTCCAGCTAAACAGGCACTCACTAAAATCATAAAACACCTCCAATTTCTCCCAAGATTTATTCACACCATAAATGGGTGTTTCTAAATCGCTACCTCTGCTTTAATATGCGGGTGTGGATCATAATTCCTAATTTCGAAATCCTCAAATTTATACTCAAAAATGGTAGCTGGCTTTCGTTTTATGATTAGCTGTGGTAATGCTCGAGGTTCCCGAGTCAACTGCAGCTTCGCTTGTTCCAAATGATTGGAGTAAAGATGAACATCTCCACCCGTAAATATTAATTCACCCACTTCTAGTTCACATTGTTGTGCAACCATATGAGTTAAGAGAGCATAACTAGTAATGTTAAAAGGCAAACCTAAAAATGTGTCTACCGAACGTTGCTGCCACATGCATGACAACTTACCATCGGCTATGTAAAATTGAAAGGCATAGTGACAAGGTGGTAATTTCATGTTATCTATTTCCCCTACATTCCAAGCATTTACGATCAACCGTCTGGAATCAGGGTTTTCTTTAATTTGATTTACAACTTGTTCGATCTGATCTACAAACTTGCCATCTTTTGTTTCCCATTTTCTCCATTGAGAACCATAAACAGGTCCTAAATCTCCATTTTCATCGGCCCATTCATCCCAAATAGATACTCCATTATCTTTTAAATATTGAATATTCGTATCTCCTTTTAAAAACCACAATAATTCATGGATGATAGATCGAGTATGACATTTTTTTGTTGTTAATAGAGGAAAACCAGCTTGCAAATCAAAACGTAATTGTCTGCCAAATACTGAGATAGTGCCTGTACCTGTACGATCCTCTTTTTGTATCCCATTTTCCAAAATATCTTCTAGCAAGTTTAAATATTGACGCATAATATGTACCCTCCGAAATTTATTTCACCTTATTTATTTTCAATGATTTCACTGAAAAAATCAATATCAAGATGAAACAAGACAGTCACAATAGACTACTTACTTGTTTATAGAAAGAATGTGTTACTTTGATGATTTTAATTGTATTTTTCTGGTAAGTAGTATGCAGATAGATTCAAAGAAAAGTGATTATCCACTTGATTTTCGAAGCTTTCACCTAGAACTAATTCTCTGTTTAACTCAAATTCCATAGATTGCACCAAATAAAATCGTTTATCATTTTGTATATTTGTTAAAAAATCAATAAATTCATCATATGTCCCTGATAATTGTAAGAAGATATCAATTTCATATAAATCAGGAATAACATCTTGGATTTCTAATTGTTTTTCTTGCGTTTGTTCATCATCTTGATTTAATAAAAGATCCAGGTAATTAATTTCATCATCTGACGAATCATTTAATTCAAATTCACCATCATTAAACTCAATGTTAGAAATGGTTATACCTGTGGTAACCTGTAGTGTTTCTAATGTTTTTATCATTTCATCCGCTCGATCCACATTAGGTAATTGATCTTCAGCGTTTATAAAATTTTCTTGATTTTCACCAGATACTTGTTCCCTTGAACTCTCTACAACCATCTCAGTTTGTTCTAAAATCTTTTGCACATTTGTTTTTTCTTCTACCTTCTTTTCTAACAACTCCAAATTTTTTTGAAAATATAAAAAATAATAAGCTGCTAGGATGACATAAGATATGGTGATCCCGATAATCCACTTTGTTTTATTTTTGTACAGTCTTTTCATCGGATACCATCACTCCTGTTTTTTTAAATCAATGATATAACGAATTGAATAGTATTGATTTTCTTCTTTACTAATGACTTGTAAATCTGCTTGATTTACAAATGGAAGATTTCGCAGATTCACCAAATAGTCTGCTGCATGAGACAAACTATTTAATTCACTAATAATGGATAACTGTGATGGAAAACTAAAATAAACACTTGTTAGTTTTCCGTTCGTTGGTAAAGAAGAATTCATGTTTTGCAATATATTAGGTGCATCCAGACGAATATAATGCAGCACGTTTAAAATATCCTTTTTATCGATTTCTTGTTCAGCTAATTTAATCGCATTTAATTCATTTAAAACATTGTTTAACTCTTTTTGTTCAGATAATATTTCGTTAACATTTATTTCCTCTTGAATAATTTTTTGTTGTACTGATAAATTTTGATAGATAATCATTGAAATCAATAAAAACCAAGAAATAATAAAACAGATAATAAGTAAAGGAATCAGATTTTTTTCTCGATCTTTTTTTGGCAATAGATTAATATTGATCATTTGCGACCCATCCCTTTTAAAGCTAAGCCATATGGAAGCGTAAAATCAATGTCATCCTTTATCAAAGGATCACACAAATCAATATTTTCGATAGTTACTCGATCAAAAAATCCATTTAAATAGGAAATAAGTTGTTCTTTATAAGGGTAAGCTCCAATCAAAAGAATTTGCGAAATTTGTTCAGTGCCTTCATGGATATGATTTTCAAAAAACTGAATCATTCGATACATTTCCGATTGAATTTCTCCCCATTTCCATTCATGATCATGATCTTCATCGATATTCCTAAATAAATTTTGAATAGATATCTCCCTAGAAAGTTCGGGTGCTCCGTAATGATATAATAAAATCTCTACATGATCATTGGTTAAATAAACAAGCATCATATTTGGTGGAATTTCCTTCTTTACATGGTTGGTTACACGATATAAAGATAGAGAAGATAAATCTACTGTTTTTACCTTTAAACCTGCTTTTTGAAAAAGCGTAACATAAGACTCCACAAGTGTTAACGGTGCTGCAACAACCAATACTTGATTTTGATCTGCTTTTTTCTCATCTAAAACTACATAATCATAAATTGGGTTTTCAAAAGGTAATTGAATAGAAGTTTCAATTTCCAACTGTACCATTTGTTTTAATACCTTCCCTTTAGCAGGTGGGATCTCCAAACTTCGAATATATGCTTTAGATGAAGGTATGCAAATATGAATGGACTTACCAGTTAATTTTTCTTGTTTAATCCATGGTTTTATATTTGCTAACAATAAATCATAATTTACAATTTCATTGTCAAAAATCAATCCATCTTCAATAGGCAAAAAACCTGTTTTTGCGATTTTTTCAGCCTTTAACTGAACATATCGAATTCCTGTAGATGTGATCGTTATCCCAATGTTCACAGTTGTAAAAGGAAGGAAAGATACCATTGTAATATTTCATCTCCATATCCATAAGTAATGAGTGTACCTAATGCCAAGTAGGGTCCAAAAGGAATGGGTTGTTTTTTTTGCGTTTTTTTTAATACAATTAAAGTTATTCCTATTAAACTACCAACTACACTTGCTATAAATAATGCAAGTACAATTTGATTAATTCCAATGATCAATCCAAAAATAGCAAATAATTTAACATCTCCCATCCCCATGCCACCTCTACTAATGATAACTAATAACAGTAATACCCCTCCACCTACAATAAATCCAACAACATAATGCCAAATTGGTTGTGATGGAAATAGAAATCTAGCCAAGATAATAAAGGGAAGGAAAACTAGCAATACTTTATTAGGAATAATCATGTATTTTAAATCAGAAACGGTAATGATAACAGATAGACTAACGAGTAATAATCCAATCATTAATTCCCCAGAAAAACCAGTGATGAAATATATCCACATAAATAAAATACCCGTTATAAGTTCACCAAACAGATAAATAGGGGAAACTTTCAGACCACAATGTCTACATTTCCCCTTATAAAATAAGTAACTAAATATAGGGATTAAATCCCAAACCCCCAGTCGATGCTGACAATGGGGGCATTGGGATGGTGGATATACAATGGATTGTTTATTAGGAACTCGTAATCCAACTACGTTAAAAAACGAGCCAAATACTAGTCCAAGAATGAAAAGATAGATATAGATTAGTGTTGTCATGTATTTGCTCCAAAAAATTAATTAGAAGGCTTTTTTAATTTAGGATGTCTTCTCCTACTACGTATTCTTCTTCAATACTATTGGTATCCTCTACATAATTTACTGTTATACTCTCACCATTAGCTGCAAACGTTACATTAGTATCATTTACGTTTAGAGCTTCTCCTGTTGCTGGATCAACAACTCCACTAAGAAATCCAGAATCATCCAAATCAGATAGAGTAATAACAACATCATCTTCATTATTACTTACATCTGTATTACTTATTGTTACACTTAATCTAGCAGCTTCATATAATTGTATTGCAACAGCTTCTCTAGCCTGAACTTCAGTATCGTTAATAATTCCATTAATTGAAGGTACTGCTATTGCAGCAATAATACCTAAAACCACAATAACTGCTAACAATTCTACTAAAGTTAATCCTTTTTCTTGTTTGTACATGTTTTGAATTTTTTTTCTCATTTTTAAACACTCCTCATTTTTAATCTATTAATTATCCTAAGTTAGAATATATGGATAACATCGGAATAAGTATAGCGGCTATGATCGTACCCACCACAACTGTTAACATTAAGATTAACAGTGGCTCTAGTAAAGACTTTAAACGATCTACTAAATTCTCTACATCTTTTTCATAGAATTGAGCAACTTTTTCCAACATTTCTTCCAATGTACCTGTTTCTTCCCCAATTGCAATCATCTGTGTTACTAATGGAGGGAATACCCATGATTTTTTTAGTGGTTCTGACAATGGTAGTCCTTTTGTTAATGAATCTTTAGATTCATGTAATACTTTCCCTATCACTTTGTTATCTACAACTTTCTCAACGATAGTTAGTGAATATAGAACAGGTACCGAACTAGCATAAAGGGACGATAAAGTTCTCGACATTTGTGCTATCACTGTCTTCTGATTCAACTTACCAAAAAATGGTATTTTCAATTTCATAACATCTAAAATGTAACTCCCAAATTGAGATCTCTTAAATCCTTGAAATGCAACCACTAGAAGAATAACGCCTAAAAGCCATAAATACCATTGTGACTGCATACTATCACTTGTTGAAATAACTATCTTCGTTATGAGCGGCAATTCTGTACCTAAATCTTCAAATACAGTTACAAATCTTGGTACTACAAAATTCAATAAGTAAATGATAACGATGAATGAGATTATACCAACGATCATCGGATACATCATTGCAGACTTCACTTTTTCTTTCGTGTAATGTGCCTTTTCAAAATAAATGGCTAACCTCTCTAACGTATCCTCCATCTTCCCTGCTTCTTCCCCTGCACGAATCATATTAATAAAGATGGGCGGAAAGATGTGTTTAAATTCAGAAGTTGACTGAGAAAAAGAATTCCCTTTTAACATTGAAGTTACAACAGATGTTAAGGCTTTTTTTAACGGTTTACTTTCTGTCTGTTCAGCCAAAACTCTTACGGATTCTACTATAGACACCCCAGCCCGTGTTAATGCAGATAACTGTCTGCAAAAAATAATAAAATGTTCATTTTTCACTGGGTTCCCAAAGTAAATTTCCTTTGACCACAAGGTAGGGTTGTAATCCTTCAAAGAATAAACAATCCACTTTTGTTTTTTTAACTCCGACATTGCTGTGGATTTATCAAGAGAAGTTAAAACTCCTTTATATCTTTTTCCTTGTACATCTTTACATTTATATTCGTATTGAGGCATCCTGATCTTTTCCCTCCGAGAGGTAGGTTTTAGCTGTTTTTTCATCGATTAAATTTTTTCTAAGTAATTCTTTCAAACTCATTTCCATCGTATGCATACCTATCATGCCATTGGTTTGCATAATGCTTTTCAGCTGATGTACTTTTTCATTTCGAATAAGATTAGCAACAGCATGATTATTGATTAATACTTCTGTTGCACAAACTCTCCCTTGTCCTGATTTATTCGTTAATAACCGTTGAGAGACAACACCTTCTAAAACTAAAGAAAGTTGAATTCGAATTTGTGCTTGCTGCGAGCCAGGGAAAGAATCAACAATACGATCTATGGTTTGCATTGCATCGATGGTATGTAATGTTGCCAATACAAGATGCCCAGTTTCTGCAGCCGTTATTGCTGTACTTATCGTTTCAGGATCTCGCATTTCTCCAACTAAAAGAACATCAGGATCTTGTCTTAATGCGGCACGTAGTCCAGTAGTGAAATTCAACGTATCTAAGCCAACTTCACGTTGATCAATGATACTTTTTCCGTGTGAATGTAGGTATTCTATCGGATCCTCTAAGGTGATGATATGTTTCCTTCCATTTTGATTGATATAATCAATCATCGCCGCTAGAGTCGTTGATTTTCCGCTCCCAGTTGGACCTGTTATTAATACAAGACCGTGGCTTTTATTGGATAGTTGGGATAATACTGGAGGTAACCTCAGTTCTTCAAGTGTGGGAATTTTGGTGGGAACAATTCTTGCCGCAATACTAACTGAATTCCTTTGACGATAAACATTTACTCGAAAGCGAGAGATACCAGGTACACTAATTGAAAAATCCACTTCGCCATTTTGTTCAAAAAATTCGTATAACTTTTCATTCAAGATGGATTTTGCATAATTTTCTGTTTGTGATGGCTTAAGAACTTCTGTGTCGAGTGGTTTTAATACCCCATTAACACGTATAATCGGTGGTGATCGAACTGTAAAATGTAAATCAGATGCTTCTGCTTCAAAAGCTTTCTTTAATAAAAATTCAAATTCTTTCTTTACATCTGCAGACATCTTATCTCTCCTTTCTTGAATTCAATATTGGCTTTTCTATAGAGGCTTCCTTTATGACTTCTTGTAAAGTTGTTAATCCATGATTCACTTTTTGTAAACCGTCTTCAAAAATCGAAATAAACCCGTTTTTAGTCGCATACCGCCTAAACTCCTCACTAGTAGCATTTTTTAAAATTAATATTCTCATTTGATGATCAATCCACAATATTTCGTGTATTCCAATTCTGCCTCGATAACCTGTACGGTTACATACACCACAGCCTTTTCCCTTGTAAAGAACCTTCAAAAAAACACCATGTTCTGATAGAAATATTCTTTCCTGTTCGCTAGGTTCATAAGTAACTTTACATTGCTCGCAGATTTGTCTAACTAAACGCTGTGAAATGATACCAATAAGAGAAGATGATATCAAATAGGGCTCAACACCCATTTCTCTTAAACGAGTGATCGTACTGATTGCACTATTAGTATGTATCGTGGAAAAAACCAAATGACCAGTAAGTGAAGCACGAACAGAAATATCAATCGTTTCAATATCTCTAATCTCACCCACCATTACAATGTTTGGATCTTGTCTTAAAATGGAACGTAATCCTTTACTGAAGGATAACCCGGTATGTGAGCTCACCTGAACTTGATTTATTCCATCTAGTTGGTACTCAACTGGATCTTCAATCGTAATAATGTTAGTTTCATTACGGTTTAAATGCTGCAAAGCAGAGTACAACGTCGTTGTTTTACCACTTCCAGTTGGTCCTGTGACTAAAACCATTCCATGAGATTGATCTAACATATTTCTGAAAATTTGTAGATTACTTTCATTTAAATTCAAATTGTTAATTTGTTTCACACTTTGGCTTAAATCCAAAATACGAAGTACTACTTTTTCACCATGGATTGTAGGTAATGTAGCAACTCTAATATCTACCTTTTTAAAATCTACATTTATCATGATTCGTCCATCTTGTGGATGCCTTCGTTCTGCTATGTTTAAATCTGCCATAATTTTTAATCTTGCTATCAAAATACCTTGTACATTTTTAGGCAATATTCTTTCAGTACGTAAAGCACCGTCAATACGATAACGGATCAAAATACGATTCTCCATAGGATCTACATGGATATCACTGACACGAAGTTGTACAGCTTGCTCTATCATTTCATTCACTAATCGAACTACAGGTGAATCTTTATCAGTTATCTCAGTTTCATCAATGTCATCGAAATCCTTTTTCACATCATTTATGACTTGATTCATTGATTCATGCAAACCGTATAAATTTGCTAATGCACTTTGTAATTCATCTTTTGAAATTAATGCAGGTTCAATGATGAAACCCGTTAACAAACGTAAATCTTCGATTGCAAAAAAATCTAGTGGATCAACCATAGCAACTAACATTTTCTTTCCATTTTTCCGAATAGGAATAACTTGATATTTTTTTGCAATTTGTTCAGATATGACGTTTACTAAACTCATATCTATCTCATATGTAGCTAGTGTGATATGAGGAATGCCTAACTGAAATTCCAAAGCTTGAATTAATTGTTGTTCAGTTATCATTCCTTTATGTATTAATAAATCTCCAAGTTTAAGGTTAGAATCTTTTTGTTCAGTAAGAGATTGCTTAAGCTGTTCACTAGTAATTAAACCTGAATCTACTAACAAATCTCCAAGTCTTTTTTTAGTAACTGCCATATGCATCTCAGCTCCCAATCAACTGTTATTAACCACTATAATCTATTAGGTAACTAAAATAAATCAACTACAATTACGTTTTTTAATGTAGGTATTTTTAACTAAACTTTGTGAAAAACAGGGAATAAAGACCTATTTGATTCAGTATACCATAAAATAGCATATTTGTAGTCCATAAATTTACATTTAATGTTAATCACTTTCAATTTTTATCAATCTATTAGATTTTAAATGGATTCCTATCGTATTTTTTTATAATATAGTAGTGAGAGAATCAAATATTTTAATGTCAAATTAAGAGGAATGAGGCAATAGAATTGATTTTAAAAAAGTGGATCATAAACTTGACTAGTCAAAAAGGCCTAAGCATGGTGGAGATCATTGGATCTATAGTAATCATATCAATAGTATTTATTACCTTTGCTACGATGTCACAAATCTACCTAAAAACAGATAGTAAACAAGACCATAAAACGGACGCAGTTCAAGTGGCTGAAAAAATATTAAATGAATTAAGATATAACGTTGATTATCCAAGAAACGGAGAAGAGAATATGAATGAAACTGTTTTTTTATATGAGATTGTTACTGATCCAATTGATCTAAGAGATATAAATGACCAATATGAATTACATTTAGTCGGGGACAATTCCTCAACGGAAGTTACGATGTATACTTTTCTTTACGATAATAATAATAGTACTCAAATTGCAACTGTTCATGTTTCATGGGAGGAATAACATGATCAAATTTATTAAAAAAGATGAGGGTTTAACCTTAGTAGAATTACTCGCAGCAATCGTTCTTATCTCTATTATTGCTACAATAGGCATTATGTTATTTTCTTCAATTCATTCATTTTGGGAAAATTCTATTGACAAGTATTCAAATGATGCAAATGCAGAATTAACGATGACTACTATTTCTAAATATGTTACAGACTCTAGTGATATTTTTACTATAAACAATAATCTACATACAGAAGAAGTAAGGGTGAAAACAGGTGAAGAATCTGGTACATATCCTTTTAAATCGATTAAGTTTGAGAATAACTCATTAACTTTTTATGAGTTAAATATTAGTGATGAAGAATTTAGATTAAATGATTTAGCAGAAAGTGTTTATGAATCCAAGATATTCTTAGCAGATAATGTTGAAAATTTTCAAGTTTCTATGTCAGAGGAGAATTTAGTTCATTTTTCAATTCAATTTGACCATGTTAAAAAAAATACTTCTATAAAGATATTTGATTTTTAAAAAGAAGTAGACTTTAATTGCTTTTTTATTTCAGTTCTTTCGCTCAAAGTATATCGTCTCTCCTTTTAATATATCAGGGTCCCAGAATGTATTCCAATAACTTCGTTCAATTTTATTCTCATTATTTCTATTGTTTTTATTTTTGTCCAATAATATATAGTATTGTATTAACGATATTGGTTGTTTTACTGTAACACCATCTTCACTTATAGGTGGCAGAGAATATATAGCTTCAAATCTATCATTATCTTCTTTATACTCCATTTGAAAGGTTTGCCTAGGTAAAATAGACTCCGCTTGAACTTTTTTATATTTTTTAATTCTATCATCAGGAATATACCATATCATCGCTTCTTTTTTATCTTGACTTAGCTCTACGCCATGAACAGGGACTTCAATTGATTCAGTAGTGTAAGTTTTATCTATACTATTTTTTTTAAATTTGAATTGATAATCTAGTCTTTTGATTGATTCATTTGTCGTTATAGTAGCCTCATATTTACCAATATCTTTATTATAATCTAAAATAATTTGATTATTATTATTTCCTGGTATACTATATTTGAAATTGACAGATTCATAGTCCGGGTCACCCGTTGTAGTAAATTCATCGGGTGTAAACCAAACATAAAATTCACTACTGCTATTAAAGGAGACTCCAAAAGGTGTAATCCAGAACGATTCCAACTGTTTTCCATCATGAAATTGTTCTATCGTTTGTGTAACGATTTTATACTGAATAATCGCTAAGTTACCTGTGTTAGTAGTAATGGTATGATCAACATCTACATCATTACATTCAGTACTTGTATTTATATAACAATAAACAGAATTGTTCGTATTAATGGGGAATTCCACTGTGCGATTGTCATGATCATCAGTAATATAATGATATTCAACAAATCGATAATTCTCATCTTCTACATCAAACCAGAACCCTGTTTGTTTGAGAAATTTTGCGCTACTATTCTCTCCAAGAATGTATCTCAACCCAATATTCACATTTTCTTCTACTTCATCATTGACATCTTCTGGAATATTTGGCTCCCCTTCTCCGTCTCCAGGATCTCCTCCATTACTTCCATCATTTAATATATATGTAATCGTCTTCTCCTGTTTTGCTGTCCCACTGCCAATACTTGTGGACACTGTAACTTCGTAATATGTTTCACTAGAATCGTCAGGATCAGGTTTTTTATCAATATCCATAATATATTTTGCTTTTAATCCATTAGGAAGTATGATTTCAATTCCATTATGATCAGTATATCCAGGATATCTAAGATCTTCTCGACCACTACTTTCATCAAATTCATATAAATCTTCTATACTAACTAAATCATCTTTTACATCTTCAACGTATTTAAGAAACGTCTCCATCCCACTCACTGTTGATAAAGTAACAAGTTTTAAGTCTTCATTTTTATCTTCCATTGTGATTGTTGAAATCATCATATCGAATAAGATGGGGGTAATGAGCATTAAAAAAGCAGAAATAATTAGAACATAAATAATAACTGCACCTTTCTCATTTTTTAAGAAACTCATATTTGTCCTCTCCATTTCAATTTTTAAAAATAACAACTTAACCTATTACTTTTACCTACAACTACTAATAAAATTCTATCGTACAAACTGTAATTTAACAATCATTGTGTATGCATATTTTTACTCACCTTTCCGCAGGAGTCCAATCCAATATGATATGATCTGAATAGAATACATTAGATATATATATAAAATTAGTGCATCCTTTCATGAACACAACTACCCATTGTAAAAATTAACGATGACTTTCATTCAAATAAACACAATAACAATCTATTCTCTAAAATTGAATAAAACAATGTATTATGAATAGTTTAGTTGAGCTCTCTTGTGATAATCTTATCATTAGGGAGCATTTTTTGTTGCTCTTATTGTAGGTGAGGTGAAAATTATGAAAGCAAAACAGGCAATAGTAACAGGTGCTTCAAGTGGTTTTGGATTACTTACTGTATTAGAACTAGCACAATCAGATTATCATGTCATCGCAACGATGCGTAATTTAGAGAAGTCTAAAATATTGGAAAATGAATTAAGCAAACTGCAAATAAGTCAAAACGTTGACATGTTAAAATTAGATGTAACCTCCACTGAGGATTTGAATGAATTCAATCATAAATTAGATAACTACAATAACATTCAAGTTCTAGTGAATAATGCAGGTTTTGCACAAGGTGGTTTTACAGAGGACGTAACGATTGAACAGTATAGGGATCAGTTTGAAACGAATGTATTAGGTGTTATAGCGGTTACCCAAGCAGTCATTCCAAGGATGAGAAAACAAAAATCTGGAAGAATTATTAATTTGAGTAGTGTATCAGGTTTAATTGGATTTCCTTCTCTATCTCCATATGTAGCATCTAAACATGCCTTAGAAGGGTTTAGTGAATCACTTCGTTTAGAACTAAAACCTTTTGGAGTTGATGTCATTTTAATAGAACCTGGATCTTATGCAACAAATATTTGGAGCAACAGTATATCAAAGACAAAATCATTAGAAAACAATTCAACCTACAACGTATTTATGGAAAAAATTAAATCAAGGTTAAAAAATGAAGAAAAAAACTTAGGTAATCCAATTGATGTTGCTAAACTTATCACTTATGTAGCCAAAACACCTAATCCAAAACTGCGCTATGCTATAGGAAAAGGGGTAAAATTAAATCATTTCTTAAAAAGAATACTTCCTTGGCGCATGTGGGAGAAAATAGTTTTAAAGTTATTATACAAATAATGAAATAAACTACATCACTCTATGAATTGAAAATTTAGTACCATTTTACACACCCTCACCTCATAGAAACTAAATCTATCATTGCATTATTGCTTTACTTGCATTTCTTATTGATTCAATCTAGTAAAGCGTCAGTGTATTATGGTTTAATTTTGTAGTTCATATGAACTTATTTTATATAAATTATTCACATTATTGTTAATATAAGGTAATATTTAGTTGAGTGGATGGCTTTTATATCAACAAACTAAATGGAGGGTGTATAATGAATTTAAAACGATTTTTTTCTGTATTTATGGCAATTGCACTAATTCTATCTTTTTCAATTACTAGTTTAGCAGAACCTACTTCAGAAGACAGTACAATCATTGTAAAGTTCAAAGATAAAACATCTAAAAGCATGAAGCAACAAATACATCAAGATGAAAAAGCAGAAGTCTTAAAGAAAAATAAACAAATCGGTTTTGAAGTTATAAAAGTGAAAGGAAAATCTGTAGAAAAAGCCTTAAAAGAATATAAGAACAGAGCAGATGTTGAATATGCAGAACCTATTGTTGAATATCACGCTCTATTCACTCCAAACGATCCACTTTATCTATCAGACCAATATGGTCCTCAAATTATGGATCTTGAGCAAGCTTGGGAAATTACACAAGGTAGTTCATCAGTTGTCGTTGCTGTACTTGACACTGGAGTTCAGGCAAACCATGAAGACTTACTAGGACAAGTCATTCCAGGTTATGACTTCATTGATAATGATAGTGATGCTTCTGACGAACAAGGACATGGCACTCATGTAGCTGGAACAGTTGGAGCACTTACAAATAATGGAGTAGGCGTTGCTGGTGTAGCTCCAAATGTTAAAATTATGGCTATTCGTGTTTTAAATGAAGTTGGTAGAGGAACGAATGCCGGAGTTGCAGATGGAATTACTTATGCTGCTGATAATGGAGCAGATGTAATTAACTTAAGTCTTGGAAGCACTGTTTCTTCCGCTGCAGTAGAAGATGCTGTTAACTATGCTTGGGAAAAAGGAGCGGTTATCATTTCAGCTGCTGGTAATGATGGAGTGAATGTACAAAATTACCCAGCCGCCTATCAAAATTCTTTGGCCGTTGCAGCTACTGATTCCAACGATAATAAATGGTCTAGTTCTAATTATGGTTCATGGGTTGATGTGGCTGGACCAGGTGTAGGTATTATTTCAACTCGACTGGGTGGAGGTTACGTTTCATCTAATGGAACATCGATGGCTACACCACATGTAGCAGGTTTAGCAGCTCTACTTGCATCCCAAGGAAAAACAAATGTTGAGATTCGCAATATAATCGAAAGTACAGCAGAATCGATATCAGGTACGGGTACTTATTGGGAACATGGAAGAGTGAACGCATTTCTTGCATTAAATGGAGGGGACGTCCCTGATCCCGATCCAACTGTAGTATTTGAAGATGATTTCGAAACAAATAAAGGGTGGACTTCAGACCCTAGCGGAAGCGATACTGCTACAACAGGTTTGTGGGAACGTGCTAATCCTGAATCCACAAGTTATAGCGGAACGAAACAACAAGGTACTACACCAAGTGGAAGCTATGATCTTGTAACAGAAGGAAGTGCAGGAAGTTCTGCTGGTGTCAATGATATTGATAATGGAGTGACTACTATTCAATCACCAGCGGTTTCATTACCAGCTGAAGGATCGCTTACACTAGCTTTCTCTTATTACTTAAGTCATTATTCTAACGCGAATAGTGATGATTTCTTCCGTTTAAATCTTGTTCGCTCAAATGGAAGCGTTGTCACTTTATTTGAAGAATTAGGAACTTCCAGCGATCAGGATGCTGCATGGTCGAATCAATCTCTTGATCTTTCAGCTTATGCAGGAGAAGATGTTTATCTTCAATTCGAAGCGGCAGATGCTGGCAGCCCTAGTTTGGTAGAGGCTGCAGTAGATGATGTCAAAATCACACAAAGTACAGCATCCATTTTCGTAGAACAAGCGATAGATTAAAGAAGGTTTTTTTAATAAACTAAATAGTTTAACTTATATTTTTGATTATAAAAGTCATCCATAAACATCCTAAGCCTAACTCATCTGGGCTTAGGACTTTTTTTTTCATTTTTTTTGGCACCTGAAGGGTTTTTTTATGACAGTATACGTGAAATACAAAATTATAACTTCTTACTTAATCTAATAACACTCCAATTCCCTTATTTTTTGCTAAATTAAAATAATAAGCCGCTATACTAATATCAAAAACACCCATGCCCATAGGGTTAAACATAATCGTTTTATGATGATCTATTTTAGTTAAAGCTTGATCACATACGACCTCAACTAGAGACATTGTATCTTTTTTCTCTAATCCTTTTTCAAGATGAAATTTTTCAATATCTGTATTTTCCCTGCATACCTCTTCCCAATCATCTACAACAATAGTTTCAATTTGTTCCATGACATTCACCTGATAATCTCGTAGTGAAACATTTAATAACACTGCTCCCTGCTTCGGCTTAAGATTGATATATCTGTGATCAGAAACTGTGCAAGTGATAAACACATCAGAATGTAGATACGCCTCTTCCCACGTATCTACAATTTTCACTTTATTAATATCTTTTCCATCTATTTTGCTTTCGTTTATACCTTTTATATCATACAAGTAAATATTTTTTATTAAATCACCAAAAACGGCTGTACACATTTTATAATGATAATACCCTATAGGTCCCCATCCAATCAATCCTATATTGATTTTTTTTGATTTACGTATTTTTAAAACCTGTTGTAACATTAAACCACTTACTGAAGCAGTCCGGAGAATACTAATTAAAGGGGTGTGAATCATGGCCATCGGTATACCCGTATCCGCTTCATTTAAAATAACCACGCTATGTGCTCTTGGGATATCTTTTGTAATATTTTCTGGAAAACTGGCAATCCATTTAATTCCTGCCATTTGGATTTCTCCACCAACGAAAGCTGGCATAGCGATGATCCTATTTTTCAGATTTTTATATCTCAAATAAGGTTTGATCGGTTGTGAAAAATCATTTGATTGAATGCACTGTACTGTTTTTTCTATATTTTTAATTAACGTCTCCCAATGAATTCCTAACAAGTTAATATCTTTTTCATTTAAAACGATCATTTCATCACCTCCCTACCAAAAATAGTTCACTTCACCATATTGCTTTTTTACCCATTCATCTGAATAGATCGTTTCTAAATATCGGTCACCACGATCTGGAAAAATCGCAACACATGTTGAATCCTTTGGGATGATAGGCTTTAACTTATTTACAGCTGCAATTACTGCCCCAGAAGATCCACCCGCTAATATGGATTCCTCCTGAATTAAATGACGACAACCCGTTATACAATCTAAGTCAGATACATGAACAATATGATGGATTGATTCCTTGGGGCACAATGCCGGAACCAAACCTGCACCTATTCCTGGAATCAACCTTTGACCCGTACTTTCCTTAAAAATAACACTACCAATTGAATCTACAGCTACTACTTTTGTTTTTAACTGGTGATCTCTTATAAAATCTACACAACCACGAATCGTCCCACAAGAACTTACCGCACAAAACATATAGTCTACATGTTTTAAATCCATAAAGATTTCATTCATTGTCATAACATAGTGTGATTTTGAATTATTGGGATTTGCATATTGATTTGGCCAAAAATGATTTTTCAACTTTTTTCGCAACTCATTAACTTTATCAATTCTTGCTGGTAAAAACTCTCCTGTATTAGGCTCAGGTTTTTTGACTATTTCAACGATTGCATTAAAAGCCTTTAATATATTTAAATTTAGTTCCGTTGTTTTTGGATCCACTACACATATGAATTTCAAACCAAGATAATTACAGATTTTAGCGAGGCTTATGCCTAAGTTGCCAGAGCTAGATTCTATAATGGTTGTATCCTTTTGGATTTCTCCTGATTTAATACCTTCTCTTATCATAAACAAAGCAGGTCGATCCTTGGAGCTCCCACCTGGGTTTAAAAATTCTAGTTTTGCAAATAGTTTCATAGATTGATTTTCAAATATTTTATTTAATTGAACCAGAGGTGTATGGCCAATGGCTGTTAATATTCCTTCATCTATGTTCACTTTAATGAACACCACCTAGTTTTATTTTTCATAGTAAATTTTTTTATTTTTGACTTTTCCTGTGTTTAATTCCTCATTTGACACCGCTAATACCTGTATTTCATCCAATATTTTATTGTTGATCATACGCCCTATTTCAGGGATTTTTCCTTGAATATCCTTTTGAATGGTTGTGAGCATTGAACGATTCAGTAGCTTGCTGTGAATATAAATTGTAAGTGTATTATTTTGAAGCTTGACTCGTACACTTGCTTCTTTTAAATGTTGATATACGATCTCCTCAATGTCATAAATACTAATTTTTTCTCCATGTTTAAATTCAGGCCCAACTCTTTTTACAATGTTTTGGAACGTTTGTTTTTCAACGCCATCGATGACCATGGTTCTTAAATCTCTAACAACATCATAGGTAACAAATCGAATTGCAGGAAACATAGAACGAACAAAGGAAGTTAATACAAGAATGGACTCCTTACTTTCCAACCTCTCCATCTTTAAACCGATTTCATCTGATTGAATTCCCTCTGCATACAAATGATCTAAAAATACATATCGCCTAATGTCATGTGAATAATACGCAATGGTGCCAATTTCAATGGAACCTAATGTATCCATCATATCTTCTCTTTGTATTTGAAAAATATTAGCTATTTTTTGCTGCCACTCCTCTGATGCGATTTCTCCAACTAAAATGATCTTCTTGATTCCAAAGTCAGCTGGGTTTTCAGCTGCATAAATTAAATGATCTAATATAGAGGGCATCGTATATAAAACGTCTGGTTTAAAGGTTTTGAGCTGTTGGATATGCTCCTCAATGGGGAGATCAAAGGAAATAGACTTACTTTCCATTTGTAGTTTTTTAAAAATAAAATCGGCAGTACTAGCAGCATGACCTGTACCTACATCCGAAAATGCCTTTTTACAGGCACTATTATTTAGAAATTGTTTATAAACCTCCATTTTTAATGATACATACCGCTGTTCATCTTCTTCGGAATAAGCGATTTTTTTTCTAATATTAGAGCTAGTTCCTGAGGTTTGATACACATGGATAGAATCATCATATTCCTGATGATAATAATGTTTTTCCAATATATCTGTGGTCATGTAAGGGAGATCATTGAAATCCTTAATGTGCTGATTTATATAAAACTGTTCGTACCACGGATAAATGATTTTAACTTCTTTCAACTTATCTTTTAATTTTTCAAGCAAGTCCATCGCTGCCTCCTATACTTTATTCAGATTTCAATTTCTGTTGAACTACCTACTAAAATTATATGATATGGAATATAGAAGGTTCTTTTCTTAAATAAAATTGCAAGAAATAGGCAATGAAACAAGCAATGATGTCGTCTTAAACGTACATTAAAATATAAACACTTTGGCTAATCATTTAAATAAAATCCAAGGAGTTGTCAATCAATAGATGAATAAAAGAGAAAGTAAGAAAAAATATGTTTCCAGTAAGTGGATCAAAACATTAGCTCTGATAAAAAATACGGACTTAATAACCTATATCCCTGAAACAAGAAAGGTGAATTTTGAAAGTTTAGATGAAATGTTAAATAAACACCACGTTGTATATGTGAAACCGAGTCGAGGTTCATTAGGTAAAGGTGTGATGAGAATCAAAAAAACGAACGAAAATGAGGAAGAAATTTACGAATGGCAGCAAGATTTAGAAGTCAAACAATACAGTTCGTATAATGCATTATATAATGACTTAAACCATCAAATTCAAAAAACGAAACGACTTCATATCGTGCAAAAAGGTATCGATATGGTGAAATATAAAGACCGTTCTGCAGATATTAGAGTTATGGTTCAACAAAATACAAATTCAGAATGGGAAGTTACTGGCATCATCGCAAGATTGTCTCATCCTAAAAAAGTTGTTACTAACATCAGCAGCGGTGGCATTATCTGTAATATCGAAACGCTAATTAACCATTTATGTCCAGATGATCATAATTTAATAGAGAAACTGAAGTGGATTGGTCTTGAAACTGCAAAACAAATGAATAAAACATATCCCAATATGAAAGAAAGTGGGTTGGATATCGCTCTGGATCAAAACCTGCATCCTTGGATTCTAGAAGTGAATACAAAACCGAGTGTGATTCCGTTTACTCGGTTAGAAGACAAAAGAATCATCGATAAAATAGTTCGATACGGGAAGGCTTATGGAAGACATTATTATTTAAAACCAAAGTTTGATATAAAGGGGAACAGAATAATTAAACCTAAAAAAAGAAGTAGGAAAGGTGGTAAAGGCATAACTAACATTTTAGAGAATACGCACCCTGAAAAAAGACAAAAAGCAGCAAAACCTTTCCCTCGAAAATATACACGCTATAGAAAAAGATTCCCTCTAAAAAGGTGATTTTATAAGTATTATACACTCACACCAATAAACTCCTTAAGGAATAGTTGGTTCAGCATATTATGTTCCTTAAAAATATGGGCTAAATCATTCCCAAAAAAGCCTTGAAGGAGGTTACTCCCCCCTTCAAGGCAGTCAAAATAAATTTAATTTTTAGACAGTTTAAATTTTGATTAGTTTTTTATATCTAAAACTCTCTTCTACTAAGGAATGTATTGTTCCAATATTTGTACGATTTCATCTTCTATTATATAAAAATGATAGATTGGTCTATAATCCTCCTCATACGTTTCCATATACTCATTTACAATGTCAATAAATTCATTTGTGTATTTTAAACTTGCCTCTTCTATTATGTAGGATGAATAGTCTGTTGATAATTGATAAGGAATTCTTTCTTCTTTAATATTACGAATGTAAAATCCATTTGGAATTTGTTGCTCTGCTTCTTCTCTACTCAAGTTTTCATCTTCTTGTATAGCTTGAATAGCTTGCTCTTCACCTAACCATTCAACCGTATCAATTTCAAAAAAGACAGTATCATTTTCTTCTTTTACATTTATAATCTTACCCATGATAATTTCTAAATCAGGAAATCTTTTTACAACATGTTCTAATCTATATATTTGTTCATAAAACTCTTTCATTATGTCTAATTTGCTATCAATCATTTTAGATTCAAAACTATTCACTTGCTCCATTAATTGTTCATTTTGAGTTTTTAAATTTATAATTTCTTCTTTTAGCTCATTCATTTCATTTTGTATATCAACTGTATTTTTTGCAACTTCTTTTGGCTGTTCAATTTGGTTTTGGCACCCTATTAAACTAGTTATACAAATTAATAAGATAAGACAAAAACCAATATTTTTAAAACTATAAGTGAACATTTTCAGTTTCGAACCCCCCTTTTTCATTACAGATAATGAATTTATTCAATACAAATGAAAATTTTGATAATACATGGTGAATTATACCACGATAAAATATAAAAAGGTAGAATAATAGTATGGAATTATTTTTTTTGAAAATTTCATCTATACTACTATACTAAATTAGCCAAATAGTATAATATTATGGTATATTTTAATAGGATATGAAATTTATTTCAATTATCTGAATATTGAGATAATTATTCTGTCCATACTTTTTATACTTTACATAATTTTTCTTTATCTTTAAAAATTTTAAGGAGGATGAAATGATGACATTAAAGTATTTAAAACAAAGTTTTATCATTTTACTTGCACTTTTTATTCTGTTTTCTTACTTCCCTACGAACAAAAATGTAAGCGTTTACGCAGACAGTGATTTTGATTATTACGTTGGTGCAGGTATTTATGACATCACGGGTCCCCCAGCAGAAGTGGTGATGATGGGATATGCAAATCCATCCATGACTACAAAAGGTATCCACTTCCGTTTAAAATCAAGAGCGTTTATTATGAAGGAAAAAGAAACGGAGAACAGTGTAGTTTTTGTAAGTGCAGATCTTGGTCAAATTTTCCACTCTGTCACACAAGGTGTTGTTCAAAAATTAAAAGATAACGGATATGGAGATTTGTATAGCTATAATAATGTATTGTTAAGTGCTACACATAATCACAGTGGTCCAGGAGGATACGCGCATGATGGGTTATACAATGTAAGTACTTTTGGTTTCCATGAAGACAATTACAACGTCATCGTCAATGGAATCTATGAATCCATTGTTAGAGCTCATCAAAATTTAGAACCAGGTTACATCGAAATCAATGAGGGAGTTGTGGATGGAACTAGTTCTAATCGTTCTGAAGTAGCCTATAACAATAATCCAATAGAAGAACGAAATCAATATGAAGATAATGTTGATAAAACTATGACCCTTTTAAACTTTAGAAATACAGATGGAGAACTTCTTGGTATCATCAATTGGTTTGCAGTACACGGTGTTTCCATGGGACAAGATAATCAGTATATTTCAGGTGAAAACAAAGGTTATTCTTCCTACTTATATGAAAAAGAAATGCAATCCAATAATGGTGATGATAAAACATTTGTAGCTGCATTTGCTCAAGCTAATTTAGGGGATGTAACACCAAACATATTTGGAGATGGAGTTGGTTATGGAGATAACGACTTTGAAAGCACTAAAAAATCTGGGGAAATCCAATATGAAGCTGCAAAATCGTTAAGTGAAACTGCACACGTTAGAATATCCGGTCCCATTGTTACCAAACATGAATTTAAAGACTTTTCTAATTTAGAAATCGATGGTAAATATACAGATGGAGAAGCTAAAAGAACGTATCCATCTGCATTAGGTTACTCTTTTGCAGCAGGAACTGAGGATGGAAGACCTGATTTAGGTATGTTTGAAGAAGGAATGACTCAACCTGAGTATAAAATAGACGGATACGATAATATCATCACTTATGCACGTGATCTTCTGGTCATCGTACCACAAATCGGTGAGATGAGTGGTTCCTTATATCCTGAATTATGGGAACAACATTATCCTAAACCTATTTTATTTGCGCCATCTCAAGTAAAACCAGATCCTTGGACACCTCAAATTATTCCATTACAAATGGTTCAAATAGGTCAACTATCTATTCTAGCTGTACCTTCTGAAATCACAACAATGGCTGGTAGAAGATTAATTGATATTGTTCAAGAAAATATGGCAGATCAATTTAGCAACAACCACATTGTAATTGCAGGATTAGCTAACTCTTATTCTAGTTATGTTACAACACCTGAGGAATATGAAACACAACAATATGAGGGTGCATCTACACTATTTGGAAAATGGACATTAAGTGGGTACTTACAAGAATTTGATAAACTTTCAAAAGCCATTATTAACAATGAGAATATTGAACCAGGACCGATTCCAAAAGATTTGACAGACGAGCAGGTTTATCTCCTTCCAGGAATCGTATTTGATGCCCCGCCAATTTTCAGGGATTTTGGCGATATTAAAGATAATGTTAATACCAGCTACAACGTTGGAGATAATGTCAAAGTTAGCTTTTGGTCTGGTCACCCTAACAATAACTTTAGAACTGAATCTACCTATCTAGAGGTACAACAACTAATAAATGGTGAATGGGAAGTCATTGCAGACGATGGCGATTGGGAAACTAAGTTTCTATGGAACCGTGAATCAACTTTATTTGGAACATCATCTTCTACAGTTGAATGGGAAATTCCATCTAATACTGAAAGTGGTACGTATCGAATCGTACATTATGGAGCTTATCAAACCATAACAGGTAATGTTTATGAGTATACTGGGAAATCTTCTGAGTTTTCCATAAATTAATTTACAGTGACATTTTTCGATCGCAAAAATTAATATTGTAATAATAGGACTGTAAAAATGAACTGCACCCCAATTGTTATACAAAACTAATAATTGGAGGTGCAGTTTTATATCACCCATAATTCTATAGAGTGAATTAGCCATTAGACGTTAGCTTTCCTTACTCTTAACCACTTCTCACCAAAATCCACACATTCTTTTTGTTTAAATAATTTTGCTTTGGCCATGCCAATGAGACCTTTAAATACATGATGAACTTTTTCAAAATCTTGACCAATTTCATTAAAACAATTAGAGTCAAGTCCATATCAATGTGACTAAATGTTTTCCATACTCTTTTCCCGTTTTCTATAATAGGAGCGCCTTGAGCCTCTCTGGTATGTATTGGTGCTCTATATTCTGATAAATGAAATGAAGTATTATTTTCATAACCAACACCAAGTAATAAAACATAACCATTCAAATCATATATTTTTGAAAGAGGTGATTTCTCACCTAATCCATCTTCTAATGAATGTTCTTTCGTCACTTGTTCAGCATGTTTTCCCCAAGCAGCAAATGAATATAAAGGATGGTAACTTCTTTTCACATTCGGGAACGTCCGAAATGTTTCTACTATTTTCCCCATATACCACGTGGGTGTAAATAGAGGATCAAATGCAGGCATCGTATCTCTAATCACTTGCCACCAGTTTTTTGGAACAGGAGGATTTTCCCAATAGGAAGGTTCTGAAAGATTGGGTGAGTGAGTTGCCATAATCAATGTTCCTTCTTCTGTAATTATCTTTATCAAAGCTTGTACTACTGCAACTGATCCTCCACTTACCCAACCTAATGAGCTTAAAGATGAATGAACGATCACAGTCATGCCTTTTTTAAGTCCTAATTTTATAAAATCAGTTTTTAAGGTATCTTTTGTATTTAGTTGTCTGATTTGTTTATAACATTTGCTTCACTCAAAAACTAAAACCTCCACATTTGTTTATCATTACATACGTATTAATGCAAGTTCTATTTCTGTTTAAAAATTGAGAGCTTTATTTTTATAAATACTTTTATAATTTTCAAATGTTGTTTTAATTTTTTATATCCACTTCACCAAAAACAATGACACAATCAACGACTAACGTAGGAGCATCTGGATTACTAGATCGGTTGTAAGTTCTATTTCTCCAATCGCCAAAAACTGGAACCCCATTAATTTCGATATTCCATTCCTCAGGGATCCTGATATCAACTTCTCCAAACGCAACGACAATATCAATCGTAATTTCATCTTGTGCGATGTTTGCTTCTCTTAGATCCAAGTTTACTTCACCAAATCCTACAACTATACTCCCACCTTTAAATTCTTGTGAAACATTTTTCAAGTCTGAACCAGAAAAGGCTCCAATCGTTTTAATCTTATCTTTAGTATCAAGATTTAATTTACCCTTTTTAAAATTATATTCTTTATTTGAATTAGTCCTGTTTGAGAACATAATCCATACACCTACAATGATAAGAAGTACAGGCCAATAGGAAGCATACTCAAAAATATTAAAAACATCTAAAATGCGTAGTTGCAATAATACACCTATTGTTAAAAGAATAAGACCACCAGATTTTGAATTTGAATGATTGAACATGCTTACTATACCTAAAAAAACTAATATTAAAGGCCAAAAGTTTCGAAATAAATAACCTAAATTCAAATCTATAATTTCCGTACTATTTAGTAAAAGAAATACGCCTATGGCAATCACGATGATTCCAAATATGTATTTACTTTTCATTTGTTTCCCACCCTTTACTTTAGTTTCATCTAAACATATGAATATGAAATAAATTTATTACAGAAGGAGAAAATTAATCCCCTCCTCCACCGCCAGAATCACCACTGCCACTATCTCCATGTCCAAATAAACCGTTACCTGACGTGGTATTTGAGTCATATGATCGATTAGAATGTCTCTTGCTGTCTCCAAATATTAAATTTGAAACAACAATTACTACACATATTAGTATAAAAAATAAGAAAATGAACCCGATTCCTGATGGCATAATACTCCCCCTTCATTTGCCATTTATCTCTATTTTATTCGAAATGAAAAGCAATGTATATATGGTTTTTCATCACACTCACTGTTCTCTGAAACAAAAAACGATCAATAGCAAAACAATATATTTTAAATATAAATCATTTCATAATGATATTAAAACAAGTATAATCTAAATAAAAGAGTATCAGATTATGAACAAATGAATAAACTGATAAAGACCGCAGATGTGCCAGCATCTACGGTCTTACAATGATTGCCTCAGGGTGATCGGTTTAAAGATGAAAAGTCCCCCAACATAAACTGGGTTAATGGGGGATTATTTTTTTTTGAGGTATGAAAGTAAAGTTAGAATAAGCATACTGAACATGATCATCAATATTAATGCATCATTAATTTCCATGGCGTCACCTCCTTTCTCAGGAGATGGGCCAATCACCAGTGAGTCTATATCCCATTGCTTACATATTATACCACATTTTGTCGAATGAAACGCTTGTTCTATTCATTAAATTTAGTGTTTTACTCTTTATTTTTGGTACGATTCGCTATTTCCATTGCACGTTCTGTTCCTCTTGCTGCCTGGTTTAAAGCTTCCTGCGGAGCCATGCCTTGATATAAATTTTCCAAAGCAGTAACAACCTGTTGTCGTGATTCAGGAAATACAGAAATTAGCGCTCCTTGTGTAGCTGGTTGTGACTTTGTTGATTGCAATTGATCTACGGTTACTTTAAGCTGTGGATATTTTGAATGCTCATCTTTGACTAATTGCTCCTCATAAGCTGCTGGTGTGATAGCGAAATATCCTGTTTCAACATGCCAGATCGCTTGAATTTCTGGAGTTTGCAAATATTTCATAAAATTCCAAGCTCCATCCTGTATGCTCTCATCAATTCCTTTTGATAACCACAATGAAGCACCACCTATCACTACCCCTTGAGGTTCCATATTGTCAGGATGAGGTATAAAGCCTACGCCTACTTCAAAAGGTGAGTTCTCAATAGCATTACGAACTCCTGACGAAGAATCCATATACATGGCAACCTTACCAGATTGGAAGGCGGCGCGAATATCATCCCAATTAGATCCAAAATTTCCAAACGTCCCTGCCTGATTCATACCATTTAATAAATTAAATATTCTCAGCCCTTCTTCACCATTGAACAATACATTTTCTGCATCACCAGAACGACCATTGTTTTGATCTACATACAACCCTCCTTGTGTTGCAAGAAGTTGTTCAAAAAACCAACCATATGTCAACATTGAAAAACCGAATCGATCTGTCACATTACCATTCACAGAAGTTAACTTTTTAGCTGCTTCTTTGATCTCACTATATGTACGCGGTGCTTTGTTTTCATCTAAACCGACTTCAGTAAAAGCATCTTTGTTGTAAATTAAAACAGGAGTGGATGAATTAAATGGCATGGAGTGAAATTTCCCATCAACTTTGTAATAATTAATAATGTTTTCTTCCAATAAATCCATTTCATAATCTTCTTTATCAATAAAAGTTTGAATCGGTTCAAAAAAACCACTATCAATCATATATTTTGTTCCAACCTCAAACGTTTGCATGATAGCTGGAGCATCATCTGTACCGCCTACACTCCGTAGTTTAGTTAAAGCTTCTTCATATGAGCCTTGATATTCAGCAACAATTTCGTATTCATTTTGTGATTGATTGTACTTATTAACAATGCTATCTAACGTTTCTTGCAATTTTCCTCCCATGGAATGCCAGAACACAACTTTTGTCTTATCTCCATCTTTAGTTCCTACCCGTTGATCCTCTGATGATTCGTTTGTCTTTGTTAATTCATTTTTAGAAGTTTGTTCTGAACAAGCAGACATAATGAGAACAAACCATAAAATGATAATTGAGTAACCTACTTTTTTCAATTAAATCCTCTCCTTTTATTTAATTGATCCTTGAGTCAGACCTTTTTGCAATTGTTTTTGTCCTAAAAATAAAAGTAATAAAGCTGGAATGATCACAATGATAACTCCTGCCATCACCACACCCCATTCCGTTGCTATTTCTTGTGTCTGTAATTGTTTAATACCAATCTGCACTGTTCGTACAGAATCATTACTCGTCACTAGAAGAGGCCATAAATACATATTCCATGTGGTTAAAAATCCATAAGCACCTAATGTGACTAAGCTGGTTTTTGAAACAGGTAATACAATTTTGTAAAAAAACTTAAATTGACTTAAACCAGCAACCTGGGAAGCTTCATATAATTCTAACGGAATTATTTTAAAATGCTGTCTCAATAAAAATGTGCCAAAAGCCAAGGCGAAAAATGGTATGGTTAATCCTTCATACGAGTTAATCCAACCTAATTTTTGTATGGTCAAAAAATTTGGAATCATCGTTGCTTCCCAAGGAATCATCATCGTTGAGATAAAAATAAAAAACACAACATTTCTCCCATGAAAAGGAATAAAAACAAACGTAAAAGCGGCGAGGCTTGAAACAACTAACATGCCAATTGTTACAGATGTTGAAACAATGAAACTATTCCATAAATATTGCAAAAGAGGTACGCTTTTAAATGCATCGATGTAGTTTTGATAAGTTACAGATTTGGGAAGTATTTGCCCTTGAAGAATCTCCCCACCATCCATAAGACTAATAAAAAATGCATAACATATTGGAAAGATCAAACATATTGAACAAATCATTAAAAGAGGATAAACGACCCATTTATTAATCATTGATAAAACACCCTCTTTTCTCCAAATTTAAATTGTAAAATCGTGACAATCAAAATAAAGAAAAAGAGAACGATAGCCTGAGCACTTGCTGTTCCAAATTGATAGTTGATAAATGCTTCTCGATAAATGGAGTAGACTATTAAATTTGTAGATTCAGCTGGACCACCTTTTGTTAAAATATCTACTTGACCAAAGGTCTGGAAAGCATTAATTAACGTGATTGTAATGATGAAAAAGAGCGTTGGTGATAACATGGGAATAGTAATACGCCTCATTTTATACCAAAAACTAGCACCATCAATGGATGCACTTTCATATAAATTTTCATCTATATTTTGTAATCCCCCAAGCAAGATTAAAAAGGTGAAACCCGTATTCATCCAAATGGTTGTGATAGAAATGGAAATGAGTGCCCAACTCGGGTCTACTAACCATTCTATGGCTTGAATATTAAAAATAGATAGTAAACGATTAATTGCTCCTATGCTAGGATGGAATAAAAATAACCAAATGACAGAAGAAGCAGCTACTGACATCCCCATAGTTGAGGAAAATAAAGTACGAAACACACCGATTCCTTTCAGTTTTTCATTTGCTATAATTGCTAAAAAAAGTGCTGTCACAATACTTATGGGCACGGTATATAAAACAAATAATAATGTAGCCTTTATACTTTTATGAAAACTTTCTGATTGTATTAAGTATTGAAAATTTTCTAAACCTACGAATTCTGCTGGTCTCCCTTGTAAATCCGTTAAAAAGAAACTTAAATATACCGTTTTAAACATAGGATAAAATACAAATACACTAAATAGTACAATAGAGGGCAATAAATATAAAAGTGCTGTTCGATTATTTAAGGTACGGGACAAGAAACTTAATTTATTTATAGTAGCAGGTATTTGCCCTTTATGTTCTTCGTCTACTACAACTTTCATAAGTTCACCTCATTAATTTTATAATGAGTGTCTGCTTTAGCATTTTTCAAAGCAGTTCCCGTCTTAGAATCAAATATACTTAACACCTGATAATCCAAACTAATAGGGATACGATCCCCAATAGCTATTCTCCATTGTCCATTCCATTTCATGGACCACTGCTGATCCTTTATCTTAAATGAAATTATCGTTTCAGTACCTAACACTTCAACATTCACAACCTCTATTTGAAAATGAATAGGTTCGTTTCTAGCCAAATGAATATCTTCTGGTCTAATTCCAACAATAATATCTTCGTTTGATATATTCCTAACATCATGTAAAGGAACTAAGATCTCATGATGATATTCAATTTGAATGGTTTGTTTTTGTTTGTTAAACGTTGCTGGAATCAGATTCATAGGTGGTGAACCAATGAATTGAGCGACAAAAGCATTAGCAGGATGATTATAAATCTGTAACGGATCACCAATTTGTTGTATTTTACCTTCATTTAATACCATAATTCGATCCCCCATGGTCATCGCTTCGACTTGATCATGGGTAACATAAATCATGGTTAGACCCAATCGACGTTGGATTTGTTTAATTTCTGACCGCATATGTGATCTAAGTTTTGCATCTAAGTTGGAAAGAGGTTCGTCCATCAAACAAATTGGGGCCTGACTTACTATTGATCTAGCCAGTGCTACTCTTTGACGTTGTCCTCCTGATAACTCGCGAGGTTTTCTTTTTAAAAATGGGATTAAGCCTAACATATCTGCAACTTCAATACATCTTTTATTTCTTTCATTCTTTGGTACCTTTTGAGCTTGAAGTCCAAACACAATATTTTCTGCAACAGTTAAATGAGGGTAAAGTGCATAATTTTGAAAAACAAAAGAGATCCCTCGTTGACTAGGTCGTAATAAGTTGGCATGATGGCCTCCAATGAATAACTTACCTTGTGAAATATCTTCTAACCCTGCAATCATACGTAATAGTGTGCTTTTCCCACAACCTGATGGGCCTACAAGTACAAAAAATTCTCCAGGCTCAATACTAACATTAATATTTTCTAATACATTCGTATGATGATTATACGATTTTGAGATTTGAACTAGTTCAACTTTTTTCATAGCATCCATCCTTCATGTATCATTCATTCTTCATAATTATGTACATGCTCTGTCAATGGTAGATTAATAAAATGTAAACTTTCAGTTAAAATAAATTAGAATACATAATTTACCCTTAAAAGTGAAAATAAATGATAAATAGAATCATATATTTCCAGTCTATGTCATTTGTTTTTCAATATGTAACATTTAATTTGTGTCTAAACCACAATGATTGTACGACAATCTTGTATGCACTACACATTGTTCAATAAATTCCTCTACACATATAATAAATATATTAACTTCAATTCAAATTTGAACACCATAACATAAAATCTTCAGACTAAAATAACAAACTATGACTGTGGATTGTACTTTAAGAAAAGGAGGTTAGTTACTGTGGAAGCGTTATCTAGAAACTTTTTCTTATACTTATCTAAAAATAAATCTTTAAACAAAATGGCAAAACGATACGGTTTAAAATTTGGTGCTTCAAAAGTGGTTGGGGGAATTGACTTTGATTGTGCAGTTCCAGTCATTAAAAAGTTAAATGAAAAAGGTCTATGTACGACAGTGGATCATCTTGGTGAATTTGTTAAATCTATGGATGAGACACGTGAGAGAACATTACAAGAAATTCACACGATTCAAACGATAGCAAGAGAAAAACTTGACTCACAAGTATCTGTAAAACTCACTTCATTAGGACTGGATATTGATTATAATTTAGTCTTTGAAAATATGAGAACCATTTTGAATGAAGCACAGGAACATGGCATATTTGTCACCATTGACATGGAAGATGAATCAAGATGCCAAGCCACTTTAGATATTTTTAAAGGGTTGAAAGCTGAGTTTAGTAATGTCGGTACCGTCATACAGTCTTATTTATATCGTTCCTTAGATGATATAAATGATTTAAAAGAACTTTCTCCTAACTTACGTCTAGTAAAAGGTGCTTATAAAGAATCAACTGAAGTGGCATATCAAGAAAAGAAAGACGTAGACGAAAATCTTAAAAAAATGATTAAAAATCATCTTTTAAACGGAAACTATACTGCCATAGCTAGTCATGATGATCAAATGATCAACTTTACTAAACAATTTGCTAAAGAAAATAATATTAGTCGTGATTTATTTGAGTTTCAAATGTTATATGGTATGAGAACTCAAACGCAGCTAGACTTAGTTAATCAAGGATATAAAATGCGGGTTTATGTTCCTTATGGAAATGATTGGTATGGCTATTTCATGAGAAGATTAGCTGAAAGACCTGCAAATGTAGCATTTGTATTAAAAGGAATTTTCAAGAGTTAATAAAATTATATAAAAGGAGAGTATTAATATGAGACCATATAAACACGAACCATTTTTAGATTTTTCAGAGGAAAGTAATCAACAAGAAATGAAAGCAGCATTACAAAAAATTGAAGAAGAATTTGGTAATGATTATGAATTAATCATTAACGGGGAACGAATTAAAACAGAAAGTAAAATAGTTTCCTACAATCCAGCTAATAAAGAAGAAGTGATTGGTACTGTTTCAAAAGCAAACCAAGAACTTGCTGGAGAAGCGATTAATGCCGCTGAAGCTGCTTTTAAAACATGGAAAAAATGGAAGCCGGAAGCACGTGCTGACATCTTATTTCGTGCAGCTGCAATCATCCGTAGAAGAAAAGCTGAATTCTCTGCACTTTTAATTAAAGAATCGGGTAAACCTTGGAATGAAGCTGATGCTGATACAGCAGAAGCAATTGATTTCTTGGAATATTATGCTAGAGAAATGATAAGATTAAAAGATGGTACACCTGTATCTAGTCGTGAAGGTGAATATAATAAATATATTTATACACCAATGGGAGTAACAGTGGTTATTTCCCCGTGGAACTTCCCATTTGCAATCATGGCAGGAACAACAGTGGCTCCTATCGTTACTGGAAACACAGTTGTTCTAAAACCAGCAAGTAGTACACCTGTTGTTGCTTATAAATTTGTTGAAGTATTAGAAGAAGCAGGTCTCCCTAGAGGGGTAGTTAATTTTTGCCCTGGAAGCGGAGCTGAAGTTGGAGACTTCTTAGTAGATCATGCTAAAACAAGTTTAATTACTTTTACTGGTTCACGTGAAGTAGGTACTCGAATTTTTGAACGTGCATCAAAAGTAAATCCTGGTCAAATTTGGTTAAAGAGAACGATTATTGAAATGGGTGGAAAAGACACTGTTGTTGTAGATAAAAATGCCGATTTAGAAGTGGCTGCTGAATCTATTTTCAGATCTGCTTTTGGATTCTCTGGACAAAAATGTTCTGCAGGTTCTCGTGCAGTTATCCACCAAGATGTTTATGATGAAGTTTTAAATAGAGTCATTGAAATAGCAAAAGATAAAATTGTTGGAGATCCTACTGATTATAATACTTATATGGGACCAGTCATCGATCAAGCTTCATTTGATAAAATTATGTCTTATATTCAAGTTGGTAAAGAAGAAGGTCGTTTAGTTTTCGGTGGAAATGGTGATGATTCAAAAGGATTTTTCATTGAACCAACTATTATTGCTGATGTGGATCCTAAAGCAAAAATCATGCAAGAAGAAATTTTCGGACCTGTTGTTGCTTTTGCAAAAGCAAAAGACTTTGAAGAAGCAATTGAAATAGCAAACAATACAGAATATGGTCTAACAGGTGCACTAATTTCTAATGACCGTGAACATATCGAATATGCAAAAGAAAACTTCTATGTGGGTAACCTATACTTTAATCGCACATGTACAGGTGCGATTGTAGGATACCAACCGTTTGGCGGATTCAACATGTCAGGTACTGATTCAAAAGCAGGCGGTCCTGATTACCTAATCCAACATATGCTTCCTAAAACAATCAGTGAAACACTTTAGTATCCAAAAAGTGAAGCAAACCATTGAAGATTAATCATATTACTTTTTCGGGGCCCTGGACTAAGAAAAAGTGAAGTACAACTCAAATAATATTATATAAAACTTTAACAAAAGCTACCTTGAAGAAGATTAATCATATCTCTCAAGGTAGCTTTCCTCCTTTCTTTCATCTATCATAAGAATAGGAATATTTTTCATATTATAAAATGAAAGCGATTACTTGCAAACGATTATCATCGGAGGTGAGTCAAATGGAATATGAATTAACGGCCGCAACTTGGTTTTGGTTACTTGTGCCTATGTCATTATTGGTGATAATAAGTTTAATCACATATTTGCAAGAAAGGAGAAATTAATATGATTAGTGGAGCTACTTTAACTACATTTATTATTTACTTAATTGGTATGCTTATCATAGGTTGGGTTGCCTATAAAAAAACGGACAACTTATCTGATTATGTGCTGGGAGGTAGAAGATTAGGTGGCGCAGTTGCTGCATTAAGCGCGGGAGCCTCTGATATGAGCGGTTGGTTGTTATTAGGATTACCCGGTTACGCGTATGCAGCTGGGATGGAGGCAACTTGGATATGTGTTGGTCTAGCTCTAGGCGCTTTTTTAAATTGGCAATTTGTTGCTAAAAGACTTCGTATTTACACAGAACTAGCAAACGATTCAATTACGATCCCTGATTTTTTTGAAAACAGATTCCAAGACTCTTCTAAACTCCTACGAGTGATTTCTGCATTTGTTATTTTATTGTTTTTTACTTTTTATACATCATCTGGTTTAGTAGGTGGAGCCCTTCTTTTTGAGAATACATTTGGATTGGAATATCAGCTCGCTCTTTGGATTGGGGCTTTAGTCATCATTTCTTATACCTTGTTAGGTGGGTTCCTAGCCGTAAGTTGGACAGATTTTTTTCAAGGTATATTAATGTTTCTAGCTCTTATTGTCGTTCCTATTGTCATGATTGGAAATATGGGAGGTTGGAATGAAACGATTCAACGCATTGGAACAATTGATGCAAACAGACTGGATGTATTTAGTGGTGTTGGTATTCTAGGAATTATATCATTAATGGCATGGGGATTAGGATATTTTGGCCAACCACATATTTTGACGAGGTTTATGGCAATAAAACATCATAAAGAAATTCCAAAAGCAAGATTTATAGGAATGACATGGATGGTTATTTCTTTATTTGGCGCTATTTTCACTGGTTTTGTAGGAATTGCTTATTTTTCTGGTACTCCGTTAACAGATGCCGAAACTGTTTTTATTGAAGCCGCAAATGTATTATTCCATCCTGTTGTTTCAGGATTTTTACTTGCTGCTATTTTGTCAGCTATAATGAGTACGATTGATTCACAGTTGCTTGTATCATCTAGTGCCATTGCTGAAGATTTTTACAAAGTATTAATTCGTCCCTCTGCATCCTCTAGAGAATTAATTTGGGTAGGAAGATTCTCGGTACTCGTTATCGCTTTAATTGCGATTTTCCTTGCCTTTGATCCCGAAAGCTCTGTTCTCGATTTAGTGAGTTATGCATGGGCAGGTTTTGGGGCAGCATTTGGCCCTATTGTTATTCTCTCATTATTTTGGAAAAGAATGACTCGAAATGGAGCTTTAGTCGGAATGATTGTTGGTGCTGCTACTGTTGTAATTTGGAAACTCCTTTCTACCCCTGAATTAGATGATGCTGGTGTTGTAATCAAGGAAGAAATGATCCCTTTTGAATTATATGAAATCGTGCCTGGATTTATATTAGGATTTATTACGATAGTCGTCGTTAGTTTCATCGGCAAAAAACCTGAAAGCTCCATCATAGATCATTTTGAAAAAATGGAAACCTTGTTAAAATCAAAATCTTAATACTATTTAAATATTACTGTGCGAAAAAATCTCTTGGTACTGAATCCAAGAGATTTTTTACTTAATATAAAAGTCTTTTAAACAATATCTTGACAATTGTGAGACTTTTCATGATGATAAATATAGAAAAAACAATAGAGTGTTTATTAGAGGAGTAAAATTATGGTGTCCAATGAATTGAGCGAAGCATTTGAAATTACTGATCTTGATCTTTTAACGGAACATATTAGTTCAGTTTTAAAAAAACCGCTCATTATAGAAAATAAAAGTTTTGAATTGATTTCCTATAGTTCTAAATTTGCTTATCATTTTGATACATCACAGCAAAAAACCATTTTATCAAAAAAATGCCCCTTGTTTATAATCGATCGCTTAAAAAAAGATGGTATTTTTCGACAACTAGAAAAATTTCCAGACCCCATTCGAATTAACGCAATCGAAGAACTTGGACTGTATCAACGAATCGTTGTCAGTGCTAAGCATAAGGGACAGATTCTCGGTTATATTTGGGTACAAGAAGCCGATATAGTTTTAAACGAAGAAGAATTACATTTTTTAAAAGAAGTATCCAATCATGTTGGTACCTTATTATTTAAACGTCTAAAAGTTAAAAACTCTAATCAAAATACAAAAGAACAAATGATGTTTGAATTGTTAAACCAAGATGACAACGAGCAACAAGTATTAAACCATGCAAAATCTGCAAATATATCCTTACCTGTAAGATTTACTGTAGTTGTTTTTTCAGCTCATCATAACGAAGAGTTAAATCTAATGAAACCCTTATTAAACAAGGAATTTCAAAAAGCTAAACCAGATGCCATCGTTTTAAATGAAAATAATCAGACGATTGTCATTATAGGGAGTGAATCTGACAAGGAATATTTCACATATGATAAAGCGAGAATGTTAATTCGTAATATACGTGAATTATTAAATGAAGAGCAACATAAAAAACTGTTGATTGGTATGGGAAATGAATACGATAGATTAGGAAATTTAAGGAAAAGTTATGTAGAAGCTCTAGAAGTTATTCAATCAACAGAATTTGTAGATCGAAATGACTATGAAGTACCTATCGAAAATAAAGATCTAGGAATATATCGATATATCTCTACGATTCATGAACGAAACGTTCAAGAACGTTATGATAATGAAATGATCTTAAAGTTGCAAAATTACGACAATAAAAACAAGACAAACCTTATTCGTACTTTAGAAATTTATTTAAAAAACAACTGTAAATTAAAACGAACAGCTGAAGAACTATTCATCCACCCTAATACGATGAATTACAGATTAAAACAAATTATTGATCTAACATCAATTGACTTTGATAATTTTTATATCAAATGTCAACTATATATAGACCTATTACTATTAAAGAAAAATAAACCTATAATATAAGAATAAGTTTAATAACAACAATTCATACATCGGTAAACTAAAGAACCTCTTTTGATAAAATATTTCTAAACAGGTTCTTTAATTTATAAATTAAAATTAGTCCAAATGATAGTTTAGAGCGATGTTTTAATGAAAAAAAGTCTCTGCAGAAATAATTTTCCATATACTCCTTGTGTCATTTCATTTTATTTTTAATCCACTCTTCTTTACATAACAACATTTGAATTTGATCCCACCATTCCCCGGTGCTTGACTGATAAAACTTTGGATTTACAAGTATTTGTTTAAAACCTACTCGCTCATAACACTTCATCGCACCTTTATTGATATTAAAAACATTAAGTTTCAACCCATTTAAGTTAAATTGTTCAAACCCAAGGCTAGCTAATTTATGAAGTGCAGCTTGTCCAACACCTTTACCTCTGTATTTTTCATCTATAATGAATCTACCAATGACGGCTTCTTTTTTCACTTCATCAAATCTTGCCAATTGCACAGAACCAATATAATGACTTGATTCAACATCTATAATTTTATATACATAAGCACTGCCTTCTTTAGTGTTTATTCCACGTATGTAGTGCTCTGTAATTTGTTCCATAGATAAAGGAAACTTATAAGTTAGCCCTGCCCATTGAACCATAAAATCAGAATTATAGGCATTTACCCATTCAACAATTTTTGAAAAATCAGATTCATTTAACAATTCTAATTTTATATTCATGATGTTGCCTCCAAATATTCGATTTATTATACTATTTTCTCGTCCTCTTTCACTTGGTATTTTATAATAATGGTTTTAATTGCTTCCTTTTCTTGTAGCTCTTTCACCCTAACATACCACAGCGTCTGTTTTTCACTAAAACCTATATAATAATTAATTTTTATAAAAATAGTTGTAAAATCTTCTCTCCTGGTCATTTTTTAATTCGTATCCAATAAAAGTACGATGAAAATGATGCTTTTTATTGAAAATTTCCTTTTCACGCTTACCCTACCAATAAACTTTTTACCTATAACGTAATGAAGATCTTTTACAAGATCTCTTTGAACTCTTCGATATATTGTGTTCCTCCTAGAAAATTAAAGCCCAATATTCCAATTTAATCTTTTTTTTAATTCAATCCTTAATCCATTAATTCTCTTAGGTATACCTTTCTATTTTCCAGAAACCTCCTAGAAATTTGATAATGATTTGTATCTTCATACTTGATTTGTTCTATAGGGACTTCATCAAAATTAAAAATATCCGCGTTTGGATATCCCATTAATATTGGAGAATGTGTAGCGATTATTAATTGCGCATGTTTCTGTAATTCATGAATTATACTTAAAAAAGCTAATTGTCTGGCCGGAGAAAGAGCGGCCTCTGGTTCATCTAAAATATATATACCAGATTGACCAAATCGATTTTTGAACAAAGACAAAAAAGACTCTCCATGTGATTGTTCATGAAGGGACTTTCCACCATAATAGCTGTAAATACCAGGGTCATCTTCAGCTAGCTCATCAATATGAGAGGCGAAGTGATAGAATGACTCTGCACGAAGGAAAAAACCTTTATTCATTTTAGGCATCCATGAAAGACGGATATAATCACCTAATCTAGCTTCAGAAGAATCCACCTCATAAGTATTGTTCCTGCTTCCACCCGCAGTATTAAATTCACATTGATAAGCAATTGCTTCAAGTAATGTAGATTTACCTGAACCGTTTTCTCCTACAAAAAAGGTTACATTTTTCTTTAATGATAATGTATCTAGTGTTTTAATGGTTGGAATGTTAAAAGGATATTGAGTGTGGTTTTGTATCTTTTTGTTTAGTTTTATAATTTCTCGTAAATACATTTATACGCCCTTTCCTTTAAAATTTTGAAATTTCTATTGCATCTACTTCAAAAACAGAAGTGGAGAAAAGTTTGGAGTTCCTTCCATAACCTCCACCAGGGATTAATATCTTTTTCACCTCATATCTTTTAAATAACTCCTTAGCAATTTCAGCAGTCTTACTAGGTTGATCTTTAGTCTCTATTCTCATCTTGATCATTATCCTGTTCAAACTCTTCTTTTTCATCACGAAATTCAACATCTGATTGTCCAGTTATATAATCAAATGGAGTGTAAGGGTTATCTGGAATTTCTTTTTTTAGAAATGTCCTTACAACAATATATCCAATTAATAATGTAACGAATCCAGATACAAATAAAAAGAAATAAAAGTTAAAGCTCATAACATCAATTCCTTATTTAGATTTCTATTTACTTTTTACTTCCATTCTTAGTTTTATTACGTGAGAAAGGAACCACTCTTATAACCTCTTAGTATTTAACAGAAGCTTTAAAAGATTCAACCACCTTAGGATTTGCTCCATCTAACAAAACGACCTCAGAACTACCATCCTCAAATCGAACCATGTAATAATCTTCCTTGGTGGTTGCTAAAAGCTCCTTAATTTTCATTTCTTTTGTTTTATAGAAACACAGCATCAGAAGGTCAAACCATTGAATTTGTAGTTTCATAAGCTGAGTTTGTGTGCTCTGATTTTGAAACTGGCTTACTTTCTTGTTTTTGAGAAGTAGATTCTGTTTGGATACTTCTTAATCTAATCTCTCCCTGATTATAAATTCCTTGTAAAAGATTTATTACTTCAGAAAAACCTAGAAAAACTACGCCGGAAACCCCAAAACCTAATATTACTTGTATTCCTTCTAGCATTCCAATTTCAACCACTATAATAATCCAAAAAATAAGTCCTAAACAAAAACATAAATACCCAATTATTCTCAAAGTATAAGCAATAAAATTTCCTTGACTAGTCAACTTCATTCACCTTTCTATTATTTATTTGAAAGTGAAATTTTGGAGTTGCAGTACTTTTCATCTCTAACACCAAGCAATCTTTTATATGCTTCATTATAACATCTAACTTCTTTTATATTAACCTGCCACAATTTGATTAATTTACATTTTGGAAAAAACTAAATCTAATTCAGACTCTTTATTTTTCCAGTAAATTTTTATTAAAATTATAAAACTGGTTAATAATTAGTGACAAATATAGTGTCACTAATAGCATGTTATGATGTTTATATAAAAGGAGGTGACCACGATCTTGAAAAGGACCGATAGAATCATGGCTATTCTCATCGCTTTACAACAACGACCTGAAACTGCTCAGTCACTGGCTGAAAAGTTTGAGGTATCAAAAAGAACAATTTTAAGAGATATGCAGTCACTTTCTGAGATGGGAATTCCATTATATTCAATGACTGGTCCAAATGGTGGTTTTCGTCTGATGGAGGGTTATCAATTATCTCCATTACAATTCGATTCCAAAGAGGCATTAACGATTCTCTTTGCACTAAAAGCCATGACAAAAATACCTGACACACCATTTAACCAAGAAAGGTGGACAGTAATTGATAAAATCAAAGCTATATTACCTGAAGAGACATTACAACAAATAGATCCAATACTTAATCATGTAGAAGTAGAAATTCCAAATCGGAACTATAAAACCCCCTTATTAATGCCATTACTAGAGTATACTACGGCATCAAAATGGCTCAACATTCTATACCGTTCAAAAAAACATAATCGATGGTTGCAAATCTTCCCTTTAAGAATTTATACAGCTCATGGATTTTGGTATTGCGAAGCTTATTCTAATACACATCAAGGAGAACGAACCTTTAGAGTGGATCGAATAGATCAAATTGAAGTGAATCAATCTACAGATCTAAAGCTACCTAATCTACCTAATAAAAATGTAAAAGAAACACATCTAATGGAACCTTCAATACGTGTCATAGCAAAATTAACATATCAAGGTGCATTAATGACAGAGCAAGACCCTCATATCGGACATTTAGTAAAAAATATTACTGAAGATGAATGGGAAGTTGATTATCTGTGTCCTGCTACAGAATGGGATTATTCAGTGCAATACTTCTTCTCTCTAGGTTCGAATGCTGAGGTAATAGAACCAGAATCAATGAGAAATGAGATTTATAAACTTGCATGCAGAATGTGTTCCCGTTATGAAAATAAATAATGCTTTAAAAGGAGAGTATGAATGATGAAATTAAAAAAATTTACGACAAACTTTATTAGTGAGGATTTGAATACTTCCATAGCATATTACCGTGATATATTAGGGTTTAAACTTGAAATGGTCGTAGATGATAATCAAATTACGACGAAAGAAATAGATCAAGATAAAAATTATGTTTTTGCCATCATGAGTAAAGATGATTTCCAAATCATGTTCCAAACACCGGACAGTATTGCTGAGGATGTACCTATTTTTGAAGAGATGCCAAAAGGTATATCTACTTGTTTTTATTTAGAAGTAGAAGGTTTAACATATTTTTATGAAGAAATACAAGAAAAAGTTGAGATTGTAAGAGATCTATATACTACTTGGTATGGAATGCAGGAGTTTCATATTAAAGATTGTAACGGGAATGTTTTAGGATTCGCAGAAAAAGCTAATTAGTTAGTGTAACAATTAGTTAACTAAATCTATATACATTTAGAATTTTTCCAAAGATTAAGTAGTTAGGGGCATTTGCCCCTAACCTTTGAACTTCTCATTTTCATATTGTATCATTCAATCTTAAGAGAACCCCTCCCAGAGGTGGTTTTTTTTGGTATCATGAAATAAGATAAATTTAGAATGTAGGGCAAAAAAATTATTGAAATTATTTTACTTAAAGTAACTTAATTTAAAGGAGTTGGGGAAATGCAGAAAACAGGTTTTGTTATTATATTATTATTCACATTAATAATGTTATCGTCATGTGATATAGATAATGATGTATCTAGTGTTGATAAAAATGATACTTCAGGAAGTGAAGTGAGTTTGAATAAGAAGAAAGGAACAAACAATGAGACTAATCTGACCTATGATATCGTGCAGGAATCTTACATTGAGAACAAAGAAATAAAAATAAAATATCCCCAAATTGCAAATTTATCAGGGCCTGATGTCAATATAAATGACAAAGTAAAAAATATTAACCAATTGATCAAGGATGAAGCATTAACAATCCTAAATTTATATTCCCATGCAGATGGTCCACTTACTATTGAGATAAACAATAAGGTTACGTGGAAAAGTGAAAATTTAATAAGCATTCAATACTTTGGCGTTAGTTATGTTGATTTGCCAGCAGCTTATCCAATTAATGTATTTTATACAAGCAACATAAATATCGCAACAGAAAAAAAGGAAAGACTAAACGATATTATAGTTATAGATAAAAAATTTATTAATAAATTAAAAAATGGTGAGTTTAAAGCTCTTAAACCTGAACATGACAATGTACTAGATTCATTTTCTGAAGAAGATTTAATGAAAATGCTTGGGAACGCGGATTCTTTAGAGATTGAGGGAAAAAAAATATTTAGTTATTTTACAGACAAGGGACTAGGTATTAGTGTGAATGTTATTCACGCCTTAGGTGATCACGCTGAATTTGAGATCAATATTCAAGATTTAAGGGGGATTTTAAAAAAAGATCATGAAGTGTGGAAAAACGATGTTGAAAATTAACAAGGTTTATTTTTAAAGTCAATAATTTCATATTAAAATCTTCTTCCTTATTGGAAGAAGATTTTCGTAACTGGTTATAATTAATGTTGATAATTCTATTTACTAGTTATTCACTCTATTATTTAAAATTTTACACTTTTTACGTTTTACCTTTTGTTTGAATATCTTCTTTTAAATAGTGATGAATATGATGATCTGCTAGAATCAAAACATCTTTTTCACTCAACAAAATGCCATCTTTTATCGATTTAGATTTTACCTGTTTACCTATTGCTTCTTAAAATTTTGGAGAGAAGAAGATCTGAATAAATACAGTAAACGATTTGATGCAACCTTATTCAGTTTCCATTTTAACTTCACTCAGTTATATATAAAATTTATTTGCACTTCGTTGTACCCCTATATTTAATACATCCATTATTGCTTAATTGTTTAATAAATGCATTAACATATTAACGAAATATTAATTTCAAACGAAAAAGATATACCATTAAATAGCAAGCATTCCCTTAGATAAAATTCAATAAGTAGAATTACAATGGATAATATTTTTAAAAGATTATTTTCGTGCATGGAATGATATATTGAACTGGAAAGATCATTATGCCATGAAATTTTTATTATTTAGATGAATATTTCCTTTTAAAATTTCTTACCTCATTGTATTATATGTTAAGAATGCATGATCATCATTTGTTTATTCGTCAATATCATTCATATCAAAATGAGCTATAGAGAAATATTTTGTAAACTCATCACGATTCTCATCGATTCCCGCGCTCGCCCGGGAAATAATTAGAGGAAATACAATGAAATAACATAGAGAGGACAGATAATATGGATACGAGAGAAGCCTTAACTGAACATACAAATAAATTGCATAAACATCTGGTACAATTCCAAGAGCTAGATTTACTACGAGAGAAAGCCATAGATGAGGCAGTTCAATTATGCAAAGAAGGCAAACCTTTTTCTACAGATAAAATCAATCATTGGACTGGTAAAATCAACGATCACGCTAAACAAGGGATATCACCTACACGCGTTTTTGTAAGTGATGATATGGTAAGAGAGTTTGTGAACAGAAAATAGTAATCAAAATCGATCAAATGACCTTGTTAGGTGTTTAGTGCACCCAAGGTCATTTGTTTTTAGTTTTTCTCTTTCATATAACAATTTTCCCTCTAATTTAGCAAGATAAGAAAAGCGATGCATATTGGTTAATGATAAAATGATAACACTAACATTTATAGTAATGGAGGTTTTATTTATGGATAGCACAAAAAGTTCTTTATTACATCGAGAATATGTTTCACGAATTAATTTAGTTCAAGACTATATTGAAAGAAATATAAATAAAGTCTTTACATTGGAAGAACTCTCAGCAATTTCAGGGTTTTCCAAATATCATTTCCATAGGATATTTGGAAGCATCATGAACGAAACACTTTCTAACTACATCAATAGATTGAAACTAGAAAAAGCAGCAAGTTACTTGCTTCATGCCCCTCATAAAACAATTACTGAAATTGCTTTAGATTTATGTTTTACGAATTCAGCCATGTTTGCCCGATCATTTAAAAAATATTACGGAATGAGTGCAACAGAATATAGATTAACTTATAGCAAGAAAAGCCAAACCAATAGCAAGATTAGAAAAGTCAATAATGCGCCTCTAAGATACAATGAAATTGATAAAACAAATGATTGGAGGCAAAAAAAATTGAAATTGGAATGTAAGGTGGATATTGTTGATGTTGAAGAAATGACTGTGATTTATCTGCGTCATGTAGGTGCTTATTCAGAATTTGGAAAAGTATTTCAGAATATGCTTGGTAGATTAGTAACTTGGGCTTCAGCAAAAGGGATTGTGAATGATAAAGGAATAAAACTATTAACTATCTATCATGACAACCATGAAATTACAAATGAGGATAAACTGAGAACAAGCGTATGTATGGCCGTTCCAAAAGATACGATAGTAGATGGTGAATTAGGCAAAATGGCTATCCCTGCAGGGAAATATGCAATTGGACATTTTACGATTGATAATGGTGAGCAACATGGTGATGCGTGGAAGTATTTATACGGTGAGTGGTTGCCTAATAGTGGATATCAGCCTGATGATGGAGCAAGTTTTGAAATGTATTTAAATGATCCTAACACACATCCCGAAAAGAAGCATCTTATAGATATTTATCTGCCAGTTAAACCGCTATAACAACTTAATCCTAAGATATTCAACAAAAGTAGATAGCCTCATTGCACCTATGTCTTTGGTACATTGAAGTGCCCATTAGTTATTACCAATTAAAATGAAAATCTAACTAGGATCTTAATATACGAAAAGGAGCCTTGCCTTTGATATTGTTAAAGTAATCAAAACAATAACTCCAAAGAACCAGGCTCCTTAATGAAACTTGACTATTGAAACTCAATGTCTATTTTATTTTTTGTAAAGCATCCACTAAAGTTTTAATAAGAAATTCTATATCTTCTTTTCCAATCGTAAGAGGTGGAGACAAAATAATAACATTATTATATCCAGCAACAGTTGCACCATTTTTCCCTATTATTAAACCATTTTCCTTACAAATACTGATGACTTGATTAACCAGCCTAGATTCTAATGGTTCCTTTGTCTCTTTGTCAGATACTAGTTCTAATCCTATTAGTAATCCCTTTCCTCTAACGTCCCCTACATATGGATGATCCTGTAATATGCTCTGAAGTTCATTTAATAAACGATTGCCAACTTCCTTAGACCGATCAAATAGCTTTTCTTTTTCCATGATTTCAAGATTTTTAAGGGCAAGTGCACAAGCAGTTGGATTTCCACCAAACGTATTTACATGTCGAAAATATTCGTATTCTTCTGAACCTATAAAGGCTTCATAGATCTCCCTTCTTACAGCAGTTGCTGATAAGGGTAAATAGGCGCTAGTGATCCCTTTTGCCATCGATATGATGTCTGGTTTGACTCCATAATTCATAAACCCAAATGCCTCTCCCGTTCTGCCAAATCCACAAATGACTTCATCAACAATGAATAGTGCACCATGTTTTTCACATACCTCTTTAACACCACTCATGTAATTATTAGGAGGCATGAGCACACCCCCACCTGTAATGATCGGTTCCATGATCACTCCAGCAACTGTTTCACTTAATTCCCACGTCATTGCACGATCTATAGATTTAACTGACTCTAATTCTTTTGGATCGTTAGCGTTTTCATTCATACGATAAGAATCAGGTGGTGCAACGTGAATAAATCCTGGCGCTAATGGTTCATATTTATACTTGCGTTGAGCTTGACCTGTAGCCGCAAGTGAACCTGCTGTGTTACCATGATAAGCTCGATATCTGGAAATGAATTTGTAACGAGAGTGTTCTCCTTTTTGTTGATGATATTGTCTAGCGACTTTAAAAGCAGTTTCGTTTGCTTCTGAACCACTATTGGAGAAAAATACAACATATTCATCATCTAACATTTCATTAAGCTTTTCAGCTAGTTTTATCGCAGGTTCGTGAGTTTGTGTAAGCGGATAATATGCTAGATTGTTTAGTTGCTCATAAGCAGCTTCAGCTAATTCATGTCTACCATATCCTACATTTACACAATAAAGACCTGCCATGGCATCTAAATATGTTTTTCCTCTATTATCCGTAATCCAAGATCCTTTTGCTTTTTTGACCACCAATGTGGCTTCAGGATTATAAGGTTTCATAGAATGCCAGACATACTGCTCATCTTTTTTTAACATATCAGACTGATTCTGAAACAAAGTAAATCCCCCCTTATATAGTTAGTCTATTATAAGTACGGGGGATTTACTACAAAAGAGTCTGATGTTTTAGTTCTCTATTAGAGTCATTAGATGATCTGGATAATTATTAACGGGTGTAGTACCCTCAATGCCTGCATTCTCTCCGATTATAAATATCCGATCCCTGTTTAAACCAACGCTAAAATATGCTTCTATATCCGTTAGAGCGTTTCCATAAGCAAAATCTATCATACCTCCACTACTTAATACATCTGATAAATAGTTTTCTTTATATCCTGCTGCATCTTCAGTAAAAGTTGCCCCCGGATAGGTATGTAGAGTCCCATGTGGAAAACTATTGTCTACTAGCCATCTTTGTGAAACTTCAGATAACCAATATGGTCTTGCTGTCAAATAGATTATACTGTATCCTTGTTCAACATAATAATCTACTACTTCATTAGCACTTGTATACATTTCTGCACGATATGTCTCTGAAAAAAATTCATCAGCATATTCTTTTACAGATTCAAAATCATCAGTTGTTAATGTACCATCAATATCAAAAACAACAAACTTTTCACCTTGATCAATTACGTTTATAAACATATTTGCAAAAGTTGCATCACCTTCAACATGCAATTTAATTAGGTGTAATCCATTTCCTAGTATCTGATCTTCTGATATAGTATATGATATTCGACCATCTGAGTCCGTTTTTTGTCTACCAATCTGTGTCCATGTAGGCTCTTCATCTGAAAACGACCACAAATATATTGAAACCCATTCACCTTCAAGGTCTTTCCTAATATCCCCATATTGAAATTTTCCTTCAATAATCTGAGAATCAGTAGAATTATAGATTCTGTCATACCCATTATGATGTGGAGTATGAGTGGATATGAAGTATTCATTAAAAAAATCGTTAAAACCCTCCGGTTGTAGGTTAAATGAATCTACTGACAGATCATAATACAACTCGCTTGAATTCTCTGAGGCATCAGCTAAATGATATGTTGGGAGAATTAGTATAGCTGTCAGGATCAATAAAAATAAATATTTTTTCATTTCATCATTTCCTTTTAATATATTTCACTTTATTTCCTCAGATGGTATATATGATACTGTATGGGTAAATGACTAAAAAAATTATTTAACAGCATAAACTTTAACAGTGAATGAATTTCCACCTGTGTTTGATGGATCTGCAATATATAATTTGCCATTCCTTATGATACCAGTGTAAGAACCACTGCTTAATGAGTTAAATATAATTGGATCAGTCCATATGGAAACATCCTCTTTCACTCTAAATCTAATTGCATCTGTATTGGAGTTATTCACAACTTCCCAATATAACTTTTCAGTACCCGAGGGAATGTTTACAGTAGAAAAGTTATGACTTGAACGGTGTTTCTGACCTGGTTGAGGTCCTCCATTTGATGTTATTGAAGCAATAAGAGTTCGTTGTTCTACAGGTCCTTGATACTCACTTCCTTCGTTCATACTTCGAATGATATTAACGATATCAGTTTCATGAATCCAATCCAGCATAACAATATTTAATGGTTCATTAGCCCAATCATTCAGTACCCATCTTGGAACTTCATTATTGGCTGATCTTGCTAATTCATGTAATGAATGTACACCTATCGCTGAAAACGGATCTAAACCTCCAAGTACTGCATCGATAATTAAATCATCACTAGGTGTTAGTACCCCTTGTAGTACAAAAAACTTATTAGAGTTTGCTGATGCAATGCTCTGATCAAGCCTTTGTTTTAATACATTCACATCAGTAGTATTAGCCCAATCAGATTGAACATTCGATCTACGATCCCAAAGCCAACTACTAAAATCATTAGCATAAATGCTTCTTATATCTATTGAATTAGTATAACGCTGATTATCACTACCATATAAAACGATGACTCTCTTATTTTCACTCCAGAGCTGGTTAAGTGTAACATTCACTCCATATGAAGAAGGAATTAACAAGTCTCCAAAAGTATTTTGGAGTAATTGATTAAGATGATTGTAGCTATTATGTGTCATTTCATAAAAATGTTGAAAATCTAGAATTACAATTTCCTTTTCGTTTTCATCCAGAAACCTTTTCGTATCAGCAATAATTTCACTCACCGACTCCCCATATAAACCATGAAGAGTACGTAAATTTGTTTCTTGAATTTGATAGCTGTCAAAAACTGGCTTCCAAACATTAGGTGCAACACGCAAATCAAAATATCGAATCCCTTCATTTAACTGTTGTTCAATGGTTAAACCTTGTGTCTGAGACCAATCTGCAACAATTGATTTTCCAGCATGTGCAGCTGCATTTTGAAATAAATCTTTAAGATTCCAAAAATCTGGACCAGGGTCTCTAGGGTCGTTTGCATCATCCATTGTAGATGTACCTGCATCATGAGTTCCTGGTAATATGACTTCTCTTAATGTGCGATTACCAAACTCAGGATTATTAGAATTAACTTGCTCCATCCAATTCTCGTTACTAGCAGACATTACAAAACTACTGTTTGTCAAAACTAAAGGGAGTAATAGTGTAAAAATAATGATGAAATTCATTGATTTCTTGATCATTTTCATTAAAAATATCCTCCTAAATAGTGTAGTTTATAAAACCATGTCAAAAATCAGACTCATTCTTCATGCTTAAGAATGAGTAAAAGGCCATTGTATCTGATACTCTAACATTGATTCCTAACATTCCTGCTTTATTTTTTTCAAGAAATTGGGTAAATTACGATTTCGACTTCTTTATAAATGGCTGCTCCGTTTCATAAATGTTGGCCTTAAAAAATTTCCTTCCTTAAAATCATGCGTTTTTTTAGTCTCACGTAGTAACCAAACCTTCAACAAAATCTGTCTTAATTTGATATAGAAATTTTTATCACGATAGTTCTATGCATGACAGGAGATAATATACTTCATCTTCTATTCTAGATAATAAATTGATTAGTCTTCCCTTTTTATTTATGAACAGTTTAATCATATCTGCATGAAAAAATAAATGATTTTTCATAGGGAAAGCGCTTACACTTTTTGGCTAAAAACTATTATTTCATAGATTTGTATACTATTTTTTAATAATTATTTTTAATTTTCATAATTTTCAGTTAATAAATAACATACGTTTTAAATTTTCGAACGGTTGTATATTTCTCCAAGTCATAAATATTTTATTTGCTTTATAAACTGCTTTATTTTAAGTTTTTTGTTGAAGGAACTTTCATTATACTTCCAGGTGCATGATTTCAACTTCTTAAGTATTTTTAGTTAGATACCACCCACTTTCCATTTATATACTTTCTACACTATCATTTCAAAACCCTCCTTAAACTTTGAAAAATATATTTTTTTTACAATATTTTTACAGTAAGTCTCATAAGGTTTTGCATTAAATAGAGATTTAAAAGTAACTGGACAGGTTTTCATCCTGGAGAAGGCTTTTTAGGTGTAGTGGATGCAAACCAGCATACCTTTAAATGGAGTGATTATTCAGTTGCATTTACTCGCTATCAAATACATGATAAATAAATCCGAAAAGCTTTTTCTACATTATGAAGATCTTCTCAGAATTACTTTACAAGATAATTTTACACAACAATTTCCGTTATTTTGATAATAGCCAATCATATCTAAATCCTGGACTTGTAGAACGCAGGACGTAACATCCCTACTTATATTATATCTACTTGTAAAATAACGAATGTACTTTTTCAATAATATTTACTAAAAAAGCTTTTCCATAGTTGATATGATCTCCTTGTGGTAGACAGTTAAAAAAGTATAACTGTTTATCAAGTCGGGAGTCAACGGTCTCTTAGATCGTAGAGGGAAGAGAAAGCTTGATAATCACTTACCGAGAAGGAAAAACTTTAAGCAGAGAGTGAACTCGTTTAAGGCAAAGCTTAAACATCGTGAAATCAGATGGAGATTCTACTCCACCTGATTAGGAAGAAATTACCTATAGAGGGGTGTCTTAACGATAAAAATCATAGGATAAACTGTTGGAAGCAAAACGTTTAGATTTGAGTGCCATTTTAGATCTGTGTGAGGAAGCATTGTTTCGTATGTACTTGGCAAGTCGAATAAATGCACTTGCATTTGTGGAATATTTAATATCTTCTAATTTCCTTATTATTGCACTTTAAATCTCAAAACTGTTTTCAAATTTTCTGTTTTCGTTTTTCTAAAATCAGAAAGATATATTTCTCGATGTTTCATTGATATTCTTTTTAAATCATTCTGAATGCAAAACTGTTTCATTATTTCAAAACTAATGGGTTCATCATCATAACTTCCTAAATGTAACATCTGTACACATCTACCTTCTTCTATCGTTTTAAACTCAACTTCTTCTAACAAACGATGAGGCTTTTTTTGTTTAGTCAATTCTATTAGTTGATTCGCAAAAGTTTCTGTAACAAAACTTGGTTGTCTAATCATTAACTCAAAAGCTAAATTGTCTTTATCAACAACTCCTGGAATATATTTAGATTTATCAGCGATATCCCATACACCTTCAAGTGGATAAACTGTATACTCATAATAATTTTGAGGTGGATTCCTCCATTTATATGACATTCTTGTTCCATAAGATAATGAGTATAATACAGCTATATATTCTCCAAAGGTTTCTTCATTTGGATTTCCTTTTCCTTTAATCATGAAGTAATTAAAGGAAGGTATTTCTACTAGTTCTGGTTTATTCTTGGGTAAATAAATCTCCTTTTCATGTTTTCTCCATTCTTTTTTCATCATCATCCCTCCATCTATTAATCAATTGTAACTATAGTTTAACAAGGTTAATCTGACAACATCATGTCATATTATGAATTGTCTAAATATCTTTCTAATGTTTTTGTTAATTTTTGCACTAAAATTTTATTAATATAATCTGGTTCAATAATATTAATTTCTTCTCCAAAAGAAATTAAATAGCTATATAACCACTCATCCTCATTAAGGACAATGTTCACCTCAAGATTACCATCTGACAATTCAGTAATGACATGATCCGCAAACTCTTCAAAAATCCGATGTTTAATATTTGACGTAAAAACCATTTTTAGATGGATTGGATTATCGATTTTGTTTGATGGAAATGTTGGATTTAACTTGTTTAAATCATATTTACTTCTATTAAATAAAGTATCAGTGACGATTAGATTGTTGATTCTATTCACTTTAAAAAATCTATAATCATTTTTTAGCAAGCAATACCCTTCTAAATACCATGATTTTTGTTTAAATATGAGCTTTAATGGGTCAACCATTCTAACGGTCATACTCCCATATAAGTTACGATAATCAAATTTAATACTAATACAACTTGTTAATGCATATTTTAATTTATTGAATTTTTCCTTTTCAAGTTTAGAGCTCCCCCAATAAGAAAAATCAACTTCGATCCAACTTTCATCACTTTTGTTAAACAGTGTTTTCAATTTAGAAATTGCTTGATCCACATCCCCATATTCCGTTGCTTTAATCATTTCTAGTCCAATTAAAATTTTGTTCTGTTCTTCATTTGATAAAATAGATTTGTCCATAATAAAATGGTCAAGTAAACTAATACCCCCGCCCTTCCCTTTATTCGTATAAATTGGAATCCCTGCCATAGATAGCTTATCTACATCTCTATAAATGGTTCTAGTAGAAACCTCAAATTTTTCAGCCAGTTCCTTTGCAGTTACTTGATTTTTATCTAATAAAATATATACAATTTGAAATAATCTGTCCGATTGCATAATCATCACCGCCTTTTAACATTATATCTCATATATATAACACCTAAATGTCTAGTTTAAACTTATATTTTCTTATGTTTATTTTTCAATAGAAATAGGACAGATATAAGCTTTAATATAAGCTTTTTATCCATCCTTTTAAGAGTTTGATAAACCTATTCACTATAAGTTGAAATATACATATTTTAAATTAGTATAATTAAATGGTCTCCGAAATTTAAATACTTCATTCTATTTCTTTATATTTATGTTTTTTACAGCATTTAATCTTTCTTCTCCTGAATAATTAACGATGAAAAATACTTCCTTGCATCTGCATTTGTTACAAGTAGTGTTTTTTTATTTTCAAACTTTCTGTTTTCACTAATATCTTTTAATTCAAACTCAACAAATGAACCACTCAAGTTCTCACGAACATTCTTTATTTTGTATCCTCTTTGAAGTAATGCATCTATTTTTTCTTTTTCAACTAGATATTGATTATAAGAAGACATCAGTTATACATCCCCCCCTAGCTTTTTATTTTAAAAATCAAATAATAAATACTCTAAGAACCGATTACTATCTCCTCATTTTTTAAACTTTTTGTTCTGATGATAGTGAGGGTACAATCCGTGCTGCATCTTCTATAATCACAGGATCACCTGCTTTAATTTCCCAATCTCTACCGACAGTTATGCCTAAATACTTCTCATCACTAGGATCCTCGATTTCACTTTGTTTGTATTTATTAAACCACCAATATTTTGCTAGGAAGTAATAACAAGCTCCACCTACTATAAAACCTACGACAAAGGAATATGTAGATAATAGATACGCCATTCCTCCTCCGATAATCCATGAAATGAATCCAGCCAAATTAAAACCATTCAAATATTTAAATTGCCCATCATCTTTATACAATTCATGGACATTCACTCTTCTTTTTCGAAGAACATAATAATCTACAAATAATATGCCTACGATAGCAGATAAGATACCGCCTACAATCAGTAATGCTGGGATTATGATTTGGAATAAATACCAAGGTTGAACAATAGAACCGATAATTCCTGCTGCAACTACCCCAGCCCAAAACGGAACCTTCGGACCTCCCATATTGGAAAAAATGGTAGCGGCGGGTATTAAGTTTGCAGAAACATTGGTTGACCATTGTGCAAGGACGATCATGAGTAAAAGGATGCCTAATATAATACCACTAGCAGCTTCTTGTAGTGCGACAACGGGGTCATAATTTCTCACAGCAATATAAGAAACCCCACCGATGATGATCATAAAGGTTTGGGTTGCAGTGAGTGCAAAGATATTTCCAACTAATGAGGATTTATTACGTTTAAACCAATTCCGTTCATTTTTAGGTGCCTTAATAAAACGGGAAATTGAAGGCATATCAGCAGCTAAAGTCGCCCAGAATCCCATATTACTCATTATGATAACAATAAACGCTGTAAACGCTGCTCCACCAGCAACTGGGGTTTCAATCCATGACCATACTTCTCTCCCTTCTGCTAATGCTTTATCAGATAATGTAGAGTACATCCATGCAGAAATAATAATAATTATAGGAGCTGCTAAATCAGCAAATCTCTCCACAGCTTTTATTCCAAATGAGGTGTTAATGACCTGAACAGTACCAAATATGAGAAAACAAACAAACCAATTATCAAATCCAAATAATACGAATAAAATACCGTTCATAGCAGTAGATCCGAAATAAGTATTAATACCAAACCAACAAGAAGCAGCAAATCCACGTATAAGTGATGGAATATGCGTACCAACTGTTCCAAAAGGAGCTCTCATATACACTGGGAAAGATAGTCCATGTTCAATTCCGATATCGCCTATAATGGTCATAAATGCTCCAATCGCTACTGTTCCAATGACGGTTGCAAGTACAACCCATCCAAGTGATAAACTCTGAACACCCGTACCTCCAATAGCAAAAGCGGCTAAAACTACTGCCATGCCTACCCAAATGAAAGCAAATCCGGCACTTCCGATTGTTTTTTTATGATGAGGAATGGGAAGTAAATCTTTAGACTTTAAGTGACTTTCTTTATTTTCCATTCACCAACACTCCCTTTCTAATCGTGGGCAAACACCCACTATTAAGTGTGAATGCGTGTTCAATTCGTTTTCTGTTGTTTTATAATTCACCATACTTTGCGCGTTTCAAGTATTTTCCTGTGCCAAGCTTACCGACAAATTGTTTGTTTTTAATGACAAACTCTCCCTTGGACATAACAGTTACAGGTTCTCCGGTAATCTCCATTCCCTCAAAAGCATTGTAATCCACAGCCATGTGATGCGTTTCTGCTGAAATAATCCGTTTTACGTGAGGATCAAAAATAACTATATCTGCATCTGAACCTACAGCTATGGTTCCTTTTTGTGGGAATAAACCAAATAACTTTGCATTTTTAGTAGACATAATATCAACGAACTGATTCAATGTGATTCTGCCTTTTTTCACACCTTCTGAAAATAAAATACTTACTCTGTCCTCGATCATGGGTCCACCGTTTGGAATCTTTGTAAAATTCCCTTTTCCCAGATCCTTTTGACCTTTAAAATCAAAAGAACATTGATCCGACCCTAACGTTTGCAGTTGGCCATTTTTCAATGCACCCCATAATGCTTCTTGATGATGTTTTTCTCTTAAAGGAGGCGACCAAACATATTTTGCTCCTTCAAAATCAGGTTTTTCTAGATCCGAGATATCTAATACCAAATATTGAGGACACGTTTCTCCCCAAATATCTATCCCTTTATTTCTAGCTTCTGCAATTTTTTCTACTGCATCTGCGCAAGAAACGTGAACGACATATAACTGAGAGTTTGCCAAACCAGTTAATTGAGCAGCTCTACCTGTCGCTTCACCCTCAACTTCTGGAGGTCGAGTTAATGCATGATAAACTGGATCTGTATGACCTTCTGCAAGTGCCTTTTTCGTTAAATAATCAATGACATCACCGTTTTCTGCATGAACCATGACAAGAGCACCTAATTCCTTTGCTGTAACTAAAGTACGGAACAAAGTTTCATCATCCGCTTGCAAAACATTCTTATAAGCCATAAATACTTTAAAAGAAGTAATTCCTTCTTCTATTACTGTAGGTAACTCATTTAAAACATCTTCATTGATTTCACCAATCATTAAATGGAAACCATAGTCAATGACTGCTTTATCTTTTGATTTATCATGCCATGTTTGAATTGCATTTGCGATTGGCTCGCCTTTATTCGTTAAACAAAAATCTATCACTGTTGTGGTTCCACCAAAAGCTGCGGCAATCGTCCCTGTCTCAAAATCATCTCGACTAACAGTTCCTCCAAATGGCATTTCTAAATGTGTATGAGGATCTACCCCTCCAGGAAATACATACTTGCCTGAAGCATCTATTTCCTCTGCCCCGTCCACTTCAATTTGCCTACCTATCATTAATATTTTCCCGTTTTCTATCAAAATATCTCCTTTATAAGTATCTGTGGCTGTAACGATCGTTCCATTTTTTATTACTTTTTTCATTAACGTTCCTCCTCACTTATTTTCATTTATAATATAAAGAAAATTCATGTGATGAATTGTGCTATTATCAAGTTGTATAATGATATTTTCACTTTCTGAATGTCTCCATCACGGCTTGACGTTCATTCCAAGTCATTGATTTATGTTCATTTTCAAGCTCAACCATACTGATTGCACCTTCCTCCGGACAAACAATCGAACAAAGGTTACAGCCAACACAATCCTCTTCACGTACTTCCAAATATTTGTTTCCACCAGAACCCTCTAACATTTCAATACATTGGTGAGATGTATCTTCACAAGCGATATAGCATTTATTGCAATTGATACATACATCCTTGTTAATTCTAGCTACAACTTTATAGTTTAGATCAAGATTACCCCAATCCGAATATTTAGGAACTGATTTTCCTATGATATCAGTCACAGAAGCAATTCCCTTACGATCTAAATAGTTTGAGAGTCCATCAATCATGTCTTCAACAATGCTAAAACCATGATGCATCACTGCAGTGCACACTTGTACTCCAGTAGCTCCCATTAACATAAATTCAGCCGCATCTTTCCAATTGGATATTCCTCCTATACCAGAAATCGGAATACCTACCCTTTCATCTCTAGCACATTCAGCAACCATATTTAAGGCAATCGGTTTTACTGCAGGTCCACAGTAGCCTCCATGAGCACCTTTTCCACCTACATGTGGGATCGTATTCCATGTATCTAAATCGACCCCAATTAGACTGTTAATAGTATTGATTAAGCTTATTGCATCAGCCCCTCCATGAGCAGCAGCCTCTGCGATTGCATTAATATCTGTAATGTTTGGTGTGAGTTTTACAATCACTGGAGTCTGTGCCACTTCTTTCACCCAATAGGTTTGTTTTTCGAGAAGCTCAGGTACTTGGCCAGATGCCGAACCCATTCCACGTTCAGCCATACCATGAGGACATCCAAAATTCAGCTCCAATCCATCTACACCAACATCCTCAACCCTTTTCACAATTTCATGCCACTTTTCTTGTTTTGGTTCCACCATAATGGACACAACAACAGCATGATTTGGAAAAAGGTTCTTTGTTTCATAAATCTCTTTTAAATTTTCTTCTAACGGTCTATCTGTGATTAGTTCAATGTTATTGAATCCTGCTACTCTTTGACCATTATAATGAAAGGCCGCAAACCGAGAAGATACGTTTAATATAGGATCACCCAACGTTTTCCACACCGCACCACCCCAACCTGCTTCAAATGCTCTCTGTACTTGATAACCAGAGTTCGTAGGAGGAGCAGATGCCAACCAAAAAGGATTTGGTGACCTAATCCCTGCTAAATTCATTTTTAAATCAGCCATGTTTCATAACCTCCTCTTCATTTGTTTGATTCTGCTTCCACTATTTCTCTAGTAAATTGTTGATGAATAGCATATGCTACTTCTTTACCTTGCTGAGCTGCCGTCACTACCATCGCTTCGCCTTGACCTTTTGCAAAAATAACATCACCACACGCAAACACTTTAGGATTAGAAGTAAGAAATGAATCTGTATTTATTTTTACAACACCATCATGATGATCAAGCCCAAAGTCATCTATTAATTCTATATATCTTGATTGACCAATGGCCTTTATGACTGCATCCACCTCTAAAATGAATGTTGAATCCTGAATTGGTTGTGGTTTCCTTCTACCATCATGTTCTGGTTCACCTAGTTCCATTCTTAAACACTCAATTCCACAAACGTTGCCATTCTCATTTCCAATGATTCTTTGAGGTGTTGTTAACCATCTGAATTCAACCCCATCTTGCTTAGCAAATTCATATTCAAAATCATAGGCCGTCATTTCATCCATGGACCTTCTATATAAAATCTTAACGTTTTCTGCACCTAATCGAACAGAACATGTCGCTCCGTCAATGGCTGTATTTCCAGCACCAATTACAACTACTTTTTTTCCTTTCATCGTTTTAGGTAATGAACCTGATTTAGTACCTTTCACAAATTCTATCGCATCATAGACTCCGTTTAGATCTTCCCCTTCAATTCCGAGTTCAGGAACATGTGACATCCCAATAGATAATAAAACGCTATCAAAGGTTTCTAGTACTTCATTCACCTGAATATCTACGCCAACTCTGGTATCAGTTCTAATCTCAACACCCAATTTTTTCACTTGCTCAACTTCCCAGTCTGAAATACGCTGAGGTAGACGAAATGAAACAATGCCATACTTATTCAGTCCACCTGCGTTCTCTTCTGCTTCAAACATCGTTACTCTATAACCCATTCGTGCCAATTCCCGAGCTGCTGATAGTCCAGCAGGACCAGCCCCTACTATTGCTATATTTTTGTCCTTCTTTATACCTGCTTCAAACAAATATTGTTCATTCTTGATTGCCCAATCCGTTGCAAATCGCTGCAATAAACCAATCATAATTGGTTTTGTTGAATGGTTTAATACACAAGCGCCCTCACAAAGCTCCGATGTTGGACAAACTCTTGCACAACTAGCTCCAATTGGATTTGCATCCATAATTGTTTTTGCAGATCCTAGTAGATTCTCACTTGCAATTTTTTTAATAAACTTAGGAATATCTATACTTGTAGGACAGGCTGTAATACAAGGGGCATCATAACAGTAAAGACATCGATTTGCTTCTTCCAAAGCTTCTATACTCGTTAAGCCTAGCTGCACTTCTTGAAAATTTTGATCTAAATCATCAAGAGATATATTCATAGATTTTGAATAACCCAATAACGAAACCTCCTTTGTATTTTATTTAATTTAAGGTAATAAAGATGTCATTTCTCCATAAGTTTCTGGTCTCCGGTCTCTATAAAACTGCCACGTATTTCTAACTTCACGAATCATCTTTTTATCCATTTCACCTATAATGATCTCATCAGAATCTCGCGTTCCTATTGCTACAAATTCTCCCCTAGGATTCGCTAAATAAGATTGTCCATAAAATTCTCCCATATTCCAAGGAGCTTCAAATCCAACACGATTTATCGCTCCCACATAATATCCGTTTGCAACTGCATGTGCTGGCTGCTCAAGTTTCCAAAGATATTCTGACAATCCTGCTACTGTTGCTGAGGGATTAAAAATAATTTCAGCACCATTTAAACCTAACAATCTAGCACCTTCTGGAAAATGTCGATCATAACAAATGTAGACCCCTATTTTTGCATAAGCTGTATCAAATACTGGATATCCTAAATTTCCTGGTTTAAAATAATATTTCTCCCAGAAACCACATCCTTCATTTCCAACACCAACATGAGGAATATGCTGCTTTCGATATTTACCTAAATAAGATCCATCTGCATCAATGACTGCTGCAGTGTTGTAATAAGTTGCAATACCTTCTCTTTCATAAATAGGTAACACAATGACAACTTCTAATTGTTTAGCTAAATCTTGAAATAATCTAGTAGTTGGACCATTTGGAATTTCTTCTGCAGAATCATACCATTTCGAGTTTTGCTCAGCACAGAAATAGGGTCCATAAAATATTTCTTGTAAGCAAATGATTTGTGCTCCTTTATCTTTCGCTTCTCTAACTAGGTTGAGATGTTTGGCGATTGACTTTTCCTTATGTAATTCAATCTTTTTATCTCCATGAATTTCATGTTTAGATTGAATTAAACCGATCAGAACCTTATCGCTCATTTAAAAAACCTCCTTATTCTTGCTTGGACTAGCTTATTACTTTTAGTTTATGTTTTATATTAAAAATAGAACTTTTAATTATAAAGAAAACGCTTATAAATTGAGTTTTTCTCTATTTTTCTTGTATCACTACAGTAGATAAATGAAAAAATTGTATGTAGTTCAAACTTATGGATATTATATTTTCATAACATAGATTGTTCATAATACAAACTGTCAAATGTTCTAGACTAATCTTTAATCAGAGTGTAAAATAACACGGTTACATCTTTTTGCTGGATTCGAGTATAAAATAATTGTGGAGTAGCAATACAAGTTAATAACAAATAATACTTATTTGGATAAACATCTATGAATGAGGTTGAAAACAATGCAGAGTTTTAAGAACAAACAAAAAAATGAACAAAAAATTTCAATGAAATTGAATGAAGAAATATGGAATAAGGAAACTTACGATGCTTGGGTACAGCGATTTGGAGAACCTAGAGAAGCGATTAAGAAGATTAGAAAGGCTCCCTCAAAGAACCTCTCCGTTCTTTACGAAAAATTTGGAGATGTAAAAGGAAAAAAGATCATGAATCTGATGGGCTCCAATGGAAGTAAGGCAATAGCGTTAGCCTTATTAGGGGCGCAAGTAACGGTAGTTGATTTTTCTGAAGGGAATCAACGTTATGCTAAGGAATTAGCACACGAAGCAGAAGTAAAACTAGAATATATTTTGAGTGATGTCCTTTCCTTATCTCAAGAGCATCTAACTGCTGATTATGACATCGTATTTGCAGAGATGGGGATCTTACATTATTTTATTGATTTAAAGCCTTTTTTTGATATTGCCTACAAGCTACTAGGGAATCAAGGACGATTTATCATAAGAGATTTCCATCCAGTTACAACGAAACTAATCACTTCTAGAGGTTCTACATCCAAAATCCGCAAACATAAAGTAACGGGAGATTACTTTAATACTTCAATAGAGGAAAAAGAAGTATCCTTCATCAAATTTCTAGATCAAGAAAAAGAACCTAGAAAAGTATTACATCGTAATTGGAATCTTGGAGAAATTGTTACTGCAATTGCCAAAGCAGGATTAGTTATTCAAAGTTTAGACGAAGAACCAAACTTATCTAGCGAGGTTTTTGACAAAGGAATTCCCAAAACTTTTACTATAGTTGCAGAAAAAACTTAAAGATAATAGGTATATTATAAATTATTTCATTAAAGCATGGAGATTTTTATCTAAAAAATCTCCTTTTTTTAAAGGATAGGAAAATATAAAATTTGTCATACTTTCTTCCTCAACAAAAACTACTGCTAATGAAGTATTCGACTACATCTTCGAGATAGGAGTTTTTGTTATATTCCTTTAAATTTGCTTTTCTTAAAACCTATTTATGATTTACTAACTCTTTTCTCGATGTAATAAATAATCGATGAGAATATTATTAATCCACCGATTCCAATACGAATAGACAATAAATTATTGTCCCTCCTTCATATTCCCCTCCTCTAATTGCTTTTTTGAATATCTCATCCTTCACTTGAACTGCAATCGCTTCATCGGTGCTGATTCCTTGAATAGAATAATACTTAGTACCTTTTGGATAAGCGTTTGAGAAATTACCTGATAAAGATTCCATATCTGAATACCTAGTAACATGTCCGATTTGTCTATTTAGCTGTGATACATTCTCGTCAATGACTTCATAAATATAACCATCCCAAACTACAAATGAATAAGCCCAGGAAGTTGCTAGTGAATGATTAAATAAAAAAGAGTTCATCAAAGAAAACAATAAAAAGAAACGAAATATTTGCTTAATTTTCATAATATCCCTCACACATGATATGATTTTTCAATTTATATGTCTATATATTATAATTCACGAAAAAACATATCAATAAGAAAATTTGATAAATTTAACTTATCATATGTTGTAATTGTTGAGAGTAATGAATACTCATCTTTTTGTGCATTGTACTCAATTTACAAAAAGGACTGCATATATTATTCTATACATTAGGTGATGAAATGAAACGAATACTAGCTATTAGTGATATACATGGATGTTATGATGAATTCAATAAACTACTAACTCTTGTAAAGTTTGATCCTCAAAATGATAGGTTATTTCTATTAGGTGATTATTGTGATCGAGGGGAACAAACAAAAGAAGTAATAGAGAAGGTCATGCATCTTAATAAAGAAAGCAATGTGACTTGCCTTAAAGGAAATCATGATCAAATGTTATTGGATTGGTTATTGTTAGATGATCCAAAAAAATTCGCACATTATTTCCGAAATGGTGGCGAATATACTGTATACAGTTATTGTGGTTTGGAATGGTTCGAATTAGGTCACACACATGAAGAAGCAAAACAGTATATACTAGAAAATTATCCTGAACATATAAAATTCCTATCCTCTTTACCTCTTCATCATGAAACAGAATCTCATATTTTTGTTCATGCAGGAGTAAGTCCTGAAAGTGAAAATCATAATTGGAAAGATCAACAGATGGAAACTTTTATATGGATAAGAGATGAGTTTATTAAGAATCCAGTAAAACTAGATAAAACAATCGTTTTTGGACACACCCCATTAACTTACATCCATGAATGTGATGATATATGGTTTGGGGATGGCAAGATCGGGATTGATGGTAGTTGTTGCTATGGTTCACAACTAAACTGTTTGGAAATAAATAATGATGGATATAAGACGTATTCAGTATTGAGAGAAGATAAAAAAATATGATACCAAAAAGGCACCACATTTTTTTATTATTTTATTCAAAATCTATGTTTATTTTTTTAGAACGTGATTCGTTAATTTTATGCATTTTTATTTCTAAAACACCATTTTTATAAACTGCTTTAACATCATCATCTGAAACAGATGCTGGTAATGGAATAGACCTACGAAATTGCCCTGAATAACGTTCTCTTTTGTAAAGATGTTCTTCTTTTACTTCGTTAGATTTATTTATGCTTCCAGAAATGGTAAGAACGTTATTGTGAATATCAATACTTACGTCATCTTTTTGTTGTAACGCTGGTAAATCACACATCACAATAACTACATTATCAGTTTCATGAATGTCGATCCTTGGCATACCAAAATTAAACCCTGAAGGAAATTTACTATTGAAAAAATTGTCTAACTCCCTTCTAAACGTATCCAGTTCGCGAAATGGTTCAAATGGAATAAGTGACATGAAAAAAACCTCCTTGTTTAATTTTTTCTTACACCATTATTTTACTACATATTTTTCCATATTATTCTATTTATTTGTTACATATTTTTTAATTTTTTACTATATTTTATATAGTAAAAACATGTTATTTTCATCTCTATTAAAGATCAGTTTTTCTCTCTTTCCTTTCTTATCAGTTCAGATTTTAAATATAACTTATCAAGATAACCAATAATTTGATGCATACACCAAAAGAATAAACAGATAAGAAAAGTTAAAATCCAAGCGGCAATAGCAACTGACCAATAGAAAGCCTTTTCATTATAATCAAATAAAAACCTTCCAGGAATATCATTCATGTAGTTTGCCATACCTAAACCTGCTAATATTCCAATAAAGAAACCAAGTATAGCTAAAGTAATAATCACTCTTCTTAGAAAAAAGAGAAACTTGTTCTCAGTCATTAACAGCTCACCTCATTATTATTCTTTTACTAAATTAATTATTTAGAGTATCATCTACCCATGAATAACATCTTTCTAGATCCTCTTCACTAATTAAATCTGAACTATGTTCAAAGAGAATTTTTTCTTGTTTAATAAACTTCTGTGGGTGCCCAACCATCTGGCTTTAGTTCAGGCAATACTGGAAAATGTGAGTGTTCAACCTGTTCATTTACTTGTACATTCCATAGATAAATCAATTTTGCATGTTAAGTTTAATGTGTCTTTTTCTTGTGAAAATAAACAAGCTTCTATTCCATAAAATTCATCCTTAAAATTCTCTATTAAATTTGTTATAATCAAAACTTCCATATTGTCCTATCATAAAGTTATTCATAGTAACTTCTCCCTATCTTCCTTGAAACAACTGTTTTTGTTTTTTATTTTTAATATTTTTATATTATTTCTCTTTGTAATATCTTATAAAATTGCTTCTTGGCAGACCTTTCTTTCCAAGGTGAATGTCCACATTTTTCTAAAAGATAAAAATAAAAATCATCTATTGTATTTTCTAAGGGTTTTTTTACTCCTTCAGCTGGGTGAGGGTCGTAATCTCCATGAATGGCAACCACAGGGCATTTAAGCTGATTGGCATATCCAATAAGAGAACCAGTTTTTCTGAGATTTGCCGCCTTGTTCCATACAGAAATGTAATTCGCACTTTTAACTTTGACTTTATCTTCTTTTTCATGTTTATCATCAATCACATCATAATCATCCGTTATTGTGACTAATTCACTTAATCTATTATATTTATCTTCTTTTTCTTCACTTGATAAAGAACTAAGCTGATGTATAAGCGTTTGAAATTCATTATTTTCTTCATCACTCAACCGGTCTAATCTTGTTTCTCTTAATCTTGAGACATATTTTTCTTCAAGAGGGGGACAGCCTATTAAAATTAACTTTTCTACTAGAAATGGGTATTTAACCGCGGTAAGATAAGCTAACCATGCTCCCCAAGAATGTCCGATCAATATCGATGGAGAGTTAGGATCCCCATATGTTTTTAGTGTTTCAACCAATTCAGAAACTTGCCCATCTAATGTTGTTTTCGTTTGAAAGGGTTCCAACACACCGTAATGTTCTGAAAGATTTCTTGCGATAGCAGCTACTGAGCCTGGTGCTCCAGGACCGCCATGAATAACTGCTATTCTAAAAGGATGAATTCCATAAGTCCTTATATTCATATTCAAACCCCCTTTTTCATTTCTAATGATTCTCTTCTATTGGGCTATTTTCAACTTTTGTATTACTCCCACTCCCTTGATTTCTTATAGATTTTCCATCAAACTCAAAAAGAAATGCCTCATTAATATACTCTTCATGAACAACATCACTATCATTGGATAACAATTTCAAAGTAAATTCATAACTTTGTTCTTTTGTCACAAATAAATACCATATTTTATAACCAGGTCCTTCAATTATATTTACATAGTTTCCTTCACCCGTTAAATGACTTAATATTGATATGGAAACGATAAGGACTATTAAGTTACAATAAACATCGGAAAAGGAGTATCACCAATTGGGATATCTTTCGTACTAGGGAAGTACATATAAGAGATAGATTCAATCGACATATCTATGGTATGTTAGAATAACTAGGAAAGGAATGTCCCCACCGTAAAACAATACTAAATATGACAACTAAAACTCAACTTGAATCGTATTATATATAGGGTTTGTGTATTGCATCTTATCTCATACATCTAATATGATTACGTTTTATAGTTTGGTATCTTGCTTATATACTTTTCTAAAGTATCGTCAAACGGAAAACGTTTGTTTTTTAAGTTGAATTGTAAATCATCTAATGTCTCCCATATTTTGTTTACAACTTCTACTGGGTAATTATATTTCCTTTGATGGATTTCAAATTCATCTTCATCCAGCACCTTCCACTTACCATCTCTTTTTACAAAATCTATATCTAAGTCAATAAATGTGAGTAATCCGTTTGTATAATTAGATGGTTTAGCAATGTTACAATAGATATCTCTTGGTTTTCTATCTTCCACTTCCATAGAAACGGTAAACCACTTTTCAAACGGATAAAGTTCAATCCACCAGTTGTTAGCAGTAAAAACTTCATTTTTAGAAAAATGTTTAATTTCAGTTTCTGGATATGAAAGTACAATTACATATTCATCGTTTAAATCCAACAATTCAGACTGCCATGTATAATGTGGTTTCCCATCATATTTCTGTGCTTGTATTGTGATCACGGATTGAACCTCCAAACATAAACTTTCAATTAAAATCCATTTAACTCATCTAGTTTTACATAATTTATTATACATTTAAAACTTGATATAAACCAAAAAGCCACTAAGTATGATCATGAGTAGAATTCAAATCTATTCATTCATACATTAGTGGCATTTTTAAAATACGTTTATATATTTCCTAATTCCTGTCTAAACAAACATGTTTACCTTATTATGCAAAATCAACATCGATTTGAGCTCTTTGCAAATCCCCACTGTAATCGATATAAATTGTTTTCCACTCACTGAACGTATCTAATGCTGCTTGACCCGCTTCACGTTTACCATTCCCAGTATGTTTTGTGCCGCCAAATGGCATTTGGATCTCAGCTCCGGAAGTACTATGGTTAATATATACAATTCCTGTATCCACTTTACGAACAGCTTTCATCGCTTTATTCAAATCCCTAGTAAAGATAGCTGAAGATAAGCCAAAATCTACAGAATTGTTCACTTCAATAGCCTCGTCAAATGTATCAACAGTAATGATTGATAAGATAGGACCAAAAATTTCTTCAGTTGCAAATGCACTTGAAGGTGATACTGGTCCAATAACAGTAGGCTCAAAATAGTATCCTTCTTCACCGATCTTATTTCCACCATAATGGATTGGAACTCCATCTTTTTTAGCTAATTCTACATATTGCTCAACTCTTTTTAATGCTTCTTTATTTATTAACGGACCAACATTCACATCATGATTTATCCCGTTTCCGATTTTTAATTGTGCAACTTCCTCCAATAATAGTGGAGTTAATTCTTCTAAAACAGATTTTTGAACAATGATACGACTAGTAGAAGTACATCTTTGTCCTGTAGTTCCGAAAGCCCCCCAAGCAATTGCACGAGCAGCTAGAGGTAAATCTGCATCTTCCAATACCATAATCGCATTTTTCCCTCCTAATTCTAGGGAAACTTGTTTATGGTTTGCAGCACATGCTTGATAAACTTTTTGTCCAACATGTGTTGATCCTGTAAAAGAAATTAAGGATATATCAGGATGGGAGACCAGTGCCTCTCCAACTTTGTCTTCTCCTCCAACAACTAAATTAATAACCCCTTTAGGTAAGCCAGCATCTACCATACATTTTACAAATTCTGCTGCGATACCTGAAGTATTTGGGGAAGGCTTCCAAACGACAGTATTTCCTACAATTAAGGATGGGAATATTTTCCATGAAGGTACGGCAACAGGAAAATTAAACGCTGAAATCGCTCCTATAACACCTAATGGCTCTCTAATCGCCATTGCCATTTTATTAGGAAGCTCAGAAGGTACAACTTCTCCACTTAACCTTCTTCCTTCTCCTCCCATATAATAAGCCATGTCAATCGCTTCTTGTATCTCGCCTTCAGATTCTGTGATCACTTTTCCCATTTCTAAAGTCATCAATTCACTAAGTTCTTGTTTTCTTTTCTTTAGTTCCTCAGCAATTTTATATAAAATGTCTCCTCTTTTAGGTGCAGGAAAACTTGACCACTCTTTAAAAGCTCTTTTAGAAGATTCAACAGCTCGATTCACATCTTCTACAGTTGAGATGTTTATAGTTGAGACAGGTTCCAACGTTGCAGGATTAACATTTGTAATCGTATTGTTACTAAATTCATCCCATTTTCCATCAATAAAATTACTAGCTTTTATAACATGATTATTCATTATCATTACCACCCTTTTTAGCTTTAAATAATATCATCCATGTGATTGAACTGTTTCCACAGATTCAATAATTTCCGTAATAATCGTTAGTGCCTCATCTAGTTGTTCATTGGTAATTACTAAAGGGCATAAAAATCTTAATACATTACCATATATTCCAGCTTTAAATAAAATCACACCTCTTTGAACACATTCTTGAATGATTCTAGTGGTTTGTTCGGTTGCAGGCTCTCTAGTAGATTGATCATTCACTAGTTCAATTGCGACCATAGCCCCAACTCCTCTGATCTCACCTACTAATGAAGATTTCTCTGAAAGAGCCTCAAAAGTTGCTCTTATTTTTTCACCAATTTTGTTAGCTCTATCACCTAAATCCAACTTATCGTATGATTCTAACACACCAAGTCCTGCAGAACAAGCAACAGGATTTCCTACAAACGTTCCTCCAATTGCACCATCACCAGCTGCGTCCATAATTTCTGCCTTACCTATTACACCTGAGAGAGGTAAACCAGCTGCAACAGACTTACCTATAGTAATTAAGTCAGGCTCTAATCCAAAGTGTTCAGCTGCAAAAAACTTCCCTGTTCTACCAAAACCAGTTTGTACTTCATCTACGATAAAAAGAATGCCTAAATCTTTACATAATTGTTGTACTCGATTCAAATACCCTTTAGGAGGTACGATAAATCCAGCTTCACCTTGAATGGGTTCAATTATTACTGCAGCAGTTTCTTCTGCAGCAACTCTATATTCGAACACATTTTTTAATTGCTCAATGGCAATATCACATACTTCTTCTTCACTTGGATGACCCGGCCAACGATAAATATAAGGATAAGGAATTCGATAAACATCTGAAGCAAACGGCCCCATCTCCGCTTTATATGGTCTTACTTTACTAGTTAAGGTAAGAGCCATATATGTCCTACCATGAAAAGCACCTTCAAAACAAATGACTGCTTTCTTGCCGGTATATTTTCTAGCAATTTTTATTGCACTTTCGACTGCTTCTGCACCAGAATTTAAAAAACAGGCTTTTTTATGAAATGTCCCTGGCGCTCTCATACATAGCTTTTCTGCTAAATCAATATAAGGTTCATAAGGGATGACCGTGAAGTCAGTATGAGTATAATTTTTACTAGTTTCTATAACTTTATCAACAACTAACGGGTTGCTGTGACCCACATTTAGAGAACCTACACCACCAGCCAAGTCTATAAAAGTATTATCATCTATGTCTCTAATAACAGCACCATTGGCTTCTTTAATAATAGAGGGGACTAAGCTTTTTTTCACTTTTGCTTCAGCAACAAATCGTTCCATTTTATCCATAATTGCTTTTGATTTTGGTCCTGGTAAAGCAGTTTTTATGTTTGCATATGTCAAATTAAATCACCTCTTATATTTTTTGCTTAGTACCATTTGGTTAAAGCCTTCTTCCAGTTATACGTAAGATAACACCCCCGAATAAACCACTATTCCTTAAAGGCAAGAGGTTACAAACAATCAACTAATTTTTCTAGTATTTTCATATTCAATTTGTAAATCTAATCTTATTGTTTTATGAATCATGTATATTTAATAAATACGTTTATCACAGAAAAAAAGAACATGTATAGAGTACATTTTCTTTCATAAAAATGACTTTAATTTAAAAACAAACATTGATCTTTCTAACAATTTTGTAAGCCCTTTCATAACTATAACTATGATTAGAAAAGTACAAAATGAATAACAAACAAGTATACATACTTGCCTTTAATTACTTATATTGTAATTTAAGACAAGCTATTGGTCAATCATTATTTTCCATTTCAATGGATAATTTACAATATATTACTTTAACGCATTATTGCATCATTACATTATATGAATGCCTTATTAAACTACTAAAAATGCCTACCATCCTCTTATGATTTAATCATTTAAAAGAAATGTTTTTAGGCAGCATCTTGAACTTATTATTCTGTGGCAATAATATCTTCTCTTAATTTGCGTTAATATTTTTCCTAACCAATTTTTACCTTTTTAAGTTGTTCCATCTAATATTTAAATTATGTTTTTAACGAAATTGGAAGATTTTAAAAGTAAATTCTTTTTTTATAATTTCTTTTACATTCATATTGGTTGATGACTTACTTACTAAATGGTAGAATATAATTATGGAAAAAAATAATAGTACTTTAGAAAGAATATTAGATGAAGGACGTCACCTTATTCAGAAATATGGTTATAATGGTTTTAGCTATGCGGATATAGCTGAAATTATAGGCATAAAAAAAGCAAGTATACATTACTACTTTCCTACCAAACAAGAATTGGTTCGAGCAGTTCTACAGCGCTATAATAAGGAATTTCTCAATAACCTGTACCAAATCGATCAACAATTTAGCGATCCACTAGATAAACTAAAATCTTTTTTCTTATTGTATCGCAGGACATTAGAAAATGATTCTAAAATTTGTTTATGTTCTATGATGGCAGCAGAAATATCTTCATTTCCAGAAGAAATCCGTGATGATATCAATCGCTTTTTTCTAGATAATCAAAAATGGATTGAAAAGGTCTTAGCTCAAAAAAATGCAAGTGATGATTCTTCTTTTTCTGATAGTTTATCAGAGCAATCTCGGTTATTGCTGACTTTTGTACAAGGCGCTCAATTGTTGGTTAGAGCTTCTGGAGAAATAGATCAATACGATACCATGGTGAACAATTTATTAAAAACACTTTGACATTATCAACTTACTTTCATGGAAGCATTAATGAATGAAGAAATTTAAGTAAAGATATCCTGCTTTAACCTCTTAATGAACTACTAAAAACCAGTATGCTCAAAATCGTTTATAGAGCAACACTGGTTTTTTCTTATATTATTTCTAGTAAATCTCTTTACGCTTAAAGATAATGATCATCTTAATCTTGAAGTAGCACCACCATCAAGAGGTAATACTTGACCAGTAATCCATGATGCCTTGTCACTAGCTAAAAACACAATTGTTTCAGCTACATCACTTGGTTGTCCATTCCTTCCAATTGGATGAAACTCATTAAAGGAAGGTAAAGTTTTGGATACTTCCTCTTCTGTCATGAACGAATTATATATTGGAGTTTCAACGACTGCTGGGGCAACTGCATTCACTCTAATGTTGTCTTTTGCGAATTCTACAGCAAGGTTTTTTGTAAGGGCGTGTCTGCCTGCCATAGCCGCTGAATATGCAGTTGAAGGTGTAGCTTCAACGGCTTGGATTGCCCACATTGAACCTGTATTCACAATTGCTCCTCCTCCACGTTTTTTCATTTCAGGTATTGCGACTTGTGCTGTATAAAACGTACCTTTAAGAATGACATCAATATAACTGTTTAAGTCTTCTTCTTTATGATCTAGAAAACCGGTTGGTTTAAAAATCCCTGTATTACTTACCAGCACATCAATTCCCCCAAAAGTATCAACAGCTTTTTTCACTAGTTCTTCCGATGTTGATTTCATGCTAATATCACCAGCAACATATGCGATATTTTCACCCGTTGGATCAAGCTGTTTTGCTGTCTCAACGAGTAAATTTTCTCTCCTACCGTTAATTACTACTTTAGCACCTTCATCAATAAATTGTTTAGCAGCAGCTTCTCCAATCCCTGAACTTCCACCTGCAATAATAACAACTTTGCCTTTAAATAACATAAATAATTTCCTCCTTATAATTAGAAATGAATTTACTTGGATAGTATTTATAAATATTTCACTACCTCATAAACACATTCTACCTATTAGTAGGTAGAATTGCAAGATGATTTTTTCTTTTTTTAAATTTAAATGAGTTCTATTATGTAAATTATGGCTTATCCATAGATATATTTTGATTTTAAAAAATCTTTTCCAAATTACCATTTTACTATGTAAATCATCTCTAGGTGCTTAAACATCTATTTGTGACTGGGTAAAATTCTTTTACATAACATAATGGAGGTAACTGATACTTTAAAAAAGAATTAGTAATGGTAGATTATATGTTGTAAATGGAACAAAAAATATTGGGAGGGGGAATAATTTGTGTTTGTAAAAATATATCAATATCGTATACAACCAAATAAGGAAGAGGAATATTTAGAAATACAAGAAAAAGCTGCAGCAATTTATGCAAAGCATATTGATTTGAAATCTGTACATATAATATACAACGCTAATCATTCCAAATGGATCCAAATTACATGGTTTAAAGATGAAGAAAGTTATAATCGAGGAATAAAACTTGTAAATAAAGAAATTGAGAGGAAGAAGGATCTATGGCAAGCATTTCAAAGTGTGCTTGAATCCAGAAATTGAAGAGGGTGATTATTCTTTAGTCAAATCAGAAAATCTATTTTAATAATTTGATCATCCTCTTCATTTATTGATTCCATCATTATGTCCTTCCTATCATTTCATGGATCTCAATTAACATATAATCGGCAAATTCATTTAACATTTGATAATTAAAGTCGTAATCTGATAAGTCATCCTTATATACCTTCAAAGCATCTTCTACAATTTTACGATACTGTTTTGATAGGTTTTTTTTACCCCACTCCCCACCTTCAAGTTTTGAAGAAATCACGTTTTCTTTTAAATAATATAAAACTCTACACAAATTTAAAATAATATAAACAGGATCTTCTAGGATTTCACTCTTTGCATTACGAACATCGTAATATATAGAGTTAATATAGACTTCTCTCGGTACTTCATTAAATACCTCTTCTATTTCTTTCCCATATAAACAAATCCCTCTATGGACAACTATATTTAACTGAGCTGCTAAATCTGGATCTTCAGAATCACCGCATATATAATTATGATCAGATAAATATCTGTCTCTATGAAAATTTGAATAATGAAGTTCAAATGGTGTAGGATGAACTATTTTCTGGGCATATTCCTCTAATATAATGCTCATTTCAATTCCCTTTGGAGGTACATTTTTTAAATTGATAATGGCATTAATCAATTCTTTTTTTGTTTTTAGTGGGATAGGTTTATTTACTACAACTAAAAAATCTATATCACTTGAAGAATTATAACAATCCATTGCTAAAGAACCATGTAAATATATGCCTACAAGATTTTCATCTAATATATTTTTATATCTTTCTATTATCTTATTTAATATTTTAAAAGGGTCCATGATCATACCTCATTTTACAATTAAATTTTTAACCATTAAATTAAAGCTATAAACCATAATCAAAATTGAATATAACAGGCTTGATACTAAAGTTAATATCTAATCATAAATCCCGTTTTCAACCCTTTCTTAAATCCAACCTTCTCATAAAATTGATGAATTTCTTCACGTTTTGAACCAGTTAAAAGCATTAATTTATAGCAATTCATTTGTTGTGCTATTTCAATGGCTTTATCTAGAACCATCCTTCCAAATCCTTGTTTTCTATAATCTTCATGAGTGACTACATTTTCTATCAATCCATATGGTCTAGCACTTCTAGTTAAGTTTTTAACTATCACTAAGACACACGATGAAACAATTTGCTCTTGATGTGTGACAACAATAATTTTCATATAATCGTCTAACATGATCTCATTCCAATGGTAAATGTTCATCTTTATGAAGATCAGGGTCTTGTGGATTTAGAAATTTGTATAGAGATAAAAGATCTTCTAATTCATCTTGTTGAATTAATCTAGCTTTAACCATATAATTTTGCCTTCTTTCTAAATTTTAAAACCTGATTAATTTGTGTTATAGATGCATTAAACAATTGTCATAGCGTCTTTGGGAAGATCTTTTACTTTTTTAAGATATTCAGTTGCTTTTTCATCATCTTCAATTGGATATTCATAACCAAGATGCTCTGCAGTGTCCAACCCTAGTTTTCTAAATAATTTTCCTGCTTCAAAAAGCGACTCCCAAATTTCTTCATAACTTGATCCAGAATATGTTTTTTCAAAAGAGTGCCATAACTCTATAGGTAAGTATTTTTTGTAATATTTACCAAGTGAACCTGTGTTTACTTTCCAATTATTTTTGCTACCTATGTACCAAGAAATCAAATCAAGCATATGATCTTTCATGACTACATCATAAATATATTTTGCGTAGGATAATTCATCTCTCCAAATACTTTTAGCTACATAAGTTGAACACCACCAGAAGTTATTACAAGCCTTATCAAACTTTTGTTTCGTTGGGATTTGTGTATAATATTTCTCCTCATTTGCGGGTTCGAATTCAGGTAATATGTTGTCTTTATCCAAAAGCTTTACTTTAAGACTATCTTCCATACACTTATCTATTTTCTCTATTGAACGAAACAACAGATCTATTCTTACTCCATCTTCAAAAATCATTAAAAATATATAAGATTCTACACCATTATCTTCATCGATATCATTTTGTTGCATAATGATCGTCTCACCAAAATATTGAATCCACTCCTGATGATCAACGAAATATTTAGGATCTTTCACTAGAAACACAACATCATAATCACTAAATATATCGTTTCTGATATTTGAATTAGCACGTGATCCATTTAAAATGACTGCTCTAACCATATCATTATTCTCTGCATAAGTTAGAATTTGACCCATTACTACATCTTCATTTCTCAATTGTAAGCACCTCATAGATTTGAAAATTTACAACTTCGTGAAAAGTAAATACTGATTTATTGTTCTATATCATAACATCCAGAAACAAACACATCAATTCTAACAATGATTCTCATCATAATTTCTATTCTTAAAAACTATTACTCTTTAAATATTTATATATTTGAAAAATAATAATTGTTAAATATTTGTAAACATTTTAACAAACCAGTTGTGTTTTTTACCAATTAATACTATAATACAAAAGGTCAAACCATTTTACCATTACATTTCATGTTATATGGATATTTTTTGTAAAGTAGGTGATTTAAGGTAATTTTATTAAGGGGTTAATCATAATCAAATAAGTGATGTGATTTATGCTCTTGAAATCTCTATAAAATTGTAAATATGAAAGGTGAGAACTGATGTATAAATATAGTAAGTTTAAATTGTTTGTCATTATCTCTTTATTCGTTGTATCTCTTCCTATTTCAGCATCTGCAGCTACTGCACCTGCTGGGGAACCAATGAGTTTTTTGATTGATGTTTGTGAAGAAATCAGAGTTCCTTACAGTTCCGAAACACATGAAGGTTGTGTTGAAGCTAGCGGAACAGTAACTTTAAATGATCTAAATACAATATTAAATATAGATGGAGAAGCATATGTCATTAGAGCTCCTAGAGGTCCCGATGATACTACTCCTCCACCAAGAACCAGTGAATCTATTCGTGCTGAATGGTTATTGTATACTGAGGATGGACAAGAAGAGAGCATTATCCTTGGTGGCGATAACATCAGCAGGGTTTCTGATATCGTTGAACAACAAGGAACATTTACGAATGGAGTCCTTACTATTTATGCAACTTTAAGAGCTAATGGTGGTACTGTAGATATCACAAAATCCTTTGAATTTTATTTACAAAAAGATATTCTGCTTGATAAGAGAGGGATTTTAGATAGAGAAGATGACCGCGTAGACTATCAAATCATTCCTTTAGTAGACTCTATAATAGTTGACTTACAAGTGATTGAAGGAAATGCTCCCATCAACTGGATTCTTTTCGATGAAGACGATCAAATGGTAGCTTGGGTGGATTCTCAATATAATAGTCAACAAATAGATGATCTTATCCCAGAAGAGCAATACAGACTTAGTGTATATACTTGGGAAACTGATGAAGAGTCTGTTCATTATGAAGTTACTGTTACTGGAAATTGATTCACATAAAAACTATAACTAAAAAGGTTTTATAGAGATTACAGTGTAAGAGTTTCAAACAAATCACATCATTTATATGGTTAGTTAAAAAAGATTTAGAAAGTCTCTCAAAGGGCAAAATAAATAAATAATATCATAGCATTTTAAATTTACATGATATTTGGGTAAGATTCTCATTTATATGATCAAATAATCATATTTATAGGAAGGAAGGGAATTCAATTCCCTTCCTTCTTTAAACCAAAAAGTACAGTACTGCTACTTAACTAAAAAAAATAGTCTAACCTTGCCAATTTATACTTTTATCCGATTCTAAAGGGTTATACTGCCTACTATCGTATAGTTTTAAACCCATCTTTACTTTTTCAGATCTTTAAAAAGTCTACCTCCCTCTCGTCCTCTTGATCTAGCATCCCTTAAACCAGCTTTGGTACGTTCACTAATAATTCTCATGATTAAAAAAATTTCTTTGACACGAATGTCGAGATTTATAATTCATATATTTTTATTAGATACATTTTTTCCTATTTAAGTTATTAATTACTAATTTTAGGAGGTAAAAAATGACTCATCCTTTAGATCCTAGATCAATTCCTAAATATGTGAATCAAGTAGAGGTGCCCTCTGTATTTAAACCTACCATTGTAAGGGATCCATCTACAAATGAAGAACTAAGCCATAATTATACAGTGTTTATAACTGCATTTAAACAACAACTTCTTCCACCTGGATTTCCTGAGACATTTGTGTGGGGTTATGAGGGAATTATTGAAGACGGATCATGTTTTAGTAGTACACCAGGCCCTACCTTTGAAGCTGTAAGAGGAATCCCAATAAATGTTCAGTGGGTAAATAACCTTACTGATCCACATTTTCTTCCAGTGGATCCGACTCTACATTGGGCAAATCCCAATAATATACCCACACCAGAACCACCATTTCAACCTTTTCCACCAGGATATCCACTAGCACAAAGTCCAGTTCCTGTAACTACTCATCTGCACGGTGGAGAAGTTAGATCTGATTCAGATGGAGGTCCAGATTCGTGGTTTACAGCAGGAGAAGAAAAAACAGGTCCTGCCTTCATTCAATCTCGCTATACGTATCCAAACCAACAAGAACCTACTACCCTTTGGTACCATGCCCATGCTCTTGGTATCACACGACTTAATGTTTTTGCAGGTTTAGCTGGATTCTATTTGCTAAGAGATCCTAATAATATAATAGAGCCTCTTCTTCCAAGTGGACCTTTTGAAATCCCTATCGTTATTCAGGATCGTTCATTTAATAAAGATGGTTCATTATTATTCCCTAACATCGGTGTTAATCCTGATGCTCATCCTTATTGGGTTAATGATTTTTTAGGTGATGTCATTATGGTTAACGGTAAGGTTTGGCCAAACCTCAACGTTGAACGAAGACAGTATCGTATCAGGTTTAACAATGGATCAAATTCCCGATTCTATAATTTAAAGCTATCTAATGGTCAGTCATTTATGCAGATTGGCTCCGATGGAGGATTTTTACGTTGTCCAGTGGAACTGACTGAAATTCTAATTGCTCCAGCAGAGCGCGCTGACGTATTAATTGATTTTTCAAAACAAGATCCCGGAACTAAAATTATTATAACTAACGACGCTTTTGCTCCTTTCCCTGGTGGTGATCGTCCAGATCCAGAGACAACGGGGCAAATTATGCAGTTCACTGTCCTTGATACACCTTCAGAGAAACCTGTAATTCTTCCACCAATACTAAATGAAATACCGCAATTAATTCCGGATGTTCCTAAACAAACCTTAACTCTAAATGTAGTACGTGAAGAAACAGATCCAGGCCCTATAGAATTATTGTTAGACGGTCAAAAGTGGGCTTCTCCCATCTCAGAATTGCCACAGGTCGGATCAACAGTGGATTGGGTGTTAGCTAACATTACAGCAGCTACCCATCCTATTCACGTACACTTGATACAGTTTCAATTAGTCAGTCGTCAGCTTTTTGACGCTGAAAGATATTTAGCGGATTGGGAAAGTCTAAATGGCAAGCCCCCGCTTCAACATCCAACGATACCCTTAGATGTTGAAGATTATCTTATAGGCAAACCTATAGAGCCAGATTTGAATGAGCAAGGATGGAAGGATACTGTTCGAGCAAACCCAAATGAAGTGACCATACTTCGACTACGTTTTACACCACAAAATGTTGAAACTGGAGGTTCCAAACCTGGATTAAATCAATTTCCATTTGATCCCACTTTTGGCCCTGGGTATGTATGGCACTGCCATATTTTAGACCATGAAGATAATGAGATGATGAGACCAATGAAGGTAGTCTCTGGTCCAATTATTGATAATAACCCACAAACTTGTTGTGAGGTTGTTGTTGAAGGAAATACTCAGTTAATACCACCTGCACTAAATAATGCAACTATTTCTAGTAGTAATCAAATCTTTGCTGAGATAGAAAAAGTATGTCCTGAAAAAGTGATTATTAATGGTTTTATTCAGAAGACGATCACCTATACTGCAGTCTTAGATAACGGGGTTGAAGAAGAAAATATCATTACTGATGATTTTCCTTTCCAATGTATAATTAATCGAGAAGATGCTAATGAGGATGACTCTTTTACAATCACAGGTTCAAGTGTATTGTGTGAAGTATTTGCTAAAACGCAAAACTTTGGTACACATCCTGTAACAAATGAACAAGTAGCTTATAAATTTGTTGGAAAAGACATAATTAAGATTTGTATTAGAAAAAGTTAAAAATAAATAATTAACTTTTACTTTTTATTATTTAAATTATATTTTCGCCCTGGTATTCACTAAATGTTGAATTAGTGAATACCTCTTTTTATTTTTCCCTCTGTGTCTCAGGCAATAAAACCTTATTCTTACCCAAAGCCTAAGCCTTCCTCATTGACAGGAGCATTTTGTTAACAACCACCCACACATTGTCCATCGGGATCGCTTGTATTACAAATATTGTTTGCGACAGTGTTCGTATTTGGATCAACGACAAGATCTATATCCTCATTATTGAGAGCAGTATTTTTAATCACAATATTTTGTTCACTAGTTGATGCAACGTTAATGCCGTTAACCTTATTATTTGAAACCGTATTTTTTTCTATCGTGTTATTGTCAGAACCTTCTAACTCTATACCATCGGAACCATTATTTAGAACAATATTTCTTTCTAGGGTATTGTCGTGAGAAATTTCTAACTCTATTCCGTCAAACCCATTATTTTGAACAGTATTTTTTTCAAGCGTATTGTCATGAGAAACTTCTAACTCTATCCCGTCAGAACCATTATTTTGAACGGTATTTTTTTCTAGAGTATTGTCCCGAGAAACTTCTAACTCTATCCCGTCAAACCCATTATTTTGAACGGTATTTTTTTCTAACGTATTGTTGAATGAACCTAATAATTCTATACCATCAACACTATTATTTTGAACAGTATTTTTTTCTAGCGCATTGTGGTCTGAACCTTCTAATTCTATTCCGTCAAAAGCATTATTTTGAACGGTATTCTTCTCAAGCGCATTGTGGTCTGAACCTTCTAATTCTATTCCGTCGAAAACATTATTTTGAACGGTATTTTTTTCTAGCGCATTGTGGTCTGAACCTTCTAATTCTATTCCGTCAAAAACATTATTTTGAACGGTATTTTTCTCAAGCGTATTGTGGTCTGAACGTTCTAATTCTATGCCGTCAGAACCATTATTTTGAACGATATTTTCTTCAATCGTATTGTTGCTACCAACTAATAAATTTATACCATTAAGGAAATTATTCTGAACGGTATTTTTTTCAAGCATATTGTTGTTACTAGTCATTAAAGTTATACCGTTAAGTTCATTATTTTCAATGATATTTTTCTCAATCAAGTTGTTGTTACTAGATGCTAAAGTTATACCACTAACACTATTATTTTGAACGGTATTTTTTTCAATCCTGTTGTCATTACTAGACGCTAAAGTTATCCCATGAATACCATTATTTTGAAAGGTATTTTTTTCAATTGTATTGTTGTTACTAGAAGATAACCATATACCCTGAACAATATTATTTTGAACGGTATTTTTTTCAATTATGTTGTTGTTACTAGACGATAAATTTAACCCATCAACACTATTATTTTTAGCAATATTTTTTTTAATTTTATTGCTATCACTCGCCAATAAACTTACACCACTAACACTATTATTTTGAATGGTATTTTTTTCAATCGTGTTGTTGTTACTAGACGATAAATTTATACCGTGAACACTATTTTGGACGGTAAAACCCTCAATGGAGACACCTGAAACGCCGTTAAGAAAAAAACCATTAGAAGAATCTTCTACAACAGGATCACCTATGCCTTTTAGAGAAAGGCCGTTCGTTGAGACTGTTGCGCCAGCGTAGGGTCCACCTGATGCAAGAACCTCGATGATATCGCCTGGATGGGCAGCGTCAACCGCTTCTTGAATCGTAGAAAAATCAGTTGGAACGATAAGTCTATTCATATTTTCATCTCCTTTCATATTTTTATTATTTTTTTATGGGAAGGGAGCAGGAAAATTCGGATTCACAGTGATAAGATTATCTATATTTTTTGAAACATGTATATGAAACGCTATTCCTTTAATCATCTTATGCGTGGATAGAAGAAACGTATAGACGAGTGATTAGTTATTGATAAAAAGGGTGAATAACTGATAGGTAGGATCTGTAAAAAACTTTTGATAGTTAAAAGTAATTGAAACCAAGACGATAGACTTCTTGAAACAACAGATAATAGGATGACTTACTTAAACGTTCTGGTTATATAAAACTTACATATTCTAAATTAGTATTTTAAGGTTTTGATCAATGCTACGCACATTTTAAAATGACAAAAGACAAAAAAAGATAAATAACTTATGTTATTTATCGATTACATGTTTTTATCTGTATTATGAAGTAACTTTTCAAGGACATCAAAACCCTATTTCTTTAATCATAGTTAATGGAATAAAAAAGGAGGGAACACTATATTTTAAGTTAAAAAAATATAGAATTTTAGCAAATCATGGGACTTCAAACCCAAACAATACTAAGAGATAAGTAGGGATTAGGTGTTTTATTTGTTCTAATTATTAAATCCAACTATTTTCCACTCATTATTTTGTTTTACAAACGTAAATTCAGCTTCAGTCCATTTATATATTCCTTTTTGATTATCGTCTAAATCACGAAATGTCTGGTCTACCAAAAAAACGGCTTCATTTTCATTCATTTCTTTAATTCGGGGATTAGTCAAAGATATTACTACTTTACCCTCAGTCCATGATATTTTTTGGGGACTGTCATCGTGAAACATAGATTGAAAACCTGCTTTATCTTTATCATTTATATATTTATGAATTAAATTAGATTGACGAATAAACTCCTTTTTATCTTGAGAATATGTGTGGTCAACTATTATATAATTGTATATTTCATTTATTTCGACCTTGTTATTGTTCCAACTGACTTTAGTCCCTAATAGGTCACTTATTACACGTAAAGGTACATAAGTATGTCCTTCCATGTTTAAAATAGGTAATGATTCACTCTCATATAAAACCTGATTTACTTCAATAGGATAATTTGCTTCTTTAATAATATATTCTTTTAATACGCTTGCTCCTACTGTACTTGTAATTCCAATAAAAAGGCCTATTAATACACCAATTAATAGTTTTTTCATTATTTTCCTCCTTGAGATTTTTAATATAATATTACCATTTTCATGGAAAATTGTGCTATTGATTTTTATCTAGAACATTACTGAACATAAAAAACCCTCGACCTACAAAAATTTGTCGAGGGTTTTTACTTTTTAATTTTTAAAAATACGATTACCTTAACCATTGTTGCTGAAATCATTACACAGGTAGTTTTCCAATAATAAAAAATAATATTGTTTAATTCATCATTAGTCCTCCTTAGTTAACGGCCAAAGTAAAGCTTCCATTTTTTTAGAAAAATGTAATATGGGTTTTTCGGAAGATAAATGTATTCCTACCGGTAATGTCATTGAATTCTCCACAATTTCAGCTTCTGCATGTTGAAGTTCCCATGGCAAATGATGAATATCTCCTCTGTACAAATAATCCTTATCAATACAAAATAAACAGTATCTTTCGGTTAACCAATAATCCAATGAATCTTTAATTGTTCTGTATGGCTTTGATGTAGGTTTATAACTTCCGATAAAGCTTGCCAATACTTTATCCTTCTTCATCCTCTTACTTTCATAATTGTGGTTACCGGATTTTCTGTAATGTTTGATATGTGCATAATAATACTTTAAAGAAAAAAACTTCCTAGCCATAAATACAGCCAAATGATTCATCGCATCTAAGCTAAAAAAATACACACCTGACTTCCCTTTATACTTTACATACGTCCTCACATTGATTTCTGGAAAGGAGGATGTAAAAGGAACTGGTGGTAATAACCTCATTCTTATTTTACTCATATGGAAAGGAACAACGCCTACCCAAGCAAAACCATCAAACTCATCAACAGTTAAACTAGAAGGAATATGATCTCTTATCTCGTTGACACGAACAGGCCAATGAGCAAACAATAAGTCGTTCCAGGTTTGTTTCATAATCCATGGTGTTGAAGGTACTGAAAACTCTCTATGTTGTGTTATTTTTAAAATTTTTTTACTCATTATCTTCACCTTAAACTTTTTTATCTAAATAATAATATCACGTGGAATTTCATCTGGTCTAACAAAATTAATAAAATGAATATATCGTCTTATCAATTTTAAATACTTTATTAAACATCTTTAAATACAAAGCTTTTAATTCACAGTTAGCCTTGTTCTTGAGTCATTTTTATCCGTAATATATTGAACATCTTTAAAGCCACAATCTATTACATTTTGATACAACAATTCAAGTTCTTCTTTTTCCTTGCAATAAATCGTTGTGTAGCAGCTATCTGTTATTAAAAGAACAAGTTGGCATTCACTATTTATAAACTCTTCATACGATTCAATTTTTGAAATAACTTTTTCTTTTGGGTATGCCTTCAAGTTTGCAAATACAATATAATACGAATTGTTTTCTAATTGATTTTTAAAAACAGTTCCATCAATTATTTTAATTTCTTCAGAGAAAAGTTCTTCACCTGCTTGATCATAAAATTCCCCACTACTAATTTGCCAATTAAATTTAGTAATATCAATTGTTTTTAATATATCTGCAATAAAAACTCCATATTCATTAGTAATTTCAAAGCTTATTCCTCTAATCATAATAGTCCAACTTTCAAATTAATATTCATATATGAGTATTTCCTAATTTTCTACTCTACTTATCTATCACAATTACCATTTTATTTTTTATCTATTAATTTCTAATCATGCCCACATTAAAACATCTTAATCTGCTGTAAGAAAACTTAATTATTTTATTTTTGATAGGAAAAGTAATATAAAACTATTTTTCAAATAAGAGAGGATTAATAAAATTAAACCACTCAATCCAAATTAATTGAGTGGTAATAAATTTCCTAACCTTTACTATTAACAGTATTCACCATTTAAGGAAGTGCATCTATTCGAAATGTTTCCCCCTTTTCATTTCCGATGGACATCAATTGTGTTTCATATTCATGTGTATTCATTCAAAGGCTTCCTTAGATTCTTGTAATTTAACAACATCCACTTATCAGGTGCAGAAGGGGTTGTTAATTCATTTCAAACACAAAGTCATCATCCGTTAATTTTTCTACATTTAATGTCTTAATATAACCGTTCCCTTTTGTTGAAAAGAAATCATGGTTTTTAGTATTTGTATTCAAACCGTTTAAAACGATCGCATTAATTTCTTCATCTGGAAAACTTGGCTCTAATCCTAAATTCATTAATGCTTTATTTGCATTGTATCTACTAAATTGTTTCACATCTTCCTGTATTCCTAATGGACCATATAATTCATTTGCATAATTTTCTTCATTTAAATATAACTCTTGTAATAGTAGTTTCACTTTTAAACCTGCTTCTAGCTTTTCTTCATCATTTAACTCTTTGTAAATTTCTTGAGCTAACAATCCAATATAAACACCATGAATAGATTCATCTCTAATAATCAAATTAATGATTTCACCACTGTGCACTAGTTTTCCTTGTCCCGCCAAAAACAAAGGATAATAAAATCCACTATAGAATAAAAAAGATTCTAAAAATACACTAGAAACCATGGCTAAATATTGATCTAATTTCGTATTAATATTTTGATAATTAGTAGAAATCATTTTAGCTTTTTTTTGAAGAAATTCGTTCTCTTCTACCCACGTAAAGATCTCATTAATCTCTTCAGTGGTACATAACGTTGAAAAAATACTGCTATAGCTTTTTGCATGAATATGTTCCATTGCTCCCATAAAACCCAACACACTTTTTTGTTGTAAACCTTCAAGATTTTGACTAATTAATGGCATCCCTAATCCACCTTGTTCTGTATCCAACAACGTGAGTCCACCCAACACTTTTTTATAAACTTCCTTCTCTGTATCATTTAATTCCATCCAGCTCATTTTGTCTTCAGATAAAGGAATTTCTGTATCTATCCAAAATTGCAGCAAATTTTGATCCCAAAACATTTTCGTAAAGTCATCATCAGGTTGATTCCAATTTACAGCTTTCATCATTCCACTCCTTCATTAAACCGCACAAGATGTACATTCTTCAATATCTAATCTTTTATTTCTCGTATAATAAAGTGACTTCAAACCTTTTTTATTTGCATAAATGTAATACCTTGCTAACTCTCTAGTTGAAATATTGCTATCTACATACAATATTGTACTGATTCCTTGATCCACATGTTGTTGAATTTCTGCAATTAAATCGATTAATTTAAACTGATTCATATTAAATGCAGATTTATAATAAAATAGATTTTCTCTAGATAAAAATGGCATTGGATAATACGTCGTTGAATTTCCATACGTTCTTGTTTCAATACGATCTACGACTGGCATAACACTAGAGGTAGAGTTTTGAATGTAACTAATAGACTGAGTAGGTGCTATCGCTAAACGATACGCATTGTATAATCCATGCTGTTGTACTTGTTGTTGTAGGTTTTTCCAATCCTCACTTGTAGGAATTTCAATTCCTTCAAATAAATCTTTTACCTTTTCTGTTTTTGGAGCATAGTGATTCACTATATATTTCGTAAAATAAGTCCCCTTTGCATACTCAGACTTGCTAAAATCTTTAAAAGCTTGACCACGCTCTCGTGCAATGAACATGCTCTTTTCAAGGGAATAGAAATTAATCATCATAAAAAATGTATTTACAAAATCCTTCGCCTCTTCACTTTCATAGGCAATTTTGTTTTTTGTTAAAAACCCGTGTAAGTTCATTGCACCTAAACCAATAGAATGTAATTCTTCATTCGCTTTTTTTACGGTTGGAGCGTTGTTAATATTCGTTAAATCAGACACGGTTGTAAGGGCATCAATTCCCATATGAACTGAATCTCTAACTTTTTTTGTTTTCATCACATTCACAATGTTAATGGAACCTAAATTGCAATTGATATCTCGATTGATTTCATCAGGCTCCGAATAATCCCTAATGATGGATGTCTCCTGTAGTTGAAATATCTCACTGCAAAGGTTTGACATTTTGATTTCACCAATGCCCTTTAAGGCATGCTGGTTGTTAGCATTCGATTTAAACATAATGTAAGGATACCCAGATTCTAACTGAGTAGAAGATATTCTGATCAACATATCTCTTGCATTCATTTCTTTTCTTTCTACATTAGGATTAGCCAACAACTCATCGTACATCTCATCAATATTTAAATCATCAAGATGAATACCGTATTCTTTTCGAACAGAGTAAGGTGCAAACATACAGAATGGCTCGTTTTTCTCTGCTAATTCAAAAAATTTATTCGGTATAATTAATCCGATGGACAAAGATTGTATCCTGCTTTTTTCGTCTGCATTAATTTTTTTCGTATCTAAAAACTCAATAACATCCCAGTGAAAAATATTTAAGTAAACTGCGCCAGAACCTCTACGTTGACCCATTTGATCAGCATAAGCAAAAGAGTCTTCCAGCAATTTCATAACAGGTAATACACCTTTAGCTGCCCCAGCCACTTCCTTAATAGATTCTCCACGTGAACGAAGTTTAGATAAATTTAATGCAACTCCTCCACCAATTTTGGATAATTGCATTGAAGTATTTATATTAAAATTAATAGAATTTAAACTATCATCTATGTCTAATAGAAAACAGGAAACCATCTCACCTCTGCGGCTTTTACCAGCATTTAGGAATGTTGGCGTAGCAGGTTGATATCTTTGTTCCATCATGGCCTCTACCAACTTTTTAGCTTTGTTATAGACCCCTTGACCTAAGTATAAACCTACAATCGTTACTCGATCTGGGTAATGTTCTAAATATTTTTTCTTATCATTTGTTTTCATGGCATAATCTTTATAAAATTTGGATACAGCCATATATGATTGAAATTGAAAATCATATGAGTAAGCAAGCTGATAGATTTCTTCCATTTGTTCAATGGAATAGTCTTGATATACATCATAATAGAAATCATTTTCTACTAAATAATCTATTCTTTCTTTTAAGGAATTAAATTGAACGGTATTTTCTTTCACTTCCTCCATAAACGCTTTTACAGCCTCTTGATCCTTTTCTAATTGATAAAAATCATCTTGTTGTTTCATTACTTCATTATTAAGCTCAATATGCTTCAACGAGTAACACCCTTTCCTTAAATACCTTTAAATCTTTCGTAGTACCAGATAATTCAAACTTATGTAATACAGGTACCCCATATTGAGCAGCAATTATATCTGCACTTCTACCAAAGTTGCTTCCCCAGTTTCTGTTCCCACTTGCTACTACGCCTACCATGCGGTGGTAATTAAATTGTAAAAACTGTTCAACTTCTTCAGGAACTTGCCCAAAACCAGTTGTATATGTAATTAAAATAAATTCCTCATGCATCTTTAACTTTGTATGCAATTGAATGGATTCAACATTTAACTTCTCTATGAAACGTCTCACATTACCTGTTTTCGAAGCATAAACAATTTTCATATAATCTCCTTCAAAACTGTATTCACCACAATATATAGTGGTGAATATGATTATAACCCACCATATATTGTATTTGCTAGTTTTAAAAAATCTAGTATAAAGAGATTTTGTTTAGCTTAATTGCTTTTTTCTACTATATACTCATCAAATCTATCATTTACTTTTTTTTTCTTAAATCTACCAAACACACTTCTCGATCCAATTTTTTACTATACTAGGGTTGGAAGCAAAATGGAAATGAATATAACCGGCAATAAGGTTGTGATTTAAGTAGCCCTCTTGTTTTAATCCTCTCATCCCTTTGGTTTCATAGGCATACTCAAATGTTTTGTTTGCTTCAAAAGTAGAATAGTGAAATTCATGTCCTTTGGCTTCAATCTGATCTTCTAATAAAAAGTTACCTGTATTTCCTTTGATTTCTCTATAACCTAAAGCCGCCAGTTTCTTTTGCATTTTTACTTTACCTGGAATGAGACCAACCATAGGAAGTTTACTCCCATCTGTCGTTTCAATCTCCTCCGTTAAATACATAAATCCACCGCATTCTGCTAATGTTGGTATACCCGCTTCAATGGTATGTTTGATCGACTCTTTCACATCCAAATTTTCTGCAAGTTGTTCTGCAAATTCTTCTGGAAAACCTCCACCGATATATAATCCCTTTACTCCTTCTGGGACGTTTTCTCCAGCTAAAGGTGAGAAATATTCAATCTTTGCTCCGTAGGTTTCAAGCAGCTCTAAATTTTCAGGATAGTAGAAATGGAATGCCGCGTCCTTGGCAACTGCGATTGAAATGCTTTTTTCCAATGGTCTGTTCTCTTTTTCTTTAAATAGTTCTGGTGAAACTTCTAAAACCGGGGCTTCGGATAATTGTAACAATTGATTCAAATCTATCGTGTGTTCTATTAAATCCGCTAAGATTTCAAAAAACGAATCCAATTCTCCTCTTTCAATTGAAGGAATTAGCCCTAAATGTCTCTCTGGTATATGAATGTGCTCCTCCCTTTTCAAATATCCGATGACTGGTATACCACATTCTTGCTCAATAGCAATCTTCACAAGTTTATAATGTCCCTCGCTACCTACTTTGTTTGCAATGACACCTACTATATTCACCTTTTCATCCAAACTTTGAAAACCTTTTACAATCGCTGCAGCACTTCTAGCCATGCTCTGACAATTCACTACCAAAATGACTGGACTCTCTGTTAATAAACTGATCTCTGCCGTACTTCCCGTATTTGTTTTTGGATTTTTACCATCATAAAAACCCATTACACCTTCAATAATAGAGATATCCGCACCTTTGCTACCACGATCATAAATTTCCTGAACTGTATTTACAGAAGTCATCCAACTATCTAAATTACGAGAGACTCTGCCTGTTACCGCCGTATGATAGGTGGGATCAATATAATCAGGACCACATTTAAATCCTTGTACAGTTAATCCTCTACGTTTAAAGGCTGCCATCAATCCAATGGTAGTGGTTGTTTTACCAACACCACTCCCTGTTCCTGCGATCACGATACGTCGTTGTTTGTTCATAACCTCACCCTTCACGCTTATTGCATTATTTTAAAAAGTTTTTTGTTTAATTCAATTAAATTCATAAATCTTTATTCGTTTCTAATTTCTGAAACTTTTTTTAAATATTGATAAGATTCAAATTTACGGTGCAACAAGCTCAACCTTTATTCGATCAGGATCTTCAAAAAAGACCGCATAATAGTCTTCTCCTCCCGCATAAGGATGTTTGTCTAAATATAGAATCTGAATTCCTTTTTCTTTCAACTTCAAAGTGATTTCATCTACATGATCCTGTGATTTTGCATGAAACGCAAGGTGATTTAAACCAGTACGACATCGATGGTATGGAACATCTAAGAACCTCTGTTCAGTTTGAACAAAAACAATATACGTCTCTTGATATTTCAAACTGATGCCATTATCCCATTTTTGAAAAACTTCATACCCTAATTCTTTCAGAAACCAATCCCAAAATGATATAGTTTCCTTTAAATTAGAAACATAGATTTCTACATGGTGAAGCATATGCATTCCTCCATTTAATCATTAAATTCCATCACAGCAACGGAAATCGTTACGTTACCTGATTTTTTCTTTGTAAGAACTAATTTGTCAACACCACTATAACGTTTTGCTGCAGGCTCACTAACTCCATAAGCCCCCGTATACTTATAAACGGTATCTGACGGCTGATCTATATCAATCTCATTTAACTCAGATGGGGTATAAACTTGAAAATTCCAATTGTATTTATTAACTACTTCTATTAAACCTTTTTCATCTTTTTTCAAATCTATCGTTGCAATTGATTTTACACTTTTCATAGAAAAGTGTAACTCTTCTAAAGTTTCTTTAATTACTTGTTCTATTTCGTTAGCAGATGTGCCCCGATTACAACCCATTCCTAATACAATTACTTTAGGACGATACAATACACCGTTATTCAATATAACCTCTTCCTCTTTGTTAAGCAATCGATGAGTAACAATTAAGGAAGCTTGAGGCTGCTGTTCTAATGCTTCTTTTATAGAAGTAAAGAGATGAATATGATTAGGAAGTGGTGTATCATACATCCACCAATTTCGTTCACCTGACTCTTGGATCACTGCTATTTGTTCTTCATTCACGACAGAGGCACTCACTGGCGTTAATTTATCTGCTGATTCCCACTGCCATCCAAATCGTTGACCAAATAAATCAACAGCAATGGTACCTTGTACATCAGAGGCAGTCGTAATTATAGGTTTAGCATCAATTGCAGCAGCAACTTCCTTAGTTAACTCATTTGCTCCACCTAAATGTCCTGAGAGTACACTAATGACATGCTCCCCTTTATCATCAATGACAACAATTCCCGGATCTGTTTTTTTATCCTTTAATAAAGGAGCGATCATACGCACAACTGCCCCAAGAGAAATAACAATAATAATCCCTTTATAGACAGGAAAAAGAGCTGGAAATAGCATTCTAACAGATCCTTGAAACATTTGAATCCCTTTACTAGATTCATCTCCAACTTCAAACTTATTCATATAGTACAAATCTGAATTTGAAAATTTTTCATGTAAAGATCGAGCTAAGGCTACTCCATGTTTTGTAATCGCAACAATGGCATAATCCGAGCTCTGTTTAATAACAGGAAATTCTTCTTCTTTTAAAAGGATGACAGACATTTCAACACCTTCTTTCTTCATGTAATATATTTAGTGTCTCAATACAGTCTTTTAACTCGGAAATTAAGCCAATTATAAACTATATACTGTTCGTGTTTATTTCACACCTTTTCGATATCCATGTGTAAATTCTTTATCATATAACTTCGAACGATATTCTTTTTCATGAATATTTGGATCTAACGCCCATCCTGCTAAAATCATAGCATGAGCACGAATCCCATTCTCTCGCATATCCTTATCTAAATTTTCAATCGTTGTTCTTACAATCTTTTGATCAGGCCAAGTTGCTCGTTGAACAACAGCAACAGGAGTATGTTCACTCCAGCCTGCTGCTATAAATTCCTTAGTCACCTTTTTCGTTAAAGTCGCACTCAGGAATAAAGCAATTGTACTATGATGTGAAGCGAGATCCTTTAGTTGTTCTAATTCTGGTACAGGCGTTCTTCCCTCTGCTCTAGTTAATATCAACGTCTGTGTTAATTCAGGAATTGTAAGCTCAGCACCCACGACTGCTGCGGATGCAAACACGGAACTTACTCCAGGAATAATCTCACACTCAATGCCTTCTTTTTTGAGCAGTGCCATTTGTTCCATTGTTGCTCCAAACATAGCTGGATCACCTGTGTGTAAACGCACGAGCATATTCCCCTGTTTTACCTTGTTTACCATCAAATCTACCATTTCATCTAAAGCCATTCCAGAGCTTTTAATCACTTCTGCTTCTGAATTTGCTTTTGAAGTTAATTCTTCACTTACTAAAGAATCTGTATATAACACTACATCCGCTTGCTGTAACAACTTTAACCCTTTCACAGTAATTAAATCCGGATCTCCAGGACCCGCTCCTACAATATATATTTTCACTATTTTCTCACCACCATCAACGTTAAATATTCCAATTCCGCTCCTTCAAGCTCCTCAACATTCGTCCATACTCTTTCTTCTTCTGAGGTCACTTTTGTTACAACTGCAGCTTTATCTAATAATTCCAATTCTCTTAAAATACCGATCATCATATCTAACACTTTTGCTACTTTAATGAATACAACACAGTCATGTTCAATTAATGCTTTTCTCATGTTGTCAATATCATTTGTAGCAGGGACGATGGCTACTTGCTCATCTCCATCTGCTAATGGTAATCCCATTCTAGCTGCTGTTCCATTCACAGAAGAAATACCAGGTACTACCTTAATTTGGATATCAGGGTGAAGCTTCTCAACTAAACGTTGCATATGTATAAACGTACTATAAAGCATAGGATCGCCTTCAGTTACAAATGCTACATCTTTCCCTTGATTTAATTGCTCACTTACCGTCTTTACTGTTTTGTTCCATTGTTTTTCTAAAGTCGCTTTGTCCTTAGTCATTGGAAAGATCAACCCTAACATTTCTTTTTCCAGTGGGTTAATATATTGTTCAGTAATCGCTAAAGCATAACTCTTACTTCCTGATCTCTTTTTTGGATAAGCAATAACAGGGGATTCCTTTAAAATACGAAATGCCTTTACAGTAATCAACTCAGGATCTCCAGGACCCATACCGATACCATATAATGTGCCTAAACTACTCAATTGTCTTATCCTCCTCTTCTCGATACGCTGTGATGATATATATAGGATTCAGTGCATCAAACCGATTCATGTGTAAGATAGGTTTACTTCTTGAAATCTGAGCCATCGTAATATCAATATTAAATCCTTCCTGTTTAAAAGCCTCACTAGCTTCGTATAATGTTTCGATTGTAGCGGCATTTAAAACGATTCTTCCATTTTGTTTTAAACGATTGCAGCATATATTTAATAGTTTGTTTAATTCGCCACCACTACCTCCGATAAATACTGCATCTGGATCAGGAAAGTTCTCTAATCCTTCGGGAGCTTTATTATGTTGTACAGTCATATCTACTCGAAACTTTTTCATATTTTCCATACAATTTTCTAAATCTTTTTCATTTTTTTCAATAGCATAAACTGCTCCATCTTTTGCTATTCGTCCCGCTTCAATGCCAACTGAACCTGTACATGTTCCTATATCCCAAACTACACTTGTTTGTTGTAATGCCATATTCATTAAACTTAACACTCGTACTTCTTTTTTTGTTATTAACCCTTTATCTGGTTTTCTTTGTGAGAATTCATGATCAGGAATACCCATTGTCCAAAAAGGAGCTCTCTTTTGTCGAAATAAAATAACGACGTTTAAATTTGTAAATGTGGAATCTTTCATTTCCTCTAGCTCATACCATCCTGTTTTTTCTTCTTTACTTCCTAAATTTTCTGCTACAAAAGCTCCGTATTCTATCATTCCAAAATTCAATAAATATTTGGCAATCGCTTGAGGATTGTTCATATCATCCGTTAATAAAATCACATTATCTTTTCCATCGATACGTTGAGCAAGTCCTTTCATACTTCTACCATGAATACTTATACAATCTGCATTATGCCAACTATCCCCTACTTTTGCATAGGCAAGCTGAATAGAGCTCAAGTTGGGATAAATTTCCACTTCCATTTTTTTAGATAGATAGCCACCAATTCCATAAAATAAAGGGTCACCAGAAGCAAGAACAACGACTTTTTTATTGCTGGATTTTAGATTTTCTACTAAATTGCTTAATCCACTTTTAATGACTAGCTTCTCTTTTGTATAATCTTCAAAAAAAGATAATTGCCTTTCTCCACCTACTAGCAACTCACTTTCATAAATCCATTTCTGATATATAGGCAACAAACTTTCTTTTCCGTCATCGCCTATACCAATAATTTTGATTATACTCATAAACTCGCATCCTTTTATTCATCTATTAACCAAGTTGACTTATCACATTATTTAGAATGTATGGTTTTCCTTCCTAGTAAAACACCTTTTAAAGTACTAATGATCGTTTCAACCTCCATATCGCCATTCACTTCCTTTAAACTGGATAAACAACAATACTTACATAAAGTATCAAAAAACTTTTTGTTATTCTGTTCAAGCATCATGTCACCGACTTGTGATGCTGTATTTGCTGTTTTTATATTTTCTAAGGTAATTTCATCTACATCACATTCAGCAGCTACTTTGGCAAGAAAGTTAAAATCAATTGGAGCACTTTTGGAATGAACCATCATCACACCGTTTGCTACTTTTGAGAATTTACCCATCATACCCACCAACGTTACCTTTTTAACTTTTTTATTTTTACAAGTTTTTAAAGTGAAACCTACGAAATCACCCATTTCAATAAAAGCTTCCTCAGGCAAATCAGGGTATAACTCCATTCCAAATTTCTCACTTCTCCCACCTGTTGCTAAAATAAGGTGGTCACACCCTGCTGTCACTGCAACATTGATAGCATGTGCAATACTCGCTTTAAAAGCTGAGGTTGAAAACGGTACAACTGTACCTCTTGTACCCAAAATAGAAATTCCACCAACAATCCCTAATCTTTCATTTAACGTTTTTTTAGCAATTTCTTCTCCTTCAGGAACCGAGATCTCAACTCGAACACCTTTATGTATTTCAGATTGTTGTAATATAGTCTGGGTCACTTCCATGATCATTTTAAAAGGTACAGGATTAATAGCTGCTCTACCTACTTCAACTGGTAAACCGGGTTTGGTTACTCTACCAACACCGATTCCACCATCCAATTCAATACCTGAACCCATGCTCCAAGAAACGGTAGAAAGTATCAAAGCTCCATGCGTTGCGTCAGGATCGTCCCCACCATCTTTGATTGTTCCAGCAGTAGCCGTATCCTCATTAAATTCACAAGTAGACATATCAAAGGATACTTGCTTACCAATAGGTAAAGTAATGGTCGCTTCCTTTTGTGTTTCCTGAAAAATCAATGCGGTTAACGCTGCCTTAGTTGCAGCAGTTGCACAAGCACCTGTTGTATATCCATGACGCATATCTTTAGGATCTTTCTTCGTCTCTTTTTTCTGCATAAATTACACCTGACGAATAGCCATCAATGATATTGCATTTAATGCAGCTACCGTCACAGCACTTCCACCTTTTCTTCCGATATTTGTAATGAAAGGAATGTCTAATTTGGCTAATTCTTCTTTCGATTCGGCAGCAGAAACAAATCCAACAGGCATCCCGATCACAAGTCCCGGTTTCGCTTCCCCATTTTTCACTAAACGAATTAATTCTAATAAAGCAGTAGGTGCATTTCCGATCGCAAAAATTCCACCTTCAGCTTCCTTAATCGCTTTTCTCATCGATATAATGGCTCTTGTTGTATTTAATCGCTTCGCTTCTTCCATCACATCTTCATCTGATATATATACTTTCACTTCTGATCCGAACTTTTCAAGCCGTGGTTTGCTAATGCCAACCTGAACCATTTGAACATCTGCCACTACGATTTTCCCACTTTGAATGGCTTTAATTCCTGCTTGCACCGCATCTGGATGAAACAGTACACTTCTACCTAATTCGAAATCAGCAGAAGCATGTATAACACGTTGCACAACTGGATATTGCTCTTCTGAAAAAGAATGCTCTCCTAGTTCTTCGGTTATCATTTCAAAGCTTTTACCTTCTATTTCTTGTGGCTGCACTGTTAGTGGTTTAAATTCCGTTTTAAAATCCACGTTTAGATTCCTCCTTTATATAGTTCAATATGTCTGCAAAATTAGAAAATTTAGTTCCGTATTGAATTTTTGGCCTAGAGATCATAATCGTTTCAATCCCCATTTCTAATGCTGTTTTCACTTTTTCGTCTACAGCTCCCACTTTACCGCTTTCTTTCGTAATCATGACATTCACTTTATAAAAATCGTAAAGTGCTTTGTTTAATTGTGTAGAAAATGGACCTTGCATAGCGATGATATTTTTTTGTTGTATACCTAACTCTTCACACTTTTCCATATTATCTTTACGGGGTAACATTCGAGCTACTAATGTGATGTGTGGCAAGTTTATTAATTTATCTGTAAAGGTTTTTAACGTTTTGCTTCCTGTAGTTAACATGACTACCCCTTGCTTTTTAGATGCTAGTTCTGCCGCCTGTTCATATGATTCAACCTTGTACAGTAATAAATGTTGTTTAAATTCTAGTCCTTCTCTTTCGAAACGAACATACGAGATTTTACTTTCTTCTGCACAGTGAATCGCATTTTTTGATACCTCTTCTGCATACGGATGACTTGCATCTACGATCATTTGTATCTTTTTTTCTTTAATCAACGCCATCATCGCTTCTGATGTTAATCTTCCAACTGAAACAGGCAGATCAACTTCTCGCATTGATAAAGCGGCATTTTCTGTAACAACAGTTGTTAATAAAGGGATATTCATCTCTTTGACTTGCAAAGCTAATGCTCTTGCATCACTTGTCCCTGCTAGAACTAAGATCATTTTAGTAATGTCTCCCTTCTTTTAAGCATGGTGGTGGTGATGTTCGTGGTCATGATCATGATGATGGTGATGATCAATATGCTTCATTGCATCTAAACGGTAAGAACAGTTATCACAATTCATCTTTACTTCATCCTGTAATGCTTCGTTGACTCTCTCTATGAGAACTTCTTTTAAATTGGAATGAAATCCAAAATATTCACCTAGTTGAAACTGAAGATTTTCATATTGATGTTGATAAGTTTTGACCATATCTTCCATTCTTTTAATTAAAATACCTGTAAACAAGAAATATGGAAGAATAATCACATTTTTAGCACCTAGTTTTATGCAACGCTCAATACCCTCATCCATGGTTGGGAACGTAACTCCAATAAAAGCTGTTTCAACCCATTTCACTTTCATTTTTTCCCAGAACAAACGAGAGATTTTGTAAACATCACTATTTGCATCTGGTTCACTGCTGCCTCTACCTACGATTAATACTGCTGTTTCTTCTGAAATTTCTTTTTCATTCAATTCAACAACCTCTTGAAAACGTTCATGTAGTATATCAATGACAAGATCATGCACTCCGATGGGTCTACCATATACAAATTGAACTTTTGGATATTGTTCTTTCGCTTCATCAATCGCTGCTGGAATGTGGATTTTCGAGTGCCCTGCACCTAATAAGATAATTGGAATTACAACAACTTTTGTAGCTCCTTTTTTTATACATAGGCTTATTCCTTGATTGATATTTGGTTTTTCAAATTCTAAAAAGCAAGTTTCAACTATTGGAGTTTGAATACGTGGCAGCATATTTTTTATAAAAGATCTAACCTCGTCATTACCTTCTTTATCTCTACTTCCATGACCAACAAATAATACAGCTTCCATTTTTAAACCTCCCATGATTTTTATTAAATTGTTCCTTTAAGAACAGCCCCATCAATGTGACTAATGTAATGATGACAAAGTGTAAGGGTAAATTAAATAACTTATATTAATCTCCGCAAATGACTTGTTCTGTCACTAATACAGGAACATCACGATATGTAAAACCTTCAATTTCTTTCACACGTTTAAAATATTTGTGGAATCGCTCATTTGGGAAACCATCATTGGCATAACCTTTAACAATTCGTTCAACTAAATCTACTATTTTTTCTTTTTCAATACCTTCTGCTACAGGTTGTGCAGCATGAGCAGTTCTGCCTACTGTTTTTGCTCCTAAAAACAAATCAAATTTACCTTTACGGAACACTATACCAATATCTTCTTTCACTGCACCATAACAAGTCATCGCACATCCGTTAAACCCAATTTTTAATTCCTTAGGTGTTTTTATACCATCAATCCGTTTATGTATTTCTTTTACATATGGTATGGACTCATCCTTTTCTTCATCACAGAAGTCACAAGCTTTTACTTGAGCTACATCTCCTATGGGAGCTAACAATAATCCTTCATTTTGCAACTGTTGGGTAACTTCATTTGGATTACTCGTTGGGACTCGTAAAATAAGTTGATGGTGAGGTGTATATTCTATATCCCCTTTATCTCCAGCAATATCTGCAATTAACTTCATTTGCTGCGCAGTCATTTTTTTATTAGCGATACCTGGACTTACGGCGAGTTCTAAAATCGACTCTTGTTTAAAAACAGCGTTCTCTACTATTGCATCTTCTTTGTTTTTAATTGGGGTTGTTTCTATTCCTTGTTTTTGCTGCAAAGTCCTTAAAGCCTCAGTCGCTATAGTTAGAGGAGTCGTCCGATGGTTTTCTAAGGATGATTGAATTAAACTAGATTCGTTTTCTTTTTCAGTTAAAGACCAAGGTTCATTTTCTTTTTTTAATCGCTCATGTAGTTTAAGCTGTTGTTCATCACGATCCAAAGTGTATTTTCTTTGATAACCTCTAGGTGTAATAATTTTGCCATCATATAAAAATGTAGTAGAATTTCCGATAATAACGGTTGTTAACATGCCGATATCAAACTCTAGCATTTTTTCTAATGTCGTTATCTGTACAAATTCACGTTCACGATATGCACTTTTCACCAAACCTACTGGTGTGTCCGGAGATCGATATTTTAATAATATGTTTTGTGCTTCAATAATTTGTCTTGTTCTTCTTCCGCTTCTAGGATTATATAGAGCAATAACAAAGTCCGATGATCCGGCTGCATCTATTCGCTTTTCAATTAGTTCCCATGGCGTTAAATGGTCACTTAAACTAATTGTACAAGCATCATGCATAATCGGAGCACCTAATAGAGAAGCACATGAGTTAATTGCAGAAATGCCCGGGATGATTTCAACTTCTACTCCCTCTGTTTCATTCCAGCCTTTTTCTATTAAAACTTCATATATAAGTCCAGCCATGCCATATACGCCTGCATCTCCACTGGAAATAACCGCTACTTTTTTACCAGTCTCTGCTTGTTTTACCGCCTCCTGTGCACGACTTACTTCTTCGGTCATACCTGTTCTAACGATTTCTTGATTTGTAAGCAAATCACGAATTAAATCAACATACGTGTTGTATCCAATAATGACATCACTTTCTTGTATCGCTTCTCGTGCTCTTTTTGTAATATGCTCAAAACTGCCTGGACCAAATCCGATGACTAATAATTTACCTTTCATCTCACATTCCTCCTTTATTTAAAGCACCTATATTGCTATATTCCACTCATGGCCTTCCATCAAAGTTATACTTTAAAATCATATTCAAAAAATATAAACTACCACAATTGCGTATATCCAACATTTTTAAAAGCAAAAAAGCACTTCCACGATTAGGTCGTAGAAAGTGCTAAAATATATCTGGAATGGCATAAGAACATACCAATCTCATCATACACCTCCCTATCCTCGTAGGTTCATACTAGTAAGTGTTCAAAAAGTTCAGTTTTCAGCACCAAGAAGGTAACTTGAACCTACAGAAGCTGGAGCGGAGTGTAGGATATTTCTACATGAGCACCGGACTTCAAAGGTGAAAGTCAGATTCGACGTCGATTGAACATCTTCGAGATACTTCGTGATCAAAAGGGACTTTTTGAACAACCTCTATATAGTGTTATAGAAAAAGGCAGGTCTCCTGACTTATGGATCATCGTATTTCTGAATGCTAGATTCAGTTACTTAAGCCTTCCCATTATTCACAGTGGCTTAAAGATCTACTCTCCAATTACAGTGGCGGGACCGTGACGGATTTACACCGTTCTTCCCTATTAAGGAACGAATCAACGTTCCACCCATTTCAATATTATTCAATTGTTTAAACATCAAATTCATTATAAAGAAATGTTGCTATCCTGTCTATGATTAAATCATAATATTGGATCTATTTATATTTAAACTTCTTCCTGTTTTATTTATCACTTCTACTTTTTTTGTAATTACGTTTGGAATTTGGGAGTTTATAATCTTCCTTAAATGTTTGGGAGAAGCTCTTCAATTTTCAGCTTGGAAATCACTACTTACTGTTATCATAATATTCGTAGCGTTAATGGTATTGATATTTCTAATTGCTCTTTTTATTACAACGATATCATTCATATAAATATAATAAATTTAGAGGTCTTCTAAATTAAGAAGTCCTCTTTCAATTAAAATCCTCTATCTTATCAAATAGATAATTTAAACTTTTTTATTATATATTTACAAAATTCAGAATATTCTGTAAAATTTTCCCTAGGGGATAATTAGATAGTTATAAGAAATTAGGTGATGACTTTTGTAACGAAAAAATTATCGGAGGGTAAGCAATGAAATTAAAACAATTATTTTCTGTTTTTATGTCAATTGCACTAATTCTATCTTTTTCACTTACTAGTTTAGCGGAGACTACTATAGAAGAAAGCACAATCATAGTAAAGTTCAAAGATAAAACTTCCAATAGCATGAAACAACAAATTCATCAAGAAGAAAAAGCAGAGGTCCTAAAGAAAAATAAGCAAATTGGTTTCGAAGTTATTAAAGTGAAAGGAAAATCAGTAGAGAAAGCCTTAGAACAATATAAAAACAGAGCAGATGTAGAATATGCAGAACCTATTATTGAATACTATGCTCTATTTACTCCAAATGACGTTATATTTACTCCAAATGATCCACTTTATCATAGCGACCAATACGGCCCTCAAATTATGGATGCTGAGACAGCTTGGGGCATCGAACAAGGTAACTCATCTGTTGTCGTTGCAGTCATTGATACAGGTGTTCAAGGAGATCATGAAGATCTACAAGGAAAAGTAATCCCAGGTTATGACTTCATCGATAATGATAACGATCCATCAGATGAGCATGGTCATGGAACACATGTGGCAGGAGTAGTGGGAGCAATTACGAATAATGGAATAGGTGTTGCTGGTGTTGCTCCAAATGTAACGATCATGAGTGTTCGTGTACTTAACGCTATTGGTGCAGGGACAAATCAAGGCGTTGCAGACGGAATTACTTATGCTGCTGATAATGGAGCAGATGTAATAAACTTAAGTCTTGGAAGCACTTCTCCTTCTGCAGCAGTTGAAGATGCTGTTAACTATGCTTGGAATCAAGGTGTTGTCGTCGTAGCTGCTGCTGGTGGATCAGGATCTTCTAGTCCAAATTATCCAGCCTACTACAAAAATTCGTTAGCAGTTGCTGCAACTGATTCCAACGATGCTAAAGCATCATTTTCTACTTATGGATCTTGGGTAGATGTGGCTGCACCTGGTGTAGATATTATTTCTACATGGAATAATGGTGGATATATTACGATCAGCGGAACATCCATGGCTGCATCGCATACAGCTGGATTGGCAGCTCTACTTGCATCTCAAGGACTATCAAATGTTGAAATTCGCAATGCAATCGAAAGTACTGCAGACCCAATTCCAGGTACAGGCAGCGACTGGACACATGGAAGAATTAATGCATTTGCTGCAGTAAGTGGTGGGGACATCCCTGATCCCGACCCAACTCTAGTATTTGAAGATGATTTTGAAACAGATAAAGGATGGACTTCAGATCCTAACGGAAACGATACTGCTACTAAAGGTATGTGGGAACGTGCTAATCCTGAATCCACAAGTTATAGCGGATTGAAACAACAAGGAACAACACCAAGTGGAAGTTATGACCTTGTAACAGGAGGAAGTGCAGGTAGCTCTGTAGGTGCCAATGATATTGATAGTGGAGACACAACTATCAAATCACCTGCTATTTCACTACCAACTGTTGGCACACTTACATTATCTTTCTCTTATTACTTAAGTCATTACTCTAATGCTACTAGTGCTGACTACTTCCGTTTGAATCTCATTCTCTCAGATGGAGGCACAGTAACTTTATTTGAAGAAGTAGGGACTTCCAGCGATCAAGATGCGGCATGGTCAAACCAATCTCTTGATCTTTCTGCTTATGCTGGAGAAGATGTTTATCTTCAGTTCGAAGCAGCTGATGCTGATGGATCAAGCTTGGTAGAGGCTGGAGTAGATGATGTCAAAATTGAAAATGGAGGATAACCCTCTTAAATAGTACAATAATGTACATTCTATCTTCTAAAGCCCCTTAATCTTTGGATATAAAAGTCATCATAAATAGCCCTAACTCATAAAGCTATGAGATTAGGGTTTTTTCTAACTACCTAATCCATGTTTATATATTCTACTAGCCAACTTCATTAAGCAAAATATTAACCCGTTGTTTTTCAACCTTTGGTCAGGTTTTCATTTACAAAATTGTGTAATAATATAACATTTTTATTAATATTTTGTAAAAGCGTCAGATAGGGGTTGGGTAAAAATAGGAAGCATCCTTTTCTAGATGACTTTTATAACAAAAAAAACAATATCGGAGGGTAATTAATGAATTTCAAAAGATTTTTTACTGTTTTTATGGCAATTGCATTAATTTTTTCTTTTTCAATTACTAGTTCAGCCGAGACTACTTCAGAAGAAAGTACAATCATAGTAAAATTCAAAGATAAAACTTCCAAAGAGATGAAAAAACGAATACATCAAGAAGAAAAAGCAGAGGTCTTAAAGAAAAATGAACAAATTGGTTTTGAAGTTGTAAAAGTGAAAGGCAAATCAGTAGAGAAAGCCTTAAAACAATATAAAAACAGAGCAGATGTAGAATATGCAGAACCTATTATTGAATTCTACGCTCTATTTACTCCAAATGATCCACTTTATGCAAGTGACCAATATGGTCCTCAAATCATGGATGCAGAGGCAGCTTGGGACATTACACAAGGTAGCTCATCTGTTGTCGTTGCTGTCATAGACACAGGGGTTCAAGAAGATCATGAAGACTTAGCTGGTAGAGTCGTTCGTGGATATGACTTCATCGATAATGATAGTAATCCTGCCGATGAGCATGGTCATGGTACACATGTGGCTGGAACAGTAGGAGCAATTACGAATAACGGAATAGGGGTTGCTGGTGTTGCTCCAAATGTAACGATCATGGGTGTACGTGTACTTAACGCTTCTGGTTCAGGAACTAATCAAGGCGTTGCAGATGGAATTACTTATGCTGCTGATAATGGAGCAGATGTAATTAACTTAAGTCTTGGAAGTACTGCTCCTTCAGCTGCAGTTGAAGATGCTGTTAACTATGCTTGGAATGCAGGAGTTGTTGTTGTATGTGCTGCTGGTAATGCAGGAAGTACTAGTCCACATTATCCAGCCTACTACGAAAATTCGTTAGCAGTTGCTGCGACTGATTCCAACGATGCTAAAGCATGGTTTTCTACTTATGGATCTTGGGTAGATGTGGCTGCACCTGGTGTAGGCATTATTTCTACACAGCTTGGTGGAGGATACGTTTCATTTAATGGAACATCGATGGCTGCACCGCATACAGCTGGTTTAGCAGCTCTACTTGCATCTCAAGGACTATCACATGTTGAAATTCGTGATAGAATCGAAAGTACTGCTGATCCAATTCCAGGTACAGGTAGTGACTGGGAGCATGGAAGAATTAATGCATTTGCTGCAGTAAGCGGGGGGGATGTCCCTGGTCCCGGTCCAGATCCAACTGTAGTCTTTGAAGATGATTTTGAAACGGATAAAGGTTGGACTTCAAATCCTAATGGAAGCGATACTGCTACTACAGGGATGTGGGAACGTGCTAATCCAAAATCCACTCGTTCTAGCGGGGCGAAGCAGCTAGGAAAAACAACAAGTGGAAAATTTGATCTAGTTACAGGAGCAAGTAGTAAAGGGTCTTCTGCAAATAGTAATGATATTGATAATGGAGTCACTTCTATTCAATCATCTGCAATTTCATTACCAACTGATGGCTCGCTTACATTATCTTTCTCTTATTATTTCAGTCATGACTCTAATGCCTCTAATGATGATTTCTTCCGTGTAAATCTCGTTCGCTCAGATGCAAGCGTTGTTACTGTATTTGAAGAAATAGGAACCTCCAGCGACCAGGATGCAGCATGGTCAAATCAATCTCTTGATCTATCGTCTTATGCTGGAGAGGATGTTCATCTTCAATTCGAAGCGGCAGATGCTGGCGGTCCTAGTTTAGTAGAGGCTGGTGTTGATGATGTTAAAATCGAAAATGGAGGATAGTAAAGTAGAATAAAAAGAATTGTAATTCTATCTTGTAATAACCCCTTAATCTTTGGATATGAAAGTCATCAGCCCTAATCTCATAGTATTATGAGATTAGGGTTTTTTAAGGATGATATTTTCCCTGAACTAATTCTTCCCTACTCTTTTATTTAAGCATTTTTTCATCACTCATGTAACTAGGCTAGTTAACGATTTTTATGTAATTTCAAACAGTACAGCACTTATACTAACATGTTCTCATATAATATCCTGAACTATCATGATCATATGCTCTTAGTAAATCTTAACTAAATTTAAAATGTGTTTATAAAGGAGTTTATAAATATAGAATTAAACAATAATGAAAGGAGAGTTTAAATGAAAAAAACAAAATTAACCGGAAAGGTAATTTATCCAAACGATCCTGCATATCAACAAGCACGAATGAACTGGAATCCATTCACCAATGCATTTCCTATAGTTTTTGTGTTTGCACAGCAAAAAGAAGATGTATCAAATGCTGTTAGGTGGGCACGTGAAAATAATGTACCCATTCGAATGCGTAGTGGGGGACATTCATTAGCTAAAGATTTTTCACAGGTAAATGGTGGAATAGTTATAGATGTCAGTGAAATGAGAAACATTGAGTTGGATGAAAAAAATGGAACTGCAGTTGTTGAAGCTGGAATACGTGTAGGACCTCTAGTAAAATTTCTTGCTCAGAAAGGTGTTTTAGCTCCTTTTGGAGATAGTCCCACCGTTGGCATAGGTGGTATTAGTACAGGTGGAGGAATTACAGTTGTTCAGCGTACAACTGGGTTAATCTCTGATAACATTTTAGCTGCAACTCTAGTTGATGCAAATGGGGATGTTGTCACTGTCAGCGAAAATAACAATCCAGACTTGCTATGGGCTATACGAGGAGGTGGAGGGGGAAATTTTGGTATTATAACTTCCTATACATTTAAAGTACGTTCTGCACCTTTCCAAGTCGGAATATATGAAATTACTTGGCCTTGGGAACAGCTAGAAGAAGTAATAAATGTATGGCAAAGATGGTCCCCTTCTGTTGATGTAAGATTAGGATCAACATTAGAGGTGTTTTCTCAATCTGATGGAATGCTAGAATCCCGCGGGATTTTCTTTGGCTCACAAGCAGAACTGGAAAAATTATTGGCACCTTTAACAGGCGTTGGTACTCCAACTAAGGTATTTGTTAAAGAAGTCACCCTACCAGAAGCTATAGAATTTTGGATACCGAGTGAACCATTATTTTCTGATGAAAATTCTACATGGTCATCTACTTGGGCTGAGTTAATCTTACCTGATGAAGCCCTGAAAACAATCCGAAGTTTTCTAGAAAAAGCAACAGGAACTTCTAATTTCTTTTTCCTTAACTCAGGGGGCGCAATGAACCAGGTACCATCAGATGAAACTGCTTTCTTTTGGCGTAATACAAAGTTTTACATGGAATGGAATGCCAAGTGGACTAAAGACGCTGAAGCCCAGAAGAATATCAGATTGGTTCAAAATACACGTACAGAATTAAGCCCTTATATAGTAGGCTCATATGTCAACGTACCTGATTTAGGCATTAAAAATTTTGGCCAAGAATACTATGGGAATAATTTTTCGCGACTTCAACAAGTAAAAGCAAAATTCGACCCTGATAATATATTCAATTTTGCCCAAAGTATCCCTCCTGCTAAACAGAGATATAAATAATAAGTTATAAAATATGAATCAATGAATAGATTATACGTATATAGGCAAAGTTCCTTGCTTCATTGTTTCAACAAAATACGTACGACAATACAGAAAAATAGACCTCTCTTTGAAAGGGGGTCTATTTCTCTTTATCACTAATAAAAATAATATATTTATGTAAAGAGGTTTTGTGATGAATAAATTAGATTAATTTAAAAACCATATAAATCATGTATATATTTAGGAGAGTCCATCTTCAAAACCTCTAATTATTCATTAAAGCTGCTATCATTTCAAAAATTGATCTTAAATGTTTATATCACTTCTAAATGATTCTTATGTAATTATATTTGTACTAAACTCGCCCCCCAAGCATATACTGCATCTGATGTCCCATTAAATCCACCAGGCCAGAGTACCACGGTGATTACTTCATTATCTTTTAAAAACTTATTTGTAACTTTGTAGTAACTCCACTCATTAGTGACTTTAATAGAATCAGAGGTATTACTTTCACTGCTATTCATGGTTTGTATTTTTATTGTGGCAATATGAGGTCGATCAGCTTTTAACCATATACTGAATTTTAATTTTTTATTTTTAGGATTCATCTTAATGTTTTGAAAGAGGATTGAATTTAATCTTCTTGGGGTTACTTTGGTAACTTCCAAAACATCTCCCATTGGAGTTGTTTCTACATTTGTTTCTACTTTGGAATCTGTACACCAATATCTCCAGTTCGTCAAGTCATTCCTTGATTTTAAAATTTCTCTTCCAGTAAATGAGTAATCCCGTTTTTTGATGTAATTATATTTCAATTATGATCTGCTCCATTCTTTAGTAAGATGTGAAAACATGATTTCCTCACTGTTAATGTGAATGCATGGTCTTGTTAGTTGTAACTAACTATATTATAATACAAATATTAACACTTTTCAATGCATTTTTATACATTTCTAAGTATTCTTTCTGCATTGTTTGAAGTATCAAAATTCTTAAAATCTCATATAAAAAAAGCTCCAATTGGAGCTTTCTTCTCGTGATGACGTAAAACAACAAAATCCTTAGATTTTTTTCTACATCATCATATTTAATAAATTAACTCTTTCTTCATTCTTTGTTTTCTCATTTCATAACGTTCAGGAGCAGTTTCAAATAATTTTTTCTCTTCATCTGTTTCAGGTATAACCTCAGGTACAGGAACAGCTTTACCATTTTCATCAACCGCTACAAAAGTTAAAAAAGCGGTAGCTGTTTTTTTAAATTCACCTGTTAATAAATCCTCAGATTGAACTTTAACATATACCTCCATTGAACTTCGATGTGTCCAAGTCACAAATGCCTCTAAAACTAAAGCTTCACTTAACTTAGCAGGTGCTAAAAAATCTAAATTATCACTTGATGCTGTTACAATGGTTTTTCTGCAATGTCTCATACTTGCTATAGAAGCAACTTTATCGATATACGCCATAACTAATCCCCCAAAAACAGTACCATGATAATTAGTATCCTGTGGGAAAATAAGCTCTGTCATATAAGTACGAGATACATGAACTGGTTTCGCTTCCACTAAACAATCCTCCAATTTTTTATGTAGGGTAATTTACTTTATCTTTTAATGTATTTAAAGATAAAATCACCTGATCGATTAAAACCTCTAAATCTGACAATTGATTTTCATTAATTTTTCTTTTAAAATCCAATCTAATCTCATTTTGAATCAAGACCTCTGTTACTTCCTGATTGGATTCAAAACTAAATTTTTGAGTGATATGAGGTCTGTTCTCCCATATTTTTTGTAATGTTTTTTCTATTATTTGTGCTTGGTTACTTACTTCATCAATGGATTGACCAACAAAATCTATAACAAAATTAACCTCTAATTTACATCCAGGCTGTTGCATATCATGTTCTAATATTTCCATACTTAAATCCTCTACACTTGTTGATAAAATGCATTGAGCACTTATTTTATTGTTTTGTTTTTTAGAAAATTGTATGGAATAGGTTCTAGACATGGAAGCTAAATCAACTAGATCTTTACGGTCTGTAATTTGAATGATTTCTTCAAGATCTAAGTCATACACAATCCCTTCTAATACAACTTTAATATTGTCAAAAATCGTTGGATCAAACAATTTCAATCCTCCTTATTATCGTCATCTTCAAATACCAATTATATACATTTTTTTGTTCGATACATCTTCGAGAGAAACCGATAGGAGTTTTTGTTCTAAGAAATAAAATACAAAAGAACCTTAAAGAAGAGTTTCCATCTCCCTTAAAGTACAATTATTTCTTATTTAAATTTATCACAAAAGGTATAAAATCACCACTTCTTGGCTTATTTTAATCATTATACATCGAATTTGCAGCTACCCTATTGGAAAAATAATCTAAAACATTCTTAAAATCTATTAAGCTGTATTGTGAAATCTGACCATCATTTATATTTACTGATGTAACAATTTTTGAAATTGTATTTAATTGATCTGTTATTTCCTCAGTTTGTAAATTGGGTTCATTTATTTTCAAGTAAGCAATCACACCAGATACATAAGCTGCTGACATACTAGTACCTGACTTTTCTATATATCCATTATTCAGATCAGCGCTTTTAATGTTGATTCCTGGTGCTATATAGGATACCAATTCCCCATAATTCCCAAATATGATCTTATTGTACTGGTCATATCCAGATATGCTGTATACACCTGAATATTTTGCTGGATAAAACACATCTTTAATACCTTGATTTCCAGAGGACGCTACAAAAATAACACCTTTAGATTGACCATATTTAATGACTAAATTAGTTAATAAACTATAAGTTTCTGCATAACTCATGTTTATGATATCGGCTCCATTCATAACAGCATATAAAATTGCTAAATAAGTATTTTGTACTTCATCCTCTTCAGTTATGACTCGTATTGGCATTAATTTAACATTTGGAGCGTTTGTAGCAATGATTCCAGCTACATGTGTTCCATGACCAACTATATCTTCAGGTTGAGAATCAAAATCGATGAAATCATATCCTTCTATTATTTTACTTTTAATTAGAGGATGAGAATCGTCAACACCTGTATCTAATACTGCTACGATGACTTCATTACTCTGATCAATAGGATATAGGATAATCATCATTGGATAGAGAATAATTAAACTTAAAATAATTTTGTATCTATTCCTCATGTTGTTAGCCTCCTTTGCTAATTCAAAAGAAAGCGCATATACTTGAATATTTTCAGTATATTCTAACTTTGAGGATAGTGTTTTAACATCAGTTTTACGCTTTGTTTACATTATGAAAACATAAAAAACTGCCATACATGATTGATTATCATGAGCCGGCAGTTTTTTATGTATTTTTAAGATTTTAATAATTGATACAAGTGATCCACTGAATTCAAAGAATACTCTTTTTTAAGCAAAATTCTATTTTTAAACAAAAGTAAACACGGGACACTTGAAATTTGATATGTTTTTGTTAATTGTGGTAAATAGTTTATGTTGCTTTTAAAAATGGTTTTGTTTATGTTCATTTGAAGAGTAAAATTTACCATTTGTTCAGCTAGTTTACATGTTCCGCACATTGGCGTATATATAAAAAGTGCAAATTCTATCTGTTCGTTCAGAGTATTTATAAAATGTTCTTCTGAAATTTCTTCCATTGATTACTCTTTCCATTTAATATTGCAACCAAGACTAGGTTTTTGGTTGTCATTCACTAATTCTCCAATTAATATTTGATCTAACGCTTTTCTAATATCTGCTCCTGTAACTGGTTTACCATTACCAGGTCGAGAATCATCTAGTTGACCTCTATACACACAAGTCATATTCCCATCATAAATGTAAAAATCAGGTGTACAAGCAGCTTCATACGCTTTGGCTACTTTCTGTGACTCATCATATAGATAAGGAAAAGGATAATGAAGTCGCTCAGCATCCTCTTTCATTTTTTCTGGTGAATCATCTGGATAATTCTCTACATCATTTGAACTGATTGCAATAAAAGAAATCCCCTTCCGAATATAATCATTTGCTAGTTTAACCAACTCTTCCTGGACATGTATAACAAAAGGGCAATGATTACAAATAAACATAATAACTGTAGCAGTATGCGATTTTAATTCATCTAATGTACGTTGTTCACCAGTTAACGGTTCTAATAAACTAAATGCAGGTGCTATTGATTTTAGTGGAATCATATTTGAAGGTGTTTTGGCCATTTTTTTCAATTCCTTTCAATATATATTTTGAAAAACTCCTATATCTAATCATAAACATAACTAACACAATTGTTCAAGCGTATACATAGGGTTAAACATTTAATTTACCAACCAGAAAATAATCATAGTTCATAACTTCAGTTTAGAATGATATGAATTAGTTAGTTATTAAACACAATTCTTTCAATTAATGTTATATATTTTTATTTTATTTTAAATATTTATAATTTTTAGAAAATATTGTATAATTGTGTACAAGCACAATAAATTCGTTTTTTAGGGGCAAAACAACAACCTTCTATTCAAAGGAGGTGAAGCTAATGGATTTCGATTGGATTGAATTTTTTATTAACTTTTTTAATTTCGTTATTTCTATTTTAGAATTACTAGGGTAAATATATTGGTATTTTTATCTCATACTTAATCTTTAAAGCCTCTATAACTTTATTGTGTTGCAACATATTACACATAAACCAATATGTAAGTTCCCTCAAAACCCCAGCAGTCGCTTGTTGGGGTTTTGCATTTTGTTAAGAAAATCATGATTCATCGTAAAAGATCATATGATGTTTTTCTTTCTTATAGTATTCCAATCTATCATTTAAGATTCCAGTATGAAACTCAAACTTATGTCCATCAGGATCTGTAAAATATATAGACCATTTATCTCTTTTATCTCTCTTACGGCCAGGGAGTATATTAACATTAAGTTGTTTTAATCTATTTAAAGTCTCTTCAAAATCTTCTTCTTTGATTGAAAAAGCGATATGTGTATAAGAATGATGAATTTCATTTCTTGGAATATCAGATTCTTCGTTAATCGCTAGCCATAATCCATTCAGGTCAAAATATGCAAGTTTTCTTCCCTTAACTAATAACTTTGCACCAAATACACTCTTATAAAAATCGATAGATTTATCTAAATTGGAGACAGAAAATAATAAATGATTAATTCCTGATAATTTCATTAAAGTTCTTCCTTTTCATTTTTATCTTAACTAATTTTAATCTTTTTTATGAATATCGATATTTTTATCATTTAATAGTTTCTTTATATTTCTCATTTCTGCAATCATAGCTTTTTGATTTCCTATAATACCAAGACCAATAATTAAACCAATAAATAAAAATAAGATATAATTATAATTACGAAATCCATATATTAATACCTAACCTTTTCTTTCCTATAGTCATATCAATACTGAACTATTTAGTTTATCCTTTATTCTTCATTCTTTAATTCTTTTTTGATATCATGAAGAAGTTCCTTCATTGATCTCATTTCTTTTATCATAGCTTGTTGATTTCCTAAAATTCCAGCAAATATCACCAGAGAAATCAATAAAAAGAGTATTTCCATTACTTTTACCCAACCTTTTCATCTAGTCCTTCTTTTACAATCTCTAAAAACTTATTTTTATGATCTGGATGACAAGCAATTATGTATGGCTCTGAACTCATACCTTCAAAAGGATTACCTTCAAAATCCATTACAATTGCTCCAGCTTCTTTAGCTAGAAGTTGACCTCCATAAAGATCGTCTCCTTCTGAATTATAAAGAATAATTCCATCAATATCTCCTCTAGCCAGCATTGCCCAGAGTATAGATGGTGCCCACAAACTAAGCGTTCTTTTAAACTTTAAATCAAGGAACTGTTTTAATCTCATGGCTTCTGGATTCTTTTGCACAACATGTCCTTGAATCCAACCTACAGTCATTTTTTCAATGGATGAAGAAGATTTGATATGTATAAACTCATCTTCACAAATAGCTCCTTTATTTATTTCAGCCATATATATCTTATCAATCATTGAATCATAAATAACCCCTAATACAGGTTGTTTTTTATACAATAATGTAATGGCGACAGCGAATATTGGTAATCCAATAGCGAAGTTATTCGTACCATCAAGAGGATCTACTACCCATAACCATTCTCCTTCAACACCTGACCACCCCGTTTCTTCACTTCTTATTTGATGTTTTGGAAAATGTTCTTTAATTTTATTTAATATTACTTTTTCAGCTAAATAATCTACTTCAGTTACTACATCACCAAATGGTCCCTTTTCTTCAACCAAAACATCATCCTCATTAAATATTTGACGAGCTACTCTTCCTGCACTAAGAATTGCATCCACTGCAACCTTTTCTGCAATTTTTAAAACGTCTTTCATAATACACCTCATATTTAAAATATCAATTTATCTCTATAATATTAATAAACGATAATTACTGGAGAAAGTTTCTATTTTTTTACTCAACATTTAATATTGACTATTTTAATTTTCTAATTAAATAAAAAATTACCGTTTTATTATATTCTCTGTTTATTGATTATTATATAAATAATCCATGACACATTTAAGTTTATAATTATCGTCATAACTAATGTATAATAGTTTAAGAAAACAATGTTTGTATTATGAAATTAATACATGGACAAAAGAGGAAAATGGGATGTCAGATTTTAAAAAAACAGTACGTAAAACAAAAGATTTTCATCCCAAAGATGCGATACGGATCTTTGTTGTTTATACCTTAATCTTAATTGTTACTATTTTTATTTTTATTAATAAGGATGTTCTCAGTAGCAGGCTATTCTTTTCATTTCATGAACCAATTTATATCCTATTAAGCGTGATAATTACTTCCATAGTTTTGTTGTTATATAGCATGGTTTTAGCATACTATATTCCTTCGAAATGGATTGATGATACAAATAAAAGCTATCAAAAGTATTCGCTTTTTACCTTGTTTTATTTTATGTTTTTCGTTGTATTATTTGAAGAGCTTTTGTTTAGGGGACTGATTCAAAACTTAATTTTTATCACGTTCAATCATGCATGGCTTGCTATTATTATAACAACGCTATTATTTATTGGATTCCATACTCGATATTTTAAAAAGCCTATCATGTTGATTAATATTGCTTTCCCTAGTCTTGTATTTAGCTGGATTTATTTCCAAACCCATAACATATTTGTTCCTTTTGCTATTCATTGGATTCTAAATGTTGGGATGACATTAGGGTTTAAATACAATCTCATAAAATTAAAATAACAGTTAAGAAAATAATACTTTCATACAACTTTTGTTAATTTATCACTTATTAAATATTATTTTGGAGCTAGTTTCTATCCTCCTTATAATTCATATTATCCAAATTCTTTCCTTTGAAAATACAGTGGTATTAAAGACTCTTTCCATAATATTCTTTTATTCATATTCCAATAAAATCACACTTTTATCTAGTGTTAGTTCTCAAACTGTTAGTCCAGTAAATAATAACTAACTGTTATTCTAAAACAATTAGAAAATCTGTTGAATATAGGGATGTAAATTAAATCTTTTTTAAAGACATCCATTTTAAATAATTTATAAAATTTTTGTTACTTTTTCCCTTTTATATCGTATACAATGATACAAAGGATATCATGGAAGGTGGTTTATTAATGTTACATGAAATCATCATAAAAAAATTCCTAGGAGCAGTAGAGATCATTACATTTATTTTTGGATTAACTTTATTTGTAATTATGTTTATCCTGCTTTCAAACTTTTTATATAAAATGTGCATACACTTCATATTTCCATAACAAAACTCCCAAATTGATGAGCTCACCTTAATGTAAAGACAGAAGTAATGTTTTCAACCTAAGATATGCTGATTTAATATAGTTGACTTGAATTCATAAATTGCAGGAGTACCTCCTGTATGAAGGAATAGTATATTGCTATCATGTGAAAAATAGCCCTCTTTAACTAATCCTATTAATCCAGCCATTACTTTACCAGTATAAACTGGATCAAGCAAAATACCTTCCTTTTGAGCCAAAAGTTGAATTGCAGCTATTGTATCTTCAGAAGGCAGTGCATAACCAGGTCCAATATAGTCATCTAAACAATGAACAGCTTCTCTTGGTACATCATCATGTAAATCAAGTCGATCAACTAGATTACGAATTATTCCATACACTTTTTGTTCTTGCTGAAATTTACCCCGCCGAACATTTATACCTGTTACAGGGATATTTACTGTACTGTCATGAATACCTGCGACAAGCCCGGAATGTGTACCACCACTTCCACTAGCAGTAACAATATGATCAAATTGAATTTCCATTTCTTGTGATTGCTCTAAAATCTCATGAACACAATTTACATATCCCATTGCACCAATATCATTGCCCCCACCTTCAGCTACAATATAACCTTTGCGTCCTTCTGATTCTAATTCTTGTTTCATTATATCCATTTCTGATACAACGTCTGTACCGTCCGGAACTACTTTAATTTTTTCAACCCCCATCAATCTGTCCAAAAAAAGATTACCATTTCCATTCGGATCATATTTTCGATTTCTTTCTTCAAAAAGCAATCTACATTTAAGCCCTTCCTTTACAGCAGCCGCAAGAGTTAATCTGCAATGGTTGGATTGAACAGCTCCTGTTGTTATCAAAGTATCCGCACCTTGCTCTAGTGCATGAGCAACTAAAAATTCAAGTTTTCGAGTTTTATTCCCACCCCCTGTTAAACCTAATAAATCGTCTCTTTTTATGTATATATTCGGACCACCTAATATTTTTGATAAATGACGCAAAGGTTGAATAGGTGTATTATATTCAGTATATATTCTTCTTGGAAAATGTTGTAGATTCATAACTTTTCTCCTTTCCATGGTTTCAATCTCATGGTTTTTTGTGTATACTTAGAATAATTTTAATCATATCATTTGTAAAATATATTATATTTATGTTTATAATGAAAATTATTAATGATGGATGAAGGTTGTGACAATAGGTGGATCATCATTTACATATTTTTATAGCTGTAGCTGAAAAGAAGAACTTTACCCGTGCAGCCGAGGAACTGCATCTAACTCAGTCTGCAGTAAGCATCCATATAAAAACATTAGAAGAAAAATTTGGAATTAAATTATTTGACCGAACTAATAAATTTGTCAGGTTAACTAGAGCAGGAGAAATTTTATATTTTCATGCTAAAAAAATTATAAATCAATATGCTCATGTCCAGAGATTAATAGATGACTTAAAACTTATTCCTAGCGGCCCCCTTCATATTGGCTCTGGTTATACTTTTGGAGAGTATCACTTGCCTAAAATCATTTCACAATTCACTGAAAAACACGCTATGGTAACACCTAATATTACAATTAAAAACTCACAAGACATCGTTAACCATGTCATTAATCATGAGATAGAGCTTGGTATAGTTGAAGATCATATTGATTTGACTGAGTTAGAATCATTTACATTATTAAAAGATGAATTAGTTGTTATAGTTTCCTCTAAACACCCATTAGCAAAACAAAAGGAAGTTGAATTTGAGCAGTTACTTAAAGAACAATGGATTTTAAGAAAACCAGGTTCAGGCACTAGAAATACAGTAGATAAAGTATTTTCTCATTTTCAATTCTCACCCAAATCGGTCATGGAATTCGGTACATCTCAAATCATAAAAGAATCGGTAGAAGCTGGTTTAGGGGTTTCAATTATTTCAAAATCAGCCATTCAAAAGGAAATCATTTTAAACACAATCACACCAATCAAACTCAAAAACTATCCTATTGAGAGAGAGTTTATATGTATAACGCACTCTACTAATTTGAAAACTAGAACAGCAGATTTATTTTTACAATTTCTACAATCAATTTAAATCTTATACTGAAAGTAGGGCATCTCGTGGAATGGGTAATTTTAATTAGTATTGTATTTATTGCTACATCCTTACAAACAAGTACAGGTTTCGGTTTCTCCATTCTGGGTACACCTTTTTTATTTTTAATATATCCTGTGCAATCAGCGATTCAAATCAATATCATACTTTCTCTTTTTATTTCTGTTTTTATGATATATAAAATAAGAAATGAAATAAATAAAACACTAGTAACAAGATTAATTGTTGGAAGTTCGATTGGCATTATTCCAGGTTTATTGGTGTATCTAACCTTTAATGTAGAAACTTTTAAATTATTGATTGGGATATTGATTCTAGTTTTAACCTTGCTTTTAATTTTTAAATTCACTATGAAACAAACTCCATTGAAGGACTTTTTTACAGGAGGTATCTCTGGTTTACTAACAACTAGTATCGGAGTACCAGGTCCTCCCTTGTTATTGTATTTTTCTGGGGTAAATACTGACAAAACAGCACTGAGAAGTACGACATTAGGCTACTATTTGTTTATATATTTGATCAGTCTCATCATGCAAATCATTTTTGGAGGTACAAATCAAATGGTTTGGAGTTCAGCATTAGTTGCTATACCAGCGGTAATTGGAGGTATATTATTTGGTCAGTTATTATTTAAATGGATTGATCAAGGAACATTTCGTATCATTACTTATGGTATCCTTTTAATTACAGGTATTTTTATGGTGGTTTCCAGTTTGTAAAATTAACTAGAAAATTAAGCGGAGTGGTTTTTATGTTTTACGTTTATATATTAAAATGTTCAGACAATACCTTATATACCGGATATACTAATAATATGAATAAGAGAGTTGAAGTTCATAATCAAGGAAAAGCTTCAAAATATACTAGAGCAAGGTTGCCAGTAGAGATCGTATATTTTGAAGAATGTGATACTAAATCAGATGCATTAAAAAAAGAATATGCATTAAAAAAATTAACTAGAGTAGAAAAATTGAGGTTGATTAACGAAGCCAGCAAAGACCATACCTTATCCCAACAAATAGATTGAATGCTAACGTTCATACTATTGAACAGTCCACCTTTTTGAAATATATATCATATACGACCTAGCTTAATCCATTTCGCCCAATCATCTCTACCATTTTCTGTTGCTTTATCTGCAGCTGCATTCCAATTATAAGGTACTACAAGATGTTCAATCGTCCAAGGTCCATTATTTTTATTTAAAACTACATAATTTGCATGGGGATTTCCAGACTCCATATGATGAGGATATGGTAAATCATCTACGTATGCTGGCATTCCTACACTACCAGGATTTAAAACAATTTGTCCAGTTGGTAAATAAACTGTTCTAGGTACATGGCTGTGTGCACAACAAATTACGGATTTTTTTATATCTTTTACATCTTTCTCAATTTCTTCAGAATTTCTAAGATAAACACCATGTTGTGTAACTTCCTCAAGTAAATGGGCTTCATCAGAAGATGGTGTTCCATGACATAGAAAAATATCTTCATTCAATGATAATGTTTCCGACTGTTGATCCAACCATAATAGGTCATCAGAGGATAGCTGTTCTTTTACATATGTATAAGTACTAGATTCGATGAACTCTTCTGTAGGTTTTAGAATAAGTCTATCCTGATTGCCTTTAATAGATGTTATTTTATGAAATTGAAGCTTTTCAGCAGTCCTACGAGGATCTAATGGACCAGTTAAGCTATCTCCCAAATTTACGACATCTGTCACTCCTCTTTTTTTTATATCTTCTAATACAGCCTCTAAAGCCCATGAATTTCCATGAATATCTGAAATAATTGCTATTTTAACTTGATTTATCATATGTATTTACTCCTTCTAACAAAGATCTGATTTTTCACTTCAACTCTAACCCATCTTTTAAATCAACTATAAATTGTTTAGCAAAACTTTGCATTTCTTGATAAATTGGAATGGCTTCAGGCAAATAACATTTTCCTTTATCTAAAATATTCGATTCAATGAAATTTATCGTTTCTTCCAGTGACTGCCCTCTAGCCGTACCAGTTACTAAACATTTAACAATGATAAATGTTTTACCCCCTTCAATTAGATGAGTATCGTGCACGATTTTACCTTCTAATGTATCGGGAGTTTGATCTTTTAATGACTCCCAAGCAACTTTAATGATTTTTTGAATTTTGGATGGCTTTACTTCATTTTCTTCTAAAAATTTCACAATATCCGCTTCATGATTATAAATAAATCCATGAAAATAACATCCGTAAGTAATCAGCTCTTCATCCGCTTCTTTATATCGAAGCATGATACGTTTACTTGTTTGCAATATTCTTTTGATATGACTTAAATCATGCATCATGTCTTTGTCAGTATAATATGGGTTAACAAAGTGAATTAACTTTTGATTATTTATCAAATAAAACACTCCTAAAACTTAAAATACCTTATTCCTTTTTTGTTTTCAATTGAAAAGTTAGTTATATTTTCTTCTTAAAATTACCTTTTATTTTTTTAATGGAATCTATAAAACTTCTTTTATCTTGTTTATTGATTTTCTCAACTCCATATCTTGCCTTTTTATAAACCTCTATCATTTTCATTGATTGATTTTTATCTACATCAATACGTGTGAGCCAATGATCTATCGTTTCAGAAGGTTTCCTTCCCTTACCATATTTAGCTAAATCATGTTCAAACCGATCAATCTTCTTTCTAATCATTTTATTATTGTGGAAAGAGTATTTTTGTTTTATATTCATGAAACTTTCTGATTCTTCAAAAAGTTCTGTTGGGAGCATTATACTTTTTGAGTTTTTTGCAATCACAACATTTTTAGTTCGTTTATATAAGTAAATGAAAAGAAGCCCAACAATGATGATTACAGTTATATAAACTAAGGATGTAAGTATTGTTGAAAGTAACATATTTGAGTTCACTCCTTCTATTGAAGGCGGAACTTCATTAGCTCCTCCTGATTCCATTTCAGAAAAATATTCATCTATAGTTTCAATAGTTCCAATCTTTAAAACTAGCCATTCAACTATTCTCCCTAACGAATATATGAAAATAAAAGAAACTATATATATGATTACTTCAGACAATATTGGTAAAATAAAATAAACACATAAAGCGATGAATAGACTAACGATTATCATGCTCAAAAACATCCACATGTTCTCTTTTCTATTTTCATTTATTGCCACGTTTTCCCTCTTTACCAAAGGAAAAAGTATAATTTGTATAAAAAACAGATAAAGTACATGATCAACCATAAAGTCAGTAAACCATAGTAAACAAAAAGGAATGATAAGCAGAGAAAACATAATCTGTTTTTCCAAGCCCTCTTGTTTTTCTTCATTTAAATAAACAGTAAACCTCCAAATCGATATAATGGTAATAAGTATTGTATGATAAATAGTAAAATCAAATAATAGAGCAAAGATAAATATAACCAGAAGTGATATAAAGCTATAAATTAAGGTAGATCCTCCTTTTATTATACCCCATGTTATAGGAAATGTTCCTACCACATAAGTGATAATGAAGGGGACATATAAAGGAATCTGTTGATGAAGCAGAGATAGTAAGATCACTACATAATACACAAAAAATGCCTCGTAAATATAGTTTACCCAAACAAGATAATGATCTTTTATAAAACTAAGCAAAGGATCCCCTCCTTGCAGACATAGTGAATGGTTTTAAATTTGCAGAATCATCTGTTACATCCACCGTAAATATCGTTGTACCAGATTGATTTTGAGAGCTTAAAAAGTTAACTGTTTTATCACCTTGGTTACCAATATATATAATAATCCCGTCTTGATCTAGTTTTCTCTTCAATGAAGTATAAAAGGGCAGTAAATTAATTGAAAAACCTCCTGGAGATATTCTTGAAAGCATCTCCATTGATTTTAATAAATGTGTTTTCCCTTTTCCTGTTTCTATATGAAATTGAGATTGATTATAGTTCATTACAACATTCGAATACATCTCAAACGGAATATCAAACTTATGGGCATATTGACACATATATGTTGCATAACTAATGTAATCTTCAAATTTAGAAGAAAAACTCCAGGATGATGGATGGTCTAGCAAAACATTTAAAATGATGGTCCACTTCACATAAGTTGTTTTATCAAATTCTTTTGTCATAAGTGTATTGTTTTTTGCTGATAATCCCCAATGAACTCGTGAAAAAGGATCATTTACTGTATACTCCCTAGCACCTCTTATCAAGCTGGTATCTTCAAATAAAGAGTGGTGAGTAACATAATCTCCACCCTTCATTTTCGTTAACATATTAACATTAGCTATTTGTTTAGGTTCTGGAAAAACGATGACTTCTGTTCGAAATTTATATTTATATAATAATGATGAGTAACTGATATAAAACGGATCAATAGCTTTTAATTCTAGGTTTTGTAAATTTGCAGTACCGCGTTTTTTTGCTAAGATTTCAATTGAATAAGATTTCATAGATTTGTATTGATATGAAATTGGGAATTTATATATAGATCTATTGTTTCCTTCGATTGAACTCGATGTATTCAGACACTTTATAGTGTCTGAACATTGAAAAGAGATATGTCCTTGAGTTAGTGGAATGATACCTTTATGTTTAATAACCACCGGGATAGTCGCCATCTCATTAGGAAATAATCGAATCGTTTTCTTTTTATCTATTAGTCTAATCTTGTTATGAATCGTTTGTAAGTTATAGTAATTTATTCCATATATAACAAAAATAAAAAACATAGAATATAAAAAAAACGGTGACGAAACTAGGAAATAAGTTAGAACAAATACGATGGGTAATATGTACCCTAAATGTTTAAATATCTCCGGGATATGAACTTCTTTTTCCCACATCATGATTCGATAGCTCCAGATTCAACAGGGACTTCTATGGCTTCAACTATTTCCTGAATCACTTGACTATTCGTTGTTTTTAATGATCCTTCCGTGGATAGTATAAGACGGTGACTTAAAATATAAGGTGCTAAATCTATCACATCTTCAGGTAAACAAAAGGTGCGTCCATTCAAAAATGCTTTCGCTTGAATCGCTCGCATAAATGCTAGCGTCCCACGAGGACTAACCCCAGTTTCAATTAACTCTGATTCACGAGTAGCATAAATAATCGCAAGCATATAGGTTTCGATATCTTCTGTGATTGTTACTGTCTTAATTTCATCTTGTAAACTAGTAATTTTCTCTATGTCTATCACAGCCTCAATTTCCGAAAGAGGGTCTTCCATTCGATATCTGTTCATCATTTCTTTTTCTTGATCAAAAGTAGGATAACCCACTGGAATCACCATTAAAAATCGATCAAGCTGTGCGTCTGGTAATGGAAAGGTGCCATGTGATTCTGCTGGATTTTGAGTTGCAAACACAATATAGGGTTCAGGAAGTTTAAAGGTTTGTCCATCGATCGTAACCTGTCTCTCCTCCATTGCTTCCAGTAAGCTAGATTGTGTACGTGGGGTAGCCCGATTTATTTCATCTGCTAACAATATATTAGTATGAACTGGACCTAATCTTAATTGAAATTCCTGATCTTTTGGATTGAAAAATTGTATACCTGTCACATCACTTGGAAGCACATCAGGTGTAAATTGAATACGTTGGAATGAACCATTTATGAGAGTTGCAAAGGTTTTAGCTAATTTGGTTTTCCCAGTCCCAGGAACATCTTCTAGTAATACGTGCCCTTTACTTAATAATGAGATCAACAATAGCTCAACCACTCGATCTTTACCAATTACTACTTTTCCTACTGAGTTTTGAAAATCATTTAGAAAATTTGACATGATAACAGCTCCTTATTTTATGTGAATTTCTACCTATATCGTTTAAGATGTTATTTCCTTAATATAATCTATCCATTCTTTTTCTAACTCATTAATTGTCTTACCATATACTTCTTGAAATTTCATATCTAAGTGGTCTGTATTGTAAATTTTTTCAAATTTATGAATACCATATGTATCTATTAAATAGGTAATGAAAGAACCTGCATGTATGTAACTCTTTCTTTGAAGTGTAGAGTCTTGCTCTGGTCTGAAATATTCATCATCTATATTTAAATCTATTAAATTTTGTAATGGAATGTTATGTTTTACATCTATATATCGTTTCATAATCCAATGCAATGGTTTGTTTACTTTTCCGTACTTATTACCCATATAGACAGCGTATCCCTCTTGGGTAAAGTACCCTTTTTCTGATCCAAAATGTTCTCCATATCCAAGTAAGGTATGTGTCAGTTCATGAACAAGCGGATATTTTTCATTCTTTATGTTATACAAATTGACACTAGTTCTTATACCCCAAGACTGTTCATAACCTTCACTTAAAAATACATTGATAGTCTCAGAAGGTACATAATTTGTTTCAATGGACTGATGTATAACATTGTATGCGTCTAACAGCTCTTTTTTTATGGATTCCACTTTCTCTTGAGACACATTTACATAATTAAAAATTGTGAAAGTTATTTTCCCGTCCTCAGTTACCACACTGTTTTTGTTACTTCTGATTTTGTTATTCTCCTCCTCTGTTTGATCTAAAACATTTTCTTTTGGCGGGGTTTCTTCTAACAAAGTTTCCTCACTTGAACAAGCAGTTAATAATAATAAGCCAAAAAATAATACTATACGAATCATAACATCCTCCTAATTTATGAAATTAAGCATCTCTATACCATTATCTAAATAAAGCATTTAAAATTTAATAAGTTACTAATACTTTCAATGGACTGATTGTCCCAGCACTTAACTCTTCAAAACAATTTATGAGTGCTTGATAGGTAATTTTGTTTCATTCTGATAATTCCATCCATCACTTGATCCCACTACCTTTAATTCTTTTTCATAAAATTCTGCAATCAATGTAAATTCCATCTGATAAGATATAAATTTCACCTTTTTGTTTTACCACTAAAGCTTCTGAAGCACTTAATTGTTTAGGTACTCTGATCACTTTATCCTTTTTTACAATTCCAAACGTTTGATGACCATAAAAAGCAACAACCTTATCGCCTAATTTTATAGACTCTACGCTATCACCAATCTTTACAACTTCTCCAAAGCTCTCATAACCAGTGTTTTTGGGATAATTTGGATAATTGTCTAAAACATCGCTTTCATCATATTGAGGTAATTCGGTCCCGATACTTATCGCCCCTGCAATTGTTTTTATTAATACTTCATCTTCTTGCAAAGTAGGAATCCTATATATTCAGTCCATTCTAATGATTTCTTACCATTTAATTCTAGTGATTTAATTTACTAATGCTATTCAAATAAGTTATTTATTAATATATATTTTTCCACTAAAACGTTTCCAAATTTAATACGCTTTTATAGATTGTTGGTTTCAACCTTTTTTTAACCTGCTTTTAATCGAAAAATATATAACCTCCAATACTTGCCATCCATCACTTTTTAGTAATGCAAATTTATATGGAATCCCATTGATTACAACCAGGGCAAAGGAATATAAACCAAAAGGGAGGAAAGGATAAATTACTTTCGAAGAAAACGACGACATCAATAATAAAAAAATCGAAGCACTTACTAAATTAAATATAATTCCGCCAAGGTGAATTAGACTTATTTGAAAACCATTTAAAAATTCCTTTTCTCCCCAATTACAATAACCGCCTAAAAAGAAACCGAGTCTAATTGTTAATGTGCTCCTTTTATATATAATTGGTCCTGCCCCAATTGAAATTTCATTCACTTGAGCATTCATTAATCTTGCAAAAAAAACATGACCAAATTCATGTAATGAGTGAGCCATAAATATAGAAAATATAATCATAATAATTTGAATAGATTGCATTGTTTAATCTCCTGTTATTATACAGATGAAACTATATTATACTACAAAAATTAATGAATATTATATCAATTTCTAATCATTATGGGTTTAATATACTTTAGATTACCCCTTTACTTAAAGACTTCAATGTTATATATTTGTGGTAAGACCACAGTTAGAAAGAGGACTGACCATAAATCAGAGAATAATTTCAGAATATTTCAAAAAAACTGGAGGCTTTTCATTTGGAAAAAAAACAAACCTATGTAAACCCTACCCAAACTATAGATCAATTATTAATCAAAGCGATATTAAATAATGAATTTCCGCCTGGAAGTACACTTCCACCAGAAAGAGAATTATCATCCAAGTTAGGCATTGCACGTACTACATTAAGAGAATCCCTACAAAGGTTAGCACGAGATAAGTGGCTAACCATTCGTAAAGGGCAACCCACTCTCGTGAATCACTTCTGGCAGGAAGGCAATTTAAACACACTTGAAAATATTATAGCGAATACGGAACAGCCAACTAAAAATTTTGTAGTTCACCTTCTTGAAGTTCGCTCTTCTTTAGCACCGGCATTTGTTCACGACGCAGTGTTAAAAAACCCTGCTAAAGTCATTGCCATTTTGGCTAAAAGTGATGAACTAAAAGATGATCCTGCCAGTTTCACATCATTTGATTGGGAACTGCAAAAACAATTATCTGTTCTATCTGAAAATCCAATTTATGTCCTGTTAATTAATAGTTTTTCTCGAATTTATGAACACATGGGGCAATTGTATTTTTCTCATCTACAAAATCGAGAAGCTACCCGCTTGTTTTATACTCGTTTGTTAGCAGCTGCAATGGCAAGGGATCCAATTCAAGCAGAACAAATCACTAAAGAAGATATGTTAAAAAGCATCACGTTATGGAAAAACGCATCAAATTAATGCAAGCATCAATGCAAACTTTTTATTTTATTTAAGTTAGTAGAGTTTTGAAATAGTTCTAGTTGTTTTGTAAGCGATTACTTCAATCATTATATATTTTATTAACTAAGGGGGAATTAAATTGAGAAGATGGAATGGCTGGGGTGATGAATCTGTAAATGTTGAATTACCTGAATCAGCAATAGAATTTTTAAAAAATGAATTAGGTCCTGGTAATAAACCACAAGATATATCATTAGATAAAGCACTTAGTAATGTACCAGCATCTCGATTACCTGAACACCAACTGATTAACACAGATCCACTGGAAAGACTTCGTCATGCTGTTGGGCAAAGTTTTGGTGATTGGAATGCAATTCGAAGTGGCACAATACCAACTTATCCAGATGGTGTAGCGTTTCCTTTAAATGAACAAGAAGTTCGCGAATTGCTCCAATTTGCAAAAAAAATAGATGCACATATTGTACCTTATGGTGGAGGGACTAGCGTTGTTGGTCACTTAGCAGCGCTCAAAGGAGACAAACCGACCATAACAGTAGATGTTAGTAGAATGAATAAATTACTTGATTTAAATGAAGAAGGGTGCCTTGCACAATTCCAAGCAGGCATTAAAGGTCCTGACCTCGAAGCAGCATTACAAGCTAAAGGTTTTACTCTAGGACACTTTCCTCAATCATTTGAGTACTCTACCCTTGGTGGTTGGATTGTCACGCGTTCAGCAGGTCAACAATCGTTGAAATATGGTAGAATTGAACAACTATTTGTGGGTGGAGAAATGGAAACACCAGTAGGTAGTTTAGAAATATCAAATCTACCAGCATCAGCTGCTGGACCAAATTTACGTGAATTTGTGCTTGGCTCAGAAGGCAGATTGGGTATTGTTACAAAAGCAACAGTTAAAATATCTCCCCTACCAGAAATGGAACAGTTTTATTCAGCTTTTTTTCCTACTCCTGAGCAAGGAATGGCTGCCATTAGAAAAATTGCACAACAAGGTATTCCTCTTTCGATGATGCGTTTAAGCTTACCAGAAGAAACGATCTCAACATTAACGATGGCAGGAGAAAGCAAAGTGCTCACATTATTAGACAAGTGGTTGAAAATGAACGGTGTTAACGAACAAAAATGTATGCTTGTATATGGGGTTACTGGAAGTAAAAAAAGTGTGAAATCCTCACTATACCAAGCCCAAAGCATCATTAAAAAATACAAAGGTGTCCTTGTAGGTACAAAACCAGGACAGCAATGGGTAAAAAATCGCTTCCGTTCTCCATATTTACGCAACAGTTTATGGCAAGAAGGTTATGCGGTAGATACGTTAGAAACAGCAACAACATGGAATCGAGTCCCAGAGACGATTCAATCTATTGAAAGTGCATTAAGAGAAGGATTGCAAGATATAAATGAAAATGTATTTGCATATACTCACCTCTCTCATATTTACCCACATGGCTCTAGTATATATACTACCTATCTTTTCCGTATAGGTGATGATCCAGATGAAACCAAACGTCGCTGGGAAAAACTAAAAAAAGCTGCAAGTGAAGCAATCGTTAAAAACGGTGGAACGATCAGTCATCAACACGGAGTTGGAACCGATCATCGACCGTATCTTGAAAATGAAAAAACGAAACTGGGCATGGAAATGATCCGCTCCCTTTGTCATACTCTTGATCCTGAACAAAGAATGAATAACGATAAGTTAATTTAATAAAACAAGACTTTTTGAACACTTAATTTAAGGAGTGTTAGATATGAATAACCGCGAAGAAGTTTGGGATACATTAAACGAGGAACCTTGGGATATCATCGTTATTGGTGGAGGAATTACTGGAGCAGGAATTTTGAGAAAAGCAGCTAGTCAAGGTCTTCGCTGTTTACTGTTAGAAAAAAAAGATTTTGCATGGGGTACTTCCAGTCGTTCTGGTAAACTAGTGCATGGTGGTTTACGTTATTTAAAACAAGGTCAATTAAAAACCACCTGGCATTCCGTTCATGAAAGAGAGAAGTTACTCAGTGAATGTGATGGTCTTGTAGAGCCTCTTGGAATTTTAATGCCTTTTTATGAGGAAAATAAGTTTGATCCTATTTTGTTAAAAGCAGGATTAACCCTATATGACATGATGGCGCATCGAAAAAATCATCGAAGTTATGATTCTCATAACATAAGCAAAATGGCGCCAGGTATTAGACAATCAGGGCTTAGCACTGGTTTACAATATTATGATGCAAAAACAGATGATGCAAGGCTCGTATTAAGAGTGTTAAAAGATGGACAGCTACTCGGGGGTACTGCTATAAACTATTGCTCTGTAGAACAATTATGTCGAGATCAAAAGGGTCGTGTACGTGGAGTCACAGTGAAAGATATGATGTCAAATAATACAAAAGAAGTATTTGGGAATATTGTTGTGAATGCTACAGGGGTTTGGGTAGATCAACTAAGAGCTCAGGTAGGTGAAGCTCCAAAGATGCGACCTTTACGTGGAAGCCATCTAATTATTCCTAATTGGCGTTTACCACTAGCACAAGCGATCGGATTCTCTCATCCAGCAGATGGACGTTATATTTATGTATTTCCTTGGGAGGGAGTTACCTTAGTTGGCACGACAGATATTGATCATGAAGATTCTTTAAATTTAGAACCGAGTATTAGTATTGAAGAGGGAAACTATTTGTTCGAAGCACTAAATGAAATGTTTCCTTCCTTCCAATTAAAAGCTGAAGATGTTTTATCAACATTTGCTGGAGTAAGACCCGTCGTTCATACTGGAAAAAAAGATCCTTCCAAAGAATCAAGAGATCATTGCATTTGGGAAGAGCAAGGTTTGTTAACTGTTACAGGAGGGAAATTAACTACCTTTGATTTGTTAGCACGTGAAGTTTTAGATAAAATAAAACCACAGATCACTCATGTTAATAAGCAGCAAAATAAAGTCTTGGATGAACGACAAGAGATGACAAGTCATTCCATACTTCACTCTCACTTAGGTGAATCCATGACACGTCGTTTATATGGTCGTTACGGAAATGGATGGGATAGTTTTATAGAAGAAATTGAAGAAAATGGCTGTGAATTTATACCTAGTACGAATATATTATGGTCAGAGCTTCGTTGGGCAGCACGTCATGAATCTATTTCTCATCTAGATGATCTATTATTACGCAGAGTGCGCATAGGGATGTTATTACCTTCTGGTGGAAGAGAAATAATAAATCGTTTAAAAGAAGAGATTCTACCTGTGTTAAACTGGGATGAGGAACGTTGGAATAATGAAGTGACTCGCTATAATAATATATGGGAAAATAACTATAGTCCTAATTTATTACAAAGATAATTTTGAAGTGATTCTCATTAACTACCCCATTAACCGATAAAATATATATCCATATAAAAAAAGTTTACTTACAATCTAGAAGGTATCCCTCTTCTTTTCTAGAAGGGGATACGGATATTTTAAAAGGGGGCATTTCAATCCATGGTTGAAAGCGTTTTAACTATAGATATTGGAACTCAAAGTGTCCGAACACTTGTATTTGATGGAAATGGTCGACTTATAGATTTTGCCAGAGTAATTTATAGTCCTGCTTATTACTCTCCTGAATCAGGTTGGGCTGAGCAGCAGCCAGAATATTATTGGAAGTGTATAACTGAGGCTTCAGTAAAACTGTTTAATCAAGGCAAAGTAAACAAAGATTCCATTGTTTCTGTAAGTGTCACAACTCAAAGGGGATCAATGGTAAATTTAGATGCGGAAAAAATTCCTTTACGATCAGCTATACTCTGGTTAGATCAACGAAGATCAACGAAATTGCCTAAAGTCGGAGGGGCTTGGAAGTTCCTATTTCATCTTGCAGGTCTTAATAAGACATTACATTACCTTCAGGCAGAAGCAGAAGCAAATTGGATCAAGGAATTTCAGCCTGAAATTTGGGATAAAACTTCCCACTACTTGATGATTTCAGGATACATTAATTATAAATTAACGAATGATATTATTGATTCAATTGGGAGTCAAGTTGGGTATCTTCCATTTGATTATAAAAAACTTACATGGTCTAAGAAATCACATTGGAAATGGAAGGCCATACCTGTCAAGGAACAAATGCTGCCTAAACTAGTCCAACCAGGTGAACAATTAGGTGTGATTACGAAAGAAGCAGCTAAACAAACAGGAATACCTGAGGGGTTACCTGTGATTGCAGGAGCGACTGATAAAGCATGTGAAGTACTTGGCACAGGGTGTTTGCTGCCAAACCAAGGAAGTATTGGTTATGGTACTACAGCCACAATCAATGTAAACTCAAAAAAATACCTTGAACCTATTAAACTTATACCCCCTTACCCAAGTGCATCACCGGGAGAATATAATCTTGAAGTACAAACTTTCCGTGGGTTTTGGATGGTATCATGGTTCAAAGAACAGTTTGCTAACGAGGAGTTACAACTAGCCAGCAATTTAGGAGTGCCTGCAGAGGAAATACTAGATGATCTAGTGTCTGATATTCCACCAGGATCTTTAGGGCTAGTACTCCAACCATTCTGGTCACCTGGCATAAGATATCCACGTCCTGATGCAAAAGGTGCTATCATTGGTTTTGGTGGAGTCCATACTAAAGGACACTTTTATAGAGCTCTTCTTGAAGGTTTAGCCTATTCATTACGTGAAGGAAGAGAAAGAATAGAAAAACGTACAAAAGTTCCCATGACAGAATTAATCGTATGCGGCGGTGGATCAAACAGTGATAAAATGATGCAAATTACAGCAGACGTTTTTCAATTACCAGCCATCAGACCAGCCGTTAGTGAAGCATCTGGTTTAGGAGCAGCTATATTAGCAGCAGTAGGAGCAGGGATTCACCCTAATATTGAAACAGCGGTGAAAGAAATGACAAAAAAGGCGCAGGTTTTTGAACCAATTCAAAAAAACGTTAAGATATACGATGAACTTTATAGCCACGTTTATCAAAAAATGTATAAAAAATTAACTCCATTATATGAATCTATTCAAAAAATAACTGGATATCCTGAGCATTAAGCATTAAATAAGCGGTTTTGTCTCATCTCTCCAAAAAACATTTGATACCTTTTTAGATGGATTCAGGGATGTATTCTCTGTTTCCTTCTTCCATACTTGATAGATGTTACTTTTCACTTCCTATCACAATCATTTGCACTACTATTCTCCCATCACCCTCCGTTTGAAGCAACATAATGTTCATATATGTAGTCGTTATTTCTAATTTCTCCCCTAATAAACCAAACAATTAAAATAGTGAAAATCAGCAAAATAATAAAAAGATAATTCGTCTGATTACATCTTGTCTTTTTCCTCAAATAGGAGTAGGTCATATCACCATTTTACATTTTAGAAGCTTTTCATAGGCGAAAGTATTATACAGAAAGGACGTTCTTTACATATGATGGTGTATAGAGTTTGTTGGATCCTTGAGTATAATTTTTTTTATGGGTTGCATCTATAAAATTAGATAAACCAAACTAACTAACAAGTCAAAATCATCGGTTCGGCAAACTCTTTTATAATTTTGTAATAACAACAATCTTGTCAGAATTATAGTTAAAGAATATACTTATAAAAATTAATAAAAATTTTAAACTTATTTGTTGAAAAGGAGAAGTTATGAACAATGAAAAAAACAATCTAACGATTGGGTTTATTGGCATAGGTGTGATGGGAAAAAGCATGGCCGGTCACTTGATGAATGCAGGATACAACCTACATATTTATACTCGAACAAAAGATAAAGCTGATGATCTAATAAGTCAAGGTGCAATTTGGAAAAACTCAGTGGTAGAATTAACTAAACAAGCCGATATAATTATTACAATGATCGGATATCCCCAAGATGTAGAATCTATATATTTAGGTACAAATGGAATTATATCAAATGCGAACAAAGGTACTTATCTAATCGACATGACAACATCTACACCTACATTAGCCCAAAAAATAGCTCAACATGCTAAAGAAAAAGGATTGTTTTCTTTAGATGCACCTGTTTCAGGCGGTGATATTGGAGCAAGGGAAGCTCGTTTAACCATTATGGTAGGAGGAGAATCTGGAGCCTTTGAGGTTTGTAAACCGATACTTGAAAAAATGGGGGCTAATATTATTCTTCAAGGAGAAGCAGGATCAGGACAACATACAAAAATGTGTAACCAAATTGCTATTGCCACCAATATGATTGGGATTTGTGAATCTATTGTATATGCGAGAACAGCTGGACTTGACCCAGAAAAGGTATTGCAAAGTATCTCTGCTGGAGCAGCAGGAAGTTGGTCTTTAAGTAATTTAGCTCCAAGAATCATCAAAGAGGATTATGAACCTGGTTTTTTTGTGAAACATTTTATTAAAGATATGGGGATTGCATTAGAAGAAGCATCTTCTATGGGACTGGAAATGCCAGGGCTTGAATTAGCAAAACAATTATATGATGAGCTTGCAATTGTAGGAGAAGAAGATCGTGGAACACAAGCGTTATATAAACTATGGGAACATAAAAAATAATATAAATTAACAATAGTCGCCCCCGTTATGTTCATTAATGAATGAACATAGGGGGCTATATATTTTTCAGTCTTTGTTACTCATTTAAAAAAGAAATCTCTTTGAAATTTCAATCATACGTTTTCGATTCACGCCCAAATCAGAATAACCTGTTCGTGAGGCTGAACGATAATGAACCACCTTTTCTTTTTCATCAAGGTAAAATTCAACGTCGTCTACAAAACGAAATAATTTTGTTGTAAAGGTCACATGTATGTAGTTATTATCCTGACTAATAACTTTCGTTCTTGGCATTTCATTTACAACTTTTATTATTTTTTCCATTGCTTTCTCGTTAGAAATAGTAAAAGGAATGGGTTCCATTTTTTTGGATTCATCCATTGTCTGAGTCGACACACAATTCGGAGAATTTGGACACTCGGCTAGTTTTCCTTCTGTAACTCCAAGTTGAACTTTAGGCATCTATAATCACCCTTTCACAATTTATAATAATAGCAATATACACTTCCATTTCTTTATCTTTTTGATTGAAACATTTGAAATTACCTAATTGATGTTTAATCTTTCTTGTAGCCAGAATATAATATCCTGAGTCACTTCATCAAAGTTCAATTCATTTAATAATTCATGTCTGGCTTCCTTATATATTTTATAAGAAATATCTTTTACTCCTGAATTTTGATATAAATTAACGACTTTTTTTATATCCTTGCCAAAGTTACCCACTGGATCCTTTTCACCACTTAGAAAATATATAGGTAAATTATTAGGAGTTTGTTGAATGTTCTCCATTCGATGAAGTTCTTGCACTCCCGATAACATGTCATAATAAAAACTTGCTGTACACACACCACCAGTGAATGGGTCTTCAATATATTTATCAACTTCCTTTACATCTCTTGAGATCCAATCAAACTCAGTACGATTTGGATGAAAGCTTTTATTAAATTTACCAAAAATGAGTTTATTCATTCTTGGGCTTCTTCCCCGTTTCCCCTTTCTTTTCACCTCGTGTTTAACAATTTGCACTCCAATTTTGGCTAATATTCCTCCATCTCCCCCACTACCAGCTAATATTACTCCATCTAATCCTTCACCGTACAATTGAATATATCTTCTGGTTAAAAAAGAACCCATACTATGTCCAAAAATAAAAACTGGTAAGTCCGGATATTTTTCTTTAATCAATAAATGTAAAGCATACATATCTTCTACTACTAGCTTCCAGCCATCTTTATCTGCAAAAAATCCTAAATCTTCTTTGGTAGCTGCTGTTTTTCCATGACCTCGATGATCATTTCCAAAAACAGCAAATCCATCGTTAACCAGTGTCTTTGCAAAACGATCATACCTTTCAATGTGTTCGGCCATCCCATGTGCAATTTGAACTACTGCTTTTGGTACTTCATCTGGCAACCAGCATTTCACATGAAAAGATAAACCATTTGATTGAAGTGGCAAATTTTCTGTCTTCATTTCTCCGTGCTCCTTCCCTAATTGATTCTTTTTAAAATACAATAAATAATTCCTTATTAAGAGTTCTTTAATATATTGAAAGCTATGACATATATAGTTAACTTGTTGTATATTTTACAAACTAGTTACAACTTCATTTTTCTATCACGTTTGGTATACTGATTATATAGTCAACATACATAAAGATTGATTTATAACCTATATTCAACTACATAAAAATTTTGCTAAAAATATCACAGAAATGGAGACCTTTATCATTAATATTTGGTATATTTTGATAATATCACTTTGTGATAAACAAAGATACACCAAAAGATACATCATCTAATCAAATATTATGTATGTTCCTATAATACAAAACATGAATAGGAGTTTACAAGATGATTAAACAGCTTAAGTTTGTACTCATTATAGTATTATTGTCTTCATTAATCATGCCTTCCTCTGCACTAGCAGCCACAAGTATCTCCGTGATTGTAGATGGAGAAAGAGTAAATTTTCCAGATTCAGAACCTATTATTGAAAGGAATAGAGTATTAATTCCACTTCGAGGTGTTTTTGAAAAAATAGGGGCAAAAGTAAATTGGGATAAAAGTTCAGAAACCATTACTTCTACATTACATAGAGGTAATGAACAAAAACAAGTAATAATGAAAATTGATTCTAAATTTATTCATGAAATGGATCAAAACACTGGAGCAAAGAGTAAAATTTCTAAAATTGATACAACGGCTAAATCCATAGGCAGTCGAACTTTGATACCTTTAAGAGCAGCAGGAGAAGCATTTGGATATGAGGTTTCATGGGATGAGAAGCGTTCAACTGTCATAATGAAAAAAGGCGATACTTTAACTTCGAAAAAATCCAGTTTCCAACAATATCAATATATCCAAAGTGATACATATATTCCAGATGAATTTGAATTTGAAGTGTTTTTCTTAACAAATGAACAAAGAGTAAGTAACAAATTAACTCCATTAACGTTAAATGCAAATATCAGTAATGTAGCAAATATAAAATCTAAGGATATGTTGATTAATCAATACTTTGATCATACCTCTCCAACCTATGGATCTCCGTTTGATATGATGAAATCCTTTGGCCTGAATTATCGTGCAGCTGCAGAAAACATTGCTGCAGGGCAAAACACTCCTGCAAAGGTAGTGAATGGATGGATGAACAGTTCCGGTCACAGAGCAAATATTTTATCTAGCAGTTATACTCAAATCGGTGTAGGGTATTATTATGGTTCTAATAGCAACTACAGGCATTACTGGACTCAACAGTTTTTAACTCCTTTCTCTTCATAAATTAAGTTTAATAAATTGATCATGCTATCAAAATTAAACTGCACCTCAATTGTTAGAAATTATCTTATAGTTGAAGGTGCAGTTTTTCTATGGCTAATAAATTATAGAAGGACTCTACATGATTTTCAAAATAAATCTATGATGAATTCCTTATTCTTATATTTGAAAAACACTTGCATTTTTATACATTTCATATATCATTTTATATAAAATACTTATGAACATGGGTGAGATAGTGAAAATAGGAGAAAAAAATTTAATCGAACTATTCGAAACAGCAAAGTCAAGTACTGAATATGATGAAGTCAGAGAACAAATGAAAGAAAAAGGGTATTCCGGTTTTAGTCATTTTTTATACTGGATGAAAGAACAACTTAAAACTTATGATGACACAAACATCTCCAGAGTTACAGAATTGCTAAATAAAGCAAAATTAATTTTTCAAAGTCCAATTCAATTTAGTCCTTCTTGGGCGAATGTTTGGACTCAACTAGAACAAATTATGCAACATAAAAATGAAATATTAAAACAGATTCCAATTGAGAGTCGAACTGGAGAATGGCAAGTGATCATGGATAATCCATACACAAATGAAGCTATTGTATGTTATCCAGGACTTTCTTTTATAGAGGCGGCCTATCTTTATGGTTTCTTCAGGTTAGATTTAAAAAATAATGAGTACATTCGTTTACAAAGAGTTGAAAATCTAGTTGTTTTTAGCAAGGATAATAAACCCGAATAAAATATTGTATTAAAAACTTGATTTTGTCGATGAAAAAAACGAAGGTTCCCAAATAAACATATAGGAACCTTCGTTTTTAAATATAATAATGTTTTGATTTTACAATTATCGACTTCCAAGCTCATATGGTCTACCTAGAGCAGATGGTGCATCTGCACGACCAATTAATCCTGCTAAGACTAATATCGTAAGCACATACGGAAGTATGAATATAAAATCAACTGGAATATAATCTGTAATTCCAAACTGCTGTAACACTGATCTTAATGCTGTTGCCATTCCAAAAAATAATGCAGCAAACATCGTTTTCGTTGGATGCCACTTACCAAAGATAAGAGCAGCTAGTGCAATAAAGCCTTGTCCAGAAATCGTACTATGTGTAAAATTATTAGTAGTAGTTAACACAATAGTAGCTCCTCCCATTGCTGCTAAAGCTCCACTAATCATCACTGCGATATAACGTGTTCTAAAAACATTAATCCCCATCGTATCTGCAGCTCTTGGATGTTCCCCAACTGCTCTCAATCTTAACCCGAATGGGGTTTTAAATAATACTACATAAGAAATTACTACCACCAATATCATAATCACACTAGTAGGGTAAGCTTTAAAAAGAGCTCCTATCGTTGATTGATCTGCAAGAAATGGTATTTCCCATTTATCAAAAGAAGCTTTTAAAGTTTTCGTTTGTGCAGAGCCATCAAATAAAACTTTTGTAAAGTAAATGGCAACTCCAATTGCTAAAAAGTTTAGAGCAATACCACTTACAACTTGATCTGCTTGGTATCTAATAGATGCAACCGCATGTGGTAACGAAAAGATGATACCAGCGACAATGGCACTAATAAAGCCTATCCATGGTGAAATAGGACTACCTCCTAATGATTGATCCACAAAAAAGGTTACCACTGCACCTGTGAAAGCTCCAATGATCATTAGCCCTTCTAACGCTATGTTAACAACTCCGGAACGTTCGGAGAACATGCCTCCTATGGCTGCAAATACTAAAGCCGTAGAAAAAACTATGGTATTGTGCGTCAGATCAACAAATATTTTTAGCCAATCCATATTATTGTTCCTCCTGTTTATTCACATTCAATGCATTCATTAGCCTTTTGAAAATTAACCTTGACGCTACAAAGTAAATGACAAGTGCAATGACAATATTGATGATTTCAAATGGGACACCAGCACCAAGTTTCATCCCTGTTGCTCCAAAAGTTAAAGTCCCTAATAAAAATGCACCAACGACTGAACCAAACGCTGCGTTCCCACCTAATAATGCAACAGCGATACCGTCAAAACCGTATCCCTGGAAGGCAGGTAATATGGTCACATTATGCGTCACACCTAGTACTTCTACAGCACCACCTAGTCCTGCAAACATACCACTGATAACCATTGCCTTTATAATATTGCTTTTTACGTTAATCCCTGCATATTCAGCTGCATGTGGATTTAGCCCTACAGAACGAAGCTCATATCCTTGTTTCATTTTCTGCAAAATAACATAAAACACTATCGCACAAAGAATAGCAATTAAAAATCCAAAATGTATTCGTGCATTATTGAATAGATCTGTTAAAAAAGAAAAGGATAACCACGAGCTTTGAGCAAGTGTTTCAGATTTTTGTTGACCTTTTTCTAACAAATGTGTACGAATTAAATAATTTGACAAGTATAAAGCAATCCAGTTCAGCATAATGGTCGTGATAACTTCATGAACTCCACGAGAGGCCTTTAGAAAACCTGCAATGCCTCCCCATAAACCGCCAACGATACCCCCAACTATAACGGCTAATGGCATATGAATTATTGCTGGAAGGTCAAGCATGATCCCTACGTAGGCAGCAGCCAGTGAACCCATAATGAACTGTCCCTCTGCACCGATGTTGAATAGTCCAGTTCGAAATGCAAAAGCAACAGCTAGTCCAGTAAATATAAGCGGAGTGATTGTACGAATCGTCTCTCCAATTCCGTAAATGTTACCAAATGCTTTATTAAATAAGGCTTGGTAAGCCTCAAATGGGTTATAACCGCCAAACATCATAATGATAGCTCCAATGATAAGCCCAGCAAACACTGAAATAAGAGGTATGATAACCGATTCTCTTAATAACCAACGTGATAATGTTTTCATTGTTCTTTACCTCTTTGGTTTATTTTTCCGCCTGACATCATCAACCCTAGTTCTTGTTCATTCGTTTCTTTTGGATTCACGATGCCAACAATACTTCCTTCATAAATCACTGCAATTCGATCAGATACGTTTAATAATTCATCCAATTCCAATGAGATTAACAATACAGCTTTTCCTTTATCTCGTTGTTCGATTAACTTTTTATGGATAAACTCAATCGCACCTACGTCTAAACCTCTAGTTGGTTGACCTGCAATTAATAAATCAGGATCACTGTCAACTTCCCTTGCAATAATCGCCTTTTGTTGATTTCCTCCTGACAACGCCCTTGCTGGGGTTTTATGACTTGGTGTACGAACATCAAACTGTTCAATTAAATCAATTGAATACTTATCAATTTCATCAAATTTTAGGAATCCATTTTTATTAAATTGAGGATGATAATAATTTTTTAATACCATATTTTCACTAACAGAAAAATCAAGCACTAAACCTCTTTTATGACGATCCTCAGGAATATGTCCGACTTTTTCCTCTGATATTTGTCTCGGATTAAGCGTTTGCAGACTGGAACCATGTAACGTAATTTCTCCAGAAGTTACTTTTCTTAACCCAGTTAGAACTTCGATCAGCTCACTTTGACCATTGCCGTCAACACCTGCAATCCCTAGTATTTCACCTGCATGAACTTGCAAAGAAAGTTCATTTAATGCTGGCAAGCCTCTATTATTCTTAGCATTGATTTTATCTACGGAGAGAATTTTATCTTTAATCTGAGCCGGTTTTTTGTCTACTGAAAAACTTACCTTACGTCCAACCATTTTCGCAGCAAGTTCATCTGGGTTTGTACTCTCAACGGAAACGCTATCGACCACTTTCCCACGTCTTATAATCGTCACATTGTCAGCAACTTCCATAATTTCTTTCAGTTTATGGGTAATTAAAATAATTGTTTTACCTTCTTTGACTAGATTTCTAAAAATTTTCATTAATTCCACAATTTCTTGCGGTGTTAAAACAGCTGATGGTTCGTCAAAAATTAAAATATCTGCTCCACGATATAACGTCTTTAATATCTCAACTCTCTGTTGCATCCCCACTGAGATATCTTTCACCTTAGCATAAGGATCAACGTCTAAACCATATTGTTCTGATATTTCATTTATTTTCTTAATTGCTTTACTTTGATTAATGATAAGACCATTTTTGGGTTCGATGCCTAAAATAATATTTTGTGCAACTGTAAATGGCTCAACCAGCATAAAATGCTGGTGAACCATTCCTATACCCAATTCATTTGCCATATTAGGGTTTGTTATTTCAACCTTGTTACCGTTGATTAATATCTCTCCCTCTTCTGGCTGATAAAGGCCAAATAAAACATTCATCAAAGTGGATTTTCCCGCACCATTTTCTCCTAATAGAGCATGGATTTCACCATGTTTCACTTTAAAGCTAATAGAATCATTTGCTACGATACCAGGAAATCTTTTGGTAATCCCTCTCATTTCTACAGCTATGTTTTCTTTATTCACCTTCATCACCTAAATTAAATTTTTTTATTCAATACCAGAAGGGACTACAATCTCACCGTTGATGATTTTTTCTTTATATTCATTCACTGCATTCATTACTTCTTCAGAAATATTTGGATTCTCATCTGGTAAACCAACTCCATTTTCAGCTAAACCAAGTTCTCTAATTCCACCTTTGAAATTACCTTCAGCATAATCTCTAGATACTTGATACACAGCTTCATCAACATATTTCATCATTGAAGTTAAAGTAATTTCATCTCCGAATGTGATGGATTGATCTTTATCAACACCTATTACCCAAACACCAGAACGTTCACTTGCTTCTCCAAATACTCCATCACCTACACCACCAGCTGCATGAAAGATTACATCAACTCCATTATCATACATCGTTGCTGCTGATGCTTTACCTAAACCAGCATCTGTAAATGAACCTGTATATTCAACTTTAACATCAATATCTGGATTAACAGCTTTTACTCCTTCAAGGAATCCAGTTTCAAACTTTTTGATCACCGGAATGTCCATTCCACCTACAAATCCAATTTTATTCGACTTTGTTGTCATTGCCGCAACAACACCTACTAAGTAAGAACCTTCATGTTCTTTAAATACAGTAGAAACTACATTTGGAGCATCAACTACAGCATCAATGATTCCAAAATTAGATTCAGGGTTTTGTTCTGCAATCGCTTTAATAGCATCACCCATTAAAAATCCAATACCCCAAGTTAAATCCCATCCGCCGTTCACGAATTCATTTAAGTTTGGTTCAAAATCCCCTTCGCCTTGGCTTTCTATGTAGTTTACATCACCGCCTGCTCGCTTTAAACGTTCTAAGCCTTCCCAAGCACTTTGGTTAAAGGAATTATCGTTCACTCCACCAACGTCTGTAACCATACCAACTTTCACTTCATTCTCTAGTGGTTCATCTGTTGGTTCTTCTGGTTTCTCACCTGGTTCTGACTCTTGAGCACACCCAATTAATGCCATAGAGAACACTAAAATTAAAATTAGTGACTTCAACATAAAATTCTTTTTCATATTTTTAAATCCCCCTTCTTTTTTTAGCCTGACAAGTAACTTATCATTATTTTCCATGTCAGAATAGAAACCTCTGTTTTTATTTTATACCATGTTTAGTACAACTTAAGGTTTCTATGAATATATATAGCATAATTTAATGCAATCTCCAAGCTAATTTTAGTTAATTACAGTGGTATTGCGTTAAATAATTCCCAATAATAAACTTTTTATACAATTATCACATTCAATCAACACCTCTTGCAGCATAAATAGTTAAATAATAAAGGTCTTTAAATCTAAATTTGTCATGTTTAAGTTGTTCATATTAATTGGAAACTTCTTTTGTAGCGTTCGCAATTATCATTTTTTTATTCTATATCATAACCTATTCTTCCTCTTTATTTTTTACAAAAGGAGATTTTGTCTCTTCATCAATAAATAATGATTTAGCGTTGTTATTATTTAATTTTACATTGAAAATTTTCAATTTTTGCTCACTTACTTCAAATACAGTCCAAAGTTCAGGATCATTCACTTGATGTTGTTCAAGAAATGCATTAGCTTCTTGTTCTGCATGTTTAAGCTTATCCCAAAATTTTGTACCGTAATAAGGAAGTTGATAAATATTAATTAAAGTGCAAGTAAAAATTTGAGAACTTTCCTTATGTTTTAAAACAAACGGCATTATCCTATTCCTCCCAAATCTAAAATAATGTGAATTGTAAAACAGAAGTGAAAGAGCACAATCTTTATTTTGATTGTGCTCTGAAGAATATTAATTTATAAACCCTATTTAAACTAAATTGACTACTATGTGATTATAATCACAGTAATAAATCAGGGTTCACTTATAAATAAGGATTTTCGTGTTTGGCTTTTAGTTTTTGCCAACGACGGTCAACTTCATCTTCAAAGGATTTATATGCAGATTCATATTCTGGCTTTGTCATATGTTTCGTTTTACCCATTGTTTTTAACCAATCAGACAATGGAATCCGTTTGTTCTTAGCTTCTGGATCGAACGTTATTGTTGTAATGCCTCTCTCAATTTCGTACAGAGGGAAGAAACATGAGCCTACTGCCGCATCTATGATCGTTGCCCCTTCTTGTTCCTCAGACAGCCAGTTTAATGGACAAGTAATTAGAATTTTACCATAAACTAATCCTTCATTTTGAGCATACCACTGTGCTTTAGCTGCTTTTTTCACTAGGTCTTGAGGATAAGCTTCTGATCCTGTAAACACATAAGGGATATTTGTAGCTGCCATAATTTGAGCAGTATCTTTATGATGGAACAGTTTACCACCTTGATGTTTACCAACATTTGAAGTAGATGTTCTATGACCTAAAGGTGTGGAATAAGATAATTGCGCTCCAGTATTCATATAACCTTCATTATCATACTCTAAGATAATCATTTTATGATTGCGTAGAGCAGCACCAATTGCTGGTCCCATACCAATATCCATACCGCCATCACCAGTAATCATGACAAAGGTGAAATCATCTTGTAAACCTAAATGATCAAGTTCACCTCTTCGTTTTCTCTCCCAGAACATTTCAACAACACCAGATAACGTTGCAGCTCCATTTTGGAATAGATTATGAATATAAGTTGCTTTATGAGCTGAATACGGATATCCAGTTGTTACTACCATCGCACAACCTGTATGGAATAAAGCAACGATGTCCCCTTCAATACCTTTAAAGAATAATTCTAATCCAGAGAATATACCACAGCCAGGACATGCTCCATGACCTGAAGCAATTCTTTTAGGCTTTTTTGTTAATTGACGTAATGGCGGAATTCTTACCTTTAATTTACCAGCTTCCTCATCTTCAGTTACCTTAATTAGACCTGTATTAAGATCCTCGTATTTCATAGGCTCAAGTACACGTTTAGGTGCTTTATCTGGATCTCCAGGCGTATGACCATGATAATCAAAAGGTACTTCTACCTTATCTTTTTCTACAGCTTCTATCGCTAATTGGAAGAAATGATGTCCATCTTCAGCATAAAAGTCTTTTCCACCTAATCCATAAATACGACTGATTACTTTGGTCGTTGTATTTCCATAGGTAAATAAAGCGGCTTTAATTTCATTTACCATGTTTCCACCGTGAGCGCCATAAGAATCAGCACGATCCCCTACGGTAATTGCCTTCACATTTTTTAATGCTTCAACAATTTGTTTTTGAGGAAATGGACGAATAATATTAGGAGCAATAGAACCGGCCTTTATCCCTTTTTCACGCAGCTGATCCACTACATCCTTTACAATCTCTGAAGATGAATTCATCAAAAACACTGCCACTTCAGCATCTTCCATACGATATAAATCTAAGACAGGGTATTCACGACCTGTTAATTCAGCATATTCTTTTTGAATACGTTCATATACACCCTCTGCTCTATACATGGCTTCGGATTGTTGATAACAGTTATTAATATAATCTGGCTCATTCATGTAAGGTCCAACTGTAATAGGATGATTACGATCTAAAGTATCTGGATATCCTTCAGGTGCTTTCTCTCCTACAAAGTTTAGTACGTCTGAACGATCCTTCATCGTCATAACCCTACGTTTTTGGTGGGAAGTGAAATATCCATCCTGTGCAACCATCACAGGTAAACGAACCTCTGGATCTTCAGCAAGTTTAAGAGCAATAATATTCATATCATAAACGGCTTGAGGATCACGACACATCAAAATAGGCCAACCTGTATTTAATGCATAATATAAATCAGAATGATCACCATGAATATCAAGTGGACCTGAAACGGAGCGACAGACTAAATTTAGAACCATTGGAAAACGAGTACCAGATTGTACTGGCATCTGTTCTAACATATATAAATACCCATTTGCACTCGTTGCGTTAAATACACGGCCTCCAGCTGAGGAAGCTCCATAACAAACACCTGCTGATCCGTGTTCACCATCTGCAGGAATTAATACAATATCATGCTGTCCGCTTGTTTTCATTAAATCTAAAAATTGTGCTACCTCCGTTGAAGGAGATATAGGAAAGTATCCCATAATATGATAATTAATCTGGTGTGCTGCATAAGCTGCCATTTCATTGCCAGATTCATAAACAACACGTTGTTCTACTTTATCCGTTGTTTTTTCATTATTCATTTCTATCGCCATCTAAATCTCACCTCTTCACTATTCAAATTTTATTTTGCTAGATTAAAAACATGTGGAACTCTATGCTCTTCAGCATATCCCTCTTCTTCACGGTGAGAAGATAGTGCTTCTGTCGGACATGCAGTTACACATTTCAAACAACCTTTACAATATTGATAATCAATTCCTTGTAAGAACATTTGAGGTCTACCTTTTTTATCTTGTTGCTCATCCCAAACAAAACAAAAATCAGGACATACATTATCACAAGAAGCACAGTGTATACATGTGTTCTCATCAAAGTGTGGAAGCATACCTGCTCTAGAAATACTTAAATCTTTTAAAATACTGTTCCCTGGATTCGTAATTACTCCGCCCATTGGTTGAGTTTCATAACCTAGTACAGGCTCATCACTTCTTGTAAATGCAGGCATTTCTTCACCTTCAGATAATTCAAAAGTTTTGAACTGAACTTCATTATAACCTCGATCAAAAGTACGAATCGCTGGTGCAACTGCTTGCGGATACTTTTTACCTAGGGACTTTTCAATGACATCACGCATGATTTGTGGATCAAGAAAATCACATAGTCTGAATAATCCACCAAGCATAGCCATGTTTACACGATTTTTCTCTTCAAGTGAAATTCCAGTTGCATCAATAACAGCAATGGTTCCACCTAACATGTTGAAATTTTCCTTCAATTGATCAGGTGACTTGTTTGAATTTACTAATACGATGCTATCTTCATAAAGTCCACTAATTACGTTGATTGTTTTTGCAAGTGCTTCGTGGAATACCCCAACAACATGAGGTCTCTCAACAGGTGTAGTATCACGAATGTTGGCATTTATATCGCAAAAGCGGATATGTGCTTTTACAGGTGATCCTTTTTTCTCAGATCCATATGATGAAAAGCTTACCCCATTAAAACCAGCACCAACAACTCCTGCTTCTGCAAGCATTTTACCTGCTAAGTTGGCACCTAAACCACCTATGGATTCCAAACGAATCTCAAAAAAACCTAATTCGTTTACTTTTGGAAGTGAATTCATCCATTTATCCCCTTTCTCCCATATCATCATGTTCATAATTCCCAATGATTAGTTATCGATCATAATAATTAATTATACATGTGTAGTTTTATAATAACAGTACCTCGAAATTATGGCAACAATTATGTTATATATTCATAATAAATAGTTTACATACTGTGCTATTGTCACATATCTTGATATATAACAGGATATGATGTGTAGTATAACAGTTAAAATTTAATTTGTATTTCATAAAATAAACCTTATAATGAAAGCATTTTCATTATTGTAAGATAGACTTTTTATTTAGTTAAAATAAAAACTTTGAATTCTATAAATTTTATAAATCATCTATTCGATTCATAAGATGTAAGGTGACTTTTCATTTTAAATTAAATAATTATTTAATTTTTCAAAATAGGATTTTTTTTCTAATTTAACTTGTAAAACCTTACCAGATATCAAAATGTGATAGACATCACATTTCAGAAATATGAATATATATTCAATTTTAAATTAATATTTATACAAAGATAAAAGCACCCCTTCAGGTGCTTTTCACAAAAATTACTTTATATATTTTTATATGTTATCTATATTTCTCCGTTTGTAATTCTAACTATCTCCATTGTATATGGTAAGTTATAAATCCCTGCGCATCGCTTTTAATACATCAACTGATGTCGCCTTTTTAGCTGGTCTCCACCCTGAGAAAACGGCTACTAGAATACTAATTGAAGCTGAAATTACAACCAAAGATAATGGAATGTATGAAAACATTAACCCTTCTGGTGAGGATTCTTCTGACATCGTTTCAATAAGAAATGGTAAACCGATATTCACTGCCTTACTTAAAACAAATGCACTAACAGTACCTATCAATGCACCTAAAATCCCTATATAACTACTTTCGATCAAAAAGATTTGCCTAATTGTAGAAGGATGGGCTCCAATGGCTTTCATAATTCCAATATCTGATGATCGCTCAGTGACTGCCATAGTCATCGTATTAAAAATTCCGATGGATGCAATAATCAAAGCAATCGTTCCTACAAAAATCAAACCTATTTTCATGACTAAAAATAATGTATTAATCTCTTGAATTTGATCAGTTACTGAAGTATTAATATATCCCTTTTCTCTTATTTCTTCACTTACGCCTTTCACTTGCTCTACATTTTGTGTATAAACAGAAACTCTATCATATAGTCTCTCTCCATTTAATTGGACACCATCTAAATAATCTTCTTCATATTCTATTTCTTGAAATAAAACTTCCCCTTTTTTCGTTTGTGTGAACTCTTCAATTTGCTGGAATAGTGCATCAGATATTGTGATATTTGTATCCTTATCAAACTCATTTGCCAACTTTTCTTTAATACCTACAACTTTCAGGGGAATTGTTTTGTATTCAATATTCCCTGTCTGATCAAATTTTCTTATTTTTAATTGTAAGTTTTGTCCTATTAATTCATCTTCATAACTTACCTTAGGTTCATTAGCATCCTCTGAGGGTTTCTCCAAATATTCTTTAAAATTATAACCCACAAGTACTTCATTATCAGTGGAAGGAAGCCTTCCTTCACTTAATTCCATTCCCATTTCAACTTCTGCTGGAAAATAAGAAACAGCTACTCTTGGTTGAATTTGGTAATCTTCTATACTTACAACCGCTTCTTGACTGTAATGTAAATATTGTAATCTTGTAACAGCCTTTACATTATCAATAGATTCAAAGTACTCTATATCTTTATCACTCATATATGACTTATTCTCAGGGCCTGGATCTTCTTTTCCATGAATATAAATTTCATTTAAAACTTTACCTTCCGTAAGATCTGTAATGATACTTTTCTGCAAACCAAACCCTACAGATGCTAACATAATTAAAAAAGCACACCCAATTGCAGTAGCCAAGACGGTCATAAAAACACGCATACGATTTTTCTTCATATTTTGTCTTACAAAACGAATTTTATCTATGAACTTCATGAACCTTTTCCTCCTGTAGTTTTCCATCTTTGATGAGAAGCGTGCGATGTCCAATGGCTGCAACCTGATCGTCATGTGTAATAATTAAAAATGTAATGTTTAAATCTCTGTTAAGTTTTTGAATAAAATTTAATAATTCCTGTTCATTTTCACTATCTAAACTACCTGTAGGTTCGTCTGCCAAAATAATAGGTGGTTTTACAACTAATGCTCTAGCAATGCTGACACGTTGCTGCTGTCCACCAGATAATTCATTAGGATAATAATCTGCATGGTCTGATAATCCAACCATCTCTAACATGTCCAGTGCTTGCTGTTTCCTTGCAATATTACTGGCCCCTTTTAAAATTAAAGGAAGTTCAATATTTTGATAAGCTGTCATACTTGGGATTAGTTGAAAACTTTGAAAAATAAACCCTAAATTTTGAATCCGAAAATCAGCCCAATCTCCTTCACTCAATTTCGTTACGTTTTGATCTTTAATAAAGATTTCACCATTGGTAGGTCTAATATATCCACTTAATAAATTCAATAAAGTAGATTTTCCAGATCCACTTTTACCTACAATGGTTACGATTTCTCCTTGTTTAATTTGAAAATTTACATTTTCTAATACGGGTACAATTGTTTTTCTTTTCTTTTTTCCTATTATAAATTGATGATTAATTTGCTTCATCTGAATCACGAAAATCCCTCCCTCTTTTGATGTATAATTTTTCTTTATCTGCTGCTAATTTTCAAATTCATATTGTACAGTTTCCTAGTGAAATAATATGATAATATCCCAAATCCAATAAACCCAAAAAGATAAAACAAATTATTTAATTCATTTAAGCGAAATGGAACAAATGCTGTTCCAATGATCCCCCCTAATAATGCAAAACAGATAACAATGCCAAACATAAAGAACTTATTTAATTGTGAAAACAATAAAAATTTACCATTATTCTCCACTTTGTTTCTTTCATACAACAATACACTTAATGTTAATAGAATTAGTGTGTACAAAATAGGAATAAACAAAAAGTAATAATTAAACTGGTAGTCATATGATTGAAAGGAGTAAAAACCATCTTCAATCATGTTATATTGATGTACTGTATTAAAAAATAAATTTTTAGAAGTATAAGAACTTATATCTAAATAATTACCTAAAAACCACACATCAAATTTGTTGTAAAAGACGTATAACTCCTTATTTAATATCGTTTGCGAAAAACTTTCCAATAAGATATAAATACCTGAAGGAAATATGAAAAAAATAAAAGTTAACGCAGCTTGATAAATGAATCCACCTGTAATCGTGCCAAAAAATAAGGCAAAAACATAAAGTGCCACAAAAGCCATAAATGGATAGACGAAATATATAAACGACCATTCAAAATCTAACATGTTTTGATATTCAGAAAAATAAATAATAACTTGAGCAAATATAAAATTAAATATAAACGCTGAAACAATAAATGTAGTTCCAATCATCCACTTTGATAAAAATATTTGTTTACGTGAAAAAGGAAGTGAAAAAGTAAAATCATTTGTTTTATTTCCTCTTTCAGACCCGATTAGTAGGCTTGCTAAAATAAAAATTAAGATTACTAACACAACATAGATGGAATTGAAATTAAGAACACTATTATAAAAGTAGTCTGTATAGATTTTGAAATTTGGATTGATCAAAAGTTCGTTTTTTTCATATTCCCTTAGATTTTGCAATCGTGTAATTACCTGAACCGGCATTCCCAAAAATAATACAGCCCAAATCGACCATAAGATGAACTTTGTCTGTTTATAATCTTTATACCATAATGTTTTATTAAACATGTTCCTCACCTCCTAGCTTTGCTACAAAAATATCCTCTAACGTGATTGGGAGTTCTTCGAAGAGCAACGGTTGTTCTTTTTTTATCAATTGAGAAATATCATCATTTTTATCTGAGAGTAACAAAGTATATACACGTCCTATTTGATTAATCTGCTTTACCTCATCTAAAACTTCAATTGACTCAGGTAAATTTTCTTTAAAAACAACCTGGATTTTTTTATATTTACTTTTCATATCCACTAGTTCATTATGGGACTCGATCCTTCCCTCTTTCATTACCATGATTGTATCTGTAATTTGTTCTAACTCATCTAAACGATGGGATGAAATCAGAATTGATGTATTCCCTTCAGAAACTTCTTCTAAGACATAACGTAAAATTTGTTTTTTAATAATGACATCTAAACCATCTGTTGGTTCATCCAGAATGATAAGTTTTGCCTTTGTTGAAAAAGCCAACACAAGTGAGAATAAAGCTTTCATCCCTTTAGAGTACTTCCCGATCTTCTTCCCCTGATTTAGTGAGAACTTTTCTAATAAACTATAAAAATAATTTGGATCAAAATTGGGATACATCCATTCATAAAGCTTTACAATTTCAGAAATTGAATAATTTTTTAAAGCTTCAGGTGAATCGGGAACAAACACCATATGTTGTTTTATACTTGGATTTGTATAAATACTTTGGCCTTCAAAACATGTATCTCCATCATTAGGGGTTAAAATCCCTACAATTGTTCTTAATAATGTTGTTTTTCCAACACCATTTCTACCTACTAAACCTATGATTTTTCCAGGTTGAATCTCAAAGGATATATTGTCTAGAACTTTATGACCTTGAATTGTTTTACTTAAGTTTTGAACTCTTAACATCTGTTCCGCCCCCTAACTCCTTATCCAGCTCATCAAGCCATTCAGTTAATTGTTCTTTAGATACCCCATAATACTTTGCTTCAATTAAAACTTGCTTTATCGTTTTTTTTAACTCTTCCATTTTCTTAGAATCTAAATTAGAAACAGGTTGATCTGAAATGAAAGTCCCTTTTCCTCGAAGTGTGACAATCACCTCTTGCCGTTCCAACTCCTGATAAGCCTTACTTACTGTATTAGGATTGACCAACAGAATGGAAGATAATTCTCTAACAGAAGGTAGTTTCTCATTCACTTGAAGAATTCCTTTCACTTTAAGTTCTTTAATCTGTTTAATAATCTGTTCATAAATGGGAGTTTGACTTTTTTGATCGATATGTACTAACATATGATTTCCTCCCTCGTTTGTATTAAATGTACTATATCAAATGGTACACTTAATACAATAATGGATATTTTTCATTATGTCAATATTACAATTGTTACCATAAAAAAATTGGAGAATCGTTATTTAAATAAAATAAAGAAGACCCTCAAAGATAGAGTCTTCCTAAAATGACCACTCAGTTCATCATTTTATGTATATAATTAGTGTCGTACAAATTAGTTGCTATTTAAAATTTCTTCTAATCTTTTTTGGAACTTCTCTCGTAAGGAAGTTTTTAATTCTACAACTTTTATGGCTCTTTTCAATAAATCTATATTTTTTTGATTTGTATAATGCAGTTTATTTACATCAGAAACAGACAGTTGTTCAGGATGTCTTTGGATAAGTTTTAAGGTGTCTCCTGGTTTAATATATCCTTCTTTTAACACACGAAAATAAAAACCGGTATATCCACTGTCACTAACCATCTTTGCGAATTTATCATTGTTAAATTTTTTTGCTAAAACTCTACAAGGTTGTCTCGGCAAACTCACTTGTAGCTTGGTTTCCCCAAGTTCAAAAATATCACCAATACATATATCATCCTCGGAAATGCCCTTTACAGTGAGATTTTCACCAAAAGACGGAATTTCTACTTTATGATTCAACTGTTGCTCCCAATGCTCGTAATAATCATAACAATATAAACATAACACCTGATCTTTTCCACCGTGATGTTCTAGGTCAGCTTGTTCATCTCCATTGATAATTGTAGAAGAAACATATACTTTTTCTGCTATAGGAAATTTATTTATGGCTGAAATTAATCCATCATCTATTTGTTTTGACTTCCCAATATTTATTGACTTCACTTCATATTTCATGACCACTCCCACTTCCTTATGTATGTTATATAAGATAATAAACCTATCTTATCAAGGAAGGGATTATTTTACAATGTACAAATTATTCACAATATAAAAGTATTGTCATCATAAAGAATCTAATCAAGAGGGAAAATTCTATAAAAAATATGCATGAAGTTTCCAAGACCTTCATGCATATTATCTTTTCCTAACAACTAATAAATTATTATTGTAATCCTTTTTCAACGGCTGCCCAAAAACCATCATTAGTAGATCCAATTTCCCAAACGGATACACCTGCTAAACCATATTGATCGATCAATTCCACTTTATCAATTACACTTTCACTGTCTTCATACCAAACAATATGTTCTTGTCCATTAGCATCTGTATATGTCAAATATGGAGAATTAGCAGCTTCATCACGATACATTTTGGTGCTTTCATTATTAGTCATAATTTTTGAAAGTTCACTCCACAATATTGTTTTATTTTTTGAAGAATCATCTAGATTCCAATCATAACCGTAAGAGGGAATTCCTATTAATATTTTATTATAATCGATTTGAGAAACTGCATATTTCACTACGTCTTCTACCCAATTTAATCCTGAAACAGGACCAGCTGAGCCCCAAGGACCATTTTGATCATAAGACATTAATTGTACATAATCTACAATTTCTCCTAATGCAGCATAATCAAAGGCTCCACTCCAAGCCGCATTTGGATTGTCAGATGATTTTGCTGAAACTGAAACGATAACTTCATATCCTTTAGGTTGTAATTGATTAGCTAGTTTTTGCACAAACTGAGTATACACATCTCTATCCTCAGGATGCATATTTTCAATATCTAAATTAACACCATTATAATCATAATCTTTTAATAACTTTTCTATATTATTTATAGTTCTCTTACTTAACTGTTCATCATTTAATATAAGGCTTGCTAAATCTGAATCAAAATCATGACCGTTGTTAATTGCAGCATAGGTTGTAATATTATTATCATTTGCAAAATTCACGCCTTTTTTTGCAAATAAGCCATCAATTTCCCCTGATTCAGTTAATGTAAATGTAGTGGTGGCAATAGAATTTATAGAATCTTTATATAACATTAATGAATCATATGATGACAAGTCTTGTGAACTATATTTTGTATAAAAAGCAAGAACTTTTTTATCTTCTACATCAGATAATGAACTCTTTTCTTTTACTATACTAAATACTGAATAAGCTGATTCTACTAAAAATTTACGATTGGCAGAAATAGTATAATCCTCATGACTTTTTATAAATTTCCAATTCAGTGCAGCTGCAACATAATTGACTGCCCAAGTACTCACATTACCTTCAACATTTTGTTTTTTTGCTATTTTTTCACCATTTATTTTCTCATATCCAACGGTTAACATTTTAGCAAACTGCTCATAAGTTACAGTTTCTTTGGGTGCAAACTTACCATCACCAATTCCATTAATAATTCCAAATTCAGCTGCAGCTTCTATATATTTATAAGACCAACTACTCTTATGAACATCAGAAAAAGTAGGATCCTCAGAAATATTTGATAAATCTAATTCAAACAAAAGTGCAATAATTTTTGCTGCCTGCTCTCGATTCATTTTATCTTCTAAATGAGGTAATCCATCTTCATACCCACTAAATATTTTTTCATCTTTCAATTCCTTAAACATTTGTTCAGTAGTTTTTGCTTCAACCGTAGTAAATGTAGTCATTAATGAAAATACCATGGCTGACGTAAGTAATGCCGATAAGATTTTCTTCATGGTAAAATCTCCTTTAATCGTTGAATTTTTTAAAATAAATGATGAAATCAACAATAAATATATATTAATCTATTAAAAATACTTCCAAAAATACAGTTAATATAATAACAGCAAATATTTTATATATCTACCAGCAAATGTTTCCACGAATAGATATCATTACAGTTACAAAAAAAAATAGCCTTTCGGCTATTTTCAGTACTTTTATTTATATAATCTAGTGATGTTGTATACCTTTTTTTATGGCTTTCCAAAAATCTTCATTACCGTAGTCAACTTCCCATATAGAAACTCCAGCAAAATTATAATCATTAACTAAGCTTACTTTTTCACTAATACTTTGGTCATCATCGTACCATACCACATGTTGATTTCCTAAATCATCTATATATTCATAATAAGGTGTTTTTGACTTATCATCTCTTTTTGCAGTAATACCACCTTGAGAAAATGTTCTACTTACTTCTTTTTGACTTATTGCTTTATTATTAGAAGTACCAGATAAATCCCAATCAATTGCGTAGCCGGGGATTCCAATTATTATTTTATCTGATGGGATCTGAGAGTCTGCATAATTAAATACGTTTTGTAGCCAATCATAACCTGAAACTGGACCAGGCTCGCCCCAAGTTCCATGTTGATCATAGGACATTAGTTGTATATAATCTACAATTTCACCAAGCGCAGCGTAATCAAAAGCTCCACTCCATGCTGCATTTGGGATGTCCCTGGTTTTTGCAGTAACCGAGACGATGATTTCGTATCCTTGAGGTTGTAATCTATTAGCAAGTTCATCTACAAACTGAGTATATATTGCTCTATCGTAATAATACATATTTTCAAAATCTAGATTAACCCCTGCATAGTTATAATCTTTCACCAAAGTTTCAATATTATTTATCATTTTTGATCTCTTATTGTGGTCATTCAATACATCATTAGCTAATTGAGAACTAAATCCATTAGAATCATGATTTCCGATTGCTGCATACGTATTCAAGTTATTATTATTTGCAAAATCTATAGCATCAGTAGGGTAATACCCTTCTATTTCACCTAAATTAGTAATACCAAATGTTATAGTAGAAATAGCACTCATATAGTTATGAAACGTATTCAATGCTTGAAGTGAGGAATTATCTTGAGCAGTATATTTAGTATAGTACGCTAAAACTATGGGCTCATCCTCACTTACTTCTGTACCTGAACCTTCACCTGGGTCTGTGCCTGAACCTTCACCTGGGTCCGCTCCGGAACCGTTTCCTGGGTCTGTGCCTGAACCTTCACCTAATTCCGTTCCTGTGCCGCTTCCTGGGTCCGCTCCTGAACCGCTTCCTGGGTCCGTGCCTGAACCTTCACCTAATTCCGTTCCTGTGCCGCTTCCTGGGTCCGCTCCTGAACCGCTTCCTGGATCCGTTCCTGAACCTTCACCTGGTTCTGTTCCTGAGTCGCTTCCTGGATCTGTGCCTGTGTCATTACTATTAGTTGAACCACTATTTCCTTTAGAAGGGGAAACTACTGGTTTTTTAACAGTATTCAAAAATTTCTTTTCTGTTATATATGCCGCCTCTACCAAAAACACACGATTAGCATATTTTTTATAATCTTCGGTTTCTTCAATCAATCCCCAATTTAGTGCTGTTGAAACATATTTCTTAGCCCATCCACTCACATGATTTTCATCTACTAGTTTTTCTTCAGAAATTTCATCATTTATGGCTTGACTATATCCAATAACTAACATTTTTGCAAACTGTTCATATGAAACTTGATCAGTTGGAGTAAATTCATTGTTTCCTATTCCATTGACAATTCCGTGATTAACAGCAGTTTCAATATATTGATGTGACCATCGATCTAGAGGAACATCAGTGAACGTCTGCTCACTTGAAGATTCAGAAGTATTTAAATTAAAAATAAGGGTAACAATTTTTGCTGCTTGTTCACGAGTCATTTGATCTTCTAAATGTGGCAATCCGTCCTCATATCCACTAAATATGTTTTTTTCCTTTAATGAATCAAACTTTTCTTCCACACTTAATGCACTAACTAAACTCAATGAAGTGAATAACAAAAATACCATGGTTAATGTAAGTAATAACAATAAGATTTTCTTCATGGTTTCCCCTCTACTTAAAATATTTTTAAATATTCGTCTTAAATAGACACGAATTTAAAAATACATATAGTTTATCCACTCAAACTTATATCAATAGTTATTAAAGATTAATATAAAAGCATTTACATACATATATGTATTGCTAAATTCCTAATGATCATATCAATTAATTTTTTAATAGACTACCAGTAAATCATGCCAATTCTTGAATAAAGGAAAAAACCACCTTTGAAGGTGGCTGTTACTTTAAAGTAAGTACTCCATATTTATATTGTAATTTTAAATTCTTTTACAAAAACTGCAGTACCATATATTCCTACTTCATATCCGTCAGAAGTTTGTTCTACATTAACTGATACTCTTCCATCCCTATCAATCTCTTGACCTTGTTCTACTAGAATTGATAACTTATTCGTATCTCGTTCATTATAGATGTATTTTGCAAAATACGCACCCATTACTCCAGAAGCTGTACCTGTCACTGCATCCTCAGTCGTTCCTGAATATGGTGATGAAAAATGCCTACCATGCATATCTGCTAAATCATCGTATGTTTCTAAGCAAAAAGGATGAACAGATGACTTTGGCAATTCTTTTAAAATTTTTGGAAACAATTGATTATTAGGTTTCATTTTTTGAAAGGATTCAAGTTTTTTAATAGGTATTAGTAACGTCCAAATCCCTGTACTTCCGTATGTAATTGGAAATTGTAAGTCTATATCCTCTTTCGTTAATCCTATTGATTCAGCTAGCTTATTTACTTGAGATTTACATGGTAAAAACTTGGCAGGAGTTTGTTGCATATATATGCCCAAATGCTCTCCTTCTTCATAAGTACGAACTGGCAATTGTCCTGCATTTGTTTCAATTGTAAATAAATCTTTAGTTATTTGATTGTTGGTTCTAAGTGCATAAATGCTAGCAATTGTTGCATGGCCGCATAAATCTATTTCATGTCCAGGAGTGAAAAATCTTATACGTATATCTGAGTGATCTGACTCAAGAATAAATGCTGTTTCATTAAAACCAGCAATTTTTGCAATTCTTTGCATTTGATTTTCATTTAAATGATCTGCACTTAGAACGATACCAGCAGGATTTCCTTTGTTAGCAATTTCACTAAATGCATCTATATGTAAAACCTTAATTTCATTCATGGTGTTTATCTCCTTGTTCGTTTTGTGTTTACCTCATATAACAACCGTTATTAATATCAAATACAGAACCAGTAAAATTACGAGCAGCATCTGATAAAAGAAAAGCAACCGTATTGGCTACATCTTCAGGTTGTAATCTCTCATTTAACAATTCCTTTTCTCGATATTCATTTATCCGCCACTCTGGAATATCTTCTAGCATATTTGTTTCTACTAATCCAGGTGTCACCGCATTAACTCTAATATTAGGAGAAAAATTAAGTGCACAACTTTTTGTTAATCCAATAATTGCAGCTTTCGTTAATCCATATACCGCATCCGTACTACCTTCCTGCCCTGAGACAGAAGAGATGTTCACAATAGATCCCTTATCTTTACGGTGTAATAATAATTCTCCAAAAAGTTGTGAAAAGTAAGTAGAACCTTTTATATTTACGTTAATGACTTTATCCATCAGCTCTGGAGTGTAATCTAGTAAATCTCTACCTAAATAAATTCCAGCATTGTTTACTAGACCATCAATTTTAGAGAATTTCATACTAATAATTGAAAAAAATTGTTTTACATCTTTATGATCTGAAACATCTACTGGAAAAACAAAAAGTGGATTATCATAAAATCTATATTTTAATTTTTCAAGTTTTTTTAATTGTTTATTATTAAGGTCACAGGCAATTACGGTCGCACCTTGCTCTAAACATTTAATTGTAATTGCTTCTCCTATTCCCCCTGCCGCTCCGGTTACGATCATCGTTTTGTTAGCTAATTCATTCATGCTCATCACCTTATATATGTAATATATTCTAATTTTACCAAACTTCTTGTAAAGTCTCTAAAAATATTTTATCTAATTCGTCATCGTTATTCCATATAACTTTAGAAACATTCTGAGTATATTGTTCATAATATTGTATAGTTTCTTCTATAAACAGGTGAATTTCATTAATTTTGGGCTCCTTATCTAGTTCTTCACCTGTCTTTTTTTTATGTAATAATTCAAAAATCTGTTCTTTAAGTTGCCCTTCTGGAACAAGAGATGAAACTAGAAATTCAAACTTCAATGGAGGAGGAGATTGTTTTAACTCCATCCATTTACAAGCTAATAATGGTCTGAGAACATAAAAGTATTTTTTGATTTTCACTTCGTTTTCTTGTAAATAGTCTCTAAAGTTGCCTTTTGCCATATTTAAATAATGATGTAAACATGATTTTGGAGAAAACGATACAGAAACTAGATTCCTAATTTTTTGAGCAGTTGTAAAGGATTCTGAATATACAATGTCGGATTGCAACCATTCTAATAATGGAGGATTTGACTTTTTAAATAATTTTAATGCTTTTTGTAAATCCCATCCATTGATATCTAATAAATCATCAATTGGTAATTCAATCACATCTCTCTTTTCTTTAATAGACAAATACCAATCTCTAGTATGGATATAGATAAACCTTACATCATAATCACTGTCCTGTGATGCAAACCCCCATGCCCTGCTTCCTGATTCACAAGCATATAAAATTTTTACTTGATGTTCTTTTTCTATCTTAACGAGTTCCTGTTTAATTATACTTCTCACAGTAACCAACCCCCTACGATTTTTTACTGCTGTTCAATAAGTTCAGTTTTGTTTTCAGTACAGAAGATTATCTTTATACGATCAACACTTCATTGGGGGGACTTAAACACCTTTATAATATCGTTTTTTCGTATTCCTTTCTTAAAAGTGAATACATTTTTACATATTCATCATTCTTTTTAAAATATTTGTTCTCTTAAAGTCCCTTCATAAGTCATCCCCATCTTTTGCATGACTCTTTCATAACCTACATTTTCAACATTGCATCTCGATTCAACTCTGTTTTACCTTCATATGATCAAAAGAAAATTTGATCAAAGTTTTTGAAGCTTCAGTAATGAGTCCTGGTTACAATAAACAAATTAACCTACAATTAATGTTTGATCCTCTATATGTTCAATTCCCCATATACATGTACATAAAAATATCTTCTATTTTTATTTTATCATTCATTTTCTCCACCCCATCATCTTTTATAACAACGAAACTGAAACAAACGTAATTTGAATGTAATTAGAGATTTTACTTTGTTTAGTAAATGTTGTCAACAAAAATTTATTGTGATCATCTGTTGCTAAACAATATTAATTTGTTATAATACTCCAGTAACGAAAAGGGGGAAATTATGAACAAACATTTTTCTATATGGAGGAGAGGGAACCAATTATGGAATTGATGAAAGTACATATGTTTATTTATTAAATGAAGAGATTCAAAATATCCAAGTAAGTGGAGTTTATTCTATTGAAAAAGTATTTTAATTAGCAGACTATTATTTAGGAGGAGGGATAATATTATCTTATTCCATTTTAGTGAAGATCCAAACATCAAAAAATTTGAACCCCGAAAAAGCAGTGCATTTCCAGATCTACCATCAGTTGTATGGTCTATAGACAAAAACAATGCACCTCTATATTTTTTTCCACGAGATTGTCCAAGAATAGGGTATTGGCCAAAGCTTGATTCCAATACAGTAGATGTACAAAACTTCCAAAAGTCTACAAACGCAGAAAAAGTTATAACAATTGAATCTAGATGGTTACAGACGATTAGAGGAACAAAATTATATGCATACCATTTTTCAAGTGAATCATTCACTTGTTTTGATGAGGAGGTTGGATATTATATATCTACTGAAACCATTATTCCACAACAAGTTGAACCCGTAGGAGATTTAATTGAACATTTAGTCGAAGCTAAAGTCGAATTAAGAATTACTCCTTCTCTCTTTCCTTTAAAAAACTCACTACTTTCCTCAACGTTACATGTTTCAATGATACGAATGAGGAATGCAAAATGATAAATTTAACATTTATAATGATTCAATATTCTCATTTTTATGACTTAACAACCATTCGTAAATTTCTTCGTTCTCATATGTCCTTGTCCATGAGTCATGACCCAAATGAGGGTATATTGTAAACTTCACTTTTCCACCAACTTGATGTAAAGCATTTACCATTGCTTCTGAATGATGGATAGGAACCGCATCATCTTCAGCACCGTGAAAAACCCAAATCGGTGTATTGTTTAGCTGATTTATTCCATCCCTAAATTTAACTAAAGGTAACGACACACCACAAATTGGAATTATCGCAGCAAACAACAATGGGTATTTTTCAGCTAAACACCATGCACCATATCCCCCCATACTAATACCTGTCAAATAAATACGAGAAATGTCCACTTTATAGTTTTGCACTACATCTTGAATTAAAAAATATAACATTTCTAATTCTCTATCCCAGACCGAGTCTACTGGACATTGTGGAGAAATTGTAATAAAAGGAAAATCATCTTTTTCCCCTACTATTTTGGGTATGCCGTGTTTTTTAATCAGTTCAAGATCATCTCCCCTTTCACCAACTCCGTGAAGAAAAAGAATTAGTGGTTTCTTTTCATCTGTTTCATGATACCCTTTGGGTAAGGATAATAAATAATCAACAGAGGAGGTATGAGAAATCTTTGTAGTATAATTATTTTTAAATTGTTGCAAAAATAGCCCTCCTTAAAAGAATGTTATTGTAACTATCACAGTATCATAAATTACAACATGATTCCTCTATGTATTCTTGTTCATCATACGTTTATTAAATTCTTTTGATTTACCTTTTGGAATACTTAAGGAGTCCCATGAACTTGAAAGTAGTTTAGATAAATATACAATTTGACCAACATGGTAGGAATAATGTGAAACCTGCCTTTGGATCGCTTGTATTACAGTAAGAGGTTGACTTCGAATTGTAATGATTTTATTTAAATCATTTTCTTCTAAATTATGTATAGCATTAAATACAAAATCCCACCCTTCATTCCAGATTGAAAACAATTCTTCTTTAGTATGAATAGAGCCTTCAAATTCACTATCCCGATTCCTCCCTGAAGATTCTCCATCTACTTCTAGGAAGTGTTCCCACCTTGATTTCATATTCCCATGTAAGTGTTTAACTATAATAGATACACTGTTTGAATTTTCATTTTCTGAAAAATTGATATGACTTTCATCTACTTGTATAATTGCTCTTTCACCCAGTGATTTCAATCCTTCAAAGTTTTGTATGACGGTTTCTAAGTAATGTTTTCCAATACTGTTCAAAATAGTACCTCCTTAAGTAATCTAATTTTTCTATGTTATTTATATTTTTTATGCAACTTGTTTTAACTTAATGAATAATAGAATGGATGAAATGAATTAGAAAAGTTTTTATTCTTTAATTAATTCTATCACGTCTCCAGGTTTCAATACCTCTTTATTCTCAATATTAAACATTCTTATATTTTCTTCATTATAAAATCCATCTTCACCTGTACTAATTGGGATTACTTTTTCAGCATTAATAATTTTAGCTACTACAGTTGCTTCAATTGGGTCCATATTATATATACCATCAATTGGCAACAAAGCATAGGTTATATTTAAATTTGATAATAATTTCATTTCCTCTATATTCGATGTATCTCCAGCATGATACAACATAACATCTCCTAGTTCTAAAATATAACCAAATGATTCTTCTTTTTTATGAAATTCATTATAAGCAGGCACAGCATAAATTTTTATGCCTGCTATCTTAGTAGAAGGAAATGTACTTGAGGTGCTTTTATCCTCAAAATCAAAAGATGGGGTAATATAAACAGTGTCTTTTTTGGCTTCTACTTTTTCTATATCAGAATGATCATAATGAAAATGTGTAATTAACACAATATCTGCTGGCTCATCATAGTTCTCACCGGACCAAGGATCTATATAAATGACCTTACCTTCATTTGTAACAATTTTTATACTGGAGTGTCCTAAGTATTCAAGGGTAGTATGATCTAGATTAGAATTACTAGAGTGAATACACGCAGTAAATAATGTGCTAGAAATAATGACAAATAAAAATAATGGTATCGATTTCATTAGTTTTAAAGATTTCATTATAAATCTCCTCTCACATAAAGTAAATATATATCCAATATCATATGCCAGGTTCATTTATTAATAATTAGCTCATATATTATAAAAAGATTATTACATTGAATATAAAAATCTTTCTTTGTATATTTATTATATTTTTATAACATATCTTAGGTCTAGAGTAACATATTTTATACTGTTTTGTAACGCTTACAAGCAAAAAGTTTAAATTATTTCATATTTAATAAAACAAAAGCCCCTTATTAGAGCCTTTGCAAGCTTAAACTATTTACTAATCTTCATAATTATTCATTTATATATAAATTTATACATTTTATTATAGTTATTCTATGCTTATTAAATTATATCATGGTTGACTATGGTGAATTTCATATCTACCGAAATGAAATTAATGCGGTCATTATGATTTAATGAATATGTTTTATAAGGAGTTAGTTTCTCATCATTTAAAAAACTTCCATTTTTTGAACCAAGATCCTTAATTTCATATTGCCCTTCATCAACTTTTATAATTTCTAAATGAGCTCTTGAAACCCCCACTTTGTTAATTACATAGTTTACTATCGTTGGATCTCTTCCTATCAAAAAATGTTCAATATTTATATCTACTCTTTTAGTTTCAGAATGATCTGAATTCGAAATATTCAAATATACTTCATCCGTTTGTTTTACTTTATTTAATTCAAATGAATTTCCAGATTCTAATAAGACAGTTTGATCTGATGGAGTTAATATCGTCGTATGATTGGGCAACTGTTTGAAGTATGTTTCATCTTGTGATTGTTCAAATATCTCCACTAAACTTACATCTTTTTTTATTGAATCCGTTTGAATAGCAGATGCTTCTTTAGATTCAGATTCAGTTTCTGTACTATTTTGATCATGCTTTTTTGCAAGCAAAAATATAAAAAGATTTACAATAATCATAAAAATAGATACTCCAATAGCTATAATGTAAAAAAATGATGTTAGGTATGTTAAATAAATCCTCCATAACATTGCAACGATCAAAACTGATATCGTAATGATAATAGTATGGTTTTTTCCATGGATTATATCTAAGAACTTAGTAAATGGTGCTGAACTTATGATTTTATCAATATAGGCTTCACTTAAAGGGTGAATGCTGTCATCTGATTGAGGTATGTTCGTTTCATCCATATGATTAAAATTAATCCATTCATTCATTTCGTTATTATTATCTTTTTCCAATCCATCATCTAACCATTGCAAAACTTCATCTTTTATCATTTGTAAAGATACATTATTTTCACTTAATAATGTGAGTATTTTTTGTAATTCATTTTCTTTCATATCTTGTACAAATTCAGTTAATGTTAAAACTAAATCTTTTACCTGTACATTGACAGGTTCCTTTGAATTTAATTGTTTAACGGGTACGTAAGTTAAGTAAATATCAGTTACATCTCTGCCAATAAAAATAAAATCAGGGTGAATGATATAATTTAATTCATTTAATAACATCGCTTTATGTTTATGAATGATACTTACTATTTGTAGTACAATTTTGTAAAATTCTTTTATCGTAATTTGACTTACTTTTAATTGTTGACTAAGCATTCTTTTGTTTGTGTATTCAAATAAAAGACGTACGTTTAAATTATGTTCATCTATTTGCATGGGCAATAATTGGTGTGGCAAATTAGCTTCTATCATATTGAGTTGTAAATTGGATAATAAGTCCCTTCTTAAATTAGGCTTTGATAATGTTATGTAAAATCCATCTTGATGTATATAATCAAAATGGAAGTCCACAATCTTACCTACAAAAGTTTCACTGACCATCTTTTATATCACACCTTTCAATAAAAACAAATGAATATATGTAGCAACAACCCCAGGTAAAACTCCAATCATAAATGGAAACTGCAAATTATCATTTGTTATAAACGTTTTTATAAACTTAATGTCTCGATATATATAAATATTTAAAATATATACATAAACAGACTTCATACGACTCCAATTCTCTTTTTTAAAGATTAAAATACATATTCCAAAGATGAGTGAAAATAAAATTGAATAGGCTAGAATATAAATCGATACATCTATACCAACCCATGCACCTATTGCACCGAACAACTTAACATCACCAGCTGCTACTGCCCTAATTGAATATAATAAAATCGTAAAAAACATTGCAATAAAAAAACCTATAAATGAAAACCACAGTCCATTAAGACCATTCATAGCAGTATGAAAGACCCATCCCATTACTAGGGCTGTCATTGAAATCACATTTGGTATTTTATGAGTAGTTAAATCTGTATAAAAAGCTAATAAAATAAAAATCAATAAAAAGTAATATTGAATCAGTTGAGATCAACCTCCAATCCATACACGTTCGAGTGACTTTTTCTGAATAATAACTTCTCGCTCGATAAATGGAAGTAATAAATTCATAGAATAACTAGCTTCTATGCCGAAATAGGCACTCTGTTTATCTTTTAAATTTGGCAAGATCACTTTTATTACTTGAACCTGATCTTTTTGTAATAAACCCTCATCAATAAATAACAATAAATACGGTAAAAACATAGTATTTAAAATATCATTTGTGATATTATTTATATTTTCTTTTTGTAACTCTACTAATAAATTCATTTGCACAGGGATCATGTTAGTCATATCATTTTGAAAGGTTTGAATTGATTGATGATTGTTTAATATATAGATAGGATATACATGAGTCGCAGTTATTTTCGTTGCTTCATTCACTGCTTGATGAAGGGCCATTTCTGCCAAAGCAATTTGTAAAAAAGAAACAAGTGCCAGAAAAGCGGATATAAATATAGGTAATACTATACTTGCTTCTAATACCAGACTTCCCTGATTATTTCTTAACATACTCATCCCACTCCCAATGTAAACTTGAACATTTGCTCTAATAGGTGAAAAATATAGTTTTATTCATGATTATCTCATCACCTCGTACATTTTTACTCAACATTTCCATCATTCGTGGAATAAACCATAAGCCAATTGAAGTTTCAACTGATGCTTCTACACTGACAAGTTTTAGGGTTAAATCTTGATTTGTATTTAATTCTATTAACGACAACATTCGACTGATCATGTTGGAATCATTGCTATGTAAAAACAGAAAAACTCTTAAATAATCCTTATAATCTAGACTTATACTTTTAGATAACTTTTGAGATAATTTCACTTCTTCACCTGAAATAAGTTTTTGCATATCGTTATATGCTTTAGTTGCTCCTTCTGCTATTGCCCATAAAAATGATAATAATGGAGAACCTGCCTTAAGGATAGATTGTTCAGGATCACTCAAAGCTTCCATTGTTCTTATCGCTAAACGAAGTAAAAAAATTTCAGAAAAAGCTGAGCTTTGATTTAGTTCACAATGATTAAAACCATAGAGTATATATTCAACCTCTTGATTAAATAAAGTGTGATGCTTAGGATCTGATAATTCATTTGAGTCTTCGTATGTTCTGTAGTTAAATTTTGAAAGAGCAAATTCATTCATATATACTTCATCTCTTACACTTAATAGTGCAGCTGATAGTTTATCCACTATAGACATTGATTGCTTACCTATATCTTCTGCACCATTTTTTAAATCAATGGAGGAATTCATAGATTCCTTTACTTTGATTTGATTAAATTGATCATATTTTTCCTTATAATCTTCTAATTTTCCATATATAGGTTGCTCTGTATCATTACATGAATGTAATAACTGAGCAATTTGTTTTAATTGGTTTTCTGTTTTTTGACGTTGCTCATCTTTTTGATCTTTTATTTTAGCGTTATTATCCATCCGTTTATTTTCAAAAAAGAATTGTTTGCTATAAAATTCTGATCCATAATTCAATACTCTTTCATTGGCATCTAGCAGTTTTTGATGCCGAATTATATAATCTGATCCAGTTAGCAGCTTTTTTGAATCAAATTGTGATTTCATTCCACTAAATAAACTGATGATAACTCCTATTTCACTCTCTATCTTTCTAAAATAAGTTCGATCATAAGTACTTATGTACTCTCCCCCCATTATTTTTTCATTTTCTAATTTATCAACTAATTCATCATTTACTTTTAGTGCTTTTTGTATATTTGAATTTATCGATGTTTGTGCACCTATTAGCTGTTCGTAGTCCTTATTTAATTGCAATTCAGTAATTAAAATAGTTTCTGCATATTGTTCTATTTTTTTGACTAAAGTTTCAAGATCATAAATTCGATCCTTAATTTCATTCAACCACTGTTTATACTTATTAACTTTTGATTGAAAACTAACCTTTTCTGTCTCAGTTTCACTCTTTTCTTTTTTTTCATTGAGAACGTCTATCTTATGTCGATAGTTATCTACATCTTGTTGTAAATTTTTCATTTCCTGTCTAATTTCATCAACTTGCTTAACTCCAATTTCACCTGCTAAATGATGAATCTCATTAAACTGCTGATCATAATAATGATAGTATCTTCCAATCTTGCCTGAAGATCCTAGTATTTGCTGTATTTGTAACCATGCAGAATCCAAGTTCTTCTCTCTATCAATAATTAACTTTTCGATATCTCCTGCTTGTTTTGAAAATGTAGACGTTCCTTTTAAATCATCGGATAAACCCTCTTGTTGAAATGGTTCTAATACACTCAACACAAATTCAATCGGAGCTCTATATTTCATCTCCTCTAGGATTTGTCTCTGAAATATGTCTTCATTGGCTAAGGAATCGATTCCTGAAATTTCAAATGAATTTAATACTAAAGAGCTTAGCTGTATAGTATTTTCTAACTTAGAATAAGACAGGTTCTCCTCATACACTTCTTGAAATATTTTCAAAGCATCCTCTTCACTTGTAAAGGTATATAATCCATAAGTTTGTAAGCGACCATCATAACTAGATAAAATAGAGCGAATGGAAGATCTTATAATTTTTTCAGATTGTAAATCTGCAATTTTGATTCTAGCAAAATCAATCAAAACAGTATTAAACATAAAAATGCCAATAAATATGATCATAAAATAGATAGAAACAGACCCTGAATTTGATTTTAAAAAATCCCTCAATTCACACCCTCCATTAAAATTAATCATGGATGACTACTACAATCCCTTTGCTTTCCAGCTCAGATACAAATGCTTTAGAAGGACCTACCGTGACAGTTTGATTATGTTTTCTAAAAAAATGCCAAATGACGCCTCTCACTTCTTCTCCATTATTTAATAACTCAATATCCTTTACCATTTGAGAGCGAAGTTGATTCTCATTAAACGTTAAGTAGGCTTGATGTGCAATACCATTACTATCTAATGCATCTATTTTTCTAATACCATAACTTGTATGAAGTTTATATTTGTTTCCTTTAACTAGTTTTTCTAAATAAATAGCTGCATCACCATGTTTTGCAAAGGAAGTTGGACTCTCAAAATCAAAAAACTGATTAAAAGCATCCTTGACTTTGTTCTGATTTATCTTACGTTGCTTTAACTCTTGTATATACGTACGTAGTAAATCAATATTCCGGATAAATTCTACAGGTTCGGTTATAGAGGATTCAACATATGAATAAACATGATTATTCATTTTCATTACTTTTGGAATTTGAATGAATCTATTTAATTCAACTGACACTTTACGTGATACTAAATGGTTAGAATAAACGATTTTACCAATGAAAGAATCAGATAACAAATGAGCACTATTTTGCATTTTTTTTAGGACACTACTAGAGCCATTCGCATTGTTTTGTATAGGGAGTTCTAAAACCACTTCTCTTTCATTAGATCCAAATAAAAAAATCTGTGAGATCGAATCCTGAAACGCTCTCCAATAAAGATCGTCCAATGTCTCAGATGAAACCCTTCCAGTGATAGGATCTTTGAAACTGTTATCCCAATTAAATGAAATTCTTTCTGCTGTTAATGATGAGATGGAATATAATATTACTTTTTGATAAATAAATAACGATAAGAAAAGAGTAGATAATGTAACGATAAAGATAATAGGCAAAACCAAGGTGGATTCAATAGTGAAGTTCCCTCGTCTATCTTTCAAAATAGACAGAGACTTCCCGATGATTTTCATTTTTAATTACCTGATGTTGTAGGCTCTTTGATACTATCCAAATTTGTTTTCATTTCATTTTGTGTTTCATCAAACAAAGTATTTACCCAAGAAATAATCCATTTACGAAAAACGATAGCAATGGCTACCAACACACCTATGATTAGTAAGATTTCTAATGTTCCAAGCCCTTTTTCGTCTTTCCACAGTTTTTTTAATTGAACCAGTACATTTTTTTTCATTTTTTCCCCTCAATTCATCATTAATATTGCAGGAGCTGCAACCACTAAAATTACGACTATAAATACAAGAATCATTGGAAAAATTAATTTGCTAGAGGCTTCCTCGCCTAAGGTTCTAGCCATTGTTTTACGTGAAGTCCATAATTGATGAGACAAAGTTCTTAAAGACAAACTTAGCTGTTCTCCCCCACGCCGATAATTCATTAAAATTGTATTTGTAAAAATAGAAACTTCATGAATTCCAATCCTTTGACTTAATTCTTCTAGAGCTTGTTGAAACGAAACATTGTTTTTCAATTGCATACATACCTTTTGAAATTCTAGGTAAAGAGGATGAATAGGATTTCTTTTCTCACTTTCCACAGATTTTATCAATGCTCTTTGTATTTGTTCACCTGCATTAACTAATAGGGCAATCTTATTTAACAAAATTGGCAACTCCATTAATATCTCTCTTTTCTTCCTGTTAACTCTTTCAACCAACTCTCTATACAACAAAAAAGGTAATACAATGAGAAGGATCAATCCTACGACCAATAATTCAATACTCGTACCTATAAAGAATACTACTCCTATGAAAAAAACTATCATACATATTGATGCAGAAATGATTTGTGCCATATACATTTTTTTATAAGGAATCACTTTTTCAGAACCATATAAAAACTGGAGTTTCACATGTAATGACTCCATCTTATAGGAAAAATACTCCATCAATTTTAGCCGGTCTATTATATACAGTGAAATAGGATTTAGAAAATTTAGTTGAAATGGATCACCAAACTCTCTTACATATATAAAATAACTCTTCATCGTTTACACCTGTATCCTCATCAATTTGTGGCTGATTATAAAACTGAGAATTAAAAAGATTAGAGCCACAAACATGATGATAGACCCCTTTCCTTGATATAATGGAGCCATATATTCTGGGGAGCTGTAACGCAAAATCACTATAAATACAAATGGAATAATATTCAATACCCTTGTCTCGAACTTTTTATTTGAGATGAGGACTTGAATCTCTTGTCCAATCTCAATTTTATCTCTGATCATATTTGTCGTTGTACGAATCACTTCTACTAAATTTCCACCTGTTCTTGTGCAGATTTTAAACACTTCAACAAAATTGGAGATATCTTCGATCTTTGCACGGTCGCTAAAGTTTTGAAATACACTTTCAACTGAGGCACCATTCCTAATTTGTAAATTCATCATCTTAAACTCTTGAATAATATACGTATTTTCATTAGGGTATATTGTTCTTAAATCTTCCAATGTATAAACAAGTGCCTTTTCAATTGATCTCCCTGCTGATAAAGAAGAAGACAAACTAGCTAGAGCCTGTTTAAACTGTAAAATTAACTCTTCTCTCCTCTTTATGTTTAACTGCTGCGCTCTATATTTAGGAATAAATAAAGCACATGCTGCAAAAATAAAACTAATGATGAAATTCATAAAAAACACATAAGTAATTAGAAAAAATACACACCCGGCAATAAACAATGTCAAAATATATTGTTTTTTTGACAAAGAAAAATGAGTATAGTCAATCATAATCACACCACCACTAAACTAATATCCTGCCATTTTTAACTTATTCCGATTTTTTAAAGTACTTCCTGTAGGGTGTAACCCTCCAGTTATCATTCCATCTTTTTCACCTTCTTCTACAAATTGATAGAGTTGATTTAATTGAATTTCTCCATTTTTCACACCCTTCACCTCACAAATTTCAAGTACCTTTCTAGTGCAATCTCTCATTCGTGATAAATGAACCATAATATCAATGGAAGAACTAATTTGTTTTCTAACGACTTCTACAGGCAAATTAGTGCCACTTAAAACCATTATTTCTAATCTACTTAACATATCCTTTGCTGAATTTGCATGACCTGTCGATAAAGAACCGTCATGTCCAGTATTCATAGCCTGAAGCATGTCCAATGCCTCTTCACCACGAACTTCACCTACAATAATACGATTTGGCCTCATTCTTAAAGAGGATCGGATTAAATCACGAATGGAAACTTCTCCTTTCCCCTCTGTATTTACTATCCTAGTTTCCATACTTACTAAATTTGGAATGTTTCTAATTTGTAATTCAGCAGAATCCTCAATTGTAATAATTCTTTCATCACTTGGAATAAAATCGCTAAGAATATTTAGAAAAGTTGTTTTCCCTGATCCGGTACCACCTCCAATAAAAATGTTGTATTTTGATATAACCAATTGTTGTAAAAAATCAGCTGCTTCTTGTGAGATGGAATCATTGGAAATAAGCCGATCAATTGACAAAGGTTTTTCAGGAAATTTTCTAATGGTCATTGTTGGTCCTTTTAATGCGATAGGAGGCAATACTACATTCACTCTAGACCCATCTTTTAATCTAGCATCTACTATAGGGGAGGATTCATTTACTGCTCGATCTACCTTTGAAACTATGGTTTGAATAACATTTTCAAGTTTTTCTTGGCTTTCAAACTGGCCATCATAAGGGGTCACTTGACCCTCCTTTTCAATAAAAATTTCATCATAGTTGTTAATCATAATTTCTGTAATAGAAGGATCATCTACTATCGGTTGCAAGATATCTAACCCTCTAAAAGAATGAAATAAACGCATAACATAATCATATTTTTGCTTGGAGGTCAAATAATATTGTTCCGAAAATTGAAACACGATTTCTTCAATCATTTCTTTTAATTGCTCGTTAGAAATATCATCAGCTACATTAAGTTGAGTAATAACCTGTTTCTTTATATTGTTTAATAGGTTTAAATCAATCATCTAACTTCCCTCCAAGATAGCCAGTCCATTGTTTATATGCTTGAATCACCTTCTCATTGAACACATCTTGAGTTAATAGCTGATCAATATGTTTTACAGATTTCCATTGTGGAATATATGGTAAATACGCATGGATATAAAAACCATGTTCATCTAAATTATTTTTACATTCATTTGTATATTTGTTCATAATATATATGTTTTTTGAAGACAAGATTTCACTCAAACCCACTCCAGACAATTCGTTAGACTCCTGAATCAGTTGCTTCATTTTTAAAATACATTGAATATCATCTATAAGAATATTCATTATATAATCACTTTGTTGTAAGGCTCCTATCATTCTTTCATGTAATGAGCTCGAACAATCTATAATAATGGCATTATATTTTTTCGTTTCCTTTATCAATTGGATATATGTTTTTATATCATTCAATTGAAGATCTAAGGTGTCATTCATTTGTGAAGATGGATTAATATAATCACAATGTAATACTGGATGGTAGCTTAAATAATCATCTAACTGATTCTGCAAAAATGCTGGATTCGTTTTTATATAATAAAGCAGTTTTGAAAATTGATTTGTTAGGTCATCGCTTTGTATATAAAATTGAAACGGATATATTGTCTCAAGATTTAAGTAAAATACTTCTTCATCCATCATAGTTAATTGTTTAATTAAGTTAATAGAAAAAACGGATTTACCACTTCCACCAGCTGGTGAAAATACAGAGATCACTTTCGTTTTATGAGCCTGACTATTCTTATTTTCAGGAACTATGTTATAAGTTTCAATGTAACCCTTTTTTACAGCCATTAGTAAATCATTTATAGGTTGATATTTAAAATGATATTTGTAATTACAATTTTCCAAGCCCTTATTTGACTCACAAAGTACTTGAATGTTAATGGATGTATTAACTTCAACTGACATCCAAGTTTCGTCAATAAGTAATACATTGGCTGCTGCATTTTTTTGCAAATACTCATTTATCAGTTGTTGATCTGTAAAAAAAGTAATCGAGAACTCTTTCCCAATTTCTGAGGTTCTTATGTAGCTTGAAAAACCATCTATATATTCTCTATCATTTGATGCTACTATGAGTAAAATTTTATCCATTCAAATCTCCTTTCAATAAAGAAAACTTACCGATTTAAGATCCCCTAAGGTTAATAAAGAGGGCTGAAAATTTTTATAAATTTAGATGCAAAAAAACCACAGATACCGACTGATGTCGATGATCTGCGGTGCTTCCGCAATCATATATTTTATTAATAATTCATATTTTTAAAGTTATTATTGAAACCATTTTTTTATCTTTCCCGTTTTGTTGGCTTGCTGCTCTAACATATTCTTAGGGACAATCTTTCTAATGAATGGATACAATTCTTCTAATAATTTACTTTTAATATTCTTTTCGTCTTGAAACATCTTCCCTTTCCAGATGTGTTCATGAACATTCTCAAAAGGAAAATTTGGTATATAACAACTAGGATTCCAAGGTAAAGTGTTATTCCAAAGTTTTCTGACCATTGCATTTAAGTCACGGTTTACTATAAAATGAACGTTTTTACTAGTCTGTTTCAATCTAGTAGCTTTTTTTAATTGATCTTGGGATATTCCTGCGCTAAACTTTGTTGGAATAGAATCTACAACAAAACATATTTCATCAGCACTATTACATAACTGTTGAACGCTTGGATGTGTCCATCCATTTGAAATATCTACTATCATAATTGGTTTTCTAATATTAAAAAGTAAATTCTGAATTTCTGTTTGTGAACCGTTTTTATCATGTTGAGTATGATTTGACAATGGTAAAGGGTACCATGTTGTAAATCCTGAATTCCATTCTAATTTATTTGAGCTCCTATGATATGAATGATACTGATCAAATAAAAACTCATACTGTTTAGGTTTGTTCTTTTCTCCATTTAATAAACTATACAATTCAGGAACGTTGGTAGGGTATTCAATTAGTGCATTCTTTATTTTAAAATGATGAAACATTCTTGCTAGAGATATTGAAATAAAGGTAGAGCCTGCACCTTGATACATATTTCCTACTACTATAATCTTAGGTTCAAATTGAAGGCTTGCATGCAAACTAGTTTTGTTGGGAGAATCCAAACTTTGTCCAGTAAACTGTAATTTTTCTAAATCTCTTTTTACTTGCAACGTATCCTGATATCGATTTTCAGGATTAAATTGTAGTAATTTTTGAAGCACTCGAATTATTTGGAAGGGAATATTCGTATTCTCAAGTGATTTTGGACTGGTATAATAATGGCCTCCTGTTAAAAAATAATATAACATTGCACCTAAATTAAATAAATCTGTTCGGTGATCCGTTTGTTTGTCTTCGAATTGCTCAGGTGCGGCAAATCCCACTGTTCCTAAATGAACAGTATCCTGCTGTTTATGCTGTTTAAAACTACGTGAAATACCAAAATCTATCAGTCTAACATTATCTTGTTGATCTATCATCACGTTAGAAGGTTTTAAATCTCTATATATAATTGGGTTTTTAGAATGGTGGTGTAAATAATGAAGGAGTTCACATATTTGAATAGCATATTTTATCACTTTTTCAAATGAAAGATGATTTCCCATATTTTTAAATTTCTGAGCTAGGTTCTGTCCATCAATATAATCCATTACTAAGTAACTAAGTCCTTTTTCATTTGGAGGAAAATAATCGACAATATTAGGCAAGTAAGGGTGGTTTAATTGGATTAGAGTTTCCGCTTCCTTTTTAAAATTCTGAATATGTTCATTTTCCTTAGATTCCTTTATTGCCCAGCGCTTACCTCGCAGCTTTAAATCCTCTGCTAAATAAACTGCACCCATCCCACCTTGTCCTATAATGGATAAGATTCGATAACGATCACCTAAGCAGTCCTTAGGGGTTAAATAATTTTGAATCATGTTGGAACACCTACTACTGAAATTAATAACTATTCCCTATTCATACCAATATAAGAAAATAATAATATATAAGTTATTTATTTTCCATAGGACGTACGTTCTATTTTTTAATAATAATTATTTCAAGTTAACTCTGATGTAAATGAAGGAATCTCCCCATCTATATCTGTAATGATATAAGCTTTATGCCCCGAGAAATCTTCTTTTGAAACAGTAATTTTTATAATATCTGATGCACCTGATTCTAGTGTGTATTTGATGTCAAAGCTTGTTTTAAATTCACCAATTTTTTGCTTAGACAGAACCGTTAGTTCTGCGACCTGACGATTAGACATACCAATACCGCCTAATGGTAATATGGTGATTTCTTTTTTTAAAGTTTCATCTAAATATACTCTAGCTAAAGCACCACTTCTCAAGATTAATGCTTCTTTAAATCGATCTATTAATTCTTCCTCTGATTCAATCTGTACTAACAAAGCTTCTTGAACATATTTTAGCTCTGTAAGTTCATCTAAATTTTCATTAATATCAATACCACTTGAACTAATCGCAGTCTCTGAGTTTGAATTTTCATTTGTAGCTTCATCTATTCCACAGCTAGTTGTAAAAAGCAGAATAGTGCCTAAAGTAAAGGAGAGTAATTTGTTTTTATATATGTAATCAAACATAGTAGAACATCACATCCTTATCTGACATTTTATCGATCTACCATAGGTCAATTATATCCTATTCTTACCAAAAAAACATCAAACTTTTATGGGGCTTCTCTGGGATGTAGCTATTACAATATTGATTATTTCATTACTATTCAACTCGATTTATACTCTTCTCACACTCAAACCCGTTAGGAAATCTCTTTTCTAATTTTGTTATATTGCCTTTTGCGATTTCTTCCAATGAAATTCCTAAAGCTTCTGCTCCTGCAGCTATATACCACAAAACATCACCCAATTCCATTTCTAACTTCTTCCTATCAAGTTCATGACCCTGAAAAATATGTTTTTTTAGTTGATCTGCAACCTCCCCACTTTCACCACACAACCCCAAAGCGGCGTTCAATAACAATTTTTCCGAGTCAGATCCCGCTGCAGTTCGCATTGCTTTCATTTGATATTCTTTAAAATCCATTACACTTTCTCCTTTCACTTTTTATACTAAAATAATCATTAGTATAAACAAAATCTAGCTCTACCCAAAGTTTTTCCAAAAAACTTGAATGGCCATGAAAAAACAAACAGTAATTACGACTGGTTTTATTAATGATGCTCCTTTTTCTAATACCATCTTCGCTCCAATGAATGAACCTATGATTTGACCAAGCATCATAATGATTCCAATAACCCAAGCAATTTGTCCGAATAATACAAAATATAGTAAAGCAGAAATATTACTTGTAAAATTCAAAATTTTTGCATGAGCAGTTGCTTTTGAAGCACCGTACCCACATAACGCAATAAACGATAATGCCATTAAACTACCCGTACCTGGACCAAAAAAACCATCATATAAACCAAGAAGAGGGGCTATAGTTAAGGAAAACAGTGATAACCTCATCTTCATTTTTCGATCTTTATTTTCAATATTAGGTGAAAACAAAAAATACAACCCAATAAAAATAAGTAAAAAAGGTAATAACATCTCAAGATATTCAGCACGTATCTGCAACATAAACCAACCGCCAATAACAGCTCCCAAAAAAGTCATTAAAATTGACAACCTTATCTCTTTAAGATCTATAGACCCGTTTTTTATAAAAAACATCGTAGCAATAAATGTTCCGCTGCTACCTTGAAGTTTATTGGTTGCTACTGCCGTTGCAGGAGGCAAACCAGCCAACATCATCGCTGGTAAAGTGAGCAACCCTCCACCACCAGCAATGGTATCTACCCACCCTGCGAGGATAGCCACAAAAAATAAAATGACAATGACTTCTATACTAAAATCCATTTCATGATTCTCTCCCATAGGATACTTTAATCCCTATACCCCAAATAATATTAAAAATATTACCTACAATTAAACAATACAAGCATCATACCACATTACGAGAACGAAAAGAATAAAAGCTTTCGGAGCTTACAGAGAGGAGGTCCGATACTAACTCTAACTCAAAGCATTATTTAAACAAACGTACTAGATAAAAAATGATTGATACCACCACACTGATTAATATACAAGTAGTAATAGGAAAATAAAATTTAAAATTTTCTTTCTCTATAAAGATATCTCCAGGGAGCTTACCTATTTGCAGAAATCGACCACCAACTTGCCAAACAATTCCACCCAAAATAAGAACCACACCAACTATAATTAACATTTTTGCTACTGGGTTCATTTTTTCACCCCTCAATTTCTTCTTTCAAAAATATCCTTGGCAATGATCTTCCCATGAAATCTTCCATTCTCAATAAAAATGGCATTTGCATCATTACCTGCAGCTAATACACCTGCTACATACAAACCTTTGACATTCGTTTCCATTGTTTCTTCGCTAAACCTTGGTGCTCCCGTTTCTTTATTAAATTTCACACCCATTGATTCAATAAAAGAATGATCTGGGTGATACCCCGTCATAGCAAAGACAAAATCATTCTCAAACTCATGTTTAATGCCATTCTGCTCTATCACTATAGACTGCTCTTTTATCTCATTCACTTCTGAATTCCAAAGCATATTTATTTTTCCTTTTTCGATCAAGCTTTCAAATAAAGGGCGTACCCATTTCTTTACACTATTAGAAATATAATCTTTCCTATGAATAACTAGCACTTCTGCCCCACATCTTTGAAGCTCCATGGCAGCATCAACAGCTGAATTTTTTAAACCAATGACAGCGACTTTCCTGCCCTGATAAGGATGGGCTTCTTTGAAATAATGACTTACTTTTGATAAATTCTCACCTGGAATATTTAATAGATTTGGATTGTCATAATAACCTGTTGCAATAATAACATTTTTAGCTTCATATTGATGAAGCTTACCAAAACGATCTTCGGTTAAAACTCTAAAATAGGCCTCATCATTTATTACTGATGTGACTTTTTCGTAAGTTTGAATTCTTAGTTTTTTTCTTTCTGCGATCATACGATAGTAATTCAATCCTTCATGCCGACTTGGTTTGTCTTGGATCGTTGTAAAAGGAACATCACCTATTTCTATTAATTCAGGTGTACTAAAAAACTGCATAAAAGTAGGAAAATGATAAATGGAATTTACTACGCAGCCTTTATCTATAATTAAAGGATTTATATTATATTTCTGCAATTCACAAGCAGCAGACAAACCACAAGGACCTGCACCAATAATGATAACTTGTTCCATAAATAAGCCTCCAACCTAGATTAACAGTCCGATTGAACCTTCTTATCAAAGAGTTCACGCACTGTTATTTGTATCTTTTCATCATTTAACCATTGTCACGCTATATCACTTGTATCCAAGGACGATCATTGCTCCATTCAATCTGAACAGGAATTTGGAATGTATGGTTTATCCTTTCACTAGTTAATATTTCTTTTTTCTTACCTGATGAAATGATTTCTCCATTATTCAATAACATCACATTCGAAAATAGAGGAACAATTTCTTCAACATGATGTGTTACATAAATTAAACTTATACCATTTTTATTAAATCTTTCAAGTTCAACTAATAGTTTTTCTCTTTCATATAAATCTAAACCAGCACAAGGCTCATCCATAATAATAATTTCAGGCTCGCTTATTAATGCCCTAGCAAGTAAGACTTTTTTACGTTCACCTTGTGACAATAAACCTAGAGGTTGATTTTTAACATGAGATAAGTTCATTTCATCCAGCATCTGATCTGCTTTGTTTTTAACCTCATCTGGAATCGCTTGATAAAATCTAAGAAATCCATATAAACCTGTTGCAACAACTTCCCAAACTGGATCACTGTAGTTCAATTTTTCTAATAAGGATTGGCTAATATAACCAATACTTTTACGAACTTCCCTTACATCACAACTCCCAAATTGATATCCAAGTACTTCAATAGTACCTTGACTAGGAAATAAATAACCATTTAACATCTCTAGAATGGTTGTTTTTCCTGAACCATTTTTCCCAAGAATAACCCAATGTTCACCTTTATTCATTTCGATATTAATATTTGATAGAATCTCTCTAGATTCTCTTCTAAAATAAACCCGGTTTAGTTTAATCATCTGCTCACCTGTTTCAACAAATTCTACATATACTGCTCTAATAATTCATATGGCATCGGACCATTATGCAATACTACATCGTCTGGTTTGTGTTGATATAACAACTGGTACATTTTCATTCTACCATTTGAATCAGAGGTGTGCAGATATATTTCCTTTGCGTAGCATTTTTTTTCCACCATCATTTTTGTTAAATCATATCCTGTAGGTTCATTCCAACCTAAGTCAAAATCTAGAGATAATATATTCACATTACTTTCTTGTAACAAAACAATACACTCTTCAATATTTTTAGCTAATACAAAACCTTTAGGACAAGGTCGTAAATCGTCTAGATAAACATTAATCATCTTCTATCTCCCTTTATGAATTAATCTATTTATAATTTCCAACTCATGTTGAAAAGAAAATTGTTCAGAAGTTGGTGTTTCTAATATAATCGGAATCGCTTTCAACCAATTTGACTTTAAAAACAACTCAAACCGATCTTCTCCTATAGTACCATACCCAATATTTTCATGGCGGTCACGGTAAGATCCACTGGGATATTTGGAATCATTTAAATGTACTGCTTTCACATGTGAAAAAAAACCAAGTTTTTCACCATGACGGCACATTTCATTCCAATTCGTTTCATTCCATAACCCACTTGCATAAGCATGACAGGTATCAAAACAAAAACCAATTTTTTCTGAAAAAAGCGCTAAATTACGAATTTGCAGCAATTCCTCAAAGGTCATCCCCATTTTGGTACCCATACCTGCTTGATTTTCTAGTAAAATTAATGTTTTTCCATTCCATTGAGAAAGTACTTCATTTAAACATTGTAATATATTTTTGTATCCTTGTAACGTATTTTTTTCACTATATTTACCAAAATGAACAACTAATCCCAATGACCCACAAGCATTTGCGATCTCAAGATCATTCAAAATTGATGCCACCATCAAATTTCTTGTCTTCTCATCCACAGCTAAATTTGTTGGATACGGTGTATGTGCAATCGATACCAGGTTATTTTCTTTGCACCATTTATCGCAAGCCTGAGCATCCAAATGATTTAACTCTTTTATCTTTAAGCTTCTCGGGTTTTTCGGAAAATACTGGAAAGATCTTGCTCGTAGTTGTGTTGCAGTCTTAGCTGCATTTAGAAACCCATGTCGAATACTTACATGGCATCCAAAATACATTTGTAATCACCCTTCACCTTCCTTCACAATAAAGAAAGGTTCCCTTTATTTTAACGTGAAATCAAGTAAAATCAAGCGATGTCTATTCACATTGTTGTCTATTCTATGACAACTTAATCATATCAAAAATATTCACTTCTTTTTTTCTAGAAATGAGTCCAATAAGTTATTCATTTTTTTATGAAACGCATCTAACTTATTATCCTCTCCTTCAATTCCCAGATTTGATAACATCTCATTCATTTTTTTCAAATGTTTGTCAAGCATATCTCGATTCTGATCAATCTTCCCATTGATTTTCTCATTTCCTTGAAACTGTTTCACTTGATTTAATTGTTGATTCATCGTTTCATGTAAACTTTTAAAATAATCATGCTGTAACTTTAATTGCCCACTTTGCCCCCCTTTTCCTTGTATACGTTCCATTTGTTGATTTAACATTTGTCTAGCTTGATTAATTTGATTTTTCAAAAAAAGATTATCCATTCTGCTCACCCACCTATATTGATTTTTCTTTAAGTTATGCATATTATGTGTTTCTTGTCTGGTTCATCTGCCCTATTTCTCATGTATAAATTAAAATCAAACGATTGCCTAATCCACATTGCCTATCTTTATAAAAAAAGGGCACTTATCTAGGACTTTTATTTTTAGGTTTCATATGATGTAACAATTACTAAAAATTAGAAGGGACAAAACGAGATGACTGTACGGAAAGTTCCAACTGCTGAATTTCCAACGATTAATGATGCATTAGCAGTATCTGCTCCATACGATACTATTAGAGTAGGTGAAGGAAATTTCCCTGAAGAGCTTACTATTAATATAGATGGGCTTCGCCTTATAGGAGCAGGTAAAGGAAAAACAATCATTAATGGGCAGACTTTAGGTATTATTAATGGCATTACAATAAATAATCAATTAGTTACCATTAAAAATTTAACAGTGCAGAACTTTAAAGGCACAGGAATTTTTGTGAATTTTCAAGAAAATATTATCCATAAGGTACAAGTCATAAACAATAAAATAGGAATTGAACTAAACAATGGTAGAAGAAATATGGTATTTGAATGCGAAATAAATGGAAATGCTGGAGATGGAATCATTTCAAGAAGAGGTAATACTTTTATTATGCATTGTAAATTGATAAATAATAAATCTAACGGACTATTAGTAGAAAGCAATGTTAGTAAGAATTTAATATTTTGTTGTGTAGCCAAACAAAATACTAAAAATGGATTTCTTGTAGGAGGAAGAAGATGTTATATTTTCTCAAGTTCTGCTATAAAAAATGGGGGCAACGGTTTTAGTGATTCCATTACCTCGTTTGAAAATATATATGCATTTAACAAATCATTGGAAAATAAGGTGAATGGATTTTTAATAGATAGTGAAGTAATATTATTTGATAATGTTAGTAAAAACAATGTTTTAAATGGTATTTTAGCAGTGAATGGCGTAACAAGAATTATAAAAAATCATGTAATCAATAATAAAAAAGCTGGAATTCAGGTGGTAGACAATGAGAATGTCATTGATCTAAACATCGTAAAAAATAACAAGGAGGCTGGTGTTCATATTGCTGGAGATGAGACTGCTGTTCGTTCCAATTGTTTAAGAGGCAACACTCCAGATATCTTAGTAGAACAATTAATAACGAATTGTACCTTTGCAGACAACGTTTGTCAGACTAGTATGCCAGATGGATTATGCCAAAGAAATGACGCTGTCAGTGTACCAGGAGATTTTGACACTATATCTGAGGCTATTAATAATCTGGATACTTTATCAGGTTTTCAAATCAACATAAGTAAAGGGATATTTCCTGAACAAGTAAACATCCCGAATACAAAAAGTCGTCTCCGAATTGCTGGATCAGGCATATGCAAAACAATCCTTGATGGCACAAATATTGGAGGTGATGGCATTACAATTAGCAGCCGCCTCAATTCTTTAGAAAATCTATCGGTACAAAATTTTGGGGTCAATGGAGTAAACATAGAGGAGCAGTTTAATACATTAGAAAAAATTCAATCAAAAAATAATATGGAAGATGGATTTATGATCACAGATGATGTAAGTTTTTTCAATCAGTGTGAAGCAATAATGAATGGGAAAAATGGGTTTAATGGCGAAGATACTAATTACTTTATTAAATGTAAAGCAATTGAAAATCAAGATCATGGTTTTATAGTTGTCGATTGTAATTTATTTTTGTTTAACGAAGCAAAAAATAATCGTTTAAATGGTTTTTCATTCAATGATGAACATATTTGCATCGAAAACTGTGCTATAGATAATAAAAACAACGGATTTCTCTCACGATTTGATGATAATTTATGGTTTTTGAATAAAGCAATTGGAAATTCATTAAATGGTATTAATGCAACCGAGATTACTCACATCATTTGGGGCAATGTGTGTAATAAAAATAAAAGTAACGGAATTGAATTAACTGGTCTTGGTAATCGTATTATAAAAAATATTTGTCAAATGAATAAAAGCAATGGAATACAAGTGAATGAATTATTTGATAATGAAATTCGAACGATCGTAGATCAAAATTGTATAGAAAACAATAGAGAAGCTGGAATCATTATAGAAGATTCTACAATAGATTTCTTTGGAATCCGTTCTAACTGTTTATTTGGAAATATCCCAGATATCCAAAATAACTCATTAGAAAGTGATAATTTCACAATCGATGAAAATAAATGTAATTCTAGTATTCCAGAAGGACTATGTGAAGGGTCGTGTAATCCTAAGGGGTTCTTTAAACGATAAACGTTACAATGAACACTTCTTTTGCATTAGAGAAGTGTTTTTATTTTTCCATTATATCGTATTAACGTAAATGGGTTCCCTGTTTCCTCGCTTATGGTATATGATATTGTAAGATGAACTTGAGAGGAGAAATCAAATGGCACAGCTTTTTTTCAGATACGGTTCAATGAACAGCGGAAAATCAATTGATATATTAAAAGTAGCACACAATTACGAGGAACATGGTAAAGATGTCTTAATCTTTACTTCTGGGATAGATGATCGAGATGAAGTTGGTTACATCTCTTCAAGGATTGGATTTAAAAGAAAAGCCATTCCTATTTACGATGATACAAACTTAATAGATACTGTAAAAGAAAAATCTAACATCGCATGTATTCTAGTTGATGAAGTACAATTTCTGAAAAAAGACCAAGTCTTACAGTTGGCTAAAATAGTAGACAACTTTCATATTCCTGTTATTGGATATGGGCTCAAAAATGATTTCCGTAATGAATTATTTGAAGGTAGTCAATACATGCTCTTATATGCTGATAAAATTGAAGAAATTAAAACAATATGCTCCTTTTGCAGTCGAAAAGCAACGATGGTACTGCGGTTCGAAGATGGCAAACCTGTATATTCAGGAGAACAGATCCAAATTGGTGGCAACGAATCATACCATTCTGTATGTCGAAAATGTTATGAAGGTAAAAGAAGTGAAATTTAAATAGCATAACTTAACAATACAACACTCCTTTATATTAGAAGGAGTGTTATACATTCATTTCAACTTGTCTTAATTCCACAACACTATTTTGATCTACTTCATTCACTCTAGACTTTATTTTCTTTTCCAACCTATTCTTCCTTTTTTGAATTTCTTGCAATATTTCAGTATATTTTTGGTTCCTTTTTGATAGAGAAATCCTATTATACACTCTTAGCTCCGCTTCTTTTGTGTAGTATATTGCCTGTTTAAAATCCTTTTTACGATGTTCATAGTATTTTGCCAACTCTATATATGGTTCAGTGTTTATTATTCGTTGATGTCCTTGCAGTTCAATGAACTTTTTCCATAAAGAAACGGACGTTTCAACATCCTTTTTTTTCTTAAAGATCATAGCTAGGGGAATAAAATAATTCGGATCTTCCTCTATAACTCTAGTAGTGAGCAATTCATAAACATATTGAAACAAATCTGTTAATTCCATATTATTGAACCAAACACATAATCGATATAATTCATCTAATTCTAAATTTGAATATACATCTCTTTTTTCAAACAATGAAACAAAATAAATACTTAATATAGCTAAGGTTACAATATCTACTTTATTATGACGAAATACATCCGCCACAATGTTAGGATCTTTTTCTATTAAATATTTAAAATATAATGTAGGTGCCATAGAACCAGGCACATCATCTACACGATGAATTCCTAATCTTTTGCGCTCTACATGACTTAACTTACAAGTAGTTAAAGAATTTCTCCACAAACTTCTAGCTGGATATAATAAATCTATATGCTCCAAATGTTCCCCTTCATAAGTCAATCGATGAATTATGAATCTATTTTTGAGTAAAGGTAAGTCAAACGTTTTACCATTATAAGAGACTAGATGCGTAAAGTGTTGGAACTTCTCATTTATATAAGCCAACATAGCTAATTCTTCACTCGGATTACGAATAAATAACTGCTCTACTATAAATGCATCATCTGTATAATAACCAATTCCAAGCATAAACGGTACGTTCCCAGCACCAATCCCCAAACCAGTTGTTTCTGTATCAAAAAATAACATTTTATCATGTAGAACATTTGATTTTATGGATTGCAAGTGGGATAAGGCTTGAGCACTACCTACCAATTGATATAATGGATAAAAACCAATCTTTTCTTGCAATGGAATCCTTATCTCTCTTTTTACAAAAGAGCCGTATGCATTCGTTTTTGTAACTGCTCCTACCTCTCCCCACTCTCCACCTTTCAAATGAGAAGAAATTACTTTATTATCTATTGATGCTTGAGTTTTTTTCAATCTATTTAATCTATTTTTTAATTGGCTCAACCTTATCCCCCCTCAATAGATTCAGAATTTTGCAGCAGATAAACTTAATCAATGAATCAGTTCATTATTGTTTTCATTAATCAAAACACCTAGTAATTCTAATGCGAACTCTTTCCCAGTTAATCCAACCTCTTCGATGGGACCTACGCAGGCAGGACATCCGCTTAAACAAGTACAACCTTGAATTAATTCTTTTGCTTGTTCTAACAGTGCATGGTGTACTTCATATAAACGTTCACTTAATCCCACTCCCCCAGGGTAACGATCATAAAAGAATATCGTTGGTAATTTAGTGTGAATGGCTTTGACCTGTGGCACCACTCTAATGTCCATCGGATCACACATTAAATATAACGGTGCAATATGAACTAATACGTTTGAAAGACCAAGTAAAGCAAATTGCAGATCATTTTTGCTTCGATTTTCTAAGATATTCTCAGCAAATGAAAACCAATACGAGCTGGTATGCAATTCTTCTTCTGGTAGATGAATCGGACCAGACCCAATATTCTCATGTGTTTTATATTTTATTTTTTTGAAAAATGTTGCTTTAGCGTTTACCGTTACTTCACCATATTGAATTTCATGCGAATTTGTTTCAGTTTGTTTATCTACTTGAAGTACTTTCAATTGGACAGCTAGGTTTGCATCTGTAAAATAGTCAACATCCACTTTTCTTACAAACGCTTTTTTCTCTTCAAAATCCAATTTTTCTACTTGAAACTGTATACCTTCATGAATGTAAATTGCTTCTTCGTGAATTAAAGTAGGAGCACTGAAACGATCCACTTCCCCAATGACCCTGCTACCTTCTGTCATATCTATAATAATAAAGTTTTCTTGGGCAGCAGAACGTAATGAAATATTATGAGCTGGAAACGATTGCTCCATCCAATACCAACGATCTTGCACTTGATGCAGTACCTTTTCTTCAGTTAAAAACTCCAATACTTCTAGTAATGTCTCTCCTCCAAATTTTTCTCCTTTTTCAAACGGTAATTCATAAGCGGCACATTTGATATGATCTATTAAAATTAATAAATTATCTGCTTCTATTCTTGCTTCTTCTGGTGTTGCTTCAAAGAAAAATTGTGGATTTTGAATAATATATTGGTCTAATGGATTGCTGCTTGCAACCATAAAAGTGAGAGAGCTTTCCTGTCTTCTACCCGCTCTGCCTGATTGCTGCCATGTACTCGCAATGCTACCTGGATATCCGTTCATCACACACGCTTGCAATTGACCAATATCAATCCCTAATTCCAGTGCGTTCGTAGAAACGACACCACGAATTTCCCCATTTCTTAATCCTCGTTCGATTTCTCTTCTTTGTTTTGGTAAATATCCTCCACGATAACCACGGATAGATTTTGTACCAAATTCATTCTTGGTTTGTTCCTGTAAGTAAGTTAATAAAATTTCAACACGCACTCTGCTTCGAGCAAACACAATGGTTTGAATACCGTTTTTCAACAATAAACTTGCTAGTTTTTGAGATTCTAACACACTGCTTCTTCTAATGCCTAATTGTTGATTCACAATAGGAGGATTATAAAAAACGACATGTTTTTCACCCGCAGGTGCCCCATTTTTATCAATTAAATATACTTTTTGTTCTAATAATCGTTCTGCATGTTCCTTCGGATTCGCAATGGTTGCTGAAGTACAAATAAATTGAGGATTTGAGCCATAAAAATTACAAATTCGTTTTAATCTGCGTAATACGTTGGCAACATGACTACCAAATACACCTCGATATGTATGTAATTCATCGATAACAATAAATTGCAGATTCTCAAACAACTTTACCCATTTTGTATGATGAGGGAGAATGGCTGAATGTAACATATCTGGATTCGTGACTACGATATGACCAGCATTTCGTATCGCTTGCCTGGCTGTTGGTGCTGTATCTCCATCATAGGTATAGGCCTTTATATCCACTTCTAATAAATTGATCAGTTCATTAACTTCTGCCACCTGATCCTGCGCCAATGCTTTTGTAGGGAACATATATAAAGCTCTAGCACTATTGTCCTCCAATAAACGTTGCAATACAGGCAAGTTATAACATAATGTTTTCCCTGATGCTGTAGGAGTTACTGTCACTACATGATTTCCCTTATTTATTTCTTGAAAGGACTCTGCTTGATGTGTGTATAAACTTGAAATGCCCCTGTCCAAAAAAACCTGTTTCAATTCATTTTGTATTTGTTCAGGGAATTCAGCACAACGTGCTTCTTTAGCTGGAATCGTATGCCAATGTGTAATTTGTGCTTTGTACTGAGGCATGTTTTTAATTTCTTTAATTAATTCATGAAGGGAATTAAATTTACCCGTTAATCTATTCATGATTTAAACTCCTTATCAACCATATCTTCATTTTCCAATACAAATATTATACATCCCATTTTACAGAATATATGTTCTAGTAGCAACGTTATTTTATTAAAAAAGGATAAGCACTTCTACATGGATGTTCTCTAATTCTCTACTTTTTAGTGAAACCAACTCTATAATTGAACGTAGTTTAAAATATATTTATTATTAAGGAGGCAGAAGATGAAGATAAAATTCACACTAATCATGACACTGCTTTCTCTAGTTATTTTGGGTGCTTGTACATATGAAAAAGATAACATTATTGTCAATCAAGAATTATTGGATATAGAATCTTCTTATTCAAATAACGTGGAAACTTATCGTATGCAATATTTAAGTGATGATTTTAAGGTGGTCGGATTTATAGTAAAACCAAAAACGATTGAAGACAAAGCTCCCTTACTAATTTTTAACCGTGGTGGCAATAGAGAATTCGGAGTGATCAATGAAAAAACATTACAATATTTATCATTTTGGGCAGATCAAGGATATGTAGTTCTCGCCTCTCAGTATCGTGGTAACGATGGTGGTGAAGGACAAGAAGAACTCGGTGGTTCAGATATTAATGATGTTTTAAACTTGATCCACGTAGCTGAAGAACTTCCCTATGTAGATATGGATCAAAAAGTCATGCTTGGTGCTTCTCGCGGTGGGATGATGACTTACTTAGCAATCAAACATGATTTAGATATTCAGGCTGCGGCTGTAATTAGTGGGGTGACTGATCAATTAGATTTATATGAGAAACGTAATGACATGAAGCTGATTTTGAATGAGCTAGTTGGTGACCCTATTCTTGATAGAGAAGAATATGAAAAACGTTCTGCTGTTTATTGGGCAGATGAAATCGACGTACCAACCTTGATATTGCATGGTGAAAAAGATTGGAGAGTTCCAGTAGATCAAGCTAGAAATATGGTTGATCAGTTAAAAAAATATCAAAAAGATTATAAATACATAGAGTACCCATATGGGGATCATTCTTTAAGTGCTTATTCTGATGAATACAAAAAAGAAATCATCGATTGGTTTGAATTATATTTAAACAAGTGAACTTAATTCATTCTGATCCAGAATGAGGATTAAATAAACTCTTAAATAATGATAGCAGAGTTATTTATAAATAACTCTGCTATCATCTTTAATATTTTTTATACCAAATTTATATGAATCTCGGAAGTTGTCTTACGAATTTCCAATTTCGGCATCAATACAACACGTTGTTTAGTCGTTTTTTCCTCTTTAATCTCCTTTACTAACAACTCTACAACTTTTTTACCCATATCTTGTATGGGTTGTGCGATTGTAGTCAGAGGAGGGTCACATATTGAAGCTAAGATTGTATTATCAAATCCGATGATGGACAAGTCCTCTGGAATTTGAATTCCTTTTTCTCGAGCCGCTTGTATAGCTCCCATTGCAAGTAAATCATTACAAGCAAAAATAGCAGTAGCTGAATTGTTTTCAGATAGGATCTTAGCTGCTACTTTTCTTCCGCCTTCAATAGTAAAATCACTTACGTGTAAAAGACGTTCATCAAATGCTAATCCATGATCCTCTAAAGCTTGACAGTAGCCTCGAATACGCTCTTTACTGCTCATTACTGTTAAATCCTCTGCAATAATGGAAATCTTTTGATGACCTAATTTAATTAAGTGGGAAGTAGCTTCGTACCCCCCCATATAATCATCTACTAATACAGTATCTACAGGAAGGGAAGGCATGTCCCTAGCAATTAATGCAATCGGTACTTTTTTCTTTAATAGATTTTGCAAAATAGTTGTGTTTTGAGTTCCAGTAGCCAGTATGATACCATCCACTCTTTTTTGTTCTAATAATGAAATATATTTGGACTCTTTATCTATGTTGTTATCCGTACTGCACATCATCACACTAAAACCTAATTCATTCCCCATGTCTTCAACACTTCGGGCGATTTCAGCAAAAAATGGATTTGCAATATCTGGTATGAGGAGACCAATTGTATGCGTTTTCTTTCCCGTTAAAGCAGATGCAACAATACTTGGATGATAATCAAGGTCCTTCATCACCTTCATTACTTTTTGTTTGGTTTTATCCCCGATTCTCCCTGTATTATTGATTACTTTTGATACGGTTGCTATCGATACACCAGCTTCACGTGCAATGTCGTAAATCGTAGGTTTCATGATATAAAAAACTCCTTCTAGCTTTTTTCATTCCCCTTTTTCAATCATTATACTCCAAATATAGAAAAAAAACTTACATCAAATAGAATAGCTGCGATTTCCTATATAACATGAAGAACAAGAACCGCCAGAGGCGGTTCTTCCGTTATTCAACTATAAGTTTGATACTTTACTTACTAAATATATAAGATAGATTAAGACCAACGAGCTGTCATCATTTTTCTTCTTGTATAAAACTCTACACCATCCGATCCGTTGGCATGTAAATCACCATAGAAGGAATTTTTCCAACCTGAAAATGGGAAAAATGCCATTGGTGCAGGAACTCCAAGATTGATTCCTAACATGCCAGATTCAATATTTTCTCTAAAATAGCGTACATTGCTACCGTCTTGAGTAAATAAACATGCTCCATTGCCAAAATCAGATTTATTGGAAATTTCCACTGCTTCCTCTAAATTTTTCACTCGAACGATCGATAATACAGGAGCAAAAATTTCATCCTTCCAAATCTTCATCTCAGATGTTACGTTGTCAAAGATTGTGGGTCCAATATAATATCCTTTTTCGTTAACAAATTCATCCTTACGACCGTCACGTATTAAATCAGCACCTTCTCTTACTCCAATATCAATATAATTTGCTGTCCTCTCTTTATGTTCAGCTCGAATAACAGGACCTAAAAAGACATCTTCGTCTAATCCATTACCCATCTTAATTTGATCTGCTTTTTCTTTTATTTTTTCAATTAATGAGTCTGCCACATCATCCACTGCTACTACAACCGAACATGCCATACACCTTTCACCAGCTGATCCGTAAGCTGCAGTCACGATTTGTTCAACAGCTTCATCTAACTTAGCATCAGGCATGACAATACTATGGTTTTTCGCACCTGCTAACGCTTGAACACGTTTTCCATTCGCTGCCCCAGTTTTATAAATGTATTCAGCAACAGGTTGTGAACCAACAAATGAAATGGCAGGTACATCTGGGTGTTCTAATAAACCATTAACTACATCATGTGCACCATGAACGATATTGAAAACGCCATCAGGCAAGCCTGCTTGTGTGAAAAGTTCTGCCAAGCGATTTGCTAGTATAGGTGTTCTTTCGGAAGGTTTTAATACAAATGTATTTCCACATGCGATTGCTAATGGAAACATCCAGCATGGAACCATCATAGGAAAGTTAAATGGTGTAATTCCACCTACAACACCAACTGGATAACGATACATTCCTGATTCTAAATTTGTTGCAATATCAGGTAATTGTTTGCCCATCATTAAGGAAGGAGCTCCTGCTGCAAATTCTACACATTCAATTCCACGCTGTACTTCTCCGTATGCCTCTTTATAGCTCTTACCGTTCTCTTGTGTAATTAATTTAGCAAGTTCATCCCAATGATCTACTAATATTTGCTGGTATTTAAACAATATACGTGCTCTTCTAGGTACAGCAGTTTTGCTCCATGTTTTAAAAGCTTCTTTTGCCACAGCCACAGCTTTAGCTACGTCATCTTTTGAAGAAATTGGTACTTCTGCGATTTGTTCTTCTGTTGCAGGATTTGGTACTGATAATGTATCCGTTGCTGTGGAATCTACCCATTGTCCACCAATGAAGTTCTTTAATGTATCAATTTGTGTTTTATTCATCATGAATTTATCCCCTCCATGTTTTTCATTAATCTACTTTATTATGATTTCTTCAACTCAAAGTTCCTTATGAATTTATTCTATAAATCTAGTTCACTTTTTATGAATTTATATCTTCTTTATTCCACTTCACTCTGTAAGTTACTTATTATGATTGTCTATCACACTACTAATCTGCTCATAAGTAGGCATTGCATCTGAACAACTATGGCTAGATATAACAATGGATGCAGCTGCACTGCCAAACTCCATAGCTTTATTTACTTGCCAACCATTCATCAATCCATAAATAAAACCTGCAGCATATGAGTCCCCTGCTCCAAACGTTTTCACTATTTTTGCCGGGAATACTGATCCTGTATATGATTTTCCGTCTTTAGCATAAGCAATAGAACCATCTGCTCCATGTTTAATGACTACCATTTTGGCATTGAAATCAAACCATTTTTTTGCAGTCACCCAATCATCACTTTTCTCATAGTTTTCCATTTTTTCCATCATATCAAATTCTTCACGAGTTCCTATGATGACATCACATTTTTCTGCTGCCAGGTTATAAAATATCGCTGTTTCTTGTTCTGATTCCCAAGTATAAGGTCTATAATCTACATCAAAAAATACCATAACACCATGTTTTCTAGCATATTGTAACGCTAGGAAGACTGCTTCTCTAGAAGGGCTTTTTGCTAGGGCTGTACCTGAGATTAAGATCGCTTTGGATTGTTTAATATACTCCTCTGATACATCGTTTGGCTCTAACTTCAAATCGGCTACATTATCACGATACATAAGAATGCTGCAATCCGTTGGGCTTTTGATTTCTGTAAAAGCTAATCCTGTAACAGATCCAGATTTGTCTGTAATCACATTGGATGTATCAATGTTGTTATTATTTAAATATTGCTTTATAAATCGGCCCATTTGATCATCTGCAATTCTTCCGATAAAACCGGATTTCATATTTAATCTAGACAAACCGATCGTTATATTCGCTGGAGAACCGCCTACATATTTCGTAAATGTCATTGTTTCTTCCATCGGTCTATGAATTTCATTTGCATTTAAGTCGACACATAATCTACCTACACCTATAAAGTCTAGTTTTTTATTTTGATCAAAGTTTAATAGATTCATATCATTTCACCTGACTTCCATATGCTTTCATTCTACTCATTAACCATTCATGGTTTGGATCATTTTTAAATGCCCAAGTTCGAACAGGTCCTGCCATCACATTTAGATAATACACTTCATAACCAGGTGGAGCAGATACTGGATGATATCCTTTAGGTACAAGTACTGCGTCCCCATTTTTCAATGTTAATGTTTCATCTAACGAGAGATCATCCGTATAAACCCGTTGAATGGCAAAACCATGTTCAGGATTGACTCTATGATAATAGGTTTCTTCTAAATAGGACTCCTCTGGAAGATTATTTTGATCATGTTTGTGAGGTGGATAACTAGACCAATGGCCTTCTGGAGTAAATACTTCTACAACTAATAAGCTATCTGCTTCAGCTTGTTCTGGTAATATATTATGTATACTGCGTTCCATGTTACCAGATCCTCTTAACTCCACACCAACGTCTTCTGGAGAAATTAACCGAGCTGGAAATGAACCTTTTCCAGGGGCAACACAAACAGCTAGTTGAAGATCAGTTAGTGCTAACACCTCATAAAAATCACCTGATGGAATGTAAACAGAATACGGTGCTATTTTTTCAAATATATCCATCCGCTTTCCGATATTCTCCCATTTCTCTAACTTTGAATTTACAGAAGCCCTACCACTTAACAAAACGATACAAGTCTCTTTATCTCCGGTTACTTTTTTAAGTGATTGCCCTTCATTTAAAGAGAAAACTTCAAATCCCACATATTCCCAACCTGCTGACTCTGGAGTAATAGAAATCACTTGTCCTTTATCATCTGGTTGTTTAGTTGGTACTATGAATTCTGACATTTTATCGTTCCTTTCTATTCGTTTATTCGGTTAAACATTCTGTTTATGATCTAGTTCATCATTAAATAATTTTTGAATATATTCGGTTGATTTTTGTGCGTAAAACACTGGGTTTTTTACTGCTGGATCCTGCTCCGCTTCTAATATTGCCCAACCATTATAATTACGTTTTAATAAAAGAGAGAAGATAGGTTCGAATTCTATGATCCCGTCACCAGGAACAGTAAACACATTTTTTGCTATCGAGGATTTAAAGCTAATTTTCTCTTTTCTTACTTCATCCAAAACTGCTCTTCTAATATCTTTAAAATGAATATGTTTAATGCGGTCATAATGTTTAACTAGTACCTCATATGGATCTGCACCACCATAATAGGCATGTCCACTATCAAAAGTTAAGGAAACTAATTCTGGATTTGTGGTTTCCATTAGTCTATCGATTTCTTCTGACTTTTCAACATTTGTTCCCATATGATGGTGATAAACTAATGTCAACCCGTTATCCTTACAAATTTGACCTGCCTTTTCTAATCCTTCCACCATGTTACTCCACTCTTCATTCGTCAGTGGTTTCACTTCAGTCACATTAGCATCTCTTTTAGGATCACCAATTGTTGAACCTCCAAGCTCACATGTTACAACGACTTTACAGTCCATAGCTTTTAAAAAAAGCACATGATCTTTGTATGCCTCCAGTTCACTCTCATGTTTTGATTTGTCTGCAAACAATACACCCTTCCACTGGGTAACAAGTTGCATCCCTTTTTGGGATAAGACGGTTTTTAACTCTCTAACATCACTAGGAAATTTACTATGCATTTCTGTACCTACAAATCCTAGTGATTTCATTTCATTTAGAATCATTTCACATGTATAGTGTTCTCCTAGTTCTTTCACATCTTCATTGGACCAGTTTATTGGCGAAATCCCTAGATTAAAAGGGTAGATACTCATTCATGATCTCCTCCATCAAAAGATTAAAACTCCTTTGTTAACTTGATGTTTTGCTCCATCTGCTTATGCGCTTGTTGTACTTTTTCACTCTCAGATACTTCTGCTACACCTACACGCCACCATGATTCATATCCATCTGTATTTGTACCTGGTAAAACTTTAATATCTATTAAAGTTGATATGGTATCTCGTTTCGATTGTACAAGAGCATCTTTTAATTCTTCTAAAGTATGAACCTTGTAAGTTTTAACTCCTAATGCACCAGCATAAGCTGCAAAATCTATCGGAACATAATCAGCTGTTAATTGATTTGTTTCTTTAGAACGATAACGAAATTCATTTCCGAATCCATCACTTCCATGCCCTCTTTGTAAGTTATGAATACATTGGAATCCGTGATTATCCAATAATATGACATTAATTTTTTGGCCTTCTTGTATACTTGTCACAAGTTCGGAATGTAACATTAGGAAACTTCCATCTCCACACATGGCATATATTTCTTGACTTGGCTCTGCCATCTTTACACCAAGTGCACCTGAAACTTCATATCCCATACAAGAGAAGCCATATTCCAAATGGTAGGTTTTAGGTTGAGTTGTTCGCCATACACGATGTAAATCTCCTGGTAAACTTCCAGCAGCACCTACGATCACATCTTTTTCATCAATAAATTGATTAAGCTCGCCTAATACTCTTGTTTGTGTTAATCCTTCTTCACTTTCTAATGCATATAATCTATCTACCTCTGCATCCCATTGCTCTTTCAAGCTAGATAAAAAACTACCTTCATATTCTGCTTTATATCCTTCTTGACTTAACCCTTGTTTTAGTGATGTTAACGCCTCTCTCGCATCTGCCACGATGCTTAATCCGTTCATTTTTAGAGCGTCAAACGAACTTACATTGATGCTCATGATGTCTACTTGTGGGTTTTGAAAAGCTTGTTTTGATGATGTAGGGAAATCAGCTAATCTAGTACCTACAGCGATCACTAAATCAGTTTCTTTTGCTAATCGATTTGCTGCTAATGATCCTGTTACACCAACAGCCCCCATGTTAAGAGGATGATCCCAAGACATTGCACTTTTACCTGCTTGTGTATCTGTTACAGGAATTTGAAATGTTTCAGCAAACTCTTTCAATGTTTCGGTTGCAAGTGAATAATGTATTCCACCACCTGCAATGATCAATGGTTTCTTTTTAGATTTAATAAGATGAACGGCTCTTTGCAACCCACTCTGAGTCAAAGGCTTTCTATCCATATAAAAAACTCGTTTTTCAAAAAATGCTAGAGGATAGTCATAAGCTTCACTCTGAACATCTTGAGGGAGACATATCGTAACTGCCCCAGTATCCACAGGATCAGTTAACACACGCATCGCATTCAATGCTGCTGTCATTAATTGTTCTGGTCTAGAAATACGATCCCAATATTTACTCACTGGTTTAAATGCATCATTCGCTGTGACATTATAATCTGTAGGGTCTTCAATTTGTTGTAAAACAGGATCAGGTTGTCTACATGCAAATATATCACCAGGAAGAAAAAGCACAGGAATGCGGTTTACAGTAGCAGTACCTGCTGCAGTGACCATATTCAAGGCACCGGGACCTATAGAGGATGTACAAGCAAAGGTTTGTAGTCTATTCTTTTGTTTTGCATATGCCATTGCAGCATGTGCCATACCCTGTTCATTTTTTCCTTGAATATAGGTTAAACTTCCTTTATCTTGTTCTAAGGCTTCCCCAATCCCTGTCACATTTCCATGTCCAAAGATGCCCATAATACCTTTAAAAAACTTTATTTCTTTGCCATCTAATTCAACGTGTTGTTGATCTAGAAACTTCAGTAGTGCCTGTGACATTGTTAAACGAATCGTTTCCATAAAGACCTCCTTAATGAAAAATTATGGTTTTATGATTTCACTTTTAAATTGTTCAATTTTTACTGGCTTTCCTTGCTGTAAGGATTCCTTTGCTGCCTTTGCAATTAATTCTGCCTGATATCCATCATTTCCAGTGCATACTAGTGGTGAATCTTGTAGTAAGCATTGTATAAATTCTCTTGACTCTATGACATATGCATCCTTATACCTTTCTAAAAAGAAGTATTGAGGTTTGTCTCTATACACACCTTGCATCGTACTAATTTCAACTGTTGTTGGATGATCATTTTGAATCGCTACAGAACCTTTAGAACCAAATACCTCTACTCTTTGATCATATCCATATACTGCCTTACGACTGTTATCAATCACACCGATGGCACCGTTTTCAAATTTCAGGGTAATGATGGCCGTATCCACATCTCCATATTGCTTAAACACTGGATCTACTAAACTAGCGCCTTGAACATAAACCTCTTCTACTTCACTACCAGTCACATAACGAGCCATATCAAAATCGTGAATGGCCATATCCATAAACAAACCGCCAGAAGCTTTAATATATTCAGCAGGAGGTGGTTCAGGATCACGTGAAGTGATTTTTACGATATGAGGATCTCCAATCAAACCATTTTTAACAGTATCGTGTACCTTTTTAAAGTTATGATCAAAACGTCGATTGAAACCAACCTGCAGTTTCACACCATGTTGCTCAACAATTTTTAGTGCTTCAAATGTTTCTTCGGCAGAAAAGCTAATCGGTTTCTCACAGAAAATATGTTTTTTTGCTTCAGCTGCTTCTTTTATCATTTGTGCATGTGTATTTGTGGGTGAGCATATGTATACTGCATTAATTTCTGGATCTTTTATAATTTCTTTATAATCCTTTGTTGTTTTTTTAATTCCTAATTTATTCGCCCAATCTATCACGTTTTCTACATAAATATCAGAAATCGCTTTCAATTCAACCTTATCTAATAAAACTAGATTCTCTGCATGCAACTTTCCTATTCTTCCTGCACCAATAATGCCTATCTTTAATGTATGTTTCACTGTTTCCTTCACCATCCTATCTATTAATCGCAACTATATATCCATAAAGATCGTTATATAGGTTAAGCGCTTTCTCATTTCATTCTATATTTTTTTTAACTATATATCAAGAGAAGATTAGAAAAAATATTTATTGAGAACATCTAATCCACGATACTTAGATTATGAATTCATTTGTCAGATGATTTGAATGTATCTAATCAAAACTCCCGCATGATCAGACGGCCAAAGTCCGGAAAGGGTCCGATCTTTCTGTTTATCCCCCACAGTATTAGAAACCTCTATATTAAAATTGCCTTTGATTAATATTAAATCTATCCTCTCAGTCAAAGCAGAAATAGGATTTAATAAATCTCTAACTTGGAACGCTGTAAACCCAGATCCCACCCCTGAAATATTCCAAACATCTGTAAATCCAAAGTTAATTAGTAAATCATATGTTGGTTTTATAACTCCCTCTGCATTTGAATTAAAATCACCTAAAAATAATAGGGGAAGTGTAGTATTAGCAGGACCATTTAATAATTCTTCTGCCTGCTCCATTCGTATATCTACTGAGTTCCCCTCTAAGTGTGTATTTAACAATCTGAATTTTTGTCCTTGAAAACAAATATCTACAGAAGACCAACCCCGAAGAACAGTAAACAGTACACCTCCTATAGGAACCACTAAATTTCTAGAAAAGTTCTCCTCTTGTATATTGCAAAAACATAAACCTGCACTCTTTTTTGCTAGAATAACATCCCTATCTAATATTCTTATCAAATCCCCTGTACTACTGGGTAATTCACTACTAAAATTATGATTTATTGCCACTACACCGTAATCCAAACCCATTCTTTTTAATTCTTCTAAAAGAATAGTTAAAAAATTTGTTTCATACTTCGTTGTGAGACTTCTAACTGTCCATAAAGCTACTTCTTGTAGCCCTATCAAGTGAGGTTTTATATTTTTCATTTGTTGTGAGATAGACTTTGCCCTTTCTCGAAAATTAGTTTGTTTAAATTGATTAAAAATTTTTGTTGTTACTTGTGGAACTTCCTCCGGTGTTGTGCCTATAAGTGGTTCTAGATCAGCTCCAAAATATATATTCCAAGTCAATATAGTAAATTTTTTTCCGTTATTTATTTTCATATTAAAATCTCCTCTATTAATTTATCTATTGAGATATAATATGTAGTTTGGAAACGGACTGCTTGGATGTATTCACTAAATAGTATTAATATTTATAAAAAAATCAAATAAAGATTTTATAGACTTCATTCATAAAATAGTGAAATGTGATCAAATTGTTACAAAAAGTATTGACTGAATTTTTTTAATAAGTTAATATTACCTATAATAGATATCGGAAACGTTACCGAGAACGTTTCCATTAAATTTATGTTAAAATGTTTATTTTTTAACTAGGTTTCCATATTGATTTGAAAGCGTTATCATATTTTGTGTGTTTTCGGAAACGTTACCGAAATAAATTCTATTATATAAATTTTCTTTTTTCGGAGGTGAATGAAAACATTGGTTACTATCAAAGATATTGCTAAGCAACTGGGCATCTCTGTTTCTACCGTCTCACGCGCTTTAAATGATCATTCTGATATTAAAAAAGAAACAAAATTAAAAGTATTAGAAACAGTCAAAGAACTAAATTACCGTCCAAATAGTGTAGCTAGAAGCTTAATTCATCAACGTACATATACAGTAGGATTAATGATTCCAGATATTACAGATCCTTTCTTCTCAACAATTTCAGTAGGTGCTCAAGAGTTATTATCAGAACAAGGATATCAAGTCATTATTGGAAATACCTTAAGAGATAGTGCCAAAGAAAAACGTTTTATTGAAAGTGCATTGGAAAGAAAGATGGATGGATTGATCATCACACCTGACCATGTGGATGAAGAACTTGTTGAGATGTTATCTAATATAAACATCCCTGTAGTATTTTTAAGAAGAAGACCTTCCAAACTATTAAAGGTACCTTTTGTTGATGTAGATCATTACAAAGGAGCATGCGAAGCCGTTGAACATCTAATTTCACTAGGTCACAAGGGTATAGGTTATATCGGAATTCCTATAGAATCACCGATCGCGATTGATCGATTTCAAGGTTACAAGGATACTCTAAAAAAACACGATATCCCATACGTTTCTGATTTCATACAACTTTCAGGTGGAAGAACGATACAATCTGGTCGTATAGCAATGGATCAATTAATCTCTCATATACCTGAAATGACCGCGATATTTGCATACAATGATTTATTGGCAATAGGTGCTCTAGAGTCACTAGCTCAACACAACATTGGTGTTCCAGATACTATTTCCATTATGGGATTTGATGATTTAGAAATATCAAATTTATATTGGATTCAATTGTCAACCATGTCGCAACCACGTAATCAAATGGGCCGTCACGCTGCAGAAACTTTACTGAAAATGATAAATCATGCTAATACAGATGATGAAATCCCTGACTCAATTTTATTAGATTCTGTCCTAATTAATAGAAATACTTGTAAGAAACTCACCTATCAGTGATTCATTACATCATCAGGTTAAGCGCATACCCTGCTATGATTACTCTCTTATACATCACTTTGTTTTAGAGAGAATAGTTTTCATAAGAAATTATGTTGAGGAGGTGTCAAACCAGTCATACCGTTTCATGTTTATCCGTAGTCTATCTTTATCTATTTTTTGGAGGGGTCTAATTCATGAAAAAATCATTATTTGTTGTTTTATCAGTATTGTTATTAATGAGCATAGTAGCAGGATGTAGTTCAGGTTCTAATTCCGTAGCAATCTACACAGCATTTCCAGAGCAGGAAGTTGTTATGTATATTGAACAGTTTGAAGAAGAAACAGGCATTGAAGTTAATTTTGTTCGTTTATCCGCAGGTGAAACTTTAGCACGTATTAAAGCTGAAAAATCAAATCCACAAGCAAGTGTTTGGTTTGGGGGACCATCAGATACTTTTGTTGCAGCAGCAAATGATGATCTGTTAGAAGCTTACCAACCAGAAGGAGTATCAGATATTCCAGAACAATTCAGAGATGCCAAAAAAGTATGGACACCCATTTATGTTGGAGCATTAGGTTTCGCAAGTAATACCGAGTGGTTAGAAAAAGAAGGAATTGAACCTCCACAAAGCTGGGCAGATTTATTAAAACCAGAATACCAAGGGAATGTTACAATGGCTCACCCTGCGTCCTCTGGAACAGCTTACTCTGTTTATGCCACACTTGTACAGTTAAAAGGTGAACAAGAAGCATTAGATTACTTTTTACAGCTTGATGAAAACATTAGACAATATACAAAATCAGGATCTGCTCCTGCAAAACAAGCTGGATTTGGTGAAACTGGTGTAGGTCTTTCCTTTGCACATGATATTTTAAAACCAAAACATGAAGGTTATCCTATTACGTTATCATTCCCAAGTGACGGAACTGGTTATGAAGTTGGTGCTGTTGCATTAATTAAAGGTGCTCCAAGTGAGCAAACTGAAAATGCTCAAAAATTCATAGATTGGGCAATTAGTAAACAAGCTCAAGATTTATATGCAGATTCAGGATCGTTCCGTTTACCTGTAAATCCAGAGGCAAAAATACCTGAAGGTGCAGTAAAACTTTCTGATTTAAGTGTTATTAATTATGATGCAGTATGGGCCGGAGAAAACAGAGATGATTTACTAGGAAAATTTGAGTCATATGTTGTTGGAAAAGAAGCTGTAGTGGAATAATTTATTTTCAATCCATGGAGATGAGGCGGCTTCATGCTGCCTCTTCACTTTTCACCCAACTTACTAAAAAGTCTCACAGAAAGGCACCTTTCGGGTTATGATTACGGGAATAAAGATTTACCCTACAAAGGAGTAGAGAAGCTTGGCAAATATACCACCATCAACAAATAAAATAGAATCAAAGGTCAATGGACAATTCAAACGAATGAAAATGCTTATAAAAGAACCTTATTTACTTGCTTTAATCATCATCATATTTTTATCTTTATTTGTATTTTCAGTTTATCCAATTTATCAAGTGTTCAAAATTACAGTAATAAATGATGAAGGGATTATAGACTTTTCTTTAATAGTAGAAACCTTCTCAAGCAGTTTTTTTCTAAAAACGTTATGGAATAGTATTCAATTAGGTATCATGTCAGCCATCTTTGGAACGATCATTGGATTTATTTTTGCATATGCTGTAACACGTACTGAAATGAAAGGCAAAAAATTCTTTAACCTTGTTGCTTTATTGCCAATTATATCTCCACCGTTTGTCATTGCTTTATCTGTCATATTATTATTTGGACGAAATGGAATTATCTCTAATGGTTTATTTGGTTTTGAGGACAGTAATGTATACGGGTTAAGAAGTTTAGTATTTATACAAACGTTAGGTTTTTTCCCAATTGCTTACTTAAACTTAAAAGGAGTATTGGAAGCCATCGACAGTTCAGTTGAAGATGCCGCATTAAACCTCGGCGCTTCCAGGTGGAAGGTATTTAGTACCATTACTCTACCATTAGCTGTTCCAGGTATTCTAAGTTCATTGCTTTTAGTTTTTATTAAAGCCATTGAAGACTTCGGTAATCCTATGGTCATAGCTGGGGAGTACCAGACATTAGCGGTGCAAGCTTACTTACAAATTACTGGCATGTATGATCTACGAGCTGGCTCATTTTATGCAGTTGCTTTATTATTACCATCACTTACTGCTTACTTCATACAAAAATATTGGATAAGCAAAAAATCATATGTCACCGTCACAGGTAAACCTACACAAACAAGAGAAAAAATAAATGAAAAACACATTGTCATGCCGTTGTTCATATTCTGTGGATTAATTACAGGTGCAGTTATGCTTATTTATGGTACCGTTTTGTGGGGGGCATTTGTTAAAGTTTGGGGCGTAGATAATACGCTTACTTTTGATAATTTTAAATATACATTTACTTTAGGGTTTGATTCAGTTAAAAACTCATTGTTATTATCTGCGCTTTCTACACCGATAACAGCACTATTAGGTATGATCATTGCCTTTTTAATTATTAGAAAACAATTTATAGGTAAAAAAATAATGGAAGCTTCATCGATGCTTGCTTTTGCAGTACCAGGTACGGTTATCGGTATCGGATATATCCTAGCATTTAATCAAAAACCTTTATTACTAACTGGCACAGCGATGATCCTCATTATAGCTTTCACCTTTAGAAACATAACGGTTGGTATAGAAGCAGGAACAAATAGTCTTCGACAAGTAGACCCCTCTATAGAAGAAGCATCAACAAATCTTGGAGCTAGTTCCTTTACAACTTTTAGGAAAATATCACTACCATTAATGAAATCAGCATTATTCTCTGGACTAGTATACTCCTTTGTACGTTCCATGACTTCAATTAGTGCGGTGATCTTCTTAATTTCCGTGAATTGGAATTTATTAACTGTTACGATCTTATCTCAAGTAGAAGATGCTAGTCTAGGTGCAGCAGCGGCGTATTGTATTATCCTAATTGTGATTATACTTATTGTTATCGGCCTATTAGAATTCTTTGTAAATTATTTAGCATCATCCAAAAGGAGGAACTTTAGATGACAAACACTAACTCAAACATAAATACACATTCAGTGGATGTTAAGCTAACAAATCTACTAAAAGTTTTTCCATCACACAACGGTGGAGACAATTTTTACGCTGTAGATGATATTGAATTAGATATTAAAGCTGGGGAACTAGTCACTTTGCTTGGTCCTTCAGGATGTGGTAAAACCACTACATTAAGAATGCTCGCAGGATTTGAATTACCAACTTCTGGTTCCATTCATATAGGGGATGAAAATGTCACAAATGTACCACCAAACAAACGGAATGTTGCGATGGTATTCCAAAGTTATGCCCTTTTCCCACATCTTTCAGTCTTTGAAAACATTGCGTATGGTTTAAGAATAAATAAAGTGCCAAAAGGAGATGTGATCGATCGAACCTATAAAGTCATTTCCTTAATGCATTTAGAGGAATTTAAAGATCGATTACCTTCACAATTATCCGGAGGACAACAGCAACGTGTTGCATTGGCAAGAGCAATTGTCACAGAACCAAAAGTGTTATTATTTGATGAACCTTTATCCAATCTTGATGCAAAATTAAGAGAATATATGAGGGATGAATTAAGAAAAATTCAACAAAGATTAGGCATTACAAGTCTTTATGTTACACATGATCAAACCGAAGCCATGGCAATATCAGACAAAGTTGTCATCATGAATCATGGTAAAATCCAACAGGCAGATAGTCCAATCAACATTTATACTAAACCAAATAATCATTTTGTTGCTGGTTTTATGGGAAAAGCTAACTTCTTACATGGGGTTGTAAAGGAACTAAAAAACAATATGGCAATGATTAATATATTTGGAAAAAGCGTTTTAATTCGTATAAATGACAAAGTAAAGCTCACCGAAAATGGTCCTGTGGAATGTGTGACAAGACCTGAGTTCTGGGAATTTTCTGACACAGGCAAGTTTATAGGTCAAGTAACTAGAACTATTTATTTAGGAAACCATGTTGAATATGAAATTGCAATTGGGGATGATACAATATCAATGATGGATTTTGAACATTTTAAACATGGGATTAAGCAAGAAGGAGATCAAGTAACACTTCACTTAAAAGAAGAATGCGTAAGTCTTTTACCCACTAGAAAAGAATACATTAAGGAGGGCCTCGCTTGAGCACTCATTTAGAAGTCGCAAAACAAATCGCAAAAGAAGCAGGAGTTTTATTAGAAAAGAGAGTCACAAGTGAGTTCCATGTTGAACATAAAAACAATGTTTTTGATTTAGTAACAGAAATGGATCGGGCATCTGAAGATTTAATTAAAAAACAAATTAAACATCACTTTCCTGACCATCAAATTATTGGTGAAGAAGGAGTCGCTGAAGGTACCGATAAATTTGAAGATTGGTTTGATCGTATAGCTGACATTCCCTTCGCTTGGATTGTAGATCCTATTGATGGAACTACGAATTATGTGAACGGGTTACATAGTTACACCATTTCTATTGCACTCATTTCATTTGGAGAAATCCATGTAGGAGTAATATATAACCCATCTCTTGACGAAATGTTTTGGGCGGAGAAAGGAAAAGGTGCATTCTTAAATGGAAATCAAATTCAAGTTGATCCAACTGAAAAGTTAAACGAAAGTGTCATCTCTACTGGTTTTCCAACAGATATTGATAAAGCACGTAAATATGTACTCAATGGAATCTCTCAGTTAGGGATTGTAGCTCGTAACATTCGAGTTTTTGGTTCTGCTGCCTTACATTGTGCATATGTTGCTGCTGGGAAATTAAATGCTTATTGGGAAGTTGGTATTAATGTCTGGGATGTTGCTGCAGGAGTATTAATCGTCAAAGAAGCTAGTGGGAATGTAGTAGATACATTAGGAAATCCATATCAATTGTCAACTCGCAATTTGATATGTTCAAACGGGAAAATTGAAGAAGAATTAATAACACACCTTAAACAAGCTAATGGAACTGGTTTTTAATAATGATTGAAGCATATTAATAAAGAATGGATACATTTCCATTCTTTTTTGAACTAATACATTACTATCATTTTGAATCATCGTAATCATAGCGAAAGCCATCTTGTAAAGCAACTTTCTGGCTAATTTGATCATTACCTTTTGATAAGGATTGAAGTTTGCCTAAAACCTCACGATAATTTAATGAATTTTGATAACCACCACAATGATGAATAGCTTCATTTAATGCCTGTTCAATAATAGTTAGATCTTTTGAATTTAATTTTACATCCATTTCAAATCCCTCACTTTTGCTATATATAGTGCAATTAAATAACATATCTACATTTAATTTACCCAAGTCATTATAACTCATTCCAAATTTTAAAAAAGTTAAATAACAAGTTTTAAATGGAATTGAATTTGTGCTTTTTCATCTTGTTCACCTTGGTTTATTTCTTAATATATCTATTGTGTTCTTTGTTAGATTAGATTCCCACTCTAACAGATCAATCACTCGCTCTAATTTTTCTGTAATACCACTGTAAATTAAGGTAGCAAAACTAATAAAATTGATCAAGATGACACAATGATAAGTAAATTATATAATCTATTTTTTTCTTTTTCTTACGAGAAGATCTATTACGATTGATCTTTACAAAAAACATATTATACTGTAAATTACTTATAGTAAGTAAATGTAAACTTTAAAGAGGTGCTTGAAATGACAATAGATATAAAAGTGTATTCTGATTATGTGTGCCCATTCTGTTATATTGCAAAAAAATCTTTTAATGATGCTGTTAAAAATAAAGATGTGAAAATTGAATGGATACCTTTTGAACTTAGACCTAGCTCAACTCCTCCAATTTATCCTGAGCAAATGAAAGGGTTGTTTAATCAAGCCGTTAAACCATTAGCTGAAAAATTAAATGTAAACATGAAATTACCTGAAATGTCTCCTCATCCTAGAACACCCATGATCCATGAAGGTTTTTTATATGCCAAAGATCACAACAAAGGGATTGAATTTAATGAACTTGTTTATAAAGCTTTTTGGGAAGAAGGAAAAGATATAGGGAATATTTCTGTATTAATGGAAATTGCTAAACAGGTTGGTTTAGATGTAAATGATTTTGAAAATGCCCTACAAACACATAAATATCAAGAGGATCTAGAAATATATTTAAATAAAGCGGTAGAAGAAGATATACGTGCAATTCCTACATTTGTAATTGGAGATCAAAAGCTTCAAGGTGTTCAAGCACAAGAAATATTTGAAAAACTACTGTTAACCGATGGTACTAAATTAAAATCCCAACACGAAATAAGTTGCAATATTGATGGTTGTGAATAATAATGTTGGAATCTTTTTCTTGCCACCTTGTATAAATCTTTAATGTTCAAGACATCTTATAAATGTTATTAAAGTTTTAATTAAGGAGGCAATTATGAAAGCTAAACCTGATAATAGAGATGATAATGTAGAAAAATTACAAGAAGCTGTACAGAATACAATAGGAAACCTAAGGGAGTCTGAAGATTATTTAGAAGAATTCGGTGATGAGATTGGCAACCATGAACAACAAGACATTGAATCAAAAAATGAACGTAGAAAACAGAGTATTCAGGGGCTGCGCGAAGAAATAAAAGATGAAGCTCAAGCGGAACAGCAAAGAGACTCATAAGATAATTAAAATAAGGGTCCGTTATATTGGACTCTTATTTCATTCTCCAAAGTATCTTTACTAACTGGATCCATAATCATTCCCTTTTATATAAGCAGAATGATTAAAGTTATCTATTTCCTTATTTTTTTCTATATTCCTATCTGAATGATGATTCGTTTTCCTCTCTTCTTTCATTGATAAAATAATAATGATGGTTATTAGTAATGAAAATAAGATTAAAAAATACAATACACTAGACACCATTTTTGCTCACTCCTTTTATCAAAATTAACTAAATATTTTTTCGATTTATAGGAAACACCCAAAAATCATGGGCAATATGTGTATTTTCATGTATTTCCCTTGCTTCTTGTAACAGTTGATCTAATCTTTCACCTTGGTATCTTGAACTAAAATGTGTTAATATCAACTCGTTTACGTTACATTTTTTGGCTAACTGAGCTGCCTGTAATGAAGTTGTATGATAATACTTATACGCAAGGTCATGTAAATCTTCTGTAAAGGTAGATTCATGTACTAAAACATCAGCATCTTTAGACAGTTTAGGTGAGTTTTCACAAATCCTTGTATCTCCCATGATGACAACAATTCTTCCTTTTAGAGCTGGCCCAACGTAATTTGAAGCAATTAACTTCTCCCCGTTATCTAAAATAATGTCTCTTCCCTTTTTAATTTGAGAAAACAGAGGTCCAGGTGGAATGCCACTTTCTTCCAATTTTTTTGATAGTAAAGGACCAGGCTGATCCTTCTCAGTGATCCGATATCCATAGCTATTAATACGATGTTCGAGCTTAGCTATTTCTACTAAAAATTGTTTATCTTCAAATAAAATACCTTCATTTAAATTTTCAGGAATTTCTTCTATATGCAAATCATACTCTAAATGAGCTTGACTTACTAATAAGACCGTTGTTATCACATTTTTAATACCTTTTGGTCCATATATTGTTAAAGGGGACTTTCCACCAGAATAAGAACGACTTGTTAGTATCCCAGGTAAACCATAAATATGGTCACCATGTAAATGGGTAATAAATATCTTTTCTAGTTTGCTTAGTTTTATTGAGGATTTAAGAATTTGATGTTGTGTTCCTTCACCACAATCAAATAACCATACAGTCCCTCTCTCCTGTAACAATTTTAAACAAATGGAGGTTACATTTCGATCACGAACAGGCATTCCAGCAACAGTTCCTAAAAATTCTAGTTCCAATATTGTTTCCCCCCATATGCTCTTTCCAAAATGAGATTGCACTATATTAAAAGTCTAATCTATTGTTACTCAACTTAGGAGTTTTTATCCTCAATCAATATAGCTTTCTGGAGTCAGAAAATTGTAGTCAATAGACAGCAAATTTTACTTCATTCAATAAGATTACATCTAACTTCGACCACATCCATGTGGATCGAACTAAAGGGGTGTACTTACCCTTTATCAACACTAAAATATTTAGCTTCAGGATGTGCAAAAACCATTGCAGATACAGAAGCTTCTGGTTCCATCATACAACCATCCGTTAATTCGACTCCTATTTCCTCTGGATTCATTAATTCAAATAAGGGAATTTGATCTTCAAGGTCAGGACAAGCAGGATATCCAAATGAAACACGAATCCCTTGATATCTAGCACCGTGTCTTTGTTTCATCGTCATCTCAGAAGCGTCAGGGAATCCCCAAACATCTCGCATAATATGATGGATACGCTCTGCAAATGCCTCAGCAGTTTCTAATGCAACGGCTTGGATAGCATGAGAACGAAGATAATCACCTTGGTTTTTCCATTTTTCTGCTAATTCACGGATTCCTTTCCCAGCTGTAACTACTAAAAAACCTACATAATCCATCAAACCGCTATCTACTGACTTTAGAAAATCAGCTAAACATAAATAAGGTTCTACCTGTTGGCGTGGAAATGAAAAAGTTTTAATTACTTTTGTATGATCATTAGGATCATATATCAGAATATCATTTCCTTTTGACTGGGCAGGAAAAAAACGATACATCCCATGTGTTTCAATCTTTTTTTCATAGATTGCTTCTTTGTAAATTTGATCCACAACTTCTTTTAATTCTAGAGCTTTTGAATCATGTGCTTCAATCAATTGATCTACTTTTCCACGTAGACCTAAGTGATGTCCTAATAACATCTGCATATTCACATATGGAATTAAATGATCTAGTGGATAGTTTTTTAATATATGTTTTTCAGTGTCAGGAGGTGTAAATACAGGGACATCCTGTGAAATATCAGAAGATACCGCTCTGGTTAATTTAGGCATTTCCTTATTTTTTCTTGAATCCATGACATCTGAATCTTTAAACTCACGCATTTTTTGGATTAAGAGTTCACGTTGTTCTGGATTACTGATTTGATTCGCTAAATCTAACCCATTCATCGCATCCTTGGCATATAAGACTAATCCGTCATATTCTGCTCCAATTTTATTTTTCGTAAATTTACGACTTAGTGCTGCTCCTCCTACCAGGATTGGAACATCTATTCCTGCATTTTTTAAATCTTGTGCTGTTACTACCATTTGCTGTGCTGATTTAACTAACAACCCTGAAAGTCCAATCGCATCAGGTTTTTCTTTTTTATAAGCTTCAATTAACTGTTCTGGAGGGACCTTTATTCCTAAATTGACTATTTTATATCCATTATTAGATAGAATAATTTCAACTAAATTTTTACCAATATCATGAACATCCCCTTTAACTGTGGCTAAAATAATTTTCGCCTTCACAGAGGATTCCGTTGTCTCCATATGTGGTTCTAAGTAACTTACAGATGCCTTCATTGCTTCAGCACTTTGTAATACTTCCGCTACAATCAACTCATTATTGTTAAATAAACGGCCAACCTCCGCCATACCATCCATTAGTGGTCCATTGATGATTTCTAAAGGTTGATACTTTTTTAAAGCTTGATCTAAATCCACAAATAATCCTTCTTTTGTTCCCTCAATGATATAAGAAGCTAAGCGTTCTTCTAAGGTTAAATTTGATATTTTTTCTTTTTTCTCTACTTTCTTCTCACGATAAAATGCAACAAACTCAGCCAATGTATCATCATTTGTTTCGAATATTAATGCTTCAGCTAAACGACGTTCATCTTCAGGAATAGATGCAAATCTCTCTAATTTTTCAGTGTTCACAATTGCGTAATCCAAACCAGCCTTCGTACAATGATATAAATATACCGCATTAAGTACTTCTCGACCTGCAGGAGGCAATCCAAAGGATACATTACTTAACCCCAGAATTGTGTGACATTTAGGCATCGCTTCTTTTATAAGTCGAATCCCTTCAACAGTTTCTTTTGCAGAACCAATATATTGTTCATCCCCTGTTCCTACTGGAAATACTAAAGGATCAAATATAATATCCTCAGGATGAAGTCCATACTTATTTACTAATAGATCATACGATCTTTTTGCAACCTCAAGCTTACCTTCTCTAGTAATTGCCTGCCCGTTCTCATCAATTGTACCTACAACTACTGCTGCGCCATATCGATGTATAAGTGGGACAATATCTTCAAACTTCTCTTCCCCGTCTTCTAAGTTTATCGAGTTAATAATGGCTTTTCCCTGAGAGAATTTCAAAGAGAGCTCTACGACTTCTGCACTGGTTGTATCAATTACTAATGGTACCTTCACTTTTTTCACAACATATTGTAAAAATTTCTCCATGTCATCTACTTCGTCTCGATCAGGGTCTTGCAAACAAATATCTAAAACATGTGCTCCACCTTTAACCTGCGCTCTAGCAATTTCAGAGGCTTCTTCAAATTTGCCTTCTGCAATCAATCTTTTAAATTTTCTAGAACCCAGTACGTTGGTTCTTTCTCCAACCATATAAGGTCTATTATCTGTATCAATATAAACTGTTTCAATACCGGATACCGCAGCTAAATGTTCACCCGTTTGGGGGCGTGGAATATATGATTTCATCGTTTCTGACAAAGCTCGAATGTGTTCTGGTGTAGTTCCACAACATCCCCCAGCAATATTTAACCAACCTTTTTCAGCGAAACCCGCCATTTTTTTTGCCAAGGAATCAGGTGATTCGTGATAATGACCATCTTCATCGGGTAATCCTGCATTAGGATAACAACTAATCGCTGTATCTGCAATTTCCGAAAGACTTCGAATGTGATCTCTCATAAATTCAGGACCAGTCGCACAATTTAATCCGATGGAAACAGGTTCAAGATGTTCCAAAGATATATAAAATGATTCTATATTTTGACCTGCTAATGTTGTACCCATCGGTTCAATTGTTCCAGAAACCATCACTGGAATTTTTTTACCTAGTTTCTCAAAAGCACGTTGAATTCCAATACTAGCCGCTTTCACATTTAAAGTATCCTGAGATGTTTCAAGTAATAGAACATCAACTCCACCTTCTATAAGTGCTAGTGCTTGTTCATGATAACTTCCTTCTAATTCGTCAAAAGTAATTCCACCAGTAACTGATAATGTTTTAGTAGTAGGACCCATCGCTCCAGCTGCAAACCTTGGCCACTCATCAGTTGAGTATTTATTAACCGCTTCTACTGCTAGTTTTGCAGCTTCTATACTTAACTCCCTAGCACGATCTTGAAGATCGTATTCTGCTAAAACAACACTGGTTGAACCAAAAGTATTTGTTTCAATAATATCTGATCCGGCTTCCAAATATTTTTCATGTATGCTGGAAATAAGTTCAGGACGAGTTAATACAAGCATTTCATTACATCCGTCTAACTCTTCTCCTCCAAAATCTTCTGGTGTAAGTTCCGCTTGCTGTATCATTGTACCCATTGCACCATCTAATATAAGTATTTTCTTTTTTAGTTGTTCCTGTATTGATATTTTACTCATTATGTTCCACTCCGCTTCAATATATATGCGTTCGATGAATCATCGAATATCTTCCACTGTCATATTTCTATATAGTCTACCAAATTTGTCGGAATTGTAAAGAGATAAAAATCCATATATGATTTTTTTCTAGATTAAATCAATTATTATAGACGAATTATATCATATTATATGTGGATTGTAGTGAATTAAAGAAAAAAACTTTAGAGGAGTAAAGAAAAATTTATAAGAATATTACAAAAAAGGTGTCTAGAAGTCCTATCATCTTCTAAACACCTTATTTAAAGGTTATTCTTATAAAGGTACAGATTAACCTGTTGTCACGCTGTACATCTTTTCACGTAAACCTTGTACTTCAGCACTTTCCAAATACTCATCATAACTCATTTGTTTATCAATCAACCCAGTAGGGGTGATTTCTATAATACGATTTGCTATCGTTTGAATAAATTGATGGTCATGTGAGACAAACAACATAGTACCATCAAATTGAACAAGACCATTATTCAAAGCTGTAATGGATTCCAAGTCAAGGTGATTGGTAGGTTCATCTAAAATTAAAACATTTGCTGCACTAAGCATCATCTTTGACAACATACAACGAACTTTTTCTCCCCCAGAAAGCACATTACATTTTTTCAATGCTTCTTCACCAGAGAATAACATTCTTCCTAAAAACCCACGAATAAATGATTCATCCTGATCCTTGGAATATTGGCGAAGCCAATCCACTAAATTTAAATCCACATCAAAATAGTCCGAGTTATCCTTTGGAAAATACGCTTGCGAGGTTGTTACTCCCCAAGTATATGAACCATCAGTAGGTTCTATTTCACCCATAAGTGTTTTAAACAATGTCGTTTTTGGAATTCCATTCGGTCCAACAAAAGCGATTTTATCCCCTTTGTTTACAACAAGGTTCATTTTCTCTATAACTAAATCATGTTCTATAGATACTGTTAGATCTTCAATAAATAATAACTGCTTACCTGCTTCTCTTTCAGATTTAAAATTAATAAATGGATATTTTCGATTCGAAGGCTTAATGTCTTCAAGTTTTAATTTTTCTAATTGCTTACTACGGGATGTTGCTTGTTTGGACTTCGAAGCGTTGGCACTAAAACGAGCAATAAATGCTTCTAGTTCTTTTCGTTTTTCTTCTGTTTTTTTATTTTTCTCTTGCATAAGTTTTAAAGCTAATTGGCTTGATTCATACCAGAAATCATAATTACCTACGTATAACTCTATTTTTCCAAAATCAATATCTGCGATGTGTGTACATACTTGATTTAAAAAGTGTCGATCATGAGAAACAACAATGACAGTACCATCAAACTTTGCTAAAAAATTTTCAAGCCATTGAATAGATTCTAAATTTAAATGGTTGGTAGGCTCATCCAATAATAAAATATTGGGATTACCAAATAAAGCTTGGGCCAGTAAAACACGCACCTTATCATTCCCGCTTAGTTCTGACATTTTAAGATCATGAAATTCTTTAGAAATACCTAATCCTATCAATAATTCACCTGCATCAGCTTCAGCTTGCCAACCATCCAATTCTGCAAACTCCCCTTCAAGTTCTGCTGCACGCATTCCATCTTCATCAGAAAAATCAGGTTTTGCATAAATAGCATCTTTTTCAACCATGATATTGTAAAGTTTACTATGACCCATAATAACGGTTTTTAACACTTCATATTCGTCATATTCATAATGGTTCTGTTTTAAAACAGCTAGTCTCTCACCTGGAGTAATATTGACTGTTCCTTTATTAGCTTCTAGTTCTCCTGATAAAATCTTTAAAAAGGTTGATTTTCCAGCACCATTGGCACCGATCAAACCATAACAATTTCCTGGAGTAAACTTTATATTCACATCTTCAAATAGGGCTCTTTTTCCATATCGAAGAGATATATTATTAGCTGAAATCATTTTTATAACCTACTTTCTCAAATTTTTAGGTATAATTAATTCTGTTACTTGTAAAGATGGTGAATTACTTTTGAAGAGAAGAGTTTAGAGCCCATTCCTCTACATTCCAAACCTTCGTTATCCAATCCTCATAAAATTCAGGTTCATGGCATACAAGCACGATCGTTCCTTGATATTCCTTTAAAGCGCGTTTCAGCTCTTCTTTAGCAACTACATCTAGATGATTCGTTGGTTCATCAAACGCAATCCAGTTGCTTTCTCTCATTAGCAATTTACATAAACGTACTTTGGCTTGTTCACCACCACTTAATTTATTTAACGGTCTTGAAATATGTTCATTCTTTAACCCGCAACGAGCCAATGCTCCACGTACTTCATTTTGATTCATATGAGGAAACTCATTCCAAACATCATCAATAGGGGTTAGATGTCCTACTTTTACTTCTTGTTCAAAATAAGCAGGGATCAAAAAGTCTCCTTGATGAGTTTTTCCACCGTAAGGTTTAATGAGCCCTAACATTGTTTTTAAAAGAGTGGACTTCCCTACTCCATTACAACCAACTATCGCGATTTTATCTTTACGTTCTATCAGCATGTTCATTTCAGGTAATAATGGACTGTCATACCCAATTTGCAAATTCTCAGCTTCAAAAACAATTTTCCCACTTGCCCGCCCTTCTTTAAATACAAAAGTAGGTTTCATTGCGATTTCAGGACGATCTATTCTTTCAAGTCGATTCAATTGTTTTTGTCTACTTTTTGCTCTTCCAGATGTAGAGTACCGTGCTTTATTTCGTTGAATAAAATCTTCTTGTTTTTTAATGAATTCTTGTTGTTTTTCATAAGCATCGATATGTTGGTTTTTATTTAAGTCCGCCATCTGCAAAAACTTTTCATAATTAGCTGTATATCTTGTCAGTTTTGTGAATTCCAAATGATAGATCACACCCACTACTTTATTCATAAATTCCGTATCATGAGATATGAGCATGAACGCTGAAGGGTATTCTCGCAAATAATTCGTTAACCAATCTATGTGTTCCGTATCCAAATAGTTTGTAGGCTCATCTAATAATAGAACAGCGGGTTGTTCTAAAAGCAACTTTGCCAACAATACTTTTGTCCTCTGTCCACCACTTAATTCAGAAACATCACGATCCAATCCAATCGCAGCTAAACCTAAACCATTTGCCATTTCTTCAACCTTATTATCTAATAAATAAAAACCACTATTTTCTAAACGATCCTGAATCTCACCCATTTCATCTAAAAGCTGTTCCAATCTCTCTGGTGAGGCATCAGCCATCTCCCCCGTGATTTTATTCAACTTTCTTTCTTCTTCCAACAAAGGTAAGAAAGCCTCTTTAAGCACATCTCGCATTGTTTTCCCTGGTGTTAATTTTGTATGCTGATCTAAATATCCATAATTCACCTTAGGTGTCCATTCTACTTTTCCTGTATCTTTTAATACTTGTCCTGTTAATATGTTCATCAGTGTAGATTTTCCGACTCCATTTGCTCCTACAAGTCCTACATGTTCACCAGGCAGTAATCTAAATGACACATTTTTAAATAAAACACGTTCTCCAAACGTATGACTTAAATCCTCTACTGTTAAAAGACTCACGATATTCTAACTCCTAACTTATAAAATTGCATCTATATAAAATGTATAGCGTATTTAATTTGTTTTTAATGTTTTAAGCAAGCAAACAATTCATTATAACATAAATTGTTAATGGAATAAATTAAAATAAAAAAATTCGCCATACAACTACCTTAGTCAATGTATGGCGAGACTGTCTAATGATATAAAACTTTATTAATTGTTTAAGATGATACGTTAATATTTATAGTTTGAATTATGCCATGCAGTTCATTTAATTCTTTAATTTCAAAGTCTGGTTTAATTTCAACGGAAGGTTCCATGTTATTACGATTAACCCATACACATTTCATTCCTATGCTAAGAGCACCTTTAATGTCAGTATTAAGATTATCTCCTACCATAATCCCTTCATGTGGTTCAATTTCTAAAAGGTTCATTGCTTGTTCAAATATAGCGGGTGATGGTTTTCCTTGACCAAAACTACCAGATATCATCACTTGATCCATATATGGTGTTAATTTTGGCAAGGCAGCTAATTTTTCATTTTGAATATCTGGAGAACCGTTGGTTAGCAGCATTAGTTTATATTTTTGTTTTAACTTCTCTAATGTAGGATATATTTCATCATATACGTAAGATCGCGTTCTTCTTTCCATCGGAAATAACTCACCAAGTTTTTGACCCAATTCAAGATCATCAATTCCCAGTACTTTTAATCCTCTTGTCCAAGCTTCTTTACGATACTGAGGTGCCATTTTTTTCAATCTACTGAAATGTTCATTCTCATCGTTAAAATTCCCCCATAAAGCTTCAAAGGGATTGATGCCAATATTCTTAGTAAAATCAAATGTTTCAAATGTTTCATACAAGGACCTAGCTTCTTGACGTACAGCCTTTTCTAATTCCTCTGGATCAATATTATAATGTTTTTTCACTGACTCACAAGTAACCTCAAAAGCTTCTTTTACACAACGTTCGTCCCAAAGCAAGGTATCATCCAAATCAAAAATAACGGCTTTAATACTCATGTTTTCACTCATTTCTAGTGTAATATTTAATGGATAAAGACAATCTTAAATTGATTTTTTAGTTATTTATATCGATTAGACGTTTAATGTTCGTCTAAACTTATCTATGAATCGGTTTGGATACTCATCCACAAGCGCACTTACCTCATCAAGTTTGTTCCATTCATCCTCCGTTAACTTCCACTCTAAAGTTCCCATATTTTCTTCAAATTGATCTAATGTATTTGCTCCTAATATTGGTGAAGTAATGCCTTTTTTATCAAGCAGCCAATTTAAAGCTACTTGAGAAGGTTTTGCTCCCCTTTGTTCAGCAATTTCCATGACAGTATGGAGTATTTTCCAATTTTTTTCAGTATTACGATTCTCCCAAGAAGATTCACCCATTGCTTTATGAAGTCTTCCTTCAGTAGGCTGTAGACCCTTGGAATATTTTCCTGATAAAAATCCGCTTCCAATTGCAGCCCACGGCATTACACCAACATTTTCTTCAATGCATAAAGGTAAAACCTCTCTATCCATCTCCATGCTTACAAGACTATATTGAGGCTGGATGGAAATATATCTTACAAATTTATTAAAATCACTATAACATAGGGATTTCATTAATTGCCATGCTAAAAAATTGGAACATCCTATGTACCTTACCTTACCAGAGCTTACTAGGTCATCCAAAACTCTTAACGTTTCTTCTACAGGTGTGAACTCATCCCAAACGTGAACTTGGTAAAGATCAATATAATCTGTATTTAATCTTTTTAAGCTAGCATCAACACCATCCATAATGTGTTTTCGAGATAATCCAGCACTATTAAAATCTTTACCTGTCTGAAATCTTACTTTAGTTGCCAACACCACTTCAGAACGCCGATCTTTAATGGCTTTTCCAACAATCTCTTCAGATTTTCCTTGTACATATACATCTGCTGTATCTAAAAAGTTACCCCCTCTATCTAAAAAACGGTGAATCATATCAATCGAATCTTTTTCATTTGTTGTATTTCCGAACGTCATTGTACCTAGACATAATTTCGAAACTGCCAAACCACTTTTCCCAAGTAAACGATGCTCCATACTTGTCCTCCTTTGTATATCAATGAATATTTATTCACTTTTTTAAACTATTTTATCCTAATCTTATTAATATGAAAAGAACAAGATCACTTGTTGATCTTGTTCTAACTTATATAAAAACTTTTAGGTTACAGAGAAAGAGTGCTCTATTTGATTTATATAAAATTGATTAGTTTTAGTTCTTTTCATCATCTACAATTTCTATATTATCTAACTGTGCTCTAAAGTTTTTCCTAAAGGATTTTAAATATTCCTGTCGTAACTTCTTTTGTTCTTCAACTTCTTGTGCATTTAAGCCAACTTTTTTCTTCTTTCTAGCAAGCTCATTAATTCTGTTGATTTGATCGTTGTTCATAACAATTTGATCCTCCTTATCTACCCCATTACTTTGACATTTCAAAAAATAATTGTCAAGTCCTTTAATGATCTATGATTAACAGAAAAAAAGCTTGACTATTGTTTACTATTTATTAAAAGAGTATTAGTAAAATTAAGCGGGGGAACACTTGCCGATCAGAATGGAAATCGCAAATCAATTAGAATATATAGCAAAAGAAATACTAGATATTTCAGACTAATGAAATCAAAGTATCCATCGTTGTCGGTAGTGGAAAATTATTCAGCGGAAACCTAGTATCTGAATGGTGTATTGATAAAGTAGAGGCAGACAATATATTGGTACACTTGGAACAATTACCAGTCAATACCAGCAACATCTTTAGCAGAGCCTTATATCCATTTAAAAGCGGTTCAACATTTACAAAAAGGAAACATAGTCATCTTCGGAGTAGGGAACGACAACCTTTCGTTATTACTATTATTCAAAGTGCACAACGTACAATTGAAACAAAGAGTGATGCTATATATTTGCTAAACAAGGAATTGATAGCGTTTTTACTTGTGACCCCTTTCTTAACAAAGAGGCAAAAATATATAGAAACTTAAACTATAATGATGTAATTACAAATAATATAAAAGTAATGGATCAATCTGCTTTATTATTAGCAAGAGATCATAAACTCCGTCCATATAATCAATTTTAATAAACCTCAAGCAATGAAGAAAATATGTGAGGTGTCAACATATAGGAACTTCTATTATTGATGGCTAAATTTTAGTTATGAAAAATATTATACTATCTAAAAAATAGTCAAATTATAAGGATTAGCCTAGATGCTGGACTTAACTCAATTCAATTCTTCCTTCAGCTTCTCTAATGCAACATAAGCTAGCTCTTACCCTCTATTACTCTCATTTGAAGTAACAACTAACCATCCTGATAGTGGACCTTTATTTTTGAAGGGACTCAGTACGCGTGTATGATGAAGGTTATGTGTTTCTGGATCAAAATTCGAATGATTTATTTTAATTAATACCATCTAAATTATTTCTTGAATTAGGATTTACAAATATTCTTTCACATCATATTTACTATTCTACATATACTGCATTTTTCTTCGTTTTAATTACGACATTCTATAGTTCACCAGTTGGGATCAACAAGATTTGTCCTATAATGATATTACTGTTTTGTAATTGATTCTCCTCTTTAATCTTAGAAATAAAATATCGAATATCCATTTCTCTAGGTGCATAGCTCTTGGCAACGCTCCATAATGAATCTCCAGGTTTAACGTGAATTTGTATCATTTGTTTGTCTTGGTGCTGAATATTATCCGGATTCTCTAAAGCAAAAACATTCAAAATTGCTCCAAACATCAAACCTATTGTTACAATAACTGTTGTTATTAAAATAAATAATATTTTCTTTCTTAAAAAAATTGGTTTATTTATAACTTTTAGCTGTTCTGCTTTTTTTGTATCTATGGCATTACTTGTATAAATTAAATGCATATTAGCTACCTCCAAACATTTGTTCTAAAATCAGATTATCACGAACAGTTGTTTGTGTCAATATCATTTTCGAACTTATGTTTGTGCGAAATAACGTTCTATGTTATAATATCAACTAATACATAGATCGTTTAATAAAATGAAACTTGAGGAGGGAATTTGATTGAACAAGTTATCCACGAGACAGCAATCCATATTAGATTTTATTAAAGAAGAGGTGCAAAAAAAAGGCTACCCTCCTTCCGTTCGTGAAATAGGAGAAGCAGTTGGATTAGCATCCAGTTCTACGGTACATGGACATTTGGAAAGATTAGAAAAAAAAGGATTTATACGCAGAGACCCTACAAAACCACGTGCAATTGAAATTTTAGATGAAGAAAATCCCACTATCGTTACTTCATCCATTACACAAGTACCTTTAATCGGAAAAGTTACTGCTGGTCTTCCAATTCTTGCTACAGAAAATATAGAAGAGTACTTTCCACTTCCAAATCATTATGTTGGGGATTACAATGTTTTCATGCTTCAGATTGTTGGAGAAAGTATGATTGAAGCCGGAATTCACGATGGAGATTACGTTATCGTAAGACAACAGCAATCTGCAAATAATGGTGAAATTGTAGTTGCTATGACAGAAGAAAATGAAGCAACTGTAAAGAGATTTTTTAAAGAATCAAACCACTTTAGACTTCAACCTGAAAATTCAACAATGGAACCGATTTTACTCAATGAAGTTAGTATTTTAGGAAAAGTAGTGGGTTTGTTTAGAGATATTAGTTAGAATAAATCACCAATGAGGTATTTTAATAAAAAAAATTAAACTTCTTCTAAATTTACAGAAGAAGTTTTTTCTTATCCATAAACATAAGTTCACCAAATGTTTTTAAAGGCGTATACACATTTTTATAAATTTTGGTAAAAAAGTATAATCAAATTTATTTTTACTTCATACATTATTAAAGTGCAAAAATTTTACATTTCATTTACTGAAATAAAACATTTTTGTGCTATTGTATGATTCAAATAGAAAATTATTAAAATATGTAGGAGTGAGACAATGGATTTATTTGGGTATGGGGATTATAAATTTATAAGCAATCATGGAAAAACTAGACACCGTTTATTCGAAGAATTTGAAAAATTAGAAAGTAAGAAATCATTAAAATATCCCAAAGAAACAGATTTATTTAATAACAATTATAAGAAATATCGTTGAATTCGAAGAATTCATCTAACTTAGTCCTATTAATAAGACCATCATATCCCATCTCGAGAAAACCTTGGCAGCAATGCTGAGGTTTTCTTCATTATGATTAATACATAATGGTTATATCCACAACTTGCCACGATGCTAAATTTTGAATTCTTATAAAAAAATCTCCATCATATTGTCGCTTATAATTAAAGTCAAAATATTTTTCTCCAGTAGTAATTACTTCTTGAATTATTTTATTGCCATCCCATAACTGTACACGAACAAATGGCTTAGATGTAATATAAAGTCTATTAATAGAATCTATAAGAGGAACATCGTAATACGCACGTTGGTTTAATTTGGGACTATAAGAAACTCCTTCTACCATTACTAACTTTTTTAACATGCTATAAATCCTCCTAAAAAAATAGTAATATATATTGGCTTGTTATCATAATAATATATTTTTAAATTTCATGATTTTGGAATACAACAAGCTGAGCCCCAAAAATCATAAAATAATATGGATATACTCACATTTTTAAGTAACAATATACATATATGTATATTGTTACTTAAAAAGGTTGTTCGCAAGAATATAAGAATTTATCTATTGATAAGGTTTTTATCAATTAATATGAATTGTAAAAAGCACTCATAGTTGAGTGCTTAATCAAATGAATTATGAGAGAGGTGTTGTTTAATATGGGTGTATTCAACGAATCAATCTATGGTTCCAGGTTATTTCTCCTCGTTAATTCCCCTCAAATAAATTTTGTAATCGAATAATAATTACGGCTAATTGTTCACGTGTAACTGGTTCTGTTGGTCTAAATGTACCATCACTGTATCCAACCATTAAACCTTGTTCAGCTACTTGTTTAATTGCTTCAGCACTCCAACGATTTTCTGGTACATCACTAAAACTTATTCTAACCTCCGTTTGTTCTAATGGTTGTAAATAGTGATTTACAATGCTTTGTCCATATGTTTTACTTGGTGCCCAATTTCCACTTAGTTCCTCTACTGTTTTTGCTTTTCCCAAAATCCAAGTAAAGTGACGTGGATCTGGTGTATCTTCTCTAGGGTATCCATCGGCACCCGCGTATAATGCTAAATGATCACAGTGTGCAGTTATTCCTTCTTCCCAATCTATAAAACGTTGATGAGCTTCTGGATCATTGTTATCTCCACCACTCGCGATTTTTAAACCACATGGGTTGTGATAAGTATCATCAATCACTCCCCCAAACTGTCCGAATGCTGTTTCTAATGCTGATTGAGCATAGGCGATGGCTGGATTTAATTTACCCCGTTTTGGAGCAATCTCCCAATATAAAGGAGCTAAATCAATAAACATTTGTGTTGCTCCTCTATTCTTTGCCCACTTCCTAGCTTGTTCCACTGTTGCTGTGGTTTCTGATATAATTTTTACCAAGTTAAATACATCCTCTCTAAATTGATCTCTATCAAAATGCTTGTGTCAACTGCATTTTTTACGTTTCACTTTATTATGCGGTTGAACATGCTCTTTATTATAAATTAAACTCATTTACTGTAGGTACACGTCTTAACATTATATTAAATTTGACATAATAAAACCTCACTACAACGTATAGTGAAGTTATCTAGAGATGATAGATGAGTACATAGACGTCCGTAAGTGCCCTACTAAGAGTTGTTATATATTATGTTCAAACGACTCATTTTGTGTGTAAAAAAGTGACATACTTATTTAAAAATCTGTGCTCATCTCATGTCTGAACCACGACCTTAACTTTTGTTTAGTTTTAATAACGGAACTTCATTCCAAAGTCATCACTATTTAATGAAGTTGAATTCATTCTCCTTTTCCTTTCCCTAGATGTTGACAAAGGAATTGTTCTTGCCAGAGATACAATAAATAATGAAAGGAACTTTTTTTCTTATTGTGCAATAACAAGAATTACCATTTAACCAACAACAAATTAATGATTCTTCTAGGACATCTAATTCACGTCATTTTAATACAAACATATCCCCACCAGTTACCTGAAACAATCCAGTGGGGATCACACTCATTTCTGTACTGTATTCTTTATACTGAACACTAGTACAGTACATTCGTCCACTCAACATAATACCAACTTGAATACACTATTAAAAACTGAAAGGACGGGTGTATTCGATGAATCTAGGTGTGACTGCTGTGTCTGTAAAAAAGAGACAGCCTATCTAATATAAGGCTGTTTCATTTTTTTTGCCTTGCTTTTTTTTCTCTCGGTTAACTTGATGAGGTCTCTTTTAGAGGGATTAAAATTGTGTGTTTAATCCCTTACAAATATACAGGTCACAATTGTATTGGATGCTCATATACTAATCTAAACAAACAATGGAGGGTTAGCATGGGGGATAAAACAGGTTTATATCAAAAAATGGTCAATGTCATGATTGCGGTTTCTGATCTTCAAAAAGATGACAAGGTGGAGTATAAGACTACAACATATAAAGCAATTAATGAAGAAAAGGTATCTGGTGCTGTGAGAGCTGCATTAATAGAAAATAAATTAGTTGTATTCCCGATTGAGCAACAACATCGAAAAGAAGGTAATCTTACGACGGTAGATGTGAAATACAAAATTGTGGATGCAGAAACAGGGGAAAGTGAAGTATTAGTCAGCTCTGGAACAGGGGTGGATGTGCAAGATAAAGGGGTACGAAAAGCCATGACTTATGCGTTTAAATATTTATTCTTAAATTCATTCGCCATAGCAACAGGTGAAGACCTAGACAAGGTTTCATCTTCTGAATTAGTTGAAAAGAAACAGAGAAAACAAGAGGAAGAACGGGAGAAGAAATTAACTAATGTACCCGAATCTGGCAACATAATTTTCCAAAAGAAGTTGTAGGTAAGATCTTAGGTTTTTAAATGCGATCTTTTGAGCTATTCAAAGTTTATCTACTCGTGATTATGGTTCTGATGAAATTTTTATGTCGTGCGTGGCAGAGAATCTCCACATGATAGCATAGGTCGATTTTACCGCCAGCTCCAATTATTAATACATTTTAGTAGAATATTAGGTGTTTGATATAAAGAAACAGTTTAAAACTAATTTTTTTTAGAGGTAATGGTCTCAGCCTAATGAGACCAAACCACTGACTTACGTTTATGTCGGTGGTTTTTAATATCAATGATTAATGTTTATTTGTAGTCAATATATAGAGAAAATTGATTAATTAATTCAGAAATATTATCAGACATTGTTTTTATTTCATCTGAAGATCTCTCACTTATATCTCCAATAGCGATTACATTCCATAAGTCATTAAATAAATAACTAATATCTTTAAACTGCTCAGTTTCATTATAATTATTAAGAAATGTAAATAGTTGATAAGCTTTATAAGTTTCCTCAACTCTTAATAAACGATATATATACTCATTATTAGAATTATCAGTTTTTACTTCATCACTTTTTAAAAACTCATTTAATTCTTTTGATGCATCAATAAATTTTGAATAATATCGATTTTGCATCTTTTCTATATCTTTATTAAGATTATAATTATTCAAAATGACACCAAAATTAACCATTAATAAAATAATATTGATAACTATAAGCAACTTTTTCTTCATAATTATACATTCCTTATAAAGATGAAAATGGTAAGTTGATGAATCGGATTTTTGTTGTGTCATGTCTGAAATAATAAAATAGAACTGCGTACCAGTTCAAAAACCTAATTTTATGGGCTAACCACTGACAATATATAGTTAGTAGTTTTGACTATAAGAAGAAGACAATTCACTATTTAAATATATTATATGATCCAATTCAGGAAGACCATATTTATCATTCAAATTCTTAAACAATTCATCGTGTTTTTCCATTAATTCTTCTGATTTTTTTAATATTTCATATGCTTGCTTTTTAACCTCTTCATCTTGCTCTTTAATGGAATCTCTTAACAATAAGAAAAAGTTAAGTTTATCTAGTACTGCAATATTGTAAGTATCGTGCAGACTTTCAACCTTCTCGGTTTTAATAGTGTCAGCTGGATAAGCAATAAGAGATATAAACCCAGAATATCTTCTATATTTTGGAATAATTTCTTGAGTTAGTGTATCATATAGAATATTATCATTTTGATAATTATCGCCGGTAACGCTTTCAAATAAAGTCATTACTTCTTCTTCCGGTACGGATATCAAGGATCTCATCTTTAAATAGTTTCTATAATCTTCTTTAACAGAAACTGAGTTTGATAGAAAGTAAGTAACACTATTCGTTATTATCAATAACAGCACAATAAGTGTAATCTTTTTCACCATACTACTCCTTTACTATGAATGAATTCATAATATAATATTTAATTATGAATTCAAATGGTAAATGTATCTAGTTATATTTTATTAGAACAATCATAATATTATAAGTTGATTCTATCATTGCCACTGGTCCTTTAAAAAATGAAATAATTGATGTCGGAGAAGGAATTATCGTTGGTAGAGATATTATAATATCCACGTCCAATCAAAGCATTACCAATATGAATACATTAGTAAAAAATCTAAAACAAGCAAGTGGGGATCACACTCATTTCTGCACTATATTCTTTACCCATGATCATAACCCACTAGCAGCTAAGTAAGTACACTAGAATATATCATTACTATTATAGTTGATATTTCAATATAATTTGGTACCGTTCAAACAGTGAAAATATTAGATGGAGGGGAAGGTATTATTCATAGGAGAAATTGTGGATCAGTCTTTACAGCCTTTTTTTCTACATGTACAATTACAGGTATCATTCCCCAATAGGTTGACTCCCCCACCAACCTAATCATCTTAATCCTTGAATAATTTTGGCTGTTTTTTCTGCAAAGATAAATGGATTGGCCACTGCTTGATAGGTTACAATTTTTGAAGGTGGTCTACCAAAACTAAATAGGGTAGATACATTTCCTAGTAAAAACCTTCGTTTCTGTATTCTTTTGACTATTCTATTTACTTCGTCTGGAAACAGAACCAATCTACTTAGACATAAATCTTTGTCTCTTGTTACCGGAATAAAAGAAAATTCAAGATCCTTAAAGCCTGTATTTGGTCTACCTAATATTTTTGATGGCCTTAACCTTTGAAACCGTGTGAAACAAAATCCATTTATGCAAAATGCGTCAAATCTTGTACCAAGTATATTGGCGATCTGTTTACACTTTTTAGTTGGAGAGTTAACAGTACTCGGAGCAAAACTAATTTTTGCCTCAATTAGAGCTCTTCTAACTGCTTCTGCGAAGATTAACGGACATTCGATTGCCTCAAAAGCTAAACTAAATAATGCAGGTTTAGTTTGCATATAATTTTGAATATTAGATGCAATTTTAATAGAGGGTAGTTGAATTAATGCTTTTAAAAAAGGGGTCACTTCTTCTTCCAAAAAACAAATCTCTCCTAGACATAATGTTTTTCCTTGCCTATCTAATGATTCTTGAAATACTATAGAAGCTGCTGAAGCCAGCTGGTTTCCAAAGACATTAATCCCTTCTATTGTTATAGGGACAGGACGGAACCCTACACTATTACATGCATCTAAACTAATAAATTCTGTACCACCAAAAATAGTATTAAACTTCTCACATAAACATTCAGAGTCATTACTCATCGTTTATCATCCTAACAAATTTTAATGTGATTGTCCGTACTTTATTATATTAATAACATTTACATAGTGACACTGACATTAGCTGATTTTTGTTCATACATTACACACGTCCAATCAAAACACTATTTAGATACGTACAATATAAAAAATAAAAAGGACGTGTAAAGTATGGATGTGTTCGATGAATTCAAATGTAACTGTTGCGTGTGCCCTATGCAGTGTGTTTTGGAACAATTGGTAGGTGTTGGTGATGTAAATATTATAACTCCGACAGCTAATAATTCTGTTATTATTAACCAAGTAAAAGATTTCATAGCATTTACTTCTAATGGAAATATACCCATTTGTCAAATCACTGCTACTCAATTCAGTCAGAATTTGGTTCCCGATGGCATTAAATTAAAACCAATTAAGAAAAGTAAAGGAGAATGCGCTTGTTGCGAAAACCCTATTACAAACTTAGCAAATTCAATGATTGGTGAAATGGTTGAGATTGAGTTTATCTCCCCTTTTCCTTTCCCTTTTGTAGATAAAATTATAGATGTTGGCAAAGGAATTGTCGTAGGGAGGTTTTTTAATGATATCGACATTTTCTCTTCATGTGCAATAACAAGAATTATTCAACAAACCCAACAACAAATTAACGATCCGCCTTTATTTTCAAATTTCCAACAACTCAAAAAAGGTACTCCCCCACCAGCTAACTAAGAACTTAGCTAATGGGGGAACAATGGGGAAACAACACTAAATTTTATTCTTATGAATCTAGATAAAAATACCGGCTGCTAAAATGATAGCTATAAGAATGAAGAGTACTAATACAATACCAAAAAGACCTCCAAAACCTCTGCCGCCGTAAGCACTCATAATATCCCTCCTATACAAATGACATAGTATATATTATGTTCAAAAGTTAAATTGGATTGGACTAGAGACCTAGTAGAAGTACACATTTTTTGTTATCTAACATAGCAAAACCCCACTACCTAAATAGTGAGGTACCATAAAGTGATACTATGAGTGGATAATAGTTCTAATAGGAGCTATTTTATTCTATGTTCAAACCCTTCATTTGGTATAGACAAGTGACTTGCTTGTTTAAAAATGTGCTTTATTCTAAATCAAGTGTTCATTCTCATCTATTAATTACGTGCATGTAAGTTCTTCAGTTACAGTTGATGAACGATTATAAATCGTAAGTTTAAGTGCAATGACTTCTGTTTCGTCAGGATGTGGCATCAAGTCGGTATTCATTAAGATAGGGGTAGCTAATAGGAAACACTTTTGGATCAAGAATATAGGCTCCATAACTCCCTTCCCTCCTTTCACAAAACAAAAACTCTAAAACCATATGATACATCTCCATGGTCAAAGAAATGATTTAAGTTTTGAATGACATTTTTATGATAAAAGTCGGTGGCTTCTTCCATTTAAAATAATCATAATCCCTTGTACTTTTTCATGTGAAATCTATAAACGTATACTGGTGACACTCTTAACGATCGGATTTTAAATGTCGGTGAAGGAATTGTAGTTGACAAAGCAATCTTTAGGAATCGTCTAGATTTATTATTTACATGTTCTATAGTAAAAATTGCTCCATTTTAACCAAACAACACTCAGTTCTTCTAAAGCTTCTAAGTCACATTGGTTTAAAAAGCTACTCCCCCATTAAGTACAGAACCTCACTATTTATGACCATACAAAAAGGACCGCAAAGGGTCCTTGTGTTAAAAAATATTGAATTATATTTAATTCCATTCCACACCTTCCTTAACATTAAAGAACCCTGCTGTTAAAATAAGCAGGGTCTTATTTTGATTCTAGAAATTTTAGATAAAAATACCGGCTGCTAAAATGATAACTAGAAGAATGAATAGAACTAATACTATAGCTGCGACTCCAGAACCGCCGCGGCCTCTGTGGCAACAGTAACCCCCTCCACCGTATTGACTCATTAATATCCCTCCCTTACTTGGAATAATATACAATATGCTTAAAAATTTAATTTGGCTGGACCAATGTTCTGATACAAATGCACATTTTTATATAAATTCCAAGATAAAGCCTCACTACATTAAATAGTGAGGCATCCGTAGAGAGATTATATGAGTGTATAGTAGTTTAACCAGGAGCTATTATATTTTATGTTCAAACCCTTCATCTGGTATAGACAAGTGACCTGCTTGTTTGAAAATGTGCTTTATCCTAAATCAAGTATTCATTCTCATCTATTAAATAGGCTTTTGTATTTTATAAAACATGCCAAGTTATTTTAAAGTAGAGCATGTACAAGGCGTTCGTTTCTTATCTTGATAGATTCGTTGTTTAAAATTAGGTTTAATTGTACTAAAGTCTTTAGTATTTATGTTCCCATTTTATCAAAGTAAATAGCGTCCCTTAATGTCCTGAACCTTTTCATCAACTAGGTGAAGATTTAATCATTTTCTTAAATTATCAAACAATAATCTCTCTTGTTTCATTGAGCTAGCTATTAAAACAACATCTGCACCATTTTCATTGTCTTTACTACAACCATAGTTTGCAGTTCCTGAGATCATAGTGTTTTTCCATTCTTTCTACCTACAAAAATAATACATTCTTTAAACCGTCTTCCCCTGTATGTTTATGAATCCACCCATATGTGGACCCTAAAACAAAATGCTGCCAAGGTTGAAGTATTAACTGCTTAAAATCACCTTTAAATGGTTTACAGAAACTTTCAATATAAAAATGTATGGAAAATCATCATTTCCTTGTCTTTTTAGATCATTTAAGTGCCCTTTACAAGCTAAAATAACCTCTTTACATATGATATTACCTTTCACTACCTGCCCTGCATACCAAATAATTAGGAGGGATTGAGAAGAGTAAGGGGTTTTTGATAAAATTAGTAGCCCCTGCTTTATTCGTATGCTCATACATCAAATCAGAGTTCTTAACTTCCTTTTTCAACCTCCTATAAAACTGATGTGTTTCGATATAAATTTTAATTAATTCTTCTTCATCTGATTCCTCATAAGAGTCACCTAAATTCACGTATTTTTTTAGCAGTAGGTACAGTCATATTTTTGTTACCCCCTTTCATGAAAAATTTTTCCGTGGTGTAAACGATGCTACCCGCACGGTAGTTATGTTATAGTAAATCAAGTTGGATCGTAGGGGGCATGCACTGCAAAAACACGTAATTTTCAATGTTATCCCCTCCTTATTATCACTTCAACTCACCTTTACTTCTATTACTCTAACTTGTCTAAGGGAAGATCTTAACGCTCATTGCACGAACTCTAACTAAAGGAAAAATCACTTTACCTTGTACGATATTTAAATTTGCTACCAAAGTTAAATTTTGATTTACTAAACCTTCTGCAACAATCGTCAGGTTTGGTGTTGTATTGCTTTCAAAATCTACAACTTGAGGATTTACTTTTGCTGTTCCACATACCGTTTCTTTCAATATTGGAGTCAGTTCCATACGACCATCCCCTGATCCATCAAATAATTGATAGTGTAAATCAACCAAAAATGGAAGAGTTACTGGTTCTAGCCTTACTGAAAAATTCAATTCAAAACTAACATCAATTTTGAATAATTTATGCTTATCACATTCCGGTACCTCCAATGACAATAATGTTACTTCTTCTCCATCCAAAGGTAATAAAATTGGTGGATCAGCAGTTTGAGAAAATAAGACACGTTTCATATTTTATGATTCACCTCCCTAGTAGAAGATAATGTATCTTATGTTACTAGGAAGGATTTTGCTTGTTCGAATAACTATTATTTATAAGTACGCACTTATATCATCATTCGCCTTGATTTCATCCTTCTCTTGTCTTTCTTTCTCCCTTTCTCTGGATGTTCTTTGTTATGGCACGACGAACAAACACTTAATAGATTATCCATATCTAATGCTCGACTAGGATTATCTTCAAAGTGCTCTATATGGTGAACTATATCTGCTGGAGTAAGTTTGTTTTGCTTTATAGATAATTGACATAAGTAATTGTCTCTTTTTAATACAAGCTTTCTACAAGATTTCCATGTTTGACTATCATAAAATTTCTTTCTGTTTGTTTTGTTCAAGGTATTATCTTATCACCCTTTTAAAGATTAATATTTGTATACATGAATGACCATTTCTAAGTTTTAGAAATGGTCATAGATAAATTAAATATTAAGTTTTAATTAATATACAGTTCAATATAAAATTCGGATGAGACATTAAAATAGATTTTTTAATAGATGTTTAATATCAAGATAATTTCCTTACTTGTAGTTCTTCAAAATACATAGTGATTTTATACATAAATTATTTACAATTTTTGCCACTCACTCCCAACAAAAAAAAGACGTATCTCTACGCCCTTCTGTTTACGTTTATTCATAAAATTTTATTTTCAAACAATCTATAATGTGAATACTGTTGCTTTCAGGCTCCGAGACCCAATTAAAACAAATCCTACGGTTGGTCTAGTTACACTAGTACATCTAAGATCATACGTATTTATTCCAGCAATTGGGTTATCGTCCACTAGGGGAGAGTTTGGAAAGTTATTATGTCTTCCTTGAACAACAGATTCATAATCCATTTCATCATTGATCGTTGCAATAACAGTGTCATTACGTAGCAATTCATATGTTACTGCAAAAGTTTGCCCCATCATAGTAAGACCCAGTACAGCAATTTGTGCCATTGAATCGATAGATACTTGTGTTTTCTGTGGTTGTTTAATACACACATCAACGGTAGATACAACTGCAGATGGATTAGCTGGTGTTAAATTAATTACATTTGGATCACTTGTATTATATACATCTAGTACTGAAACTGTATCCGCAACAACAAAAGGATCATTTTTTAAACCCATAAAATATCCTCCCAACTTCTTAAATTAAAATATCATTTCACATTATCTTATGTATAATCTAATGAAGTTGCTTGGACTGGTATCCCTAGACGATTGTACAAAAACCAAGGAACTTCATTGAGTGGTCGATTGGAATAATATATAAGCAAGCTGTCTGTACTAGTCCTTATTAAGAGTAATCTAAGTAAGGACTTTTCTTTTTTCATCCACCCTAGCATAATGGATGATAACTTAATAACTTCCCAAAAAAGGGCCATCAGTGCCCTAATAAAAAAAGCACTACTATGAGTGCTTACATTGAATTAATTATTTTCTTTTTTCTCAAATCTTTCAGCAAGTAGCTGCTCTAACAATTGATTATTACGTTCCATAATTTCATTTGCACTTAGATCATTTTCAGTTTTAGATTTCATGAAGCCAAAAGCCTTAACTATCGCATAAATGTAAAATACACTTGCCGCGAGACCAAAGACTATTGTTGAAAATGAAAAAACACCCATTAATCCATACATTAAGTCCATTAAGTCTATTCTCCCTTGTTGTTATTTAGTTGTATTCACATATAACATAAAATATGTCTTTCACAAAAAACTAGCTATTTTTCCTCCTGCTTCCCTCCCCTAGCTCAATGGATAATAGTTTCCCAACATAAAAAGACGTATTTCTACGTCCTTCCTGTTCACTGTTTAAAAATAAAATTTTATTTCAAAACTGTAGTATATATATATCATAAGATATCAAATGAGGTTTTCCCTCATCAAAAATTAATAAATAGCAACTAATGATCTGTCTGTTAGTTTTCCTTGTGATATAAATGGATCACCATCTGGAGGTAGTTTTTTTGCCTTCACTTGATAAAAAACCTCTCCACAGTGTGGTGGATTATCACAAAACGTAGAGTTAGGTTGAGTGTTTCTAATGAAACTAATATTAGCTCTAAGTGCTGTATTGTCAGCACTTAGTTCTAAGGAATTCGACTCACTTGATGTTATAGTTGATCCTAACTGTTGACTGTTTCCATGTTTATCAATTCTACATAGTCTATATTCAACAGTACTGTTAATAGCTAGACTAATGGATGGTTCAAGGTCTGCAAAATCACTTGAACGGAGGTCTTCATCCACCGACCATATCAGTACCACATTTTCCTTTGGATCCTTCACACAAACTTTTACCTCTAGAATGACTACCTCTTTGTCTTCAGTTAACTTAACTGTATCATCCCTAAAATCACTGATTTTCTTTGTTTCTTTTTTAAAGTCTGCCATGATATCGCCTCCTTTTCTCCTTTAATATCGTTCACACTATCTTATGAACCAACCAATGAATTTGCTTGGACTCTTATCTATGGGCTGGAAGCACCAAAAGTATTGGTAACATCAGTCGATGCCTTCCCCAGCTTTTGCAACAGTTCCTATTAACCTAGATGGCGAACCTGGTCTAGTTAAATAATTAATTTCAACAGTTTTATTTACTAAGGTAGCTAATTCATTTGTAGCTGGATCTTCACAACAACTACACTCACCTTTCATATCCTTTCGAACTGGTTTCAATAATGTATTACCTAATACATTATTTCCAACTGCAGTGACATTGCATATGGGGAAACACCTTATAATCCCTCCTACATTTATTGTTGCTAGAAAATTTTCTACAGATGTGATTATACCTACTTGTTCAGCTGAAATTGTAAAGACCCTAGTATCAGGTATATTTATCAATTGTTGCATAACACATTGCATAGGACAAACACAACAATCGCATTTTGACTTGTCGAAAACCCATTCTCATCACTTTCCTTCTCAAATTGTTTATTTGATGAGATATAGTATGGATTGGACTGCATCCATGATTGTACATATACCTATAAGAAATTCGCATTGGTCTGTGTCAACATGGTTTTTAAGTTATAATCAGTTTCACTCTTATAAATAGTTAATTTATCACCATCACGATCAGAGGCATTGATTTCTATGAAATCTACATAATCATCACTTGTGTAAGGTGGAGTGAAATCATACGATATGATTTTTCTATAATCAGTCTGATCTATTGAAAACTCCAGTGTAATTCTTGCATAGTTATCGTCAAAAAGATAATATTCACTTAGGATGAATATGGTTGTGTCGATGTATTTAATTCATCCTTTTCACTACTAAATTTCAGAAAATTCCCTGAGAAATCCAA
>NZ_SIJB01000069.1 GCF_009910845.1 Chengkuizengella marina | reverse complement strand
GAAACAGCTACAGCAGATGAAGCACTAAATACTATGCCTACTGATTATCAACCGTATTTATTGTCCTACCAATTAGCTGAACCAATTGAAGAAGAAGTTGTTGTTGAAGGTTCTGTAAGCCTACATGAAGGTGGGAATCATGTTGAGGTTGGTGGTGGTGTTGTTGTTAGAGAGAAAGCAAATCCCGATACACCAAACACTGAATATGTATATCTTAATAGAACAACAGTAGATAGTACTTTGTTTAAAAATAAAATTGATAAGATATTACAAATATACCGTAATGGTGAAATTGACGATAAATGGGTTTTTGATACAGCAAACTCCTTTGGTGAAGAAAGTGCGTATATTCCGATAGAACTGTTTGATCCTACAGCAACATATGAAGTAACCTATATAGCACAATCCATCTCAACGAATCCAATGGACGTAAATATCCAATATGAAACATCAGCACAATCGGTACAAAATGCACTTGTGACGGATATGGCAGATGTAAAAACAGAACAAAGTATATTGGATAGACAGATTTATAATTTACTCTTAGTAGCGAAAGCAAACGGATGGGAGGTCTAGTATATGAGTGAAGCATTACTTAAACACTACCGAGATAAGAACGGAATCTCAGAAGAACAGGAACAAAAACAACTCGAAGAATTAGAATCAAAAAGCGTCACGAAGCAGGACCTTAATAGTCTTGGCGAAGTGGTCGCTTTTTTTATGTTGACAATAGATGATCTAGGGAGTATGAATGCGGCTCTCATGCAAGAGATTGAGGAATTAAAGGAAAGATTGGAGGTGGTCGAAGGTGCTTAAATTTTATATAAATGCGGTAAAGTACGGTTATAAAACGATAGACGAAGTGCCAGAACAGTATCGTAGCGAAGTAGAAGAAAGGATTGACTTGGAAGTTGAATCATAACGAAGTTTACCGTTCTAAGTAGACAGGAAACACCTTAGTACCAGAAAATGTGTGAGATTGTAGAACGTTATTATCCTAAATACTATACTGTTGACCAAGTAAAGGTGTTTGTTGAGCGTGGAAAGATTACTGAAGCACAGTTTTTAGAGATCACAGGTGAAACTTACTTAGTAGAGTGACGTATTTTGTAATAGAATTAATTTAAAGCATAAAGTTTGATATAAGGAGTTGTATATGAGTACTAAACAAAAAATCCTTGGATGGATCATAGCTATATTCGCAATTGTAATCCTAAATGTTATATTTTGGGGTACAAAACATGTTGAAACTAAAAATATCACAACTATAGAAAATACTATTTCTTCTATAGGGGGAATAGTAATTGAATATAAAAAATTGTCTGATTCTAACAAAGACAGATCCCCATTTGGTGCAGAATATTATCATAGACATAATTCCTTGTATAAAGTTACATTTACATGGGTAGATGATAGGGAATATATTGCATGGTTTCGTAGCAATGATATTGTTGGACAATCTTTTGAAGAAGATACAGAGATTACACGACGAACTGGGTATCCTCCAGCATGGATATTTGAAGATAATATAAATCACAGGTGAAACTCACTCAACAGAATAATGTAGATAAAATTAAGGAGGAGATATTCATGATTTTTATGCTTTTCTTATTCTTAATATTTTTTCTATTGGGTGTAATAATGATAATTTTTCCTTATCGATTCTGGAAAATTAGAGATAGTATGAAATTAAGTAGTGAGTTTGAACCCTCGGTATTTGAAATAGATGCTATTCGTTTTAGAGGACTGGTTGTTATTATTATAAGTACTCTTATTGTACTATCAATTTTATTTCTAGTTTTATAAGATAATATGCCGATTTTATAGAATGAAAAGTGAGGTGATGGGATGGATAGTGATGAAAACTTAATTGTGTTGGATCGTCAGGAAACACCCTTAGGATACTTAACAAAAGCAAAAAACGTAGAAATCAGGGAGCGACTTAATGAAGAGTCGCTTCTTTCTTTTGAAATTCGATTTGAAGATGACGAAACAAATTACCTTGAACATGAAGGTTATGTTATATGTGAAGGTCAACAATACGTTATTAAAAACATTGAACCATCGTCTAACCAATCAACTAGATACCTAGTTCAATGTACGCATGTATATATTGAAATGCTAGACGAGTATATTGACCGAATTATTGAATTGATTCCTGGTACTTGTCAAGAAGTAGCAGAGGAAATATTACAAGACTCAGAGTTTACATTAAGCTTAGTTGATGTTAATGGATCAAAGGATGTTGAAATCTCTGAAATGTCAATTTTAAAAGCTCTTCAAATGATTCGAGAGAAATGGGATTGTGACTTATGGTTTAATAATCGGAATGTTTTTTTAGGAAATAAGGGAATAAATAAAGGTGTTGAAATCCGATACGGAAAGAATTTGAAATCCCTGCGGAGTCCATCCAGTTCCAATGATGTCATAACAAGATTGTACCTATATGGTCAAGACGGACTAACAATAGAAGGTGTAAATAATGGTGAGAAATACATCGATTCACCTAATATTGGTTTATACCGTAAGCCGAAAATAGCATCCATTAAATTCAATGATATTACCGATCCAGAGGAATTATTGATTGAAGGGGAAAAGCATCTTAGAAAAAACGACACGATACAACTTTCATATCAAGTAGATTTTATAGAACTAACTAAACAAGGATATGAAGGTGATGGTATTGAGCTAGGGGATGAAGTGACACTCACACATTTACCTCTAAACCTTCAAACTATTGGCGCGAGAGTGGTTGAATATGTCCGTTATCCTTATGAATCTAAACTTGGTTATGTAACCTTATCTTCATTTGTAGAATCTACGATTGATGATTTTGTGAAGATGAAAAAAAGGCAAGGCGACTTTGAAACTTACTCAGAGAAAAGAGATGTGGAATATTCAGAAACGAAACAAAAAGTGGATAATGGGGAAATCTATGTTGTAGATAAATATGGTCAAGTCGTTGTTAATGAAGATGGTGTTGACGTTTCGGAAATCGCAGGATATGGGATAGTCAGTGGAGGAACAATTAGTATTGAAAATTTTAATGACGGTAGTCCTATCTATACTACAATAGCAGCTACTAATAATGATTTGCTTGCTAATGATACATTAACTCTTACAGATGCATCTCATTTTCCAACGTCAGCTAGTAAAGGTGAATTTGTAATTCATTTACCTGGGGAAGATGTCTATATTGAAGGAGAAGATAGACCTGCTGATTGGGGATGGATCGGTCGATTGATAGAAAATTTATATTTAACATGGACAGGAAAGTCTGGAAACACTTTAACAGGTGTTCAGATATGGCAACCTCTTATTTTCGGAGGTGATGACGTAATTGTATCAAGAATTAATTCAGGGTTACCTGTATCGGAATGGATTGCACCTGTTGGAGATGTAGTCGTCTCTCCTATGACGGTTATAATGCCTAATGGAGTAAAACACAATTTGCAAGAAAAACGATTTGAAAATCAGGATTTAGGTGCTGGAATAACAGACATTGATGGTTGGGAATTTAGATATCTATATGTAGATAATGAGGGTGAGATACAATATTATTCAGCAGGAACAAGTGGTGGAGGTCAAGAATATCCCCCTGACCCTCCAGACAATCATTGTGTAAGGATTGGTTATTTACTCATAGGGTATGGCACACAAGATCCCGATGGGGATATAAATACTGAAAAAGACTTTAGTACAGTTAAACCTAATTTTAAACAACGAATCTATCACGATAACAGATATAGAGACGAACGCCTTGTACGTGCAAATAAGAATGACATTGCCTTAGGAGGTACACCCTATGGTAGCGAAACTATTAGTTTGAGTGTAACGGGTAAAGAATACGAGACTTATTATCTTCAACTAGGAAAAGGTAAACGATCAGCATCTATTTCAATCACTCGTACAGATGGCACAGAGTATGATGCTTACACCTATGGTGCTTCACTGGTCGTTGGTAGAAAATCGGCAAACAATGCTGATGGTTTAGGGCGCTCAGTTTGGGGAACTTATGTTGATTCTAGTGGAAACGCTGGACAAGTTACTGGAAGGAGGGAGGGGGTTTATGGAGCCTATATTCTTGATCCGAAAGTGTTCGGTAAAAGCTACACCTACCTTTATGATACCGACTTAATGCCACATCCTGACGAACCAGAAGTCATTGCGTTGAAACTTACATTTTATAACCGTTCATCATCTGTAACTGAAGATTGTGATTTAAAAGTTACATGGCACGCATTATAAAATACAAAATCCTATTTAATAGATGAGAATGAACACTTGACTTAGGATAAAGCACATTTTTAAACAAGCAAGTCACTTGTCTATACCAAATGAAAGGGATGAACATAGAATATAATAGCTCCTGATAGAACTATTATCCACTCATAGAATCTTTCTACGGTGTAAACCTCACTATTTTATGTAGTGGGGTTTTAATCTATGAAAAATGTGTACTTGCCCTTGGACACCCGTCCAAACAAAATAGATTCTCTGAACATAGTATATAGTACATAATATTATAGAAAGGAGGGTTTTTATGGATGCAGCTATTGTACTAGTGTTATTCATTCTATTGGTTATTATCCTTGTTGCTTCAATAAGAGGTAGATATAGTGCAATACGTTTAATGTTTCCACCAATTACAGATTTTGCGCAATATTAAAATCAGAATATAAAGCTACTAATTTAATATTCAGGAAAGAGGATGATAGGGGATGGAATTAAATATCATTCAATATTTTTTTACACAAGGACCCTTTGCGGTCCTTTTTGTTTGGCTATTTATCTATGTCATGAGGAATAGCAAAGAAAGAGAAGAT
>NZ_SIJB01000068.1 GCF_009910845.1 Chengkuizengella marina | reverse complement strand
GCTCCATGCATTGCTGCACTTCCACCCCGAACCTATCAACCTCGTCGTCTTCAAGGGGTCTTACTAAATTGGGAAATCTCATCTTGAGGGGGGCTTCACGCTTAGATGCTTTCAGCGCTTATCCCTTCCGTACTTGGCTACCCAGCTATGCTTCTGGCGAAACAACTGGTACACCAGCGGTACGTCCATCCCGGTCCTCTCGTACTAAGGACAGCTCCTCTCAAATTTCCTACGCCCACGACAGATAGGGACCGAACTGTCTCACGACGTTCTGAACCCAGCTCGCGTACCGCTTTAATGGGCGAACAGCCCAACCCTTGGGACCTACTTCAGCCCCAGGATGCGATGAGCCGACATCGAGGTGCCAAACCTCCCCGTCGATGTGGACTCTTGGGGGAGATAAGCCTGTTATCCCCAGGGTAGCTTTTATCCGTTGAGCGATGGCCCTTCCATTCGGTACCACCGGATCACTAAGCCCGACTTTCGTCCCTGCTCGACCTGTACGTCTTGCAGTCAAGCTCCCTTTTGCCTTTGCACTCTGCGAATGATTTCCAACCATTCTGAGGGAACCTTAGGGCGCCTCCGTTACGCTTTAGGAGGCGACCGCCCCAGTCAAACTACCCGCCTGACACGGTCCCCGACCCTGATTCAAGGGCCTAGGTTAGAACTCGAATACGATCAGGGTGGTATCCCAAGGGCGCCTCCACCGATGCTTGCGCACCAGCTTCCAAGGCTCCCACCTATCCTGTACAAATCGTACCCCAGTTCAATATCAGGTTGTAGTAAAGCTCCATGGGGTCTTTCCGTCTTGTCGCGGGTAACCAGCATCTTCACTGGTATTAAAATTTCACCGGATCTCTCGTTGAGACAGCGCCCAAATCGTTACGCCATTCGTGCGGGTCAGAATTTACCTGACAAGGAATTTCGCTACCTTAGGACCGTTATAGTTACGGCCGCCGTTTACTGGGGCTTCGGTTCATAGCTTCGCCCTTAAGGACTAACCATTCCCCTTAACCTTCCAGCACCGGGCAGGCGTCAGCCCGTATACTTCGCCTTACGGCTTCGCACAGACCTGTGTTTTTGCTAAACAGTCGCTTGGGCCTTTTCACTGCGGCTCCCTCGGGCTATAAACCCTAACGGAGCACCCCTTCTCCCGAAGTTACGGGGTCATTTTGCCGAGTTCCTTAACGAGAGTTCTTCCGCGCGCCTTAGAATTCTCTTCTCGCCTACCTGTGTCGGTTTGCGGTACGGGCACCTTCACCTGGCTAGAGGCTTTTCTTGGCAGCATGAGTGCGAGTTCTTCGGTACTACAATGTTCCCTCCTCATCACAGCTCAGCCTTATACGGTGTGCGGATTTGCCTACACACCAGCCTTACTGCTTGAACAGACCTATCCATCAGTCTGCAACTGTTCCCTTCTGCGTCACCCCAATTGCTCATAGCGGTTTACGGTGGTACAGGAATTTCAACCTGTTGTCCTTCGATTACGCCTTTCGGCCTCACCTTAGGTCCCGACTTACCCTGAGCGGACGAGCCTTCCTCAGGAAACCTTGGGCTTTCGGCGGACAAGATTCTCACTTGTCTTTTCGTTACTTATACCGGCATTCTCACTTGTATGCTGTCCAGCACTCCTTACGGTATACCTTCTACCTACATACAACGCTCC
>NZ_SIJB01000067.1 GCF_009910845.1 Chengkuizengella marina | reverse complement strand
TTATATATCCATATCATTAATGAAGGATTATTGAGGCTTTTGAAAAGTGTAAAAGAGTTCTTTTTGGGTATTAAGTAAAGTTTTAAGAACAAAACCTGATTATATATTACATAATTTTCCAAAAGTTGCTTTAATAAAAGAGAATCTATTAAATAATAACCGTGATTTACAATAAAGTTTCCCAATAAACTAAACTGTTTCTGGGTGTTAAAATGTATATAAAAACAATTAATCGACAAATTATAGAATTGCAAAGGGTGAATACAATGATTACTGCAACGCATTCATCATTAGGGGAACTCATTCGACATCATCGGAAACAAGCAAAAATGACAATAGTACAATTAGAAAAATTAACTAACGTTGACAAGGCTGTCATATCTAGAATCGAAACGGGGCAAACAAAACGTCCAAACTTGGATAATATTCTGAAGATTGGGGTAATATTGAAATTACCATATGAAAAGATAATTGATCATTATATTGAAACCGAGGAAAGATTAGAAGTTTTATATTCTATGTTAAATGATTTTATTCAGGGAAGTAATCTTAGTTTAATTACTAAATTAGGAAAGAAAATTCTTAGCTCTCCCACAGAGAATAGCATAGATTTAGTAGAAATATTATACGAAAAGGCAGAAAGTATTAAAGAGTCATCTGTTAGGTTATCGCTTTATAAATTGATTATTAGTTATTCAAGAGCCCATGGAATAATGCCTTATATTGCAAAAGGATTAATGCAGTCATACTTTATTGAGAGAGATGATTTTACTAAATTACGGTTAACTTTTTCTTCAGGCAAAAGTGTTTTATTTTTTGAGGATTTCCTTACAAGTGAAGAAAAGGGTTTGATATATTGTAAACTAGGGGTTCATGCTTACTACATATGTCTATTTGAGGAGAGCGTAGAATTAAATAAAAAGGCACTAGATGAAAAGATAACAGACACTAGAATGTTGGCAAACACTATTGGTTCTTTATCCAATGGTTACTATCGTTTAGGTGATTATAAACAATCAAAAGCATATTTAGATAAGTATAAGACATTTCCCCTTCCTGAAGTAAAAGATAATACAAAGTTAAACGAATCAATGTTGCACTCAGCTAATGGAGATCATCAATTGGCTATTGCAATCTTACAAGAAAATTTGCCGCATTTTGGAGATAATGCCTTGTTACATGCAGTAAATCAATTAATTAAAATATACTTACAAACTAAAAATCTATCAGCAATTGAAGAACTCATCCAACTAGAAGAAAAAATATTATACACAAAGTATGTTACTCCGTTTAAAAAATCTGAACTAGCCCACTATTTCAGACTCAAAGGGGATTATTACATTTTAAGGAGTAGAGTAGAGGAAGGAATTAAATTTTATTTAGAAGCAGCAAATAGATATGCTATGATTGACTTAATCGAGAAAGAAAAAGAATGTTTACGGGATATTATGAATACCCATGAATCAAATAAAGAAATAGATGTTTTTAAAACTATTGAAAAATTAAAAATTCATTTAACAAAGAAAGAAGGTTAATACTATGAAAAAAATATTCAAATCTTTAGCTTATTTTGCCTTTGCAGTAGCAATCTCACCTGAGATCACTTCAATTATGACATTACTTAGTGAGATGGATACAGGTTGGTAGAAAATACTATAAATATACACAACCATCCTACTTTAGTATTGGGGTGGTTTTCTTATGTAAAAAAGGAATATGTTGTTATAAAATTTGAAAAATACTTTATATTAACAAATTGTATTAAAATATAAATTGTCTGATAGTTGCTATAAACAATTTACCAACGGTTAGTAAACACTATCTGTTGTATACTGGATCTCTTTAAATCAGCTCTTTATAATCATTATTGTCTTGGTAAATCTTAAAAGAAGCAGGAGGTGAGTTAGAACTTTCGTATGTTGAATATTGTGCAAGCTCTTCCATAAAATGCAACCTGTTTCCTTTTGAATCGTATAAGTAGGTACTCTAAGTTCTCTATATCGTGTAATAGACTTGAAAACAAAGATGATATATATGAAAAGTTCATACCATTAATTGAAATAGGGGAAATAGAAAACGCAACATATTACAACAAGATAAAATAAGATTAAGATGAAAACCATTGATATTATGCTACTTTTAGCACAGTATATTAACATATTACAGCAAATCTAGCTATGGTGTATTTATGTTGTATTTATGGGCGGTATGATGTAATAAAGGTGTAATATCCTTGATATATCAACGTTTTTGAGTTCCTACACCCTTGATGGTGTCCGAAAAAGTGTCCGATATTAGTCGGTGAGATTTTTAGAGAGGTCTTTCCATTAAGTTACTGAACTTATTGGAAGCCTCTTTTTTTATGTTTTTTGTCATGTGTGCGTATATGTCATAGTAGTGTTAATATCAGAATGTCCTAATTGTTCCTGTATCTCTTTTATGTGTAAGTTTGCTTCGATTAATAAGGACGTGTGGGTATGTCTAACAAAACGCATAATCAAAAATCGGTAAATCATATGAACAGTTATTACAAGATGTAGTGAAAGAATACTATGACTGTTTATCTAAGGAGGAAGTATTAATGCATCTTAAACAATAGCAAATAGATATGGCTCATCAATCTATTGAAAACCTAAATGAGATAGAATTGCTTCATGATGTTGATGAATGGAAAAAGAAAGTGCAGGACAAGCCTCTAGAAGTTCTCAATGATATGCCTTGGTTATTCTTTGTTATGTTAGATCGATTAAGTGAAAATAAAAAATTGAAAGGGGAAAATTAATATGGATTTTAAAGTATATGATCAGTGGATTATGTTTAGGTGTGAAGAATACAGTAGAGAAGTAGATTTAATCCCCACTGGCTCATAGTGTAGCTGGTGTGTGCAGTTAAATGGTAAACTAACTAGGAGGTCCTATAGCGTCTAATAAGCATGTAGAAGTTATACCAAAGGGTGTTATTGGTATGCCGACGCCCATATTAATATTGTCCAATAAAACAATGCCTTCTCCAACATCCTTTACACCTGCTGATATAATGCCACCGGAAGGTATAGAGATGTTCGTTCCAATCTTACCTACTAACAAATTCGTCATCGGATCTTCGCAACATACACATTCTCCAACGATGTCCTTTCGAACGGGCTTTAACTTAAAATCAGTTGGAAGAGTTTGAAAACCGACTGTAATGATTTGACAGATTGTGATGTCTATTTCCACATTCGTCTTTGCAATAAAATCTTTGACTTCTGTTAACGTAAAAGTCCCGAGGAAGATACTTATAGTACCCAGTGTAGTGACTATGACATTTATTTGTGTTTGCGGTTCGACCAACTGCTCTAAAGCACACTGCATCGGACAAACGCAGCAATCGCACGTTGTTTTATCAAAATGTCCCATATTAAACACCTCACATTTTTAATTTATTCAGTGAGATATTGTATGAGTTAAAACAATGTTTTGACTGGACCTTTGTATTGTATAAAGGAAAATCAGCTAATGTCAGTGTCAATATGAAGCCGGAATTAAAATAAACAACAGTTACAATGACTTAAATCTAAGAAATAATTGAGCAACTTTTAAGTTTTTATGGATAACTTTATAATACATACTACTTATATAGAAAAGTTCAATGCTAAATGGTTTATTGAATGAAAACCTAAAATATTAAAGGCTTCAACCTGCTTAATACTAATTTAACATATAAAATATTCAATAATATCTATCTATGATCTGTAAAAAACAACCCTACACCAAAAGCGCCACTGTGCTGTCTTGAAATATTTTTCGCTGCATCAACAGTTTCTAATCTAGCCCAATCACGTTGCCATTCAAATAAAACAACTTCCCAAGTTAATGGTTTCGCACCTGCTTGAATCATTCGTTGAATTGCCATATCGTGTGCTTCCATACTTACGCCTCCAGACGCATCCGTTATAATATGGACATCATAACCTTCATCTAAGGCAGAAAGAGCAGGAAAAGCCAAACAAATTTCAGTCCATAAACCAGCGAATATGATCTTCTTACGCCCAATTGATTTTACTGCTTTGACAATCCTCTTGTCTTCCCAAGCGTTTAAAGAAGTTCTATCAATTGGTTCTTGTTGTGGAAATACAGCTTGGATTTCTGGATGTAAGGAACCTGAGAAACCTTTTGCTCCTACCGTTGTAAGAATGGTTGGCACTTCGAATACTTTTGCTGACTTTGCTAGTCCTATTACATTATTAAGAATAGATTGACGGTGGTGACTTTCTACCCCTAAGAACATTTGAGGTTGATGATCAATTAAAACCAATACAGAATTTTTAGGTGTTAGTAAATTAGTAATATTCGAATTTTTTTCCAAAAAATTCTCTCCTTTAGTTAATATGGATAATTCATAAATGCTTAGATTTAACGTTCATTAAAGTCCATTAAAGATTTATTTATTACCTCCACTTTGACATGAGGTTCAATGATCACGGACTGATAATGCTTTCCCCAATCTAACTGCAACTGTTTCCACGTATTTAAGTGATAAGCTTTTAATTCTCTACCAATTCCAAACGCGTCACAATTTGCTTTTTGCAAAGTATTTATTATTAGATTTGCTTTTGTTGTAAAATAATTTTCTAGCATTTTTTCAAAACTTGTTTCATACTTAGAATATTGATTTACATTTGAAGTTTCTAGGATAAATACTTGTAAAAATAAATGAATGGAAGCTTTTATATTTTTACCTTTTATATGTTCGATATTTATTTTACTTTTGCTTTTTTTAACTTCTACAACAATGAAGAAAGGCTGATCATTCTGGCTTATGTTTACTTCCATCTGTGCTCTTTTTCCTTTTTGATTGGAAAGTAATAAAAAGAATGTAGCATCATCATCAAGTAAAGTAGTTCCTGTATACATTTTATTATGAAATAATGCGACCCCTGAGACTTTAATTTTATTCTGATCAATTGAAATATAAGGTAGTGTGAAATCCATACTAGGATCATATAGGAAGGGTAGAAGTTTTTGCAAATTAGTAGATGTTGTTAAGGTATCGTAAGCTGCATCTTCTAATAGTTCCGTTGTATACTTATAATCATTTTTGGTTTCTATAATATGGAAAATATCTTTTATACTGTCATTTGTAACAACTGGGATTAGTCTTAGTACATTAGATGAAGACATATAATCTACACTAAATAATGATAGTAGATCATGCTTTTTTACAACTTCACTACTCATGATCGTATATGAAATGTCAGAAGGTGAAAATATTCCATCCATATATTGATTTACTTTTGTATCGTTCCCTTTTAATGTACCAGCTTCAGTTACAATTACCTCTATTTTTTGTTTGCCTTGTTCCTCCGCTACAAAAGCATACCTTGTGATTAATTTATCATCCTGCTTCTCAATACTAGTCCCAATAGCTATAAATAATTCACTTAATAAACGTTGATCCCAACACCCATTTAATAATAGGCATAAAAAGATAAGCAACGAAAATAAAAGATTTCTTATATACACATGAACCTCCATTTAAATGAAATCGTGATTCCGACGAATTATTTCTTTCAGTATTTAAGATGTACTTGTACTGATTTTTTATTCTAAGGCCAATAAATATGCTTCGCATAATCAAAATTAAATAAAATAAATAACATACTCATTGCTTATTACTACCTTTACTAGGTACACGTTTTCGTGAAAAACTAATTTTAGATGATAATTTCAGTAAATAATCAAAAGATAAATATGGTTTACCGTAAGGTTCTAGTATACAGAGGTGTATCATAATAAATATAATTCCAAATGTCATCCCTGCTAGACCCAAGATTGAAGCGGCAATCATCATAGGGAAGCTTAATAAACGGATAGTGACTCTCATTTCATTATAAGGACCAATAAATGTAGCAATTCCTGTTAAAGCAATAATAATAATCATAAAATTCGAGACCAACCCTGCATCTACTATGGCATCACCTATTATTAATCCACCAACAATGCCTACTGTTTCTGCTATAGGACGAGGTAATCTCACAGCTGACTCCCTGAGAAGTTCTAACGTAAGGCTCATAAATGTTGCTTCAACCAAGGGGTTAAAAGGAACGGTCTGTAATGCATCTTGTATCGGTAATATAAGATCAAGGGATATCGTGTCAAAGTTATAAGATACAATACTAATATAATAGGCAGGCAAGAGTATTGAACCCACTAAGGCTATGATTCGAATGGATGGATAGAATAAACTAATTAACCATCTAGAATTAAAATCATCAGAAGCTTGAAAAAAATCAAAAAAAGTAGCAGGTAATATAAGACATCCAGAATATCCATCAACCAATAAACCTACTCTCCCTTTTAATAACAAAGAGGCTGTTTTATCTACTCGCTCTGTCCAAAGGAATTGGGGAAAGGGAGTAAAAGGAACGTCCTCTAAATATTTTTGAAGTTCACCTAATCCCTCAAGATGATTAATATTAATTTCAGATATTCTTGTTACAATTTTTTGAATCATTTTATTGTCAGTTATATTATTTACATATACCAGCGCTAGTTTCGTTCTTGTACGTGTCCCACATTGATGATTTTTTACGGATAAATTGGGATTTTTGACATTAGCACGAATGAGGGATAGATTTTTTGAAAGATTTTCTATAAAACCAAGGTGTGATCCTATCACTGCCTGCTCTGTTTCTGAAAAAGAAATGTCACGACTAATAATTTCGGACACACTAATTACATAGGCTTTTGGATCTGATTCGAAAAAAATGACACAGTTTCCTTCGATGATTAATTCAATTACTTCTTCTAAACATTCAGTTATTTCTATAGCAGCAAAGGATAATACTTGCTGTAATTCATTTTCTTCTGCAGAAAAAAGGGGTTCAATAATACGTTCTCCTACATCAAATTGATTAACTAAAGAGTTTAAATAATACATGACCCCTGTTCTATTAAGAAAAGTAATTTCTTTTGAAGTGATATCTTCAGTATGGTGAAAAATTGATTCCATGTATAATTTATTTTGTGATAAATTTGATGAGATATCTTTATTGTATGTTTTAGCAGGTTTAGTTTTTTGTTTTTTATTCTTAAAAAATCTATGGAATATATTCACTTTTTTCACTCCGATAACTTTTTACATTAAGTTCTTATTTCTATTGAACATATAAGAGAAAATTAATAACAAGCTAGGAATGATAACAACAAATGTAACGGTCACGATATTATTAATATTTGTTGTATCAAAAAGAGGGGATAGAGCTAATAAAATAACGATTAATCCTAAATAAGGAACAGCTTCTCGATGGTGATTTTTACCTAATACATGCCCAATTCCTGATGCAGATAGATATAAAAATGTGACACAGGATACAATTTTAAATAACAATCCAATTAGTACGTAATATAAATCGATTCGTTGAATTAAACCTAGCGTAAGATCTCTGACCGTAAAAATAGCATAAAACTTTGCCACTGTAAGCAGTTCAGGACTAAGAACCACTGAAGCTGAAAATAACAAAAAAGAGAAAAAAAGTGTCATGCATAAATTAGCTAAAGATATGGTACCAAGTTTTTGTAATGCAGATCCTTTTGTCTGCACATATATCATGATCATTGCTATGATACCGGTTAAGGAACAAAATGATTCATAGGAAGCATTGAGAATAGCTGAGGTTCCAGTTGATCCCAAAGGTAATATATAACGAATATCAGAATTAATAAAAGTAACGGTAGCCAGAATAGGAAATATAATAATCAAAATAACTGTAAAAGTATAAAATCGAATAATCGTTTGAAGGTTTTCTCTTGCAAGTAAAATCCCTGCAAACGTAACAAGTATAATGATGATAAATTTTGGAGTGAAAGTAAGCATCCAAAATTGTAGTAACTCTGCAGCAGATAACACTTCCATTGTAGCTATATAAATAAAATACCCCGCAAATGAAAGACTTATAATTTTCCCCATAAAAGATCCAAGTGTTGCTGATAGTATTTGATACCATGTTATAGTTGGATATCTTTTTAGTAATAGCCAGATCATGATGATCACCAACTGTAAGAGAAGACCAGAAATGAGCACAGAAATCCACGCATCTTTATTTACATCTGAACTTAAAATTTGAGGGACTCTAGCAGTTGCTAGTGACATTTGACTTTGTACTAAAAAAATGAAAAGTTTTGTCCTAGTAATCGGATATGTTTCGTTTATTTTTGTTTTCCTCCTTTTACCAAGAAATATACATAGTTCTAAAATGCGCTTTTATCGATTCTTTTATGCATGAACACAATATTCTGAATTGATTGTTTGAGCTAGTCTGCATAATTGTCCAAGTTTCCACATAGACATGTATCAGTAAATTAAACTTTTTGTGGAGGGGATGTACATGCGTATGCGTAAAATCACATGGATTTTTATCGTTGTGATATGCGTGTCACTTATTTTGTCAGCCTGTGGTTCGAGGGATGCAGATGACGTAGTTGGTGATTTAGAAAAGAAACTGAAAGACTTGGAGAGTTATCATGGAACGGGAACCATGACACTGAACACAGGAAATGAAGCACAGGAGTATCAATTAGAGGTAAGTTATAAGTCGCCTCACTTTTATCGTATCTCGATAACGAACACGGAAAGAGATGTTACTCAAATTGTTTTACGTAATGAGGAGGGAGTTTTTGTGCTCACACCTCATTTACAGAAGAGCTTTCGTTTCCAAAGTGATTGGCCAGGACAGCAAGGGCAAGTATACTTATATGAAACTTTAGTCAATAGTATTATAACGGATGATGAGAGACAATTTACGAAGGATGATGAACAAAAATCTTTTGTATTTGATGTAAATGCTAATTATCAAAATCGTTCATTAAGTCGTCAAAAAATCTGGTTAAGTAAAGATGGTTATGAACCACAACAAGTAGAAATTGCTGACGATAATGCATCTGTGCTTGTATTAGTAAGATTTAATGAATTTGAGTTTGATAAACAATTTGAAGATGATGCCTTTGATATGCAGCGCAATTTATCCATGTGGCAGATGAAATCACTTCCTACATTTTTAGCTGATCAAGAAGCAATGGATGAAGAAGTTGAATCAGGACCTACCAACTTATCGTTTGGAGTATATACGCCAAGCTATACACCTGATGGAGTGGAGTTTAGTGATTTAAGAGAGGTACAGCGTGATGATCATCTAGCTATTCTGGTTCGTTACGCAGGTGTATATAATTACACGATTATAGAGGAAAAACCAGAAGCACAAGATGTGAACCTTTCTCAAGGTGAAATTATTGATTTAGGGTATACTTTTGCAGTATTAACAGGTGAGGTACAAAAGACATTAAGTTGGTATTATGATGGAGTGGAATTTAAATTAACCACAGATGATTTGCCTAAAGAAGAAATGATAAAGGTAGCACAATCTTTAGAAGGACAGATCGGAAAATAAAGTTCCAAATATTGTTTGTTAATTGTTCATTGACAGCCCTAACATAAGGGATTAACATTAATTAGATGGGGATAATCACAATATTTATTTTTTTCCTTATTGTGTGAAGAAGGTGAACATATGCAAATGCATTCATACTATCGCCCAACCTGGGCTGAAATATCTTTAGACGCTTTACATTATAATTTAACAAGATTTCAAGAGGTTCTTCCTAATGATATGGAAATCATGGCTGTAGTAAAAGCAAATGCTTATGGACACGGTGCAGTTGAAGTAGCTAAACATGCGATAGCAAGCGGAATCCAATATATAGCTGTTGCGTTTTTGGATGAAGCATTAGAACTTCGTAATTCAGGAATTACTGCACCGATTCTTATTTTAGGATATATTCCTCCTGAAGCTGTTGAATTAGCAATTCAACATGATATAACTTTAACTGTTTTTCAAGATGAAACCATAGATGCCTTACTCAAAATAAAAAAAGAGGATAAATCATGTAAAGTTCATATTAAAATAGATACTGGCATGGGTAGGTTAGGTGTGCGTTACGATAATGCCATCTCTTTTATTGAAAAAGTACTACAGCATGATCAAATTGAAATTGAAGGTGTTTATACACATTTTGCCAATGCAGACGAAGAGGATAAAACGTACACTTTAAAACAATATCAACATTTTAAAGAGATTGTAGATTATTTTAAAGCAAAAAATATCACTTTTTCAAAAATCCATACAGGAAATAGTGCAATTGCAATAGATTTACCCGAGTATTCCTATAATATGGTGAGACTTGGAATCAGTATGTATGGGCTTTATCCATCAAAGGAAATAAATCATCATAAAGTTGATCTTAAACCGGTTATGAGTTTAAAAACGAAAATTGTATACTCAAAAGTATTACCCCCTGGGTCTGGTATCAGTTATGGAACTAAGTATTTTACGAAGGATGAGGAACAAATCGCTACTTTGCCAATAGGATATGCTGATGGCTATTCTAGAATGTTAAGTGGGAAAGTGGATGCTATCATCAGAGGGAAAAGGGTACCTGTAGTAGGTACGATTTGTATGGATCAATGTATGATTAATATAACGGGACTCGATGATGTTAAACCTGGTGAAGAGGTTGTATTGTTTGGTAAACAAGGGAATGAACAGATTCTTGTAGAGGAACTGGCTGAACAGTTGGATACCATAAATTATGAAATTGTATGTATGATCTCTCATCGCGTTCCAAACGTATATGTTCAAAATGGAAGGACAGTGATGGTGCATAACGGTTTAAATTTATAAAAACCAATAATTACTATTGCATAAATTGAAGAATCATGAAGGAATTTCGCATTTTATATCGAATTATATTTAGGAAAGGGTTATAATGTCCTTAATATGTACGTTTTTGCCATTGTGGTTGCATACTTGATATATCAGATGCATATATTATCTCTTGTATAAAATTGCATGATATACGCCATAATGGTATTATTGGTTTGGAAATGTTTTGGAGGTGTTGATTGGTGTCCAACGCACATAACACGAACACTAAAAGAATTATGATAAGTTTACCTGATCATTTATTACAAGAGGTTGACGGAATCGTAGAACAGGAACGATCCAATCGCAGCGAATTTATTCGACAAGCAATGAAGGTGTACCTCATGGAACGTAAAAAAAGGCAAATCCGTGAAATGATGCAGCGCGGATATATGGAAATGGCCAAAATCAATCTGAACATGGCATCAGAGGCTTTTCAAGCGGAGGAAGAAGCGGACAATACGACTGACCGCTTAGTGAGCGGGGTGTAGCTCTTGATAGTGAAACGCGGGGATGTGTTTTATGCGGATTTATCACCCGTAGTGGGATCTGAACAAGGTGGTGTCAGACCTGTAATTGTGATACAAAATGATATAGGTAATCGTTTTAGCCCCACCATTGTAGTGGCAGCTATTACCGCACAAATACAAAAGGCAAAACTACCAACACATGTTGAAATCGATGCAAAAACTCATGGGTTTGATCGTGATTCTGTCATTTTATTAGAACAGATTCGTACAATTGATAAACAACGTCTAACAGATAAGATCACCCATTTAGATGAAGAAACAATGCGTAAAGTGGATGAAGCTTTACAAATTAGTGTAGGTTTGATTGAATTTTAATAGGATAACTTCAAATAAGCGAGGGCTTAAACCCTCGTTTTTTGCAGTTTAACAAATGATAATAAATAACAGGGGATGATGATTTTGCCTGAGCATGGAACAGATACGCAATTTGTGGAAAAAAATGAACAAGCCTTACTTGAGACAGGAGACCAAATACAAGAACGAATACTAAAACAAATTACTAAAGAACTGCATATTTCTTATCGTCAGGTTAAAACAACAGTGAATTTACTGGATGAAGGAAATACAATTCCATTTATAGCAAGATATCGCAAAGAAAAAACAGGTGAGCTTAATGAAGTTGCATTGAGAGAAATTCAAGAAAGACTCATTTATTTGCGTAATTTAGAAGATCGAAAGATAGAAGTGATTCGTCTTATAGATGAACAGGGGAAATTATCAGACACTTTGAAGCGAGACATTATAAAATCTGAAAAATTGCAGGAAGTAGAAGATATTTATCGACCTTATAAGCAAAAAAGAAAAACCAGAGCAACGGCAGCAAAGGATCGTGGATTGGAACCACTTTCAATTTGGATGATGCAGCAGCTTTCAGAAGGTTCGATTGAGACCGAGGCAGGGAAGTATGTAGATCTTGAAAAAGGGATAGAAAAAGCTGAAGATGCTATACAAGGTGCAATGGATATTATAGCAGAAAGTATATCAGATGATGCAAAAATTCGTACTTGGATCCGTAAATTTACATTTGATCAGAGTTTAATTTATGTAGAAGCGAAAGACGATCAGGTAGAGTCCGTATACGAAATGTATTATGCATATCAAGAACCGATTCGTAAGATGCCACCGCACCGCATTTTGGCAATTAATCGGGGAGAACGTGAAAAAATCCTTAAAGTTCGTTTGGAGGTACCTACTGAACGAATTTACGAATACATAAATAAGAAAGTGATCACCGGGTATTCAATTGTTGCAAATATCTTGCATCAAGCGATTGAGGATGCTTATAAGCGACTCATTGCTCCTTCCATTGAACGTGAGGTTCGAAGTGAACTAACAAGAAGAGCCGAGGAAAAAGCCATTGAGATTTTTGGTGAAAATCTGAGTAGTTTATTACTCCAGCCTCCAATTAAAGGGAAAATTGTATTAGCTGTAGATCCTGCTTATCGAACAGGTTGCAAACTAGCAGTGATTGATGAAACCGGTAAGATGTTAGATATTGCAGTTACATATCCTACACCACCAGAAAATAGAATCACAGAAGCTAAAGCAGTATTCAAAGAATTTATTAATAAATATAGAATTGAACTTATTGCTATAGGAAATGGAACAGCTTCAAGAGAATCAGAACAATTTGTTGCTGATTTAATTCAAGAATTACAGGATAAAAATCTGCAATATATTATCGTTAATGAAGCGGGTGCTAGCGTTTATTCTGCTTCTAAATTAGCACAAGAAGAATTTCCAGAACTTGATGTAGCAGAACGTAGCGCCGTATCCATAGGAAGAAGGTTACAAGATCCTTTAGCAGAGCTGGTGAAAATTGATCCAAAGTCGATAGGAGTAGGTCAGTATCAACATGACGTTTCACAAAAAAGGTTAGAAGAAAGCCTCAAAGCTATCGTTGAGTCTGCTGTAAATCATGTTGGTGTAGACTTAAATACAGCATCACCATCCCTTTTATCTTATGTATCAGGAGTCAATCAGACCATTGCAAAGAATATTGTTAAGTATAGAGAAGAAAATGGGAAATTTAAAAAGAGAGATGAATTAAAAAAAGTACCCCGTTTAGGTGCTAAGTCATATGAACAATGTGTGGGATTTATGCGAATAAGGGGCGGTGTGAATCCACTTGATTATACACCCATTCATCCTGAGTCTTATAAAATAGTCGATCTACTTTTTAAAGAGCTTCAATTAGAGTTCTTTCAAATGAATTCTTCTCAATTTAAGAACATTTTACAATTACATAACCCAGAAGAGCTTGCTATCAAACTGGATGTGGGTATACCAACTATGAAAGATATTTTCGAAAGTTTACAAAAACCTGGAAGAGACCCACGTGAAGATCTTCCTGCACCAATACTTAGAACAGATGTATTAAAATTAGAAGACATCAAACCTGGTATGGGATTAAAAGGTACAGTAAGAAATGTGATTGATTTTGGTGCATTTGTGGATATTGGGATCAAAAATGATGGACTTGTACATATTTCAGAGCTTAGTGATAAATTTGTTAAACATCCACTAGATGTAGTATCTGTTGGTGATGTTGTAACAGTATGGGTACTGAAAGTAGATGAGAAAAAAGGAAGGGTTAGTTTGACGATGAAAAAACCAGACTAATAAAATTGAGAAAAATCATAGAAAAGGATCTTTAGCTTTACAAAAAAGATAGATCAAGCCATTCATTAAACTATGCTAATGAATGGCTGTTTTAGTTTTTTAATGTTAAATTATAATACTGTTTCATGAGTTGTGGAGTTTTAAAAAAAGACTTAAAATATATATTTTTTTCAATCTATTTTCTTTTCCATTTTATTGTAAAAAAACCAACACTCATTTAGTAGTTGTATTTTTCGTTTATCCTTGTTACGGTAGGCATTAATCAATTGATTGTAAATCCAATTTGGCATATCACAATACACCTCCGAAGTAAGTTTATCCTAAGTAAATTCTTTAACCACCAATCGGCGAGTTTACTTTATTAGAATTACTTTATGGAATCAGATATAGATTGTGCATGTCCGTATTCAGATTTATACATCAACTTCTTCTTCGTACCATTGTTCTAATTGCGCTAAAAGTGCTCTAATTTCTGTAAGTAAAGAAATTAAAGGATATGACGTTTCATTCGTGTTAGAAAATTCTTTCTCCAATTGGGTCATATACACTAAACCGTCAATAATTTTATTTTTTTCAGTAATTAAATCCAAGTTGTCACATTCTGCAATAACCATTGGAAGTGTAGGAACATTGTTAGCAGTTAATTTGCTGAGTTCTTTATGTAGTCTAACATTTAAAGCACTTAACTGATATGCATGAGTAGATGGCATTTCTACAAAATCAATTTTTTCATTTAATTGTAAGATCACGTATTTATATTGTGACATCAGTTAATTCCCCTCTCACGAAACTGTTTATACTTGACAGTTTAACTTAGGTATAAGTTAAAATTCAAGTATATCTATTTAACTGTTTAATTTTATAAATATAATGTGCTTATTATTTTGTAAATGGAGGGGATGTGTTGAACGATGAACAACTGCAAGTTTGGGTAGAACAAATATCACTTCATTTTTTTGGCAGACCATTTTTACATCAAGTTAAATTTAACCCCAGATTAAGAACAACTGGCGGTAGATATTTCACCAAATCACATCATATAGATATTAGCAGGAAACATTATGATCATTTTGGAAAAGAAGAAACAGAAAAAATTATTAAACATGAGCTTTGTCATTATCATTTACATTTATTAAATAAAGGATACAAACATCGTGATGCAGACTTTAAACAATTATTAAAAAAAGTAGGTGGCAGTAGATATTGTCGACCTTTAAGTGAAAAACACAACCAAAATGTTTATCGATATCAATTAAAGTGCTTGAAATGTGAATCTACATACTTAAGAAAGAGGAAAATGGATGTCTCAAAATATGTTTGTGGAAAATGTAAAGGAAAATTGAAGTTAATCCCACTTGACTATATTCATGATTCATGATAAATTATTTATTGTCCTTCCCTGATAGCTCAGTTGGTAGAGCACTCGGCTGTTAACCGAGTTGTCACAGGTTCGAGTCCTGTTCGGGGAGCCAAGGAGAGATACCCAAGTGGCTATAAGGGGCTCCTCTGCTAAGGGAGTAGTCGTGTAATGCGTGCGTGGGTTCGAATCCCACTCTCTCCGCCACTTATACATATAGTTTAAACCACTGATCATTCAGTGGTTTTTTTATGTTTTCATTAATAATATAATGGGTCAATGACAAACCTAATTTTTAAATATATGCAACATTTTTTGCATTTGGATCGTTTTGAAAGAAAGGCTTACCTTTTAGACTAAAAAAAAGACGATATGAAAGGGAGAACATTATGAAACTTACTAAATTGTTGAGTTTGGCTGTAGTTGGCACATTGATAACAGGAGCAGGGGATTATACATATGCTAACACTGAAAAGCTTGATCAAATTCATCATACGATGAATGAAAATGAATTGGCTGAGTCAATTCAAAAGAAACAATATTCTCTTGAAGTAAATGGTACCATGTTAACTAGTGGTAAAGCCCCGTATCTTAATGAACAAAAATCGCTTATGATTCCATTGAGAAATGTGGCAAGTGAGCTAGGGTATCAGGTCAAATGGGATAGTATTAAGAAAACAGTGGAAATATATAAAGGTAATGAGCTTATAGAGTTAAATATTAGCGAAAAAAATATAAATGATTTGAAATTATATGAATTGTCTGAGGGAACAGTTTATGTACAAGAAAAATACTTGATGGATAAGCTGCATGCTAATGTAAGTATATCTGAAGCAGGAACAATTCAGATAAGTAATGCTCAGGAAGTAGCAGAACAGGATTTTGTAATAAGAGAAGGAATTATTACTAATATTACAGATAATGAAGAGACAACATTTGTGGAGATTAATGGTTTTACAAATGGTGTTATATTAATAATCTCAGAACAAACAAAAATCATATCAGAAAATAAAGAAGAATTAACAGTAAATGATTTATCCCCGGGAATGGAAATTAAGGTAGAGCATGATATTATCATGACTTTGAGTTTACCTCCTATGACAAATGCGCAGAAGATAACAGTAAAAGAAGAAATCCCTATAGAGCAGTATGCTGGAACTTATGGGACAGTAGTTGAAATGACTACAGATGAATTAAATCAAATCATTGTAAAGGGTCAAAAAATAGGAATTAATGGTTATGATGAAATAAAATTAAATATTACAGATCAAACTGAGTTTATAAATGCAAAGGATCAAACTGAACTTTCTATAGATCAACTAAAAGAGGGAGCAAAAATCTATGCTTTTTATGGACCTAATGTGACAAAAAGTATACCTCCAATTGGAACGGCTGAGAAAATATTAGTTGAATAATAGGTAGGACAGCAAAGAGCTAAATCTACTATAGATTTAGCTCTTAAAATATTTCTTTAAAAAAGAATAAAATAACAGTAGACAATCTAAAATTAATCCGTTATAATAATCCTTGTCGTCAAAAACATGGCCCGTTGGTCAAGCGGTTAAGACACCGCCCTTTCACGGCGGTAACACGGGTTCGAATCCCGTACGGGTCACCAACAAAACAAACATCAGGTAATGAGAACCATGGGTTCGTCGGAGCATAATCTTCGTAAGAATTACATCGCAGTCTCGTAATGAAATGAAGAGTATCCCGTACGGGTCACCAACAAAAACAACATCAGGTAGAACAAACTCACAACAAGATATTTCAAAGTAACAGAACGGAAGGTTCGTCGGAGCATATTCTTCATTAATAGATTTCTATCTTATAATGAAAATATACCGTAAGATCACCGTTATTTTTTTTATTAATTTGCGGTCGTGGTGGAATGGCAGACACGCTACCTTGAGGGGGTAGTGGGCGTACGCCCGTGGAGGTTCGAGTCCTCTCGACCGCACCATACATATTAAACGTTAGAACCCTTTGTTTACAAGGGTTTTTTCCAGTAATCACAGTTGGACGATTTGTAAAGATGGGACATAACTAAAAGAAGCCCTATGAAAAGCAGGACTGTATAAGGCGAAAATGAATGAGGCCAAGTCACATAAGAGATCCAAAGGAGAACGGATCGAGTCGCTTTAACCAATGTGTCACAATCGAACGATTGTGTTTAACGCATACGATTTTACTGGATCAGATGACACAGTATCCGTACCGAGATTATGTAGATTCGTTAGATGCGTTGTCGGGTGCGGTTGAAAACGTGGCGAAGGCGAAAAAGGTATTAAGAATAAACCAAGTTGTTTGTAGAGAAATGATAGTTAATTAGCGGAAATTTTGTAATAGGGCACAAATGTCCATTCGTAATAACAATAAAACCCATATAATACACTAATTAAAATTATGAATGGAGTTGACCCTTATGGGACATTTCAATGAAAATTTTTGTGACTGCTGCGTCTGCCCGATGCAGTGTGTTTTGGAACAGTTGGTGGATAAAGATATTAATTTGTTAATTTCTTCTTTTCCTGAAGCCGATCTTGATGGGACTTTAATCTCTGTCAATAAATTTATCTCTACTATTCAAGATTCTAATGGTGATATATTCCGACTTACAGTTAGTGATATTTGTGCTGCTGGGATTGAAGAAGAATTTAATTTCAAATTAAATCCTATTAGAAAAAGCAAGGGAGAATGTTCGTGTATAGAAGATCCAATCACTAAATTAGCACAATCTATGATAGGGGAATCGACAAGTGTTGTACTTTGTAATTCACTACTAACTGGGAAAATTATTAATGTTGGTGATGGAATTGTTGTAATGTCTGTGGTCGATATGGGAACACTTAATACATTTGTTTTTTCTAGTTGTAAAATAGGAGGGTTTGGCCCACCTGAAATGACAAACTTTAATTCAAAAGGCAAATTTCATCAATTTAAAACGTCTTAATTACGATGGTTAAAATGAAGAGAAATAGATTCACATTATTCTTCCTATTTATTGGATGCAAATGTGTCTCTAAAAAATTATGAACGAAAGTATATATCTGAATATGTTGTATTTCGAACGGTGGGCACTAAAACAGTGTCTTTTTTTCTTTTGCCTGAAAACACTTCCGAAAGGAGGAAGCGAATGTCAAAACTATTTAACACGGGATCACAATATACGCAATCCGATGCTTAGGAACAACGCTAGCTGAAGATAAAGGTGGGTCGAGAACCTCACATACGGATTCATGTGGATCGTGGAATAAGAGACGCACTCTAGACAGCGCAAATTCTTGAAAACTTTGCAAATGAAGGCGTCGAGGGATTCGAACCTTACGAACCTGTTATTCTAAAATACTTTTCGGAACCACTTCATCCACCTTTTAACTTGAGTAACACTCTTTATCCCTCACTTATCCATAATTTTACTGTTGGTATATTTACCTAACAATTTCATTTGAATAACATCTCGTTTTATATTCTCAGATCATTTTTCTTTTTTCCCTTGAGAAAAGCACTCCTATGTGTTGATTAATTTATATACGACATAAGGGGTGCTTTTTCCTTGTCTCATTTATTTGGGTCTCTTGGAGGTTCGAGTAGTACCATACATAAAAATCCTATAACCCTTGAAACATAAGGGCTCTTCATTTATAGGTAAAAAATAAACTTACAAAGTAGTTTTAGATATTTCACTTTATCAATATGAGAGATTCAAACAGATTTTAAAAAAAGGAGCACCTTACTTTTATAATTGAACATGTAGAGACATATGCAACATTTTCAATATTTACATTTCCTTGACCTACTTCAGAAACAGTACCAAAAACAATGAAGTTCGGCTCGATTCCAATTTCTACTACTTTCCCAATAAGAGTACTTAACAACTTAGTTATCGGATCTTCACAACAAGAACATTCTCCTTTACTTATTCTAATTGGCTTTAATTTCACTTGTATAGGAGGTAATATCGATGCAGATGTAATTTGGGAAATAGGAATTATTCCTTCTGATGAAAACAAGTTAAAGTCTTTTACTTCATTAATTGTTACACTATTTAGAACATTAGTAGTTGTACTTATATCAACGGTTTCTCCTTCCAACTCCTTCAAAACACACTGCATAGGACAAACGCAACAATCACACTTGGTTTTATCGAAAATGCCCATACTAACACGTCCTTTTAGTTTTTAATAGTGTATTCAAGTTAGTATTTCTTTGTCTGGACGTGTGCACTTTATAAAGGAATATCCGCTAATGTCAGTGTCAATATTATTCTCAATTAATATAAACAGCAATTAGATTGACTTTTTCACTGGTATTCTTTATATCGCTCCTAGTGATCCAAAATAAGCTATTTTAGTTGGTATTGTAAGGGGGTTAGCTGCAAGTGGGTTGTGATCATGTGTGAAAAATAAAGAACAGAAATAGTAAAATACTCACTGGCTTGTTTTAGATAGCTGGTGGGGATGAGTTTCTATTAAAATAAAGTGAATTAGATGTGCGAGAAGAATTAATTTGTTGTTGGTTAATTGGAGTAATTCTTGTTATTGCACAAGTAGAATAAATCTCAGTGAAAGACATATCAAATAATCTACCTATGACAATCCCTTCACCTACATCTATTATTTCATCTAGAAAAACGCCACCACCAGGGGTTAAAAAATCAATATTAACAATGTTTCCTTTCATTGAATTTGCTAAAATTGTTATAGAGTCTTCACAGCAAGCACATTCCCCAACATTTTTCTTTAAAGGTTTTAATTTTATAGTAATAGGTTAATTAATGGAATCAGTTAATTGAACTAAAGTTAGTTGATGAATTGGAAAGTCGCCAACTGTTGTAGATACGATAAAGTTTGTAACACCAGTAATAGTAGCCACACCTTTAACACTCACAGTAGTATATAAAAGAATATCTTCTCGTCCTATCAACTGCTCTAGAACACACTGCATAGGACAAACGCAACAATCACACTTGGATTCATCGAAAACGCCCATAGTAACACGTCCTTTCAGTTTTTAATAATATATTCAAGTTAATATTACTATGAATGGACGCGTGTACTGTATTTAAAAATTGTGTTCTTGGTGGGGGATATTAATGATGAATAATTCTTGCTATAAAGGAACAAGAAACCTTTGAAATGACAGTGGATTTGCTTAATTCTTAGCTTAGTGTAACAGTTAGAAAAGTCTCCTGACCAATAGTGATATTTTTAACACGTATCGACAACCACATATTTTATTTATGATAGCTGTACTAATATATCAGGGGATAGAATCTGTTATAGATAGAACAAGATGCTATTGAAATGGTAGTCTTAAGTAGCTTGTGGGTATGGCTTAAAAGCAAGAAATTCTATAACACCTCACACTGGATTAGGTAGTTGGTGGGGATGTGTTTATATTAAAATGACGTGAACTAGATGTCCCAGCACTACTTTGCTGTTGGTTAATTATTCTTGTTATTGCACATGTAGAAAAGATATCAGTGAAACGCGGATCACCTGGAAATCTACCCATGACAATCCCTTCACCTACTTTTAGTATTTCCTCCTGGAAAGGACCAAAATTATTCAAATATTCAACAAAAACAATATCTCCCTTCATTGAATTTGCCAAGTTTGCCATAGGGTCTTCACAGCAAGCACATTCCCTGACATTTTTCTTTAAAGGTTTTAATGTTATGGTGATAGGTTGATCAATAGAATTAGTTAATTGAACTAAAATGATTTGATGAATTGGAAAGTCACCAGCAGAAGTAGACACAATAAATTCTTTAACACCAGTAATTGTAATCATATTTGTAATATTATTTGTATTATATAAATTAATATCTTCTCGTCCTATCAACTGCTCTAGAACACACTGCATAGGACAAACGCAACAATCACACTTGGATTCATCGAAAACGCCCATAGTAACACGTCCTTTTAGTTTTTAATAGTGTATTCAAGTTGGTATTAATATGAGTGGACGCGTGTACTGTACTATATAAATGTGCTCTTGTCATATGTGAAGAATAGATGACAGATGAAAGAAGTCAATATTACTTATTCTAATTGTCTTTAATTTCATTTGTATTGAAAGAAATATCGTTATATATACTATGTTCAAATTCCATGAGAAAGAATTGGAAAATATGCACATCCTTTAGCATATTGATGTTGTAAGAGTTAAAACTTTAGGAAGGTGATAAGCAATATGGCATACAGGATCATGACATTTGATGCGGGTGCGTTGCGAGGAGCTATAAGTGTTAGGCTTCTAGATCGGATTAATAATATTTATAGAGGATTCGTTAGAAAAACAAATCTCTTTGCCGGTACCTCTGTTGGTTCATTTATTGCAGCTGCATTAGCAAGTGGAAAGACAGTAGAAGAGGTATTTGATTTTTTTAATAATAAGGGAAATATGGAATTGGCATTTGGTACTAATAGACGAGGAGCTTTCTTTTTTAATCAAGCGGTTGATATTGAAGGACTTGAAAAGCTAACGCAAGACTTTTTTCAAGACCTTAGATTGAAAGACCTACCCAAAAAGGTGATTATTCCTTCATTTGATTTATCTACATGGTCACCTGTTTATTATCATAATTTTCCTAAGTCCCCCTATATGGATGAACTTGTCAGTAATGTGGTGTTGAGGAGTAATGCATCTCCAGTTCTTTTCCGATCGTATCAAGGTTTTTTGGATGGGGCAGTTGTTGCCAGTAATCCTAGTACATTAGCAGTGTCATTTGCAGTGGGTATGGCTAAACAGAAATTAAAAAAAATCTCTTTATTTTCCATAGGTACAGGGAATATTGAGTATAGTATTGAAAGAAGCACAAAAGGATGGGGAATGGTAAGTTCGAATAATTTCTACCCAAAACATAGAGACAATCTTCCAGCAAATTGGGGAGCCATTCTTAATCCGATTCAAACAAGAGAACCTGTCCTCCCATTATTTTATTCTTTCCTTGGGGGAACAGAAGAGGGCGCAGCGACCCAGAGTTTCCAATTGCTTGGAACCAAATCATTTCGTTTAAATCCTACTGCACCTGTTTCAATTGGATTTACAAATGGAAAAAATCTTAATGATTTTTTTGCAGTTGCCGATAAAGCTAATTTAGATTCTGGAGTTAAGTTTTTACAGAAGTATTGGTGATACATAAAAAAAACCTCACGATTATTTTATGTGGTGAGGCTTTTTCTACTGTGGTATTAGTATTATTTATTTTATTAGTGATTAACCTAATGTATAGTATGAGATTTAATTGGTTTTGACTGGGTACGTATACTGTATATATTAAATTATGCTTTTGTCTAGGTGTGAATCAATATAGTACAGAATTTGTTTCAAACAGATTGTTGGATCTGATGTTTATCCAATTGCTCCTTCAAACTTCCAGTTAGCACGTAATAGAACATTTGGAAGTCTGCTCGTAAGGACCATAAAGGATGACCGAAAGTTGCTGGTTTGTTTCCTTCTATGAAGAAATGGCTAATCCAAGCAAAGGAATAAGCGATAATCGGAGCACCTAATAAATACCAAAAGTTCATGAAAAGAAATGAAATAATAATGCAAACGAATACGAAGCTTGTCCCTACGAAGTGCCATGCTCTTGTTGCACGCTTAGAATGTTGTTGTAAATAAAATGGCCAAAAGTCTTTAAAACTATTGAAATTCTTCAAATTCATCTTCCCCTTTCCAAATTCTTATTTAATGAATTCGGTTCTTAAACTCAATAATCCTTTCAGATATATGTTTATTAGCGGAAGTTTTGGAATATGCAAATACGTCCAGTCAAACCTTCCATAAAACTCATAAAATACATTAGTTAAATTATGAATGGAGGTGAAAACATGGGTGCTTTTCATAGAACAACTTGTGACTGTTGTGTTTGTCCAATGCAGTGTGTGATGAAACAGTTAGAAGATAGAGGCCCTATTATTATTTCTACAACAGTTAGTCAAGAATTTAATCTAATTAAATCTGTTGAAAATTTCATAGCGGATACTCTAGATGGTGAGATTCCGGAATTCTTTCCAGTTTGTAAAGTTACTGCAGTTGGAAGCAACGCATTAGACATTACTACTGATTTAAAACCATTGCGTAGAGATATCAAAGGGAAATGCAACTGTTGTGAGGATCCAACTACAAATGAGTTGGTTTCACTTGGTATTGGCACTGAAGTTTCAGTTGAATTCGTAACCCAAACACCTGGGGATCGATTTCGAGTTCCTCTAACAGGAAATATCTTATCATTTGGAGAAGGTATCGTTATATTGGATAATGTTTCCGATGGTGAGGGGGATGAACTTCCTAACTTTGCCATTTCCACTTGTCAAATTACTAATATTCAAAAAACGTCTTAAAAGCTTCTTCCTCTATGGAGAAGCTTTTATTTTTGTTTAGATAGGGGGTGCTACTATATCTAATTGACATGTGGAGGCTATACCAATAACAAATTCTGCTCCAGTGTTAGTCATAAGGTCACGAAGTAAAACGATTCCTTCTCCAACCTCTTCTATAGTTGCTTCTGTAATGGTTGAAGAAGGTATACTTATTTTCTCTTTTTTCATAGAGTTTAACAAATTTGTCATTGGGTCTTCACAACATACACATTCACCAGTAAAGTCCTTTCTAATTGGTTTTAATTTAATTTCAGCGTCCATAATCGAACCTAAAGCTACGATTTGACAGATTGCAATATTCCCTTGATCAGTGAATACAATAAAATCCTCAATACGATTTATAGTAAAAGGGATGGTTATTTGACCAAAAGTAGTACGTAAAAAATCTATAGTTATCTGTTGCTCCATCAACTGCTTCAAAACACATTGCATTGGACAGACACAACAGTTACATATGGATCTATCGAAATGTCCCATAAGGTTTACCTCTTTCTTAATTGAGTTTGTTTTACAATATACTATATTCATTAAAATGATATTTTGACTGGATACATATACCTGTAATTTAAAAATGTACTCTAGCACATGATCTAAATCTCAATGACTGTTATTCAGAAGTTTTGATCAATATTCGGGAAGAGCGGAGATGTTGGTGATAATAGATGAAAAAAGATTTGAAAATTAGTAAAATTTTCAGAAAATTCTTAAAAAATAGTTGAATAATTATGCAATAGACTGTAACATGTTAGTTATAAATAACTATGTTTGCTGAAAAAACATAAGATTATAAGTTTTACATTCTATTAAATAGAGGGGGAATTAAAAAACTGAAAAATATATTTCAATTTTTAATCAAATTTAAATCATGGGGAGGAATTCATAATGTCAGTGTTCAGAACAAATACTTTAGCTAGTTTTATGATTTGTGTGGTGTCTTTATTCCTTTTGATCACAATGAACTTATTCACTCCTACAGAGGTAAACGCAGAAGAAGGTTATGTAATGATAGACCGTGGTACATATCAAGTATATTTTCCTGAAGAAACAGTAGCTATAGAATCTATGAATAACAAAGATTTAAAAACTACTAAAGAGTTAGAATCTACTACTAAAAATTTGAATAGTGCAAGTAGCAGCGGTTACGTAGAACCTGATCTTGTCGTGCCAGCCCTTGAAGAAAATGAGGCATTTCAGTTTGATACTTACGAAAATAGAACCACTTTTCAAGGAATAGATCCAGTTGATTATATCCCTATTAATTTTATTGTAGATCCTGGTTTTAATGATCATTACTATAATGCTGATTATTACGAAGAACTCTCAGGACAGCATATTAGTATTTTAAATCAAGCATTAAATGATTATGATCCTGGTATTGATACGTTTCTAGCTATTTATAGCCCAGATATAGGACTTTTAAACTCTACTTTTCCATTAGGAACACCAGGGGAAATTACACTTTTACTAAATAAACATTCATACTTTGCTCAGGGACTGACATTAGACGTTGAAGAATGGTGGGAGTTGGCCCGATATGGAAATGCAAAAACAGGAGGACCATCACATGTAAGTTTTCAAAGGTCCTATGGTTTAATTGAGTCACAACAGGAAACAGCGACCCTTACCCATGGGTTTGGAGTAGAAACTTCCTTTGAATATCAGAATCAACCATTGGGTGTTGGATGGTCAGCTGGTATAAATCTTAGTTATAATTTTGCTGACACAAGATCTTATGCATTTACTAGAACAGTTCAAGCTTCTACAACAGAGACATTCACATTTGATTTTGGAACGATTGCAGGAGCAAATCCATACAAGTGGGCTGTGTATAATTTAGTCACACAAACAAAAGTGAATTATTCAAATGCACACAATTACAGCCAACTAGGAGATGCTTTTGAAAATTTAGATGATTACGGACTTAGACCAGATATGAACTCTTATATTGTAAAAATGGTGAATCAGACGTACGCTACGATGGAAGTCCCTATTTATCAAGTAGATGTCTCACTAGAAGCACCTCAAAATGTAGTTGCTAATTCAGATTTTAGGAATTTAACGACAACACTTTCTTGGGATCCAGTGACGGATCCGGATGTAGAAGGTTTCATCGTTTATAAAAATGATAGTATTGATGGAATTATTTTTGATCCATCTAGAACGAGTTGGATTGATGCAGAAGTAGAGCCTGAAAAATCCAATGTGTATTGGATCAAATCGTTTCGAGAGGATTTTTTCTTCGATACAAGAACCATTTTTAAAACGGTATCACTTGCTAGTAATACAGTTGTCGAAGAGGTAGCTTTAACATCCGGGAATTTTGGGAAAATGATTCTTGGTTGTTCGATTCCATTTGCTTGGGAAGATGATCAAATTCCTTCTGGGGAAAGAACATATTATAGAATATATATTGGTGACCCAGCTAGGGGAGGGATAGAAGTAGGTGTGTTTGAAGGGACAGATGCTTCTGTGAATATATCCCCTGAATTGTATGATGTATTAGTAGAAAATAGAAATGAAGATTTTTATATTGTGAAAGAAGTACTTTATAATGGTAGATTGATTCAGTCACCAACTTCTACAATGGCTAATCATTTTACAGTGACAGAAACAGCATTTTTATTTTCAAATACTGGGTTTAATGGAGATTGTATTACAGTTAGTAAGGGACAAGAAATAAATTTGAATGATAATACCTATCATTTTGAAAACGATTTATCTTCAATGTTAGTTCAAGGAAATATATATGTTAGTCTATTTCCAGACTTAAACTTTGGAGGGTATGCCCAAACGATTTTTACGGAGGACGGTTTAGCTAATATTCGTGATCTAAATCAAGATACTCTTATCAGACAGGATACAGTGTCTTCCATTAAAGTAGGAGAACAGAAAGATGGTGTCTATTTCTTTTCTGGATCAGATTATGGTGGTGTAATGACGTTTAGGGACAATAATACAGATGGGGTGAAAAATTATACTTTCATGAATCAAGATATCTCGACCCCTGACGGTCTTGCCAATGATGATTTATCATCCGTAAAAGTAATTGGTCCATATGCATTAGTAGTATATGAACATAGTGAATATAATGGTAAATTGACTGTAATTAAAGAAGATTATGGAGATCCTAATTTAGTGAATCATGATATGGATAATAAAACTTCAACAGCTAGAATGTTCAAAGGTGTAGGTGTTTATTTCTTTAATGATTTTGATTTTAGAGGAGATTATGTAAGGGTCGATAACAACTTAGGTTGTGGGTATGTTGGAAATTGCGGAATGGCTAATGATCGATTGTCATCTGTGTTAACTATCGGGAGTCGTGGTGTTGCATTATATGAACACATGAATTATGAAGGTAAAGTACAAGCGATTCGACATAGAGATAACAATCTAGGAAGTTCAGGAAACGTAGGAGATAATAAAGTTTCATCATTCAAAATAGTTGGAAAAGGTGTTTATTTATTCAAAGATAATAACTATGACATAAATGGAGGATACGATAAAATAACATCACCTGGAGAATATACGACAACGGACGCATTAGGGTTTCAAGATAATACGTTAAGTTCAATATTTGTTGTGGATATGAAAGCAACGTTGTTCAGAGACACTAATTTTAGAGGAACAAGTGAAGAGTTTACTGGTTACGATGCAAGTCTTGGGGATAATACCATTGGAAATGATACGGTGAGTTCTATCATTGTTGAAGAGAGGTAACATAAGAAAAAATAAGAGGAGCAGGTTTAATTAGAAAATACATTCATAGTAGGGAACTGCTCCTCTTCATTTTATCAGGAAATTCAAAAAACCAATTGAATAAATATTAAACGACCCAGAATAATGTAAGTTACAACAAACAATAATTTTTAAATTTCATAAATATATTATTAATATTATTTTTTTAATGTTCTCTATTTACTAATGTAAGGGCTTTCTTTTAAAGAGGGTATCTTTAATGAAATTGTATTAAAGGAGAGGGATTAACCATGTTCGTATTTAAAAGAGGTAATTTATCTAATATTCTCATTTGTGTGATGTTTTTATCCATTTTGATCATAATAAGTTTATTCGCTGCTGCAGAGGTAAACGCTGCTCATGAAGGTTATATAATGATCGATCGAGGTACCTATAAGGTATATATACCTGAAGAAACAGCAGCTGTAGAAACTGCTAATAATAAAGATTTGAGTGAGCCTAGTGCTGGTTACCTAGAACCTCCTCTTGAAATTCCAGGTCTTACAATAAATCAGCCCCATCCAATAGATACGTATGAAAATAGGACGATATTTGAAGGAATAGCTCCAGTTGATTATATACCCGTTAATTTTAATGTAGTTCGTGATGATCCTTATTTCTATGAAGTTGATTATTATCAAGAACTCGCAGGACAGTCAATAAGTATTTTAAATGATGCGTTAAATGATTATGATCCTGGTGTTGATACGTTTATTGGAGTTTATAATCCAGAGACAGGATTATTCAGTTCCGTTTTCCCACAAGGTACACCAGAACAGGTTACACTTTTATTAAATAAACATTCATATTTTGCTCAAGGTCTAACGTTAGATGTTGAGGAATGGTGGAAGCGAGCTGGACATGGAATTTCAAGAGATGGCACACCGATAGATACTACTGTCTCATGGCAATATGGTTTATCAACGACACAAGAGGACACAGCAACTCTTACTCATGGAATAGGGGCACAATCTTCTTTTACAATTGAGCAAGCACCAGCGGGTGTTGGATGGTCAGCAGGAGTAACACTTAGTTATAATTTTTCTCGAACAGACTCATATGCATTTTCTAGAACAATAAATACAGTTGATATATTCTCAGAAACTTTCAATTTTGGACCAGCTACTGGAAGGGCTCCATTCAGGTGGGCTGTGTATCATATAGTCACACAAACAAAAGTGAATTATTCAGATGCGCACAATTTTAGTGAACTAGATGATGCTATTGATGATTTAGATGAGTACGGACTTGAAGCTGATATGAACTCTTACATTATAAAAGTGGATACTAAAACTTACTCTGTTAGTGAAATACCTATTTATGATGTAGATTCATCATTAGAAGTACCTCAAAATTTAAGAGCAAAATCAAACTTTCAAGACTTAACAATAACACTTAATTGGGATTCAGTGAGAGATCCGAATGTTGAAGGTTTCCTAGTTTATAAAAATGATAATATTGCTCAAGTTATTACCGATTCATCAAGGACGAGTTGGATTGACGTGAATGTAGAACCTGAAGTTGGCAATGTTTATTGGATCAAATCTTATCGTAATGATGATGAAGAAATTGATGCAAGATTACAACATAAAATTGTTTCACTTCCTAGTAATACAATTACAGAGGAGGTGGCTTTAACAGCTGCAACTTTTAGAAATCTAGCCGTTGGTTGTGATATTCCAATTGCATTGATGGATAGTCAAACTCCTACTGGGGAACGAATGTATTATACCTTATATATTGGAGACCCAGCTTCTGGTGGGATTGATATGGGTTCGTTTATAGGGACAGATGCTTCTATAAACATATCTCCAGCGTTATATGACGTATTATTGGCACATCCAAATGCAGATTTTTATGTTGTAAAAAAAACACGTTATAATGACAGGTTAATTGAATCACCAGCTACTAGAATACCTAATAATTTTTCAGTGTCAGAAACTGCATTTTTGTATTCCAGTACAGGCTTCAATGGGGATTGTGTTACAGTTTCTACTAATTTTAGTGATTTAAGTTCCATAACATTTAATGACGATCTGTCTTCAATGTTAGTTCAAGGGGAAGTATTTGTTAGTTTATTCCCAGAAATAAATTATGGAGGGTTTGCCCAAACATTTTTCACAGAAGAAGATGGATTTGCACATGTTCGTGACTTTGATGAAAAGATTATAGGAGCGGATACTGTGTCTTCCATAAAGGTAGAAGAAAAGTTAACGGGTGTCTATTTCTTTACTGGAGCAGAATATAGTGGTAACTTGCATCATCTTGATACAAGAAATGAAGCTGGTTTTGAAGAACAACTGGTAAGAATTAATTATGGCAAAGTGCAGATGGCACGTCTTCCAGATGACGATATATCATCGGTGAAAGTTGTTGGTAATTATGCAGTAGCCCTATATGAAAATATAAACTTTGAAGGTAATTACTCTTTAATTAAAGAGGATTGGGGAGATTTTGATCTAAGTGACGTTGGTGATAACAGAACCTCTTCATTTAGACTCTTTAGTGGAAGAGGTGTATGGTTCTTCAGGGATTTTGATTACTCAGGAGATTATGCAGTATATGGTGAGATGAATTGTGGCTATATAGAAAATTGTGATGGATACCCTATGAATACATTCCCTAATGATAAATTATCTTCCGTGTTAACTATTGGGGACTTTGGTGTTGTATTATATCAGCACGCCGATTATGAAGGTAGATTTCAAGCTATTAGACACAGAGATATTAACGTGGGAAGTCATAGTAGCAATTTAGGGGATAACAGAGCTTCATCGTTTATAATTTTCGGAAAAGGTGTTCATTTAATGGATGATAGTAATTATACTACTCAAGGTGGACACGTAAAAATAAATTCGCCTGGAGAGTATAGTTCAACAGATTTAATAGACTTTCAAGATAATACACTAAGTTCAATATTTGTTGTCGGTTTTAAAGCAACAGTGTATGAAGATCCTGTTTTTCGTGGAGATAGTGAAGAGTTTATTGATGAACCAGGTGGAACTCGCTACGATCCAGATTTTAGTGACAATATCATTGGAGATAATAAAGCAAGTTCTATCAAAGTTGAAGAAAGGTAAGATGTTTTATAAAGGGGAGCAATTCCACTAGTGAAGTTTACAAATTCACATGGGGGACACGGCTCCTTTTCTTTTTTTTTTGCAGAGAAATTAATAAATGTAGTTTGAAATAAAAGTTTATTTTGTTAGTAGAATAGATCTTCTCAAAATACACATTTTTTAGAAATTTCAAAATAGGTTGAATATTATATTGAATAATTATACATATTGTCTTATAATGTTAGTTATAACAAACTACTATAATTTATGTCCTAGCAAATCTTTTTTCTATTCTAGTCTATATAAATAATAGGAAAAATAGAAATTATCATGATAATATGGTAGTTTTATCCTTATTTGAAAAGATGTAAGGGCTTTCATAGGGAGGGGGTGAATGTATACAAAGGAACAAATTTAAATGAAAAGGGAGGAAATAGGATGGTAATGTTCAAAAAAAATACGTTATTTCATTTTATGATTGGATTGATGCTTCTTGTTGTTTTAATTTTATTCAGTATATTCTCTTCTACAGAAGTACATGCACAAGAACGAGAAGGATATGAAATGGTTGATTATGGTACTCATAAGGTATATTTTCCTAAGCCAGTAATACAATCTACTACAAAAAGTAGTTCTGGAACAGTTAGTACTACTACTGGAGAAGTTAGTGAAGAATCGAAAAAGGATTTACCTGAACTTAATATCGAAGGACTTCGAAGTTTGTCTGATCTGCCAACATCGACTTACGAAAATAGGACAATCAATCATGGATTACAGGTAGAGGGTGTTGCTTATATACCCGTTGATTTCAAGGTTGGAAATGCATATCCAAGTGATTTATTCCTAAGTGAGTTAAATGATGCATTAAATGCGAAAGACCCTTTTGTAGATACGTTTATAGGAGTTTATAATGAAGAGACTAAGATGGTGTCCAATTATTTCCCTATAAACCCACCGGACACTCTTACACTTTTATTAAATAAAAATTCGTACTATGCTAAAGGTCTTACATTAGATGTTGAAGAATGGTGGGAAACATCCAATTATGGAGACTCAAATGGATCTAAGGTAACTCAATCCATCACAAGAACGACTGGTGTAGATAATGAAACAGCGACATCAGCGGTAATCACACATGGAACTGAAATAGAAGTGAATTGGAGCGTAAAGGCAAAGGCTGAATTTGGATTTGGTGCATTTGAATGGGAAGTAGGGAATAGGTATCAATATAATTATGCTAACACTCAAGAAAGTTCATTTGCAAGAACATACCATTCATCAATATCAGAAACATTTACTGCATCGTTTGGGGAACTTATTGAAGGTCATCCATACGTTTGGGCTGTATATGATTTAGTCACCCGAACAAAAGTGAATTATGCACAGGCACAAAATTTCAAACAACTTGATAATGATCTTAGAAACGTAAAGGATTTCGGACTCACACCTCATATGAGCTCTCATATGGTCCAAATTTATAATAAGATCTATTCAACTAAGGAAATACCTATCTTTGATGAAGATACAAACTTAGCAAAACCGAATAACTTAACAGCATCTCCAGATTTTCAGAACTTAACGATTACTCTGAATTGGGATCCTGTTCCTGCTGATCAGATGGCTCAAAGTCCAGTTGATGATGATAAAGTGAATAATGGAAAAGTGGCTGGTTACTATGTTTATAAAAATGATGTCATTGTTGCAACGATCTTTGATCCAACTAGAACCCAATG
>NZ_SIJB01000066.1 GCF_009910845.1 Chengkuizengella marina | reverse complement strand
AATTCCCAACACTTCTTTCCAAAAGAAAACCATGTGTCTTTCATTTTCATTTCTTGGAGCTATAGTTCCCGTATTTCTAGATTGTTTTCCATCTAGCTCAAGTAGTGCTTTTCGATCAATTTTCCCATTAGAGGTTAGTGGCATTTGATCTAGCTGTATAAAATAAGTTGGAATCATATACTCTGGTAAAGATTTTAATGCAGCTTCCTTTAACTCGAAAATATTAAATTCTCTCCTGCAAACTACATAAGCGTATATCGTTTTATCACCAATTTCATCTGTATTTACAGTGACCAAAGCTTCAAAAATCTCTGGGTGTTTTAATAGCTGATTTTCAATTTCTCCTAATTCGATACGATGCCCTCTAATTTTCACTTGATGGTCTTTCCGACCTACATATTCAATATTGCCGTCTGGCAACCATCTAACTAAGTCTCCAGTTCTGTATATTTTTTCATCTTCTTTAAAAGGATGAGTTATAAATTTTTCATCTGTTAATTGATTGTTGTTTAAATAACCCCTCGCTAATCCATCTCCACCTATATATAATTCTCCTACCACACCGATTGGAAGTATTTTCTTTTTTTCATCTAGTATAAGAGCTTGATAGTTTCTTATTGGTTTTCCAATTGGTATTATTGGATAGCTTTCATCTTCTTTACATTGGTAAATTAATGCATTAATTGTCGTTTCTGTAGGACCATACATATTAAAAATTTCCTCTGCATTAACATACTTTCTGATTTTTTTATAAAGTGATGATTGAAAGGCTTCTCCGCCTAAAACAAGTCGATGATTCTTTGTTTTTTGTTCTAAACTATTTACTATAGCTTCCATTTGAGCTGGTACCATATCTATAAAATCAATTTCATTTTCGTGAACATACTGATAAAGCATCTCATAGTTAGCATCCATTTCCTCTGTCATTAAGTGCAAAACAGCTCCACTACATAAGGCTGTAAAAATGTGCTGAACAGATACATCAAAGGCAGCTTTACTGTATAACATATGTTTTTTGAACTTGTTATAACCATAATCTTCCAAAAGAGCGAGTACTTGATTTGTTAAACTTTTATGTTCAATCATTACCCCTTTAGGTTGACCTGTACTTCCAGAAGTGTATATGATATATGCTAAATGATGTGGACTGACTTCACTCAAATTATTCTTTTCCTCATTTAGTTCTTCCAAATCCGTTACATCTAGTATCATGCCCGAGAATTGAATATCTACCTCTTTCATATATTCAAAATCCGTAATTAAATAATCACTGTGACTATCTTTTAACACATACTCAATTCTCTCTTTGGGATTGCTACGGTCAATAGGTAAATATGCTCCTCCAGCTTTTTGTATAGCCATTATCATTGCTACCATTTCTATTGAGCGTTCTAGCAATAAACAAACGATTGTTTCTTCTTTTACTCCCTGATTCTTTAGAACCTTTGCTAATCTATTCACTTTGTTATTTAATTCTTCATATGTTATTTTTGCTTCCCCATGTATAACAGCTATATCTGTTGAATGAGAACTTGCTTGCTCCTCAAATAAATCAATCACCGTTTTTTCTTTTGGATAGTCTATTGTAGTATTGTTGAACTCTGTTATTATTTGCTGTTTTTCATCTTCAGATAATAGTTCGATGTCCTCTAGTTTTATTCCAGGTTGGTTTATAATTTGCTGTACTGAATACTTTAAATGTAAAATCAACCGTTGTATTGTTTCTATTTTAAATAATTTCGTACAATACTCTATGCTTAACAATAATTCCCCACCCTGTTCAACTACATTTAAAGTTAAATCAAAATTTGAAACCTTGTTCTCAAACGAATAGGGGTAAAGGCTTATATCTTTCAAATTTATTTCGTTCTGTTCTACATTTAACATATTAAACAAAACACTGAACAATGGATTTCGGCTCGTATCTCGTTGTAAGTTTAAGTTTTCAAGCAAATCTTCTAATGGATAACTCTCATTTTCAATTGCTTGCAATATATTCTCTTTCACTTCTAATAAAAAGTCATGAAATGTTTTATTACTTTCAGGAAAATTTCGAATAGCCAATGTGTTTACAAACATACCCACGATCGGTTCTACATCTGTGTGATTTCTTCCTGCAACCGGTGTTCCCACAATAATATCTTCCTGTTTTGAATATTTAGATAATAAAAAAGTGTAAGCAGCCATCAGAACCATATAAAGTGTTGTATTTGTTTCTTTAGCAAGTTCTTTTAATTTCTTTGTCAAATCATTATTCCAGCGAAAATTAATTTGATGTCCTTCAAAACTCTGCATACTAGGTCTTACAAAATCTGTAGGTAAATCCAATACAGGTATTTCATCAGCAAACTGATTTAACCAATACTGCTTTTTTTGTTCCATGATCTCTGTAGAATTTTGTTCATGTTGCCATACTGCCACATCTTTATATTGTATCCTAAGCTCAGGAAGGGATTTCCCTTCATAAAACTGGACAAAATCATGTACCAGAATGTTCATGGATGTACCGTCAGAAATAATATGATGCATATCCAATAAGAAGAGATGTTCTTCTTTATCCATTTGGATTAATTTCATCCTGAATAATGGTGCCGAGCTTAGATCAAAGGGTTGAACAAAATCCGAAATCATTTTATCTATTTTTTCATATTTTTCAGCTTTCTGAAGAAAAACTTCAAAATCGACTTTTGTTTGAATACGCTGAACGACTTCTTCTTCTGACAGTTCAAACGAGGTTCTTAAACTCTCATGACGATCAATTAATTTTTTAATCGCTTCGTCAAATTTTACTAGATTTAATTCACCTTTCAACATCATCGCCAATGGCATATTGTAACTTGCATTAACTCCTTCTAATTGCTGTAACACATACAATCTTTTTTGTGGTGAAGATGCAGGATAGACATCTCTTTGCTCAACTTTTGCAATAGAATGAAATTCATTTTCATCCAATTGTTCTATATGTTCTACTAGTTGCTCAATATTTGGATAAGCAAATATATCTTTTAAAGCAATTGACACTTGAATTTCTTGTTGCAACTTAGCTACTAAATACATCGCTTTTATCGAATGTCCGCCAAGATCAAAGAAATTATCATGTATGCCTATTTTTCCTACACCAAGAACTTCTTTCCATAAGGAAACCATGTGCTTCTCTTTTTCATTTCTTGGCGCTGCATAAACTGTCCCATTGTTCAAATTTCCTTCTGGGGCTGGCAGGTTCTTTCGATCTATTTTTCCATTAGGAGTTAATGGCAATGCTTCAAGCTGAATAAAAATGGACGGAATCATATAATTAGGGAGTTCTTTAGATAAAAATTCTCTAACGTACCCAACTCTTAGTTCCTGATCTGATACTATGTATGCGCATAAATAGTTATGGCCGTTCTCATCCTTCCTTACAGTGACTACTACTTCTTTAACTGAATTCAACTTTAACATTCGTACTTCAATTTCACCTGGCTCAATACGGTAACCTCTTACTTTGACTTGCAGGTCAATTCGGCCTAAATATTCAATGTTTCCATCTGGCAACCATCTAGCTAAATCTCCAGTTTTATACATTCGCTCTCCTGGAACAAATGGGTTATCCACAAATTTTTCTTTTGTTAATTCTGGTTGGTTTAAATATCCTCTGGCCAAACCAGCTCCAGCTACACATAACTCACCTGGGACACCTACAGGTTGAAGTTGCCCTAGTACGTCTAAAATATAAATCTGTGTATTTGCTAAAGGTTTACCAATGGAGATATTCTTAGTTGCTTCATTCATTTCATAATATGTGCATATTACTGTGCTTTCAGTTGGCCCATAAGTATTGAAAACACGATAGCCATTTTTTTTATAACTTTTAACTTTATCCGATCCTGTAAATAGTACTCGTAATTGGTCAGGAGGATCCAACTCTATTAATTGTTCATACATTTGTGGTGGTAACCAGGTCATTGTAATGTTATGTTTCTGATAATATTGTTTAAGTTCCATCATATTCATACGAACTTCTTCTGGAATAATATATACGGTAGCACCTGAGATCAAATATGGAAACAACTCCCATACAGAAGCATCAAATGCATATGAAGCATATTTTGCACTTCGATCTGCCGATGTCACTTGAAATTCTACCTTGTGCCATTTACTTAAATTAACAAGAGATTGATGTTCTACACAGACCCCTTTTGGCTTCCCAGTTGATCCAGAAGTATAAATCACATAGGCTAGATGATCCGTATTTGTCATACATGGAGGATTGGATGAATCTTTAGCATATAAAGCTTTATCGTCAAGATTAAGTATTGTACCTTCAAAATTGACTTTATCCTTATATTCTTCAGTCATGAGTAGAAGTTCCGTCCCACTGTCATCTAACATGTAATGAATGCGCTCTTCTGGATAGGTTGGATCAATTGGTACATACGCACCTCCTGCTTTAAGGACCGCTAGAATACTTATGATCATTTCTAAGGAACGATTCACCATAATTCCGACTAATCTCTCAGTGGAAACACCGTTCTCCTTCAAGATCCAGGCTAACTGATTAGCTCGCTCATTTAACTCATGATATGTAAACTGTTTATCTTCAAACACCACTGCGATATGATCTGGTGTCTTTTCCACCTGTTGTACAAACAATTGATGGATTGTATTATCTTCTGGATAAAGCACTTTTGTATCATTGAATTCCAATAACAGTTGATGATTTTCTTCCTCAGATAAAACACTTAACTCTCCAAGAGTAACTTCTCTTAGTTCAACCATTTGTTCTACCAATAAACCTAGATGGTTGATCATTCTCTCTATCGTTTCTTTTTTAAATAATTTTGTACAATATTCCATGCTTAAAAAAAGCTTATCAGAATCTTCTTGCACAGTAAGCGTTAAATCAAATTTTGAAACTTTACTTTCCATCGGATATGTAATAAAGTTTAAATTTTTCAGCTCTAGTTCCTTTTTTTCCATATGTAACATATTAAACATAACACTGAATAAAGGATTTCGGCTTGTATCTCTTTGAATATCTAACTTCTCAATCAATTCTTCTAACGGATAACTCTCATTTTCAATTGCTTTCAGTGTGTTTTCCTTTACTTCTTCTAAGAATGTTCTTAGTGGCTTGTGAGCTTCAGGTTTGTTTCGCATTGCTACTGTATTCACAAACATCCCTATAATAGGCTCTAAATCTGAGTGTCTTCTTCCCGCTACTGGAGAACCAACAATAATGTCTTCTTGTCCTGTATATTTGAACAACAAAGTAGTATAAGCTGCTAACAAAATCATATACAAGGTCGTGTTCGTTTCTTTGGCGAGTTTATTTAACTTATCAACAACTGTCTGATCCCAATGGAATTCAATCGTTTTTCCTTCAAAGCTTTGTATTACAGGTCGAGTATAATCAGTTGGTAATTCTAATATTGGAATGTCATCTGCAAAATGATCCAACCAATACTGTTTCTGATTTTCCATCTCTGTAGAAGCAGATTGTCCATTTTGCCATTTGGCAAAATCTTTATATTGAATTCTTAGCTCAGGAAGCTCTTTTCCCTCATAAAGTTGTGCAAAATCTTGAATTAAAATATTCATTGAAATGTCATCTGAAATAATATGATGCATATCAAAAAATAAAATATGTTCTTGTTTATCCACATACATGAGGTTGACTCGAAACAGTGGAGCTTGATACAGATTAAACGGTTGAATAAACTGTGATACAAAAGAATCCAATTCATGTTTCTCTATATGTTGCTCATTGCATTCAACGTTTATCTCCTTATGAATCCGTTGTACTGGCTCACCATTAACCAATTCAAATGATGTTCGTAAACTTTCATGACGCCGGATAAGGCTTTCTATCGCTCCTTCAAATCGTACTCTGTTGAATTCTCCTTTAAGAATCAATATCGATGGCATGTTATAACTGACACTGGCATTTTCTATTTGATGTAATACATATAATCTTTTTTGTGATGACGATAAAGTATAAACTTCATTCTCTTCTATTTTTGGTATAGAAATAAACTTTCTTTTATCAAATTGCTCAGCTTCTTTAACTAACTTCTCAATAGTTTGATGTATAAAAATATTTTTTAAGGTGACAGAGATCCCCATTTCCTTTTGTAGTTTCCAAATCATTTGTACTGCTTTTAAAGAATGACCTCCAAGATCAAAAAAATTGTCTTGAACACCGATACCTTTTTTGCCAAGCATCTCTTCCCATATAGATACAAAACGACTCTCCATTTCATTTCTTGGGGCAACATACTGTGCTTCTGAAATGAGTGATTCATCTGGTTCAGGTAATGCTTTTCTATCAATTTTTCCGTTAGGAGTTAACGGCATCTTGGATAACCTTAAAAAAAAGGATGGAATCATATACTCTGGTAAATATTGAGATATATATTCTCTTAATTCCGTTGTGTTAAATTCTCTGTCACAGACTATATAGGCACACAATGTTTTGTCCCCTATTGCATCTTCTTTTACAGTAACTACCGCTTCCTTAATTTCTGGATGTTTCAATAGCTGACTTTCAATCTCCCCTAATTCAATGCGAAATCCTTTGATGTTCACTTGATAATCCATACGACCTAAAAATTCAATATTTCCATCTGGTAACCATTTAGCTAGGTCTCCCGTTTTATATAAACGTTCCCCTAAGATATATGGATGTTTTAAAAATTTTTCCTCAGTTAATTCTGGTTGGTTTAAATATCCCCTTGCTAATCCTGCCCCCCCAATGCACAACTCCCCTGCAACACCTATAGGCTGAAGTTGGTTTTGCAAATTAACAATATACAAATTCACATTAGGAATTGGTCGTCCAATAGGCAGATTTCCCAACCAACTTGTTTCTTCTTTATTTCCTTCATAATAACTAGCATCTATACATGCCTCTGTAACTCCATAGCTATTCATTATCCGAATAGTTGATCCAAATTTCAACTGTAACTCTTTATATTTGCTTATTGAACTACTATCTGATCCTAATATTATCAATTTTAAATGGCTAGCAAATAATTCCTGATCGTAAATATAATCCAACAATGGAAAAATTAAGGCCGGTGTCGATTCAAACATAGAAATTTCGTATTTCTTTATATATTGATATAACATTTGTAAATCGAACTTAACTTCATTTGGACATATAACAAGCTCCCCTCCATGAGGAAGTGTTTTAGCTAAATCCCCTGCAAATACATCAAAAGAAAAACTTGCTAGTTGAAGTAATTTGATAGGTATATTATCCAGATCATACATTTGTTTCCATGCATATACCATATTCAAATAATTAGAATGTTCGATCATAACACCCTTCGGATTTCCCGTTGTACCAGAAGTATAAATAATGTAAGCCAAATGATCAGAATTTGTGATCCTAGAATCTATATTAGATGAGTTACCTATGAATGTGTTTTTATCATCAAGATCAATCGTTTCTCCAGAGTATGGCAGTTCATCTAATAAATCTCGATTTATAATCAATAGTTCTGCCTGACTATCTTCCAACATGTATAAAATTCTCTCTTCTGGATACTCAGGATCAATAGGTATATAAGCTGCCCCTGCCTTCCAAACAGCAAGAACACTAATAATCAACTCTATAGAGCGATGTGCCATAATAGCTACAACACTTTCATTTTCAATCCCCTTGCTGATAAGCCGTCTTGCCAGTTGATTGGATTTTTCATTTAACTGTTTATAAGTCAACCTTTTTTCTTCAAATACCACCGCTATTTGATTTGGTATATTTTCTACTTGTTCTTCAAACAGTTTATGAATAGGTTTACCTTTTGGATATGCAACGGCTGTATCATTAAAGTCCACCAACAGCTTATCTTTCTCCTCTTCCAACAATATATCTAATTCAGATATTTTCTGATCAGGATGATTTAAAACATTTGCTAAAGAGTGAATTAAATGGTTCGCTATTTGCAAGATCATTCTCTCATGGTATAGTGAATTATTAAATTCCACATTTAATTTAATTTGATCATTTTGAATATCAAATTCAAAGATGAGATCACTTTGATACTGAATAATATTGTGTTTGTTCTGTAAGGGATTCATAACAAACATGGTTTGTAATATGGATTGATCTCCATTCATTTCTAGTCCAAGTTTTTCAGTGATTCTAGAAAAAACATAGTTTTGATTTTGAGCAGCATCACTTACTTTCTTCTTTACTTCATTAAGCCATTGCTTAAATGTAAATGTCGGTTTCATTTGACTTCTTATAAGAAGAACATCATTTAAATAATTATCTGTGCTAGATCTTCTTCCAAATATAGGAGTCGCAACAATAAGGTCCTGACTTCCTGTATATTTATATAATAAAAGTTTATATACACTGAGAAGTAATGTATACATACCTAACTGTGAGCCCTTAGTAATATGTTTTATTTTATTACAAACCTTTTCGGAAAGTTGAAAATGAAGAATTTCCTTAGAATATTCCCTTACTTTTGATATACTTTCCATTGGAAAACGACTTATCGGTAATTCACCAGACAATTGATTTAACCAATATTCTAACTCTTGATCAAATTGTCCTGATGAGAGCAAAATGTTTTTGGTAAATTCATCTATATTTTTCATATAAACCACTCCTCCTAAAGTAGGTTAAAAATCAAAGCTAAAATCCTCAACCTCTCCACTATTTATCACAATAATAGATTCGATACTTTTCAAATTAATTTCTCTAATTTTTGTATCAGGCTGTTCCATACATGCCTCTAAAATTTCAACATAATAATTAGCAAATTTAGCAATTGTTGTTTCTTTAAATATATCTGTACAATAATCTAACCTTAAGTTAATGGAATTTTCATTCTCCATTGCCTGAAGTGATAGATCAAATTTAGATGTTTTTGTTTCTAAAAAATGAGGCGTGAACTGAAACTCTTCATTTTCCAACAGTGGAAACGCAATGTTTTGAAAAATAAAAAATGTATCAAATAAAGGATTTCGACTTGTATCTCTTAAATTCAATTCTTTTACAAGTTCATCAAAAGGATAATTTTGATGTTGAAATGCTTCCAATAAATTATGTTTTGTCTCTAACAAAAATTGAGTAAATGTCATCGTGTTTTTTGGAAAAGAACGAATGGCCAACGTGTTTACAAACATACCAATTAAGTTCTGTACTTCAGGATGTGACCTTCCCTCAGTAAGTGTTCCCACAATAATATCTTGCTGACCTGTAATTTTAGAAATCAGAATTTGATAACAGCTGAATAAGATATGATAGAGTGTCGTATTACTATTTACAGCAAATTGATGAATTTTATTTTTTAATTCTGGAATTAATGCAATTTGAAAAAAATCACCCTTTGTTGTTTTATATGAAGGTCGATCAAAATCTGTTGGAAGATTTAATACGGGGATATCACCTGAAAACATATTTAACCAATACTTTTTCTCCAATGCATATTTTTCTGAAAATATCATAGCATTTTTCCAAAGTGAATAATCCTTATATTGAACAGGAGGAATTGGTAATATTTCTCCTTTATATATTTGCAATAATTCTTTGATAAATAGTCCATAAGATATTCCATCGGAAATAATATGATGCATGTCCAACAATAACCATTGCTTCCCTTTATCGTTTGATGCAATACCTAATCTAATAAGAGGCCCCTTATTTAAGGTAAAAGGACGAACAAATAACTTCGTTACTTCTTCAATATCTTCATCTTGTATTTTAAAATGAGCAAAATGTGATTCTAAATGATGATGTACTGTCTGAAACGCTTCGTTGTTTTTAAATTCAATAGTGGTTCTCAAAGATCCATGTCTTTTAATTACTTGTTTGATCGCAGCTTTAAGACGATCAAACTCTAGGATCCCATTTATTTCTAGGCAAATAGGCATATTATAGCTTAAATCTTGTGGATCTACTTTATAAAGTACATATAACCTGTTTTGAGAAGGTGTTAAAGCAACAGTATTCTCTGAAATTGGAACTAATCTTTCTACATACAATTCACCTTCTATTAAATTTTCAATATACGCTGCTAACTCTTGTATTGTTTCATATTTTAACAACTCAGATACACCAACTGTGACCTTACTTTGTTGGCTGATTAGATTCACTATGTTTAAAGCTAATATTGAGTCTCCTCCTAATTCATAAAAAGGTACATCCAACTTAAGTTCTTTAAAGCCTAGAACCTCACCCCAGGCCCCGGCAACAATTTCTTCAACCTTAGTATATTCATTTGTTTTTCTACCTATCAATTTAATTTGTTTTGCTTGCTTATCATCTTTTTTTGCATTGATAGACTTTTTAAAATGAAATTTAGAAACTTCCAACCAACATCTTCTCTGATCAAAACAATAAGTAGGCAAACTTACTTTGTTACCATTCTCATATAACAATTCCCAATTTATAATTTTACCTAGCATATAATCTTTACAAATATGTACTATCTGTTCCCTTTCCATTTGTATTAATGAAGAAGTTAACTGATTTTCCTGAATTTCAATCAAACTCGTGACATTATTATAATAAATATCTTGATTCTCTAAGTTTGCCCATTGCCCATTTAACAACTCGTATAATTTTTGCTTTAAATCTTCCAAACTATCAATTAACATTGCAATACGATAGGAATAATGACCTCGACCTGTATTAGCCGTGTAACATAAATCATAAATATTTATATAGTTAACATGTTCAGCTTCAACAAATTTCACGTATTGCTCAATTAGATTCAACAATGAAGATTTACTTTTTGCTGAGATCGTAAAAATATGAAATGATTCACTTTGCAATTCCTCAGTAGTCATAATGCGCTGAGGTGCTTCTTCTAAAATAACATGACAGTTTGTTCCACTCATACCAAAAGAACTGACACCTGCTCTTCTAGGATGATCTTGCTTTTCCCATTTATTTGTTTTTTTATTAACATAAACAGGTGACGATATAAAATCAATTTTTTCATTCGCTTCATGGAAATGTAACATAGGGGGAATGGTTGAATGTTGAAGTGATAATATTGTTTTTAATAATCCAGCAATTCCAGCTGCATTATCTAAATGTCCTATATTTGTTTTTACTGAACCTATCGCGCAAAACTGCTTTTTATTTGTAAACCTTTGAAAAGCTCGTGTAATTCCATCTATTTCGATTGGATCTCCTAATTTAGTACCTGTACCATGCGCTTCAATATACGTTATCGTTTCTGGATGGACATCTGCATCTTGTAGAGCTTTTACAATGACATCCTCCTGAGCTAGTACATTTGGGGCAGTAATGCCAATTGAACTTCCATCTTGGTTCATTGCGCTTCCTTTAATCAAGGCATAGATTTGATCACGATCTTGTACGGCTCGGCTTAATGGTTTTATTAATAGTGCAATCGAACCCTCACCAGCCCCGGTACCATCGGATTGCTGGTCAAACGTTCGTGCTCTTCCATCAAAAGACTCTATGCCAATTTTGAATTTTTTATCAAAGGGGAGGATATTTACATTTACGCTTCCTATCAAAGCTTGATCACAATCACCATTCCAAATAGCATGACAAGCAACATGTAACGCAACTAATGAAGAAGAACATGCCGTATCAATACACATAGCTGGTCCTTTAAAATCTAGTAAATATGATATTCTGCTAGCTATCACGGATGATAAATTTCCAGGGATGGCCATAGAAATAGAGTCTGGTTCAACAGCAGCAATTATTTTTTTATAATCAACAAATGCATCAGCATTATAACCTAAATATACCCCAGTCCTGCTTCCCTTCAATTTATCTCCTCCATAACCTGAATCTTCTAATGTTTTCCAAGCCGTTTGCAGAAATAGTCTTTGATTTGGATCCATTAAACTTGCTTCTTTTGGAGATATACCAAAAAATTCGAAATCAAATTTATCAATATGTTGAAGATATGCCCCTTCATAAAATTCAATTGTAGATTCCAATTGTTTGTTTTTTTGTAAAAAAGGGTAGATATCCTCCATTCTATTTTTAGGAAAAGATTGAATACTATCCTTTCCATTCAATAAATTTTCCCAAAATTCCAACTTATCCTTAGCCATTGGTAGATAAGAAGAAACACCAATAATAGCTATATCTTTCGAGGAAAATTTTTCAAATTCCACCTGCTCGTTATCACAATCTAACAAGTTTAAATCTAGCATATATGTCCCTCCTTATTTAATGAAGCATTAATTTCTGTTGAAATTTTACAGGTGAAGCACTGTTTCCCCTTTAACCTGATTCTTCGCAATAACGGTTTTTCTTTGTTTCCATAATATATACATCGTCCCTATCAAAACAATTGAACTTATTACATTTAAACTAATAGAGATCCAACTAAATTCATAATTCATTTCTCTAAAAATAAAATAGGAGGTGAACAAACTAAATTCGATTGCAATTGTTGCCCAAATCGATTCATACCAGATATAAACTAAGTTAAAAATAATAGCACCCAACATGCCATAAATAGTCAACATAATATCCCAGTAAAAAAATAAATAACCATAAATGAGACCATTTACAAAAATGGCTAGTGGAAGTGACAATACACTACGTAATTGATTAAAAACCATGCCTCTAAAAAATATTTCTTTATATACAGAATGAAGTGCAATAAATAAAATGATAAAAATCACATTACCAGTAATCAAAAAATCAAACAATTCATCAAATTGAGGATATGAATTCTTTATCAATGGAATTTGTAGAAATGACATTACCCATGTTCCCATGCTAATCCCTAACAATAAACAAAGGGCAATTGTTTTATTTTTAGTTTTTACAAATTGACTCACCTTAAATAAACTTTTTTTATGCATTAAATAAATCATTAAAAAATAAATAGGTAGAGCAATTAGGTCATGTATTGTTAAATAAATCGCTCCTTGATTAAAATTAAAAAAGGCATTTAGATTATGTAACTCAAACGTTTCAAAAAAGGAAGTTGCCACTGAAATTACAACAGCGAAATAAATTGCAATATATATTGTCAAGATTCCAATTAATTCAAACACCTTTTCTTGTTTTATTGTTTCATTTAGTAATAATTTCTTCTTCATTTTATCTTCATCCTTTCAAACCAATATCGCTGTTTTTGGTGTTTAATGTATCATTTGATAGAGAGTCACTTTTAAACAATAAAATGACTGAAAATATAATAAATAGAAAAGTAGATATGGTGATCAGAACTAAAACTAAATCTGGTAATCTCCCTGCCATATCAATTATATTTAATTCATTAAATGTAAACATAGAGACATTAAGCACGATTCCAATCCAAATGGATGACCAAAGAGATTGCGTTTTGAAATAAACTAATCCATACAAAATACCTAGCATAAATCCAGTAAACATAATGATAGGGCTAGGTTGAAGGTACCCATATATCAGAGCATTTAATAATAAAGCAGTAGGAAGTGACATGACTTTTTTCAATTCGTTAAAAATCAATCCTCTACCTAATATTTCTTCGATAAATACACCTGCAATTCCAACACCAAGAAAAACATAAAAAAAGTTATCTGCTGTAGAGAATATCTCTATATATTCCTCTAAATCTGGAAACTTTTCACCAATAAATGATATTTTCATAAAACTTATAAACCAGAAAGTTCCTGCCAAACCGATGAATGTGAATAAAGTCATCTGTTTTCTAGTCAACATTGAGAAGTTACAAACTGACCATAAGCTCTCGTATCTTTCTTTCAAAAAGATCTTTTTTACATAAAAGATTAATAAATATACAAGCATATTGATACATGATAAGAAAGCTAATTCAAGTGGAATATTCTGCTCAAATAAAGAGTAATACCATTCGAAATTGTAATATAAATAATTACCTAATTTATCAAAAACTAAGAAAGTCGCACCGATATAAATAGCCAGATTCATAATCATCAACACATATTTTTTCATTAAACTACTCCTTTTTTAATTTTGATAGGTCCAATAAATCCTCTTTCAACTAATAGTTTATTAATCTCGTGCTAAACCCTTCCCACCTGTGATTAATATCCGTACTGACCACAAGGTGGGGGATTTATACTAATCTCTTTTCTTTTAAATATGATTACTTCAATTGATTGATAGATTTCGTATTTAAATCAATTACCATATAATCAGCTGTTACTTCCTTAATTACTGCTAAACCAAATAGAGTGATTTTTTTTATGATTTTTTCTGCTTGCTCCTTAGAAATATGGTCAGAAAAATGGATTTTATATATTGTCATTCCACTTTTCTTATTTATAGAAAGTAATTCTGTAATCTTCTCCTGAATTTGCTCAAAATCCACTTCAATTTCTCTTTTTAAGCCATCATAATAGACTTCTAATAATAAATTTTTTCCTGTTTTAAAACGGATATATCCCTTTGAATCAACAAACCCATCATCTTTGTTTACCACGTTATAATTAACTAGATGCCTGCCGGAAAATTTCATTCCATTATCCATTTCGATAACTGGATTGATTTCTACAATACCTTCTTCCTCTAAGTACGGATGGATTAAATAATGATTTATGAAGTCTTTTATTACATTCACCTTCACTTCCATTTGCATGGCCATGTTTGGTGATTTTCCTTTGAATAAAATGAGTGCATTTTCCACTCTTTTTTCCCATGCTAATTCATTGTGCATAGCGCCTTCTTCTAGTAAATAAAACATGTCTTTTCCGTAAGTAAATCCCTGTTTTTCTAATAAATCTACGAAATGAGCAGCATAAGATTCTTCCACATTCCCCATATCAAACCAAATTTTAATTTCTGGTTTTGGCTTGTTTGTTATATCCTTATAAATTGCACGATCACCAACCCAGAAGGAAGGAGAAAGTGCCCCTACCATGGAAAAAGTTTCAGGATAATTATAGGCTGACCACAACGCGTGGATTGCTCCTAATGATGCACCTATAATAGCTCTATTTTCACTAGTTGGAATTGTCCGATATTTCTCATCGATATATGGAATAATTGTGTTAATTAAAAATTCACCATATGCTCTAGATTGCGAACCATCCGTATTTTGACTGTTGTCAACATAAGGAATATATTCCTTTGCACGATCTTTGGCGCTGTTACAAACCCCAACAACGATCATCTCTTCTACAAAACCCTTTTCAATTAACACCTTTAGTGTTTCATCTACTTTCCAACCGATTGATTCCACTGTATCTGCAAAAACACTCTGTCCATCATTCATATAAACTACAGGATATCTTTTGTTAGTGGAAACATAGGATTTTGGTAAATAGATTTGCAATTTTCGGCCCTCTACCTCTACTGTAGATACTCCTATATTTATATCTGTTTCAGGATCTCTACTATATTCAATTAAGTTTTCTATATGCTTTGAAAGTTGTTCAATCGTTTGATTTGAATAAATATCTCTTAAGGTCATTGGTACTTTTATTTCATTCTGAAGTTTAGCTACTAAAGAGACCGCTTTTAACGAATGTCCACCCAGTTCAAAGAAGTTATGTTGAATACCTATTCCAGTTATACCAAGGATTTTTTCCCATAGAGAAACTAATTTACTTTCTAATTCATTTCTTGGAGTTACGTACTGAATTCCAGAATGCATTCCAGTCGGTTCAGGTAAACGATGTTGATTGATTTTCCCATTTGAAGTTAGCGGTATTTCATCTATCTGAATAAAATAGGAAGGAATCATATAAGATGGTAATTTTTGAGATAAATGCTTTTTTAACTCAACCTTATTCATTTCATCATTTGTTACTACAAAAGCACATAACATTTTATCCCCTGATCGATCTTGTTTAGTAGTGACAACAACATCTTGTATTGCTTCATATTTAGCTAGTTCATTTTCAATTTCCCCTAATTCTATACGAAACCCTCTGATATTTAATTGATTATCTATCCGTCCCAAATACTCGATGTTGCCGTCTGATAACCTTTTAGCTAAATCCCCCGTTTTATACATCCTTTCGCCTTCTACAAACGGATTGTTTATAAACCTTTCACTTGTAAGATCAGCACGGTTTAAATATCCTCTGGCCACCCCATCACCTGATATATACATTTCACCAACCGTATTAAAAGGTACAGGGTTCAGCCGTTCATCAAGG
>NZ_SIJB01000065.1 GCF_009910845.1 Chengkuizengella marina | reverse complement strand
TGACATGGGTGCCAGTTTATTGAAACACCTCTTTTTTTATTTCTTAATACTTATTTATCATATATTGATACGAATCACCAATTATATCTTCATTACCTTCTATTGATGGTTTCAATGTAAGCTTTTGAAAATCCTCTAATACTGACTTAAGTATCGCATTACGTTCTTTTGTTTTTCCAAGTGTTGCCTCACTATTAAAATCTATATTACGGAATACTCCTCTTAATTTCTTCTAATTTTGCCAATGCCTTGTTAATAATTTGACCTATTTCCATTTTGTTTACTATATAAATAATCGAATGTCGATTTTTCATCTAATACAAATCGTTCTCTAGATAAAGCTCGTTGAATACGTTTTTCATATTCATTTCAATTTCTGTTTGATTTTCTCAACCCATAATGGAAGAGGATCTAATTGATAATTAATATTGTTACAATCTGCTTCAAGTACAATTTTACCAATAGAATCTCTATTATCTATTACTAATAAATAATCAATAAGATATAGGTTGGATAACAAATTCTGTAACGAAGTCTTGTGTCGCCTAACGATGTCGTCTGTATGGATATAGTGTCCACCATTTTGAACACGAACCGCAACCCTTTCTATATTTAAGAGATAATCACCAAGACCAATAAAAAACATAGTCACATTAAAACCATTCTCCTTAGCACTCTTCATAAGTCGGATAGTGTTCCCACCAGCTAAAGTAGTTTCTACTGAAAAATCACGATGATTTCTAATACATTCCCTTGCAAGTCTAATCGCTTTTTTTCCCGCAGATATCTTGTGTTGTTCAGGATTGTCTGGATCGATACCACGAGCAAGAGTATCAGGATCAATGTTCACACTGACTCCTAGTTGATCTACAATCAAATTTCGAATCGTACTTTTTCCACTACCGTTATTCCCTGCGAATACAAACATATTAGCAGACAATTCACTCATGAGATAACTCCCGATTATTAATCGGAATAATTTTTCCATTGGTATATTCTTTTACAATCTGACCATTATCGGTTTTATATACTATATAAGTACCATTCGCTTTAGCATCCAGTTTTGCTCGATCACCTGTCAGTTTTATTAACTTATGCAAATTTTGAATACGTTTCACTTTTTGCCACCTTCTAACCAATTTCGTTTACTTAACTGATTTCATTATAGCACATAAAATACTTAACTCTACACATTCAGAACAGTTTGGATTTTACACTTCCTTATAAACAAATACTTTTAGAAAACAACTTTTATTACTTAATGATTTGATCACACAAAAAGAACCGAGAATGATCTAATAATTAGATATTCTCAGTCCTATATATTTAATTCAAATTATCCCTTAGTTACAGCGACTATACCCACAGCTCGTACAGTTTTTACATCCTTCCGAATTTACTAAACTTGCCGATCCACAAGATGGACATAGGTCTTTAGATTCGATAAGGGATACATCATTTTCAATAGAATCAGTAACTGTCTCCGCTGTTTCAACTTCTATAGCAGCTGCATTTTCGTTGCTTTCAATCACTGTTGCAGTTTCTTTTGCTTCTTCAATATGAATCTCCAGTGCTTTAGCAACAGCATCTGCAATGGATTCTACACGGTTAGCCCCAAATCCAATCGCACCTGAACCACCAATTCCTTTTAAATGTTTGATTAATAGTTGTTCTTTATTGCCATGATCACCGTATCGAAGGAATAGGGAGCATACTCGACCTAATGCTTCTGACATAGCGAATACATCAGAACCTGCTTTTCCTACATTTAAAAAGACCTCGCCTGCAACACCATTGATATCATTGATTGTAATATAAGCCATACCAAACGGAGTATTAAACTTATAGGTTGAACCTTTTAATACTTGTGGGCGTTTAATATATTGCTTATCAAATACTTGCTCTGTTTTTGCATCTATATTTACTTTTAAAGTTTCTTTTAATTGACCCAAGTCCTTTGAAGATTCCTCTATTTTCACTGTACTTTCTTCAGTTGCAGCAGCAACTTCATCTTTTTTATCTTTTTTATCATCCTTATCTGCTGTTGAGAGAACTTGAATGTCACGACTTCCGTCTCTATAAATCGTAACCCCTTTACATCCCAAATCAAAAGCATATTCATATAACTTTTTCGTTTCTTCAACTGTAAAGTCTGCTGGACAGTTTGCTGTTTTAGAGATGGAACTATCTACCCATTTTTGAATAGCCGCTTGAACTCGAATATGGTCATCAGCTGACATTTGCATAGACGTAATATAATAATCTGGTAAAGGTTGACCTGGATTTTGATCTTGATACTCTTGTGCAATAGGTACAAGCTGTTTGTCATAACCTAAACGACTTTGGCGATAATACTCAAATGCAAAATAAGGTTCAATACCTGTTGACGTTCCTACCATTGTTCCAGTACTTCCGGTTGGTGCTTGTGTAATTACAGTTACGTTACGCATTCCATTCTCTTTTATGGACTCTCCTACTTCAGGAAAAACGTCAACCATATCTTTCATAAATCCACTTTGTAAAAATTTATCTTCAATGAAATGTGTAAATGAACCTTTTTCTCCAGCAATTTCAGAGGATGCAAGATAAGCTTCCTTAGCCATAAATCCATATATTTTATCTAAAAATTCTAACGATTCTGGGCTTCCATAACGAATTTTTAGTTTGATCATCAATTCCGCTAATCCCATCGTTCCTAAACCAACTCTACGTTCACCTTTTTGGTTCTGTTCATTTTCTTCAAAATGATAAGGAGTTGTGTCAATGACATTATCCAGAAAACGTGTGGAGTAACGAACAACTTTACCAAGTTCATCCCAGTTCACATCATCATTTTCCTCATCATAAAACTTGGATAAGTTCACTGCAGATAAGTTACATACCCCCCATGCTGGCAGACCTTGCTCCCCACATGGATTAGTACATATAATCTGATTAAAATACCAGCTATTGGACATATCATTATAATGTTCCATAAACACTACGCCAGGCTCTGCTGATTTCCAAGCAGACTCAATAATCGTATGCCACACTTCACGAGCTTTTACCGTTTTATGAAGAATAACTTTTTTACCTAGGTTTTTCCATTCAGTTAAGTCACCCTTCCATAACTCGTCATACTCTGGATCATCTGTATCAGGAAACACTAAATCCCAATCTAAATCTTCTTTTACTGCCTTCATAAAGCCATTACTTAAACAAACGGATAGGTTAGCATTTGTGATCTCACCCATCTTTTGTTTTACTGTAATAAAATCAACAAGATCTGGATGCCAATCGTTAATCATTAACATTAAAGCCCCTCTGCGACTGCCTCCCTGTTCAATTAATCCTGTCGTATAACTGAATAATCCACCCCAAGAAACCGCTCCACTAGATGAACCATTAACTCCTTTTACAATCGCTCGGCGTGGGCGCAGTGAAGATAAATTGATTCCTACTCCACCACCACGAGACATAATTTCTGTCATTTCAGTCAAAGTTTCCATGATTCCGCCTCTGCTATCGTGAGGAGATGGAATTACATAACAGTTAAACAAGGTCAACTCATCACTTGCTCCTGCACCTGCAGCAATACGCCCACCTGGTACAAGTTTCCAATCATCTAATATATATTTAAATTTTTCAGTCCATTCCTTTTGTTTTTCTGGAGTGGCTTCTGCAGAAGCCATAGCTTTTGCCAATCGATCCCACATTTCATCAGGCGTTTTTTCCACTGTAAGTGTTAATTTATGAATAGTTGAGTCAACAATTTCACCGCTACGAAGTTTAACTTGAACATTCTCACCGTCTCTGCTGATTATCTCACCTACTTCTTTCGTAGGGAATTTAGGATCATCTTTTACTAGTGCTAGTACCGTATCTCCAACCTTAGTATGATTGGTGTCAGCATCCTTCATCGCATAACGATCCAAGAATATTTTTTCACTTAAACCTTCTAATCGTTTGACTTTCATTGTTTCCAAAAAAACAACCTCCCCAAAAATAAAAACTAATATTTGATGTCTAAAAATACAGAAATCATTCCAAATTAGATATACATAAAACTATTTATTTTTCTGTATTCTTTTTAGTTAAAATGATAAGATATGTATATTTTTTGAAGGAAAAATAAAATAAATTTAGTAACTGCATTCCTTCAAAAATCACTACATATTGTGTGCGAATACCATTATACAACACTATATGTTGTGTTACTACTTTTTGACCACCCAAATCGGATAAATATATTGAGTTTTTGTCCTTTTTTCGTCCATTTTCTCATTTTATCTAACTTTTTTAAAGAAATTGATACTTCTATTATTCGACAATATTCTCTCTATATTTGTTCTACTCAAAAACATTTTGACATTAACTTTTCCATTTTGATAAGCTTAAATTCAAATATTTTGTTTCAATATATTAAGGCAACATTTATTTAAACATAAGGAAAAGGTGACTTTATGATTTTATATAATGATTTATTTCTAAATAAAGAGGAAGTACACATTTCATATGATGATAGGGGATATTATTTTGGAGATGGCGTTTATGAAGTATTTCGCATATACAATGGGCAGCTGTTTGAAATAGAAAAACACTTACAACGTTTAAAAAGAAGCTGTGAAGAAACTCAAATCACATTCCCATACACAATGGAAGAATTACAAGATAAACTATATCAATTAATCCAAAAGTCATTTGTACAGGAAGGTACGTTATATCTTCAAATTACAAGAGGAGTTGCCCCACGTTCACACGTAATTCCTGAGAACATAAAACCAGTAGTATTAGCTTATTGTAATGAAGTAAAGAGACCTTTGGATAAAATGCAATCAGGTATTAAAGCCATTACCCAAGAGGATATCCGTTGGTTAAGATGTGATATTAAATCATTAAATTTACTCCCAAACACGCTTGCCAAACAAAATGCAATCAAACATGAAGTGGATGAAACGATTTTTCATCGGGAAGGCATCATTACTGAATGCAGTGCCTCCAACATCATGATAGTTAAAAATGGAGAAATACATACCCACCCAGTTAATCACCTTATTTTAAACGGAGTCACTAGAGCAGTTGTCCTGAAGTTAGCGAATCAAGCAGGATTTACTATTAAAGAACAGCCTTTTGATTTTAATCAATTAAAAAATGCAGACGAAGTATTCATTACTGGGACTACGGTTGAAATTATACCGATCATCAGCATAGATCAACAAAAAGTTTCAAATGGTAAACCTGGAGAATTCACTAGAGAGCTTCAAAGACTTTTCGAAAAGGTTATACCTAATTCATAATATCACTGTGATCAGCACGAAAATTTTCTTTGAATGTTCTAATTACTAAATTAATACAATTTATATATTGAAATAAAAATTTGTATATTTATAATAAATATTATAAATATTATGAATTTTTATTTATGTTGTCCCCACATTGATAAATCCAATTTTGAGGTGGTTTAGTGATTAGAGTGATGATAACCGCATCAGAAAATCAGAAAATCATCATAGAAGGAATAAAACACATATTGGAAAAAGATCAAGAAATAGAAGTAATCGCACTAGCTTCTAGTAAAGATGAAATGATGAATTTGTGCGAACACTACCATCCAGATGTAGTATTAATGAATGACATTACGTCGGATTTTGATGTCATGGAAGCTATACAAAATATAAAAACAAAGTTTGAGTCAACTCAAGTCATTATTCTGACAGAAAACACAAATAACTCAAATATTATCAATGCTTTCATTCATGGTGCAAATGGGTATATGCTGAAAGAAACGAATTCAGATGAATTAATTATGGCTATAAAAAGTGCTGCAATGGGTCTTAGTGTAATGTATAAAAAATCTACGATTCAACTGATGCACCAGCTCCAAGACATAAAAAGTGACCATAACTCTTCTACTGAATTAATGGATGTAAATTTGACAGATAGAGAGATAAGTATAATTAAGCATATTATTAGTGGAATGGAAAACAAAGAAATTGCTAAAAACCTTTACGTATCCGAAGGTACTGTAAAAAATGCAATTTCAAAAATCTTAAAAAAGTTAGATTTATGTAATAGAATCCAGTTGGTCGTATTTGTTATGAAAAATGATCTATTAAACCATAAAAACTTAACTAGGGGATAAATATACTCTTAGTTTAACAAACATCATTTTTTGTAACTATTTTTTCAAGTTTAATATTTCCCTCTATCAATGTGGAGATAACGTCTTTTTATTTTTCAGAATTTTTTGAATATTTTAATAACAAAAAAAACTCCTATCGGAGTTTTTCTGGAAGATGTAGACGAATGGATGTTATTTAAGATCCATTCGTCTACACTATCACTTTCTGAAATTCCACTCGTCATTCCCATATTTCTCTTTTACCAATTTATCAACAAGTTCTAATTCATATGAAGTTAATTGACCATCTTCAAGATCTATGCCTAACCCTTTAGAGATGCCTTCTTTAAAAGCGGTATTTACATCTGATAGGCTTACGGGTTCTAAAAATAAATCACGTCTTAAATCATTAATTGCCACTGCTTTTTTTACAAAAGATTGCTTTAATCGTTCTTTCACTTTAGTGTTAGAATATTGAAGTAAATCAAATAATAAATCAATGTCCATATCTAACAAAATAGATCCATGTTGTAATACAACACCCTTTTGTCTTGTTTGAGCACTCCCCGCAATTTTACGTCCTTCAACAACGAGCTCATACCATGAAGGAGAATCAAAACATGCAGAAGAACTTGCTGCTTCATACTTTTGCTTTTCCTCTTCAGTGGCTAAGTTCACCATCTCAGCCTTTAAATCAAGTGATTGAAAACCAAACAACAAACCTTGGCTAAGTACACGATAAGCCTCATTTACTGTTTTAGGTAGACCTGGATAATCCTCTGAAACAATCATGCTGTAAGTTAATTCTTGATCATGTAAAACAGCTCTCCCCCCTGTTTGACGTCGGACAAAGCCTATACCCCTTTCTTTAGCGGCATCTAAATCTATTTCCTCTGACTTCTGAAAATAACCTATTGATAAAGTGGCCGGTTCCCACTCATAAAATCGTAAAGTGGGAGGAACCTTTCCTTCACTGTGTGCTAGTAAAATGGCTTCATCTATTGCCATGTTCTCTGCTGATGAATACACATCTGATTGAATAAAACGCCATTTATTCTTCATGTTCATGATCCTCTCTTATCTAAATATAATACGTTACATCACTTTTGTAGGTCCTTTTTGATTATATCAAACTCAAAATCTCAAAAATAGTTATGAAAGTCTTCGAATTGGTGCATACTAAGAAAACTCTGTGACATTGTATAACTGTTAAAGGTAAAACCATTTCATATTACATTAAAAGTCAAGTTAAAGAGTACTAATACTAGGAGGTGCGCAAGTTGAATTCAAAAGATCAAAAGAAACACATTCATACATTAAATGAACACCTTCAGATTCATTTTGACCAATCTTGGGTAGGGGAAATAGAAAGTCGCTTTGAATCTAACGGTCCCTGGGATGATTGGACTTTATACCAACTTGCATACGAATCAGAGAATACGAAGCTAGTTAAAGATTTTGATGAATTGCAATGTCTGAATCAACTCTCAAATTTAGAACCTATGCCTCATCAAATATCAACTGCCAAAAAAGTACTTACTGGGATGAGAGGTAGAGCCATTTTAGCTGATGAAGTTGGACTTGGTAAAACAATTGAAGCAGGATTGATTTTAAAAGAGTACTTAATCCGAAATCTTGTCAAAAAAGTGCTCATTCTTGTTCCGGCGTCTCTAGTATTGCAGTGGGTTAGAGAATTAAATCAAAAATTTAATATTCCTGCAGTTGCACAAAAAAAAGCTTACATGTGGGATCAATATGATATTATTGTTGCTTCAGTAGATACTGCTAAACGCAATCCACATCGAGATATCGTATTGGACAAAGAGTATGACATGTTAATCGTTGATGAAGCACACAAGTTAAAAAATAAAAAAACCACAAACTATCAGTTTATTAATTCCGTAAAGAAAAAATATTGCTTATTACTTACAGCAACCCCAATCCAAAATGATCTTAAGGAATTATACAACTTAATCACAATTTTAAAACCAGGTCAACTTGGTGGTGACAGTCAATTTAAAACAAACTATGTCGTGGATAAAAGAATTCCTAAAAATGAAAATCAACTAAAAGACGAGTTATCTAACATTATGATTCGAAATCGAAGAAGTGATGGTCATCTTGATCTTACCAAGAGAAATGTTAAAAACATTCCTCTTACATTGTCTGATGAGGAATTTGATTTATATCAATCGGTGACTGATTTCGTTAGAAAAAGAGCTCAGGAAAGCGAAGGAATTAGTCATTTATTCTCTTTAATCACATTACAACGTGAAGTATGCAGCAGTAGAGATGCAGTTTTCATTACCCTTGTTAATTTATTCAAAAAAACAAGCGAAGACTCACCTGTACGTGCAATGATTTGGGAACTTGTAGATAAAATCAAAAAAATAAATAGCCATACAAAAGCTAAAAATAGCCTTGATCTTATTCAACAGATTAATGATAAGGTCATTATTTTTACAGAATATAGAGCTACACAAGAATATTTATTAAAGTTTCTAAAAGAACATCAAATTATTGCCGTTCCATATAGAGGTGGAATGAATCGTGGGAAAAAAGACTGGATGATGGATTTATTTCGCAAAAGAGCTCAGGTGATGGTTGCCACAGAAGCTGGTGGTGAAGGGATTAACCTCCAATTTTGCAATCATGTCATTAATTATGATTTGCCATGGAACCCTATGCGTGTTGAACAAAGAATCGGAAGAGTCCATAGACTAGGTCAAAAAAACGATGTGCATATTTACAATTTATCTACAAAAGGAACAATAGAAGAGCATATTTTACACTTATTGCATGAAAAAATAAACCTATTTGAATCTGTCATTGGAGGACTTGATCTCATATTAGAACGTTTAGAGAAAAAATCATCCATTGAGAAGAATCTATATAAAATTATATTAGAATCACAGGATGAAGGTGAAATACGTACTAAATTAAATCGTTTAGGAGATTCCTTCACCAAAGTGAAAGGTGAAATTTACAATCATCAAATCATAGACCATCCTGAAACTGAGGTGAATCCATGAATAAACAACAAGTAGATCAGTTTGTCATGCGATATTTAGAATCCAAACAATGTCATATCATTGAAAAGGGGTCTGATCATGTCGTTGTTCAACTATCTCCTGAAGCAGATAGAGAGCTGACTAATCGACATTATTATTGGAATTTTGTTGAAAGAACAGGGGCTTCTCCAGAAACAATGAGATTAACGTTTGTTTTTGATATGGAGAAGTATGAGCAAGCCAAAGCTAAAAATAAAGAAAAAGAAAACAAAATGAATACAGATACCATCCTAGGGCGATACTTAGGTATCACACCTCTTGCTGGTCCACAAAGAACGATTCAACAGGATATGACTTTTGGGAGTATAAAATTAGAGCAGTTATTCCAAGTTGTCCAACAAAAAGGGAAATATATAAACTTATATGAAGTTCCTAGTGAAACCTCTGTTTCAGAATCAACTGCTTATATGTCCTGGTTAGGAGTAAACTTCAAAGTCGAATTCACAAGTGATCTAAAACGATCGGAAATTCACTCTCTTGGCATTTGCTTATCAACAGGGGAAATCCAAACTGATTTTCATCATACTGCCTTGCAAATGAAATTAACAACAAAAATGCCGCCAAACACTCATATTCGACCTACAATTTCTTTAGAGAGAGCCGTTTCTGAATTACAAAAATATATTATTCAGAAAGTAAAAGTTGTTGATCAAAAGTGGGCGTTAGATGCACACGATCGTTTAAATGAGGAGATTTTAAGAATACAAACTTATTATAAAGACTTAATCGCTGCTGCTGAAGAAGAAGATAAACAGGAAGTAGAGGGTTTATTTGAAAATCGTTTACAGGAAATTAAAAGGCAGTACGAACCTAAAATACAAGTATCTGTCATCAACTGCGGTTTTTTTTCCCTTTTGTGTGATGACCATTAAATCATTCTTTATGATCTTTTGTTTTCTTACAAAAAAACATAAAAAAAGTGCTTATTAAACAGACACAGAGTTACAAACTTTTTTGTATAAAACTTATAAAATAAATGGACAAGCATTTTTTTTCAAAATAAATAAAATGGCTGGTGAAACGATGATCAAATCTATTCGATTATGTATAATTCTTGTTTTACTATTATGTTTTATGATCAACATGAATCATTCTATGATTAGTTACGCTACAACGAATCCAAGTGTAAAAGCACAAAAAACATTTGAACAAAATATCAACACTTGGATTAATAATTTAAAAAAACAGCAAGGTTTCCATGAATGGGATCATGCATATTGGAAAAGTTATGCATTAGGACCCGGTACACATAACCGCTTGGTCATTGTATTAAATAAAAAAAGCAAACAGGAAATTGGTTACCTTGTCGTTGGAGCTGACTCAAAAGGAAATTATAAATTAGTTGAATATGGTGCCGGAGAATATCCATTATTTAGTTTAAACACATTACAAACGACATTTGATGTCACCTATCTTAAAGACTTAAACATTCCAGATATAAAAGATTTGGATCAGTTCGCAGAACGAATCTATCCAAATGCACTTGAAGCGATATGGAAAGTAAACATTGACCCTTATACTTTTTATATCGATGCAAAGTCAGGTGAAATCTATCCTATTGATTCTGAATCGATCAATAAAACACCTAGAGAAATAAACTACACTTTGTATGCAGGTAATACATCCTTTATACAACATAGTTTAGAAAAAAAAATCTTTGATCCGTTTGAAAAATTAAAATGGGTTTCTAATGATCCACAACCAGTAAATAGTTACGAAGATTTTCAAAAAACATTACATAATCATGAGGAAGTTACATATACCGAAAAACTGTTTGACCAAGCTATTCGAATGCCATTAGCCGTTATTGGATATCATCAGTGGGATGAAGGTCAACTTTATATTGCCTTGGAACAAAATGGAGTGAGATACATACATTTTATGTCCCTTTATCCTTATGGGCAGTTCTTTTAAATAACATGTCCATTGCCATAGGAAGCATACCAAACCATTTTGTTTTCCAGGTTTCTTTGTATTGTACTTCTTGATGTTTATCCCGAAGCTCCTTAGGTGTACTCATATACGTGACCACTTTCTCAGTGATTTCTTTCAATAAATCTTCACCAGAGTTTTTCGCCATTTCAATTTTCTCCTTTCAGGTTAGTTATAACCATTTGGCTCATTATTATTATTGTACCCAGAAATGGAGAAAAATAATTGTTTCAAGCTGATTGATGATTGTTTGGAATCGATTTTTTTACTTTCTTTAAAGTTTGCAATTGAATAATAAATGTATCCAACTGTTGACTAACCGCGATGACATTATCGTCTACAAAATCTCCTTTATTTTTGATTAAAACGGTAAGTTGTTGTCGTAATTCTTCAATTTTTTTATTTAATTGTTTTTCATGCATCTATCATTCTACTCCTATTCTCAAAAAGTGACTGAATCTATTATATAATAAATGACATGTAGAAAAATGGAGAAAATTGTCGTTTGTGTTAAATTTTTTTTATTTTTTTTCTTGTTATATTTTTGAGATAAATTCGAAAAAAAGACACACAACATTTCATGAGAAACTATTTTTTTAACTTTATATTTAGTACTATGAAGTGGATGCCACTTCTAAAGGAGGGAATTCATTTGATAGGTACTATGATCTTAGCTATCATCATGACAATCATCATGACAATATTATTAATTTATGTAACAAATAAAGCGTATTCTAAAAAGTGGGAAAAAGATGACCATGATCCTATTTAAGTTTTATGGCTCCAAGCATATTCTTTCCTCTTTATAAGGTTGATATATATATTCTCTTGATAACTTAACAACCTTTCTATTCCGTTTACGTACCATTACAACCTCAGAGTCCCATGCGACAATATTTCCTTTAACATCATTTTTTTCATCATTGTCACGAATCACTCTAATTAAAATACCACTGATACGATATTCATTTAATGTTTCATCATTTATCATACTTAGTTACTCCTATATTTCCGACTTCGTGAAAATAAACTGGTCTTGAATAAAAAATAATACTCCATTTTTAAAAAAGGTCTAAATGGATTCATTTAGACCTTTTTTATCACTATTTATATATTGAGTTATGTTCTTTTGATATGAGTTAACCAACGTGTTTCTTAGAATCGTTTTTCTCGAACCATTCGTCCAATACTTTACTTGACATAACGCGTTCTTCAATGTACTCAACCTGCTGTTTTGTAAAATGGCTTCTCCAATCAAATGATAAGTCTTCACAAAGACCTACAATTGTCAATAGTTCTGACCAAGCAACGTATCTTTTATACCAGAAAAATTGAGGATGTTCAATCATATAGGGATACAAATCATCAAATTCGGTATGTTTACAGTCAAGAGCACGCTCAAAGTGTGTTTTAGCCCCTAATAACTTTTCCACAAAATACGCTAATAAATCATTTTCTTTCCCCATAACGTTTTGCCTCCCCTCACTAATCTTATCATTATTATAAATGAAAAAAGTGAGATAGGAAAGGTGTAAAAAAATGAAAATTCTTCATTTTTTGATTACTCCAGTCCAATTTCCCCATTCTCTAAAGAGATGATTTTGACCAAAGATTCCACTCTTATATCCTGCTCACGAATATCTTTAGCCCCAGTTTGGAAAGCTTTTTCCACAACAATTCCAGCGCCTGCAAGATGTGCACCAGAATTTTGAATGATGTTTATAAGTCCCTTTAATGCATCCCCATTGGCAATAATGTCATCAATAATTAAAATTCGATCTTCTGATTGAATAAATTCACTTGACACTACGATGTCCGTAACAATTCCCTTAGTAAACGATGGAACACGTTCACAATAATAATCATCTGACATTAATGGTTTTTTTCTACGGGCAAATATCAATGGTATTTCCAGTTCAAGAGCAGTTGCATAAGCAATGGAAATGCCAGAGGATTCAATGGTAAGTACTTTTGTTACCCCTTGATCTTTAAATCTTGTTGCAAACTCTCTACCTAATTGTTGAATTAATTTAGGATCTACTTGATGGTTTAAAATTGAGTCTAAATTTAATACTTGATGAGAAACAATTTTACCCTCACTTAAAATTCGTTGTTTTAAATCATCCAATATCCAACCCTCCATTTCAATGCTACCGATGTTTTACACCATTTTATCATATTCCATTCATTTTATTTAAAATCATCAAATATTTCTGTGATATTTTTCATTTTTCTCATTTGTTGCTCCATTAATATCTTCTTCGGTTTGACAAAACCATCTCGAAAATAGTATTTTCTTTGTTCAGATTTGAGCTGCTGTTTCACATATTTTCGAAAAGGGAAGTTTGTATAACGATTTGGATTGTAATTAATCCACCCTTTAAGTTGAGGATATTCGTATATTTTCCCTTCAAAAATTAATTCCAATGGCTCTACATTTCTAAAATCATCCGGGGTCACCAGAGCGCTTTTTTTATGAAATAAATCAACACCACTTCGTTTCAATATTTCAGATACAAATTGAGAACAGAAATAAGATCCGGGTACTTCTAACGATTTATTAAACGGAATTCCAAATAATCCGATTAAATTATATAAGTATTTCTCACTATTCTTTTCGAACATAGAAATGTATCTTAGCAGTTTATTATAATGTTCTCCACTTAAATTTAATTTATAGATGGCACATGTTGTTTCTGGATACCAACTAAAGGTTCCTTTAATAAAATCCTCTTGTATAAAACCACCATAAAACGGATTGTCAGGTTGCTTTCTTCCAAAGCTGTAGACTTTTTTTAGATTCATATCCAAAGAAAGTGAAGCATGATTATAAGGTGCATTTGTCACTGATTTAATCGCTTTAGTAAACATCGTACCTGTATTCGTTAATAAAATATATATGGTATTCATTCATCCGCTTCCTTTCAACATATATCCTGTCAGATGCTTCTATTATACTACTTGTACACATAAGATTAATTATACAATTTGGTACGAGAGGCGGGAACAGTTTTAATGGAACAATATAAAAAAATCATTCAAATTGCCTTTACATATATGGGAACAATTGTTGGAGCAGGTTTTGCAACTGGACAAGAAATACTAACCTTTTTCACCCAATTTGGTTCCATTGCAACATTAACTATTTTAATTACAAGTATCATGTTTGTTTGGCTTGGCACAAAAATTATGATATTTGCTCATGATATCGGTGCTGAATCCTATGAAGATCTCAATAAATTGTTATTTGGTGAACGCTTTGGTAGGTGGATTAGTTTTTTAATGTTAGTCATTTTGTTTGCAATTACCTCCGTCATGTTAGCTGGAGGCGGTTCTATCTTTTACGAACATTTCCATATTTCCTATCAAATCGGTTTGTTTTTTACTATTCTTCTCGCCTATTTTGTACTTTTAAAAGGCATTAACGCCATCTTAATTGTAAATTCCATCGTAGTACCATTAATTTTATTATTCACGATGATCATCATTATTACAACGATTCAATCCCCCAATGCAGGAAATTGGATTTTTCGATCAACAGAACCAAATATGTTAAGAGTATGGCTCTCACCATTTTTATATATCGGTTTTAACCTATCACTTGCCCAAGCGGTCTTAGTTCCTTTAGGGTCAAAAATAAGAGACAAAAAAGTAGTGTATTGGGGAGGTATCTTAGGAGGCATTGGTATTGGTGTAATGCTTCTAGCAGGACATTTTGCCTTATCTGCTCAGATGCCAGGCATTACTCAATTTCAAATTCCGATGGGAATGCTCATCGTTGATTTAGGAAGAGCGATTCAGTTTTTATTTCTGATCATTATATATGCTGAAATCTTCACCACTTTGATTGCAAACATCTATGGATTAACACTACAAATTAGACAAAGAACTTCTCTACATCATCAAGCCATCATCATCTCCATATTAATTTTTGGTTATTTTATAAGTCAGATTGGGTTCAGCACTTTATTATCTACCTTATACCCTCTGTTTGGATTCCTTAGTTTAGGTTGGTTGTGGATGATGATGAGAACAAAACCTTCTAAGGTTAGTTGAAATCAAATGTAGATGATGAAATTTAAAAAAACCTTGAATGAGTGTTACCTACTCAATCAAGGTTTTTATTGGGGAAGTACCTTTTGATTATCAGAAAAACCTCATGGTGCATCCCTATCTTGTCTTTAAGTCATTCCATAATATTAGAAAATTGAAGAGTTCCCTCCGCCCTTCAATTTTCTAAGAATTTCACATCCCCCTTATGAAATCATATTATCTTATTATCCCTCAAAAAATTAATAATACTTCACCACCATAGTGCAAACATATTGACAACAATGTAACTACAAATCCTTTATTTTATCCTATTTTGTTTTAAAATTAAATTTATTATAAATCAGTCAAATTATACTAAAATATAACTGTTGTTCACTATTTTGGCTAAATTAAACATACTTTCTGATAAACTTTCAAAAATTTCTCATCATACTAAAATTCCTTATAAGGAGATGATTGCAAAATATGGTTGAAGATAACGTCGACATATTTTTCTTTATTTTAGATGACATGTTAGAAGAAGAGAACCTCTCTCTCATTACCAAAGTCACTAAGAAAGCCCTTCAATCTTCTGTAGAAAATAGCTTAGAATTGGTAGAAAAGCTTTATGATTGGATCCCAATCATTGAAAAACCTTCTATTAAGTTAGCCCTATATCAAGTCATTATTAACTACTCTCGAGAAAACGGAATCATGACTTATCTCGCTAAAGGTTTATTACAATCTTATTTAATTGAACGAGATGATTTCACCAAATTTCGATCTACATATGCATCAGGTAAAGGTGTTTTGTTATTTGAGGATTTCCTTACGGATGAAGAACGAGGTTTGATGTATTATAAATTGGGGGTTCACGCTTATTATTTATCTTTATTTGAAGAGGGTTTAGATTTGTGTAAAAAAGCATTGGTTGCAGGTATTACTGAGAATAGAATGTATGCAAATACTATTTATGGTATATGCAATTGTTATTATTATTTAGGTAATTATATACAAGCAAAAGAATACTTGGAACAATATAAAAAATTCTCATTACCAGAAGTGAAAGACAATGCAGAATTAACAGAAGCGAGGTTACATTCTGCAAATGGCAATACTTATCTGGCAATTTCAATTCTTCAAGAGAAACTAAAACAATGTGGGGATTTTACCTTACCGCACGTTGTGAACTTATTAATAACTCTATATCTACAGATTAAAAATATATCAGCAATCAAAGAGATTATCGAATTGGATAAAAAAATAACTTCCAAATCATATGTTACACCTGTAAAAAAGGCTGAATCAGCTCACTATTCCAAACTTAAGGGGGACTATTATATTCTAACTGAAAGAGTAGAACAAGGTTTAAATTCATATTTTAAAGCAGCTGCTGGATATGCCAAGATTGACTTTATTTCCAAAGAAAATGAATGTCTTAGATTTATTCAGGGTACAAAAGCTATTAACAGGTTAAAAGGTCAGTCAAGTACATTTATTAAAGATTACTATACTCTCAATCTTATTACACCTCTAAAAAATGTTAATACCTTGATTGAAGATACAACTCAACATCAGGAAAGTCTCAATGGGGATATGGAAGATTTAATATATTTAGGATATGGTACATATTTTCATACATATCAGCTTTGGATTCAGGATGATGATTCTAAAAGAAATTTATCCAACAGAGAATATGAGTTATTAAACCTTCTTATTAAAAATGAAGGAAAAATAATTACAAAAAAACAAATTATTTCATTAATATGGAATGATGCAGCAGATGAAGGAAGTGTAAGTGTTTTGATCACAAGATTAAGAAAAAAGCTAGGTAAAGCATCAACTTCTATTCAAGGTAGAAAACAAGGTGGATATATTTTCAAAGGGTCTTAATAAAATGTATAATTCCTGTTCAATAAATTTGATCCTTACTAAAAATTTATAATCAAGGAGATGATAACACAATATGATTGAAGATAAAGCAGACGTTTTGTTCGCTATTTTTAATGAGGTACTACAAGAAGAAAGTCTCCCTCTCATTACCAAAGTGGCTATGAAAATCCTCCAAACTCCTGTAGAAAATAGCCAAGAATTAGTAGAGAAGTTTTATGAAAGGATAGTAGCTATTGAGAAACCTTCTATTAGGTTAGCTCTTTATCAGGTCATTATTGATTACTCACGAGAACATGGAATCATGCCTTATCTCGCTAAAGGTTTGTTACAAACTTATCTGATTGAACGAGAAGATTTCACCAAACTTCGATCTACATATACTTCAGGCAAAGGTGTTTTGTCTTATGATGAGTTCCTAACAACTGAAGAACGAGGTGTGATGTATTATAAATTAGGAGTTCACGCTTACTACTTGTCTTTATTTGAAGAGGGATTAGATTTGTGTAAAAAAGCATTGATTGCAGGCATAGCTGAGACAAGAATGCATGCAAATACTATTTATTGTATATGTAATTGTTATTACCACTTAGAAAATTATATACAAGCAAAAGAATACTTGGAACAATATAAAGAATTCTCTTTATCAGAAGTGAAAGACAATATAAAATTAACAGAATCAAGATTACATTCTGTGAATGGTAGTCATTATCGGGCTGTTTCACTCCTACAAGATTCCCTACCATATTGTGGAAACTTTACCTTGCTACATGTTGTGAACCGTTTAATCACCTTATATTTACAAATGAAAAATCTATCAGCAATAAGAGAACTAATCCAACTGGAAGGAAAACTGTTAACTATTCCTTATGTTACTCCATTTAAAAAAGCTAGATTAGCTCAATATTTCAAGCTCAAAGGGGAATATTATATTCTAACTGAAAGAGTAGAAGAAGGTTTAAAATCATTTTTAGAGGCAGCGGCTGGATATGCCAAGGTTGATCTTCCCTCTAAAGAAAGCGAATGTTTTAGAATTATTCGGGGTACTGAAGCAATTAACAGATTAAGAGATCAGTCTAGTACATTTCTAAAAGATTCTTTTACTATCAACCTGATCTCACCACTTAAAAATGTCAATGCCTTATTTGAAAATTCAAATCAACATCAAGTAAGTCTTAATGGTCATTCTGAAGATTTAATACATTTAGGAAATGGTACATATTTTCATACACGTGAACTTTGGGTTCAACTTGAGGATACTAAAAAAAATCTATCCAATAGAGAATATGAGTTATTGAACCTTTTTATTAAAAATGAAGGAGAAATAATTACAAAAAAACAAATTATTTCATTAATATGGAATGATACAGCAGATGAGGGAAGTGTTAGTGTTTTGATCACACGATTAAGGAAAAAGCTAGGTAAAGCAGCTAAAACGATTCAAGGTAGAAAACAAGGTGGATATATTTTTAAAAAGTCAGAATAGTTAAATTAATAAAGATCATTAGTAAAAATAAACCTGTTGAATGCAAACAACAGGTTACTCATAGATCTTTGAAAAAAATCCCAAAATTCATTCATGTTCAAATAGAATATTATGATAAGTGAGTCAGAGAATAAAATATTTCATTATGAAAATATTAAGGACTGAAAACATAATTGATCGTAACTTAATGTTTTCTTTTCTTGTCTAAATATAACTCCATTATTCTCAGACCATCACTTTTGGTTGCATACCCACCCCCTGTGAAATTATTATATCTCATAGGAATGATGGTAAGTAAGAATTGCAATAACGAACAAACCATGATTTGTTTAAGAGAATAATTTAATATATACATATTTGATGTCATGTCTAATAATTTATAACAGGTTAAACTTAAAACAATTGAAAAGATTGGTCCTGATAAATAAAATATGATTTTGTAATTTAAATTTTTAAAGTGTTCAACATAAGTAATTCCAGACCAACCACTGAATGGGTAAATCATAACTTTAATTCTACCTAAAGTCATATTTAAAGATCTAGTTCCTTTTCCTAATTTTATGTTTATTTCTTTGTTTGTATTAAATAAGGCAACGAAGGCATGTCCAAGTTCATGAATGAATGTTGCAATAGGGGCATACACAGTAATAATTAGAATAAAAGTTACTAGTACCTTCAAAAGATCATCCATAAATTATTTTCATCTCTTCCATTTTATTTGACCAAAAATCATAAATTTCATGCCACATTGTATTTTCTAATGATGAAATACTCGATATGATCCCTTTTAATTCAATATAATATGAAGTATCTGATTTTCTACTGACTAAAAAGAAATACCTCATTTTTTTGTATAATTTCTCCAACTCCATTATCACTTTAATAATATCATTCAAACCTAGATTAAAAACCTCTTGTATCTCTAGTAAATATCTGTGATACAATTTTTTAGAATTCTCTGAGTGTAAACTGAAACTAAATAAAAGTAAGATGTTCCTATCCTATCTGATTCACATAAACTACTATTTCAAAAGTATTTTTTTATAATTTAAAAAGTGGTATGATAAAACTATCTTTCTAGTTATAGTTCTTATAAACTATTTCGTTTGTAGGAGATAATCCCTTTATCAAAATTGATTCAATTTCGTTACTACTATAAAATAACTTATATCCTCTGTATTCAATATAACTTATATCTTCTTCTTTCAAATCTTTTACCAATATTTTATCAATATTTTTATTTATGATGACTCCCGTAAAAATAGAATTTACACCAGGATCTTCAAAGTAAGCCCAATAAACATCTCTATAAACTGTATTGCTTTCAATATTCTTTAAATTACAAATGATACTAGTAGATACTAATTTCCTTCCATCGAACAAAAAATAATGTAAATTTCCAATTAAATCAGAAATGAGATATAATCTTATATTTGTATCAAGATTAATTTTTGTTTGACTGTTTGATATTAAAGGGGAATTTCCACCAGTATTTCTTTTCATCATATATAAATCATCTACCATCTGATGTCTAATGAATAAAACAATAAATATAATAACAAGCCCAAATATAAGTATTTTTTTTATTTTATTCATGTAAATTTAACACCTCCAAGTAAATAATTAAATAAAATCACACACTACAATATTTTACCATATTATTAATTATATACAAATCAACATATATTCTAGAGTATTATGTTAATTATTTAAAATGCATGACTCAAAAAATATACTAATTATTTTTTAATGCAGTGAAACTAAATTCCAAAAAACAACAAAAAGAATTGGTCAGAATTGAGTTATTCATCACTCAGACTGAACCAATTCAATCCTTTTAGTTAGTATAAAGCTGAAAATAAATCTCTCAGATATTATTTATGGTATAATGAAACTATCGGAATAACCATCGTCCCATGAATTATTAGTAGTTGTAAATGAAACACCATTAGGATATGAAATACCGTTTATGGTTGTACTACTCCATGTATGTCCAAATATAGCTTTGAAGCCTAATTCTTTTCCAGACATATCACTATCAACAAAAGAAAAATAATACCAACCTAATTGTCTATAATTATTATAATCTTTCCAATTTGCAAAAACAGAACCTCCCCCTTCTAAATAAAGTTCATCTTGATATTTCCAAGCATATCCTCGAGCATCAGGAATGTTAGATGCTTTGTTTGACCAATCTATTGATTCTGAATTATCTTCATAATGAATTGTATGGAATTCTCGATTGTAAGTATTAATATCTTCATGCATAGAATAAAGTCCATATCCATCATAACCACCTAAGTCTTTCCAACCATTCCCATAACCACTGGTATATGGGCTTTTATCCTCTTTCCAATCATCGTTTGTAAAGTTACCTGCAGAATGTAGTAGATATTTTCCAACACTTTCATCATAAAACAATTGTAATTCAGTTATTCTATAATCAGCAGCTGAAGATTCTAGGATACTTACACTATCCTTCTTTTTTACTTTCTTAATTTTTTTTAGTCCATAATCTTCATGACTTTCTGTTAACTTTGCAACCGCATTACTAGCATTTTCAATTTCTATATCTAAATTTAGTAAATCTAAGCTGTTTTTATTTTTTTCTTTACTCATCTTCTCTTTCTTATCTTTCAACTTATCTAATTTTGCTTTCTCTTTTTCAATTTTCAAAAAGTAATCTCTAATTTCATCTGATCTTTCGTTAAGTAGTTGTTGCTCTTCTTCCGATAATTTCCCATTGTTAATTGACTTGTTTGTCTGTGCATTAACAACGGATGACATCATAAGTACAAACAATATGAAAACAATACTAAACTTTTTCATTTAAATCATCTCCTAGCTATCTTATTTTAGTTACCTTGTAAATAAATTTTTTTACCCATAATTTCATTTTCTTCAACCAACTTCCAAACAACTTTTTATTTAGTCAATCTTATAAATTCACAATCCCCCTTCCAAAAATCATTTTATCTCTTTATTCCCCAAAAAATTAATAATACTTCACCACCATAGTGCAAACATATTAACAACAATATAATTACAAACTTGTTTCTCTAAAGGTCGAATGTATATTGAAATTTTTTCAATCCAATGATATGCTATTAAATAACAAATACTTACAAGAAATTACTTTATATTTGTTTTTTCTACATAATTTAACCTATCAAGGTTTTCCTTTAAATTATATGTTTACTAGGAAAGGGTGGAAATGAATGATTACCACCAAAGAAAGTTCATCATTGGGGGAACTCATTCGACATTATCGAAAACAGGCAGAAATGACATTAGTACAATTAGAACAATTAACTAATGTAGATAAAGCTAGCATATCTAGAATAGAATCAGGACAAGTTAAACGTCCTACCTTGGTAACGATTCAAAAAATTGGTTTTGTATTAAACATTCCTTATGAAAAAATGATCGAGAGATATATAGAGATCGAAGAGAGAGCTGAAGTTTTATTCGCTATTTTAAAGAAATTAATTTACCTAGAAAAAAATTATATTATTACAAAAGTAGCTATGAAAGCCCTTCAATCACCTTTTGAAGACAGCGTAGATTTAATAGAAAAGCTCTATGATACAGTAACAAAAATTGATGAGCCTTCTATTAAACTTGCTCTTTATCAAGTAATTATTGATTACTCACGAGCACATGGAATCATGCCTTATATCGCCAAAGCTTTATTGCAAACCTATTTGATTGAACGAGATGATTTCACAAAACTTCGCTCAACGTATGCATCTGGCAAAGGTCTATTGTTTTTTGAGGATTTCCTTACAAGTGAAGAGCAAGGTTTGATGTACTATAAATTATCAGTTCATGCTTACAATTTATGTTTATTTAAAGAAAGTTTAGATATGGGTAAAAAAGCATTACATGGAACTATTTGTGATACTAGAATGAAGGCTAACACGATTTTTTCTATATGTAATAGTTACTACCACTTAGGTGATTATAAACAAACAAAAGAATATTTGGCTAAATATAAGAAATTCTCACTCCCGGAAGTCAAAGACAATGTAAATGGGATAGAAGCAATGTTACATTTAGCTAATGGAAGTCATCAACTAGCTATATCATTACTTCAAGAGAACCTTCGAGATTGTGGGGATAATGCTTTGTTGCATGTTGTAAATCTTTTATTCACGCTACACTTGAAGACCAATAATCTATCGATAATTGATGAGTTAATTCAACTAGAAGAAAAAATATTCTCTATTACATATGTTACACCAATTAAAAAGTCTGGATTAGCTCGCTATTTCAGACTTAAAGGAGATTACTACATCCTAACGGAAAGAACAGAGGAAGGGATTAATTGTTATTTGGAAGCAGCATCAGGATACGCCAAGGTAGACCATATTGCCGAAGAAAGTGAATGTTTAAGGCTAATTATGAACATACATACACAAAACAAAGAAGCTATGGATGTTTTTTCAACTATTAAGAAACTAGAAACTTATCATGATTACAAAGTGAAGACTTTAAATTAATCAAAGAGAGGAGGAATAAAAATGAAATTCATCAAGTCATTAATAATCATTGCTCTTCTTTTATCAGGTATCATGCCTGTAGAAACTTTATTTGAATTTGATCCAGGTTGGTAGTAACGAAAGACTTACAATAATAAATTACATAAAAAATAGAAATAAAAATAAAGATAGATCAATGCAAGAAACATATAACTCTATAGTTTATGTTTCTTTTTTTTGACAGAATATATTTTCAATGCTCATTCCCCCAAATTAAGATAAAAAGTTTGCTTATTTTCACTTAAATTTTTCCAATTTTGTTTAAAAATTTTATTTAAAGTAATTTAGTCAAATTATTTTAAAATAAAATTATGATTAAACTGAAAAGGAATGTGAAAATAATGAAAAATGTACAAGTAAGTAAATTTTCTATACACGTATGTGAAATCCCTATGATTGTTATATCTCAAAATCCTAATGATCATCCATTAAAATACGTCGCTAGACTCTATGATCGTAATGAACCTTCACCCTTTGTGTATATTAAGGATACCTTATCAGAAGTTCGTGATGCGGTTCCAAAACAATTAAATAGATTAGAATCCCAACATGATATTCATCCTACTGTGATCGAAACTTGGTCATAAACTTTGTAAACATTTCAGATTACTATATAATGGAATAAAAACAATCTGAGGTGGATGATATGCCAAGGATAGCAGCGATTACAGGTGGAGCACAAGGTATTGGAAGAGCACTAGCCATTTCATTTGCAAAAGAAGGATACTATATTTCTATTGCGGATACAAACAAAGAAGCGGGAATTGAAGTTATAAAATTTATTCAACAATTAGGCGGAAAAGCGATGTTTGTTCCTACTGATATGGCGAATGAGAAAGATATTATAAAGTGGGTAAACCTAACTATAGAAGATATGGGTGTACCAGATGTTCTCATGAATAACGCTGGAATTGAAAAAAACAGTCCAGTATTAGAATGTTCATTGAATGATTTTGATCGAGTATTATCCGTAAATTTACGAGGCACTTTTTATTGTTCACAACAGTTTGCTAAACGTATGATACATAAACAAAACACATCCATTATTAATATTTCCTCAACACGAGCTCTGATGTCAGAGAAAAATACAGAAGCTTATTCAGCATCAAAAGGTGGAATTTTGGCATTAACACATGCTATGGCGGTCAGTTTGGGGGAATACGGCATTCGAGTCAATGCCATTAGTCCAGGCTGGATTGAAACTCGTGATTGGTTATTTTCAAAGGATGCTGAAGAACCTTTTCACACAGAAAAAGATAAACTGCAACATCCTGTAGGCAGAGTTGGAAAACCAGAGGACATTGCAGCCGCATGTTTGTTCCTTGCGGAAGATAAATCAGGTTTTATTACTGGACAAAACCTAGTCATTGACGGCGGTATGACGATCAAAATGATTTATGCATGATTTAAATGTATATTCTGAATCTGAGAAAACATATCATTCATTTCTACACGAATATGTTCATGACATGTGAACAGGATGAGTTGATGATGGTTGGAAATTTCATTTAAAACCGACAAGGTAGATTTCAGTCTATCCCCATCAAAATTTACAAATATATCATCCATGATTAATGGAAGAGTTACTTTTTTCCCAAATTCATGTGCAAGAGCAAAACGCATTGCTAAATATAATAACTCTGCTGTGCCTCTGCTCAAATAAGAGGTTTCTAACTGTGCTCCGTTTTCTCTTTCCACAATCATTCGTTTTTCACCAAAAGGGACCATTACTCTTCGAAAAGCTCCATACGTCATTTTTTCAAAGTAAGATGATGCTTTCATTAATACTTCTGGCTGACGTTCTTGTTCATACTTTGCCTTTGCCTTTTTAATTAAATGGAATGCAAACGAATGAACAGCCCACTGATCCGAAAGTTCTCTCACCTTTGTTAATTCTCCTTCATAAGCAAGTAGATGTTCAGCGTGATTCATATCCGATTCCAATTTTTCAAGTTGATGACTTGTTCTTCCTTTTTGGTCTCTTAATTCAGCTAGACGAGTTTGCATTTCTGAGAGTTGAGCGGATAATTCATCTTTTGTTTCCGTCATCGTCTCTGCTGCATGATTTTGCTTTAAATCTAACTCCAACTTTTGCAGCTGCTCTTCTCCTACCCAATTTTGAAGAGAAAATTGAGCGCTTCGTAATTCTTGCTCAAGGTTATTCCTCTGATTGTGAGTATATATATTTGATAAAAACGACTCTTCATCAGAAGCTTGGGCTTCGTTCCATAAAAGAAATATTTTATCATCTATTTGCTTTAAAGTATCTCGAAGTCTATCAATTTCATCAGTCACTTCCTCATATTGCACTAAAACATTTTTCTTCTCATTATTTTTCTCTACTTGTAATTTTGCTTCTATCCTCATTTGTCTTAAAGCTTGTCCAATGCCGTATCCTTGTTCATAAGGAACAAATGCATTTACTTTACTTTCAAAGTTTTCAAAAACTTCTTCCATACGTTTTATTTTTGCTTCATTTTTTTCTATATTTGTAAGTACATTCATCGCTTGATCCACTTGTTGAAATATTTCTAAAACAGATTCAGGTGATAGATCCTCAGCTAATTCAACTTGAGATAACCAATGTTTCCATTTTTGTAAAAGAAGTTTGATTTCATGTTCTTTCTGATCGAGTAAATCCTTTTTTTCCAAACTTGTATTTTTTAATAAGTGTATACCACTCATTAAATGTTCAATTTCTGCTTCAGTCTGTTTAATTTGAATATCATTTTGTTCTACTTCTTTACTTTGTTGCTCTAATATCATTAAAAGCCCATTTAAATTTACCTCATCTTCAGTGGTTAAATTTCGTCCTAAATTAGAGGATTCTAATGAAATGGCAACTTCTTTTTGTGCTGAGAAATTCATTTGATATTGGTTGCACAATTGTTTTGTTTTTGAGTATAACTTCTCTTTATGACTCATTTCCTGTTGAATTTCGTTTAAGGATTTTTGATTTTTATTTATAGACTCATTTAATTTATGATTTGATTTGCTATTTTTAGAAATATAATAAAATACACCTTGAATACTTAATATACTAAAAAAACTAATCCAGGCAAAAATTTTCATATCGTTTATATATAAAAGAGGTGGAATAATGATATTTAAACTGAGCAAAATCCAAAGTAAACTTTTATTTTTTCCATCTTTATTCATTATTTTTAACAAATCTATGTTTTCCAGCAAATCCGTTTTTCTTGTTTTTAATAAATGAAGCTCTTTTTCCAAAAGTTGAAGTTTGTTCATTTCCATCTTTAATTCAGCAATCATTGTATGCAACTGATGGGAATTATTCATGTTCATTTCAGCTAAGATTTGATGATTCTTTTTTAACAGTGGGGCAATGAATACTTTCATTTTTTCTATTAACTGCTTGTCCGTTTCCATCTTTCCAGTTAACTGCTCAAACTCAACCTTTAACTTTTCTTTTTCTGTCTGATATTCTTGTAATAACGATTTATAATGCAGGACTTTTTCTCTAACTGCTACAGAAGTTGAAAAAGATCTCAGTTGATTTGCGGTCCAGCTTTCATTAATGTTTCTCAAACTGTTGTGTAATCTTTCATTCAATTGTTCATTTTCAATTTTCAATTCATACGTTAAGGATTTGTCATTTTCGTACGTTCCCAATTGTTCATTTAACAAATCTAATTGAGGTAATGAATTTATCAATACTTTATTCGGATTTAATTTTTGAATCTCTTCGTGTAAGTTTCTTTTTTTTGAAAGTAAACGATTTAAGTCTCTTTTTAAGTTTTCTTGAACTTCCACAAGTTTTTCATAGCGAATTTTTGCATCCACTGGAAAGTGCTGAAATTTAGGTAATCGATCTAATTCCTCAATAATCTCTTGCTCTCTAATCCATAACTCTCTAACTTTTAGACAAATGTTAAGCCACTTTAGTTGATCTTGTGTTTCTTTTATAAAAAGTTCTACGGATTGGATTTCATCATGAATCTGAATTAAAGTTTGTTGATAGGCATTGTACTTTTCAATGTCTCCCCTATTTTCTCTTAATTTGTGATCTATTGTTTCCAACGATTTTAATTGTTGGATGATTAGCTGATTTTTACCACGAGGTTTAAATAAGCTATCCATTACCCCGATCAGTTTCTTTTCTGCTTCCATTATCCGATTTGCATGTATACCCATACCTGAATGAAATAAATAACTGCTCATTTCTTCTGATTGTAAGGTGCTCATCTCTTGCAGTTCAGATAAACTAAAGGCAAATAAATCAAGAAATAACTGTTTTGAAATCCCACCTAGACGCTGCTGCATTTCTTGTTCAGTTAATATAGTTCCATGACTAGTGTAAATGGTATCTTTCTTTCCATGAAATCTTTCAATTCTAATGTTTTCTCCAGAATCATCCTCAAGTTGTATGTGTCCGCCATGTAATCCTCCAGTTACAGGTTCGTACCTTTGTTGTAAATGGACTCTAGTAGGAAAACCAAATAACATATTCCGAATAAAACCCATCGTTGTACTTTTCCCTGCCTCATTAGGACCATAAAATAAAGTAACCGGTTGATTGAATTCAAAATGACGTTGATTAAATATACCAAAGCCATCCATCTGTAGTTGGTTGATTCTCATGATTTCACCTCTTCTAGCAATAGATAAAGAACGAGTTCTTCTGCTCTCTTTAACCATTCTGTTCTCTGCTGTTCGGAATCCATCTCTCTAAGATATTTTCCTGCTTTCAGATGTGACTTCATAGAAAACAAAGCTTCTTCTTTAAAATCTTGAAGCTCTTTTGAATCATTTAATAGATGTTGAGAAATACGTAATAAGTCACCTAAATAGTGTGAATCATCCATATATTGATCTCTTGAAATTTCAGGACTTGTATTTACTTTAAAACTTTCAATCCATACAAAAAATTGATCACTTTTTAACGATTCTATCGTGTATTCCTGATACTCTAACAATAATTCTTTTATATTTATATTCTCATTTAAAAAATGATGTAATGGACCATGACCTTCAAATGTAAACCGAACAATAGTTGGTTTATATTCTTTATCCTCTTCCAAAATCTTCAGTTGCTTATCAATTATATTTTTAAGGTCCTGCTCATTTTTTAAATCCGTAATCTTTATTTTATGATGAATCCAACGAACTGCCTCTAATGAGACAAAGGTTAAACGTGTTGCCTTCGTCTCATCCACATCTATAATATAACATCCTCTTTCACCTAACTCTCGAACACTTCTACCCTGTATATTACCTGGATACACAATATGTGGGTTTTCATGTACGATTTGTCTTGAATGAATATGTCCTAATGCCCAATAATTCACCGCTAATTGTAAAAGATCCTCTTTTTGTGAAGGTGCATAATTATCATGATTAGGGTTACCATCTAAATTTGTATGTAATAAGGCAATATTATATTGATTCACGTCTGTTATATTAAATTTTTTTGTTAGATTGCTGGTTACAGATTTAGTAGGATAAGAAATTCCATAAATATGAGCTATTTCTTGTCCATTTGTGTCATAGGCAGGTATCATTTCAACTTGATTGGATGGGAAAAAATGTATATGATCTGGCCATTGTAAATCTGCTCTGCTGCCATCTTCTGGATCATGGTTGCCATGAATAATAAAAACTTGAATGTTGTATTCCCCTAACTTCAACATCTCTTTTTGAAAACGAATTTGTGCACGTAATGAGCGGTCTGCCAAATCAAATATATCCCCACTCAAAACGATAAATTGAACTTTTTCTCTAATTGCCAAATCTACCATAGCTTGAAGTGCGATAAAAGTAGAGTTTTTAATATATGATGTGATTTCCTCAGAAGGAATGTTCATATACCCTTTGAAGGGACTGTCCAAATGTAAATCTGCTGCATGTATAAATCGAAATGACTTCAAATGAATCCCTCGCCTCCTAATCTTCTTAATTCACATGTTTTAGATAAATGGTTTTTAGCTGATCAATCACTCTAGTGATAGAATATTCTGTTTTCGCTTTTTCCCACGCATTTTTAGCAAGTTTATTTCGAAAATTAGGTGAGGTAACTAATTCTTCTAGTGCATTTGTTAATGAGAGTACATCATCCACAGGTACCAATAAACCATTTTTACCATGATCAATTTGCTCTGCAATTCCTCCAATATTTGTTCCAACTAGGGCAAGCTGTGATAAAGCTGCCTCTGCAAACACTGATCCGAAAGCTTCTGCTCTTGAAGGGAGAACAAAGATATCATAAAAAGGGATAAACTCCTCAGGGTGAAGCATATAACCGTAAAAAATAATCTCTTCATACACATCCATTTCCTTTGCCATAATCTCCAAATCTTTTCTAATCGGTCCATCTCCAATGATATGCAGGACAAATGAATGACCTCTTTTTTTCAACTGAACACAAGCCTCTAATAGAATATCCAACCCTTTGGCAGGAACTAAGCGACATAATGAAATGATTTGCGGTATGTTATTATCATGGGTAATTGGACGAAAACGGTCAAAATCATAACCATTATATATAACCTCAATCCAATCCTTATTTTCAACAAATGTTGATAAATAGTTTTTAAACGATTTAGAGACCGTAATCATACCATCTAAATGGGATTCTAATTCACGGTAAATGGAGGTAAAAAATTGATGCTCTGAACTATCTTGAGAAATTTTATGGTTTAACAAAAGTTCTTTTTCATAACTTGAATGAATGGTTATAATTACGGGGGTTTGAGGAAAACATTTTTTCATCACTAATCCTGCTATAGGATGATGTGCGTGAATCAAATCGTAGGATTCTTGAAGCCTCAACTTAGTCCACCACATATAATCTTTCAGAGTCTGTATATACTTATCTACAATTACACTACCCTCATGTTTTTTCCAATCAAATGTGGTAAATTCCACATCATCGATTCCTTTATTTCGAATTCGTTTTGGTAAATAAAAAATCTCCATATTCCAATCTAATTTATTAAAGTTTTCTTGAATGTATGGAACCATAGATGAAACCCCACCAGGTTGCTCTGGAGGAAAAAACATCGCTTGTAATATTTTCATACTTGATCCTCCCACTAAGCTTTCTCTATCTGTTGTTCAAAAATGTTCAAAAAAACTAAATCCCCTTACTGAACATCCTCTAATATTATATTACAAAAAATTGTATACTGTTCTCGATTTCTATATCTACTTTGTTATTTTAACATAAATTTAGAATATATGTTCCTACAAAGTTGGTTTTACCTTTACATTTATTCTTAAATCATCTAAGATAATGAAAAGGTTACTTAGAAAGCGTTTACAACATTTCGTAAACCAAGGAGGCTGTTTTTATATGTTATTTGAATCCAAATACAGAAGACAAGCATTATCCTCACTTAAAGAAGAAAACAAACAGTTACAGCAACATTTTCTTCAAAACCTAAGTAATAATCATAATAAAATGAATGTACTATCTAAGTTAAAACAATTTATCATGGTGATAAAAAATAGGAAAAGTGAAATCAAATTGTAAAGCGTGAATTTTCTTTGACTATATCTTGTAATATATGGTATACGGGACTGAAATTAGATATAATTACGTTATCAAATGATAAAGGTGACAACAAATATGTTTAATAAAATCATGTTAGCGATTGATGGTTCAGAACATGCTAAACGTGCAGCAGATTCAGCTATTGATTTAATCAAAGAACTTTCTAATGCTACAATTACAATATTTCATGTGGCATCAAAAGCTCCATCGAGAGCTAAATTAATTCATTCAAACTTTGATGTACAAGCCATTTTAAAAGAAGAAGCACATCATATTTTACATTCTGTAGAGAAAAAATTTAAAAATGAACAGGTGGAATATTTGTTTGAAGTGGCTTTAGGAGAAGCTCCTACTGAAATTGTAGAAAGAGCAAATAAAGGAAATTTTGACCTAATTATCATTGGAAGCAGAGGTTTAAATTCTCTTGGTGAAATGTTTTTGGGAAGTGTGAGCCATCAAGTAGCACATGATGCCCATTGTCCAGTGATGATCGTGAAATAGTCCGTATTTTATCTTATGAATAAAAAAACAACCAGACTCCAAGAAGTGAACTGCCCCCTGTCAAGT
>NZ_SIJB01000064.1 GCF_009910845.1 Chengkuizengella marina | reverse complement strand
GGTTGATAACGGTGTATGTGTGTGTAGAGGTTGCCATAGTTGGGCGCATACATCTAACGAAGGCCGAAGGTGGTTTGAAGGCTATAGAATGAGGTATTTGATATGAACAAAGTGGAGGACATAACGCATAACAAAATATATCTAATGAGTTGGATGGTCGGTTTTTGGTTTCAAGAGTTAAAAAGAAAATCCGCATAGGGGATGAAAAAAATGAAAGAGGCGTATTACTTTTCACACGATGCAAATGCTCGTCATGATCCTAAAATATTGGCAATGCGAAGTGTTTATGGAATGGAAGGGTACGGACGGTATTGGGTGCTTGTTGAGTTCCTAAGAGAGCAAACGAAATACAAACTTAGAAAATCTAAGCACTTATGTAATGCGTTAGCAATGCAAATGCAATGCACAGCAGAAGTAGCGCAGAACTTCTTGAATGATTGTATTAATGAGTTTGATTTGCTTGTAGAAGATGATGAATTTATATGGAGTGACTCCTTGTTAAAGCGAATGAACGAAAAAGATAAAAAGTCTGAAAAAGCAAAAATGGCAGCAAAGAAACGATGGAATAAAGCCAATAACGACAAGGGTTCTATGCCTTCGGAAAGCAAAGAGGATGCAAATGCAATGCAAACGCATAGTGAAGGCAATGCTTTAAAAGAAAGGAAAGGAAAAGAAAAGAAAGTAAAGGAAAGTAAAGTAAAAGAAAATATAAAAACAACTACTACTACAACAGACGAGAATTGTTTTAAAAATTATCAAAATGAAATCGGTATATTAAGTTCATCAGTCTCTGATGATTTAAACAACTGGTTAGATGATTTTAACAACGATCACAGGATTATAAACCTAGCAATCAAAATAGCAGTAGATCGGAATAAAAGAAACATAGGATTTATCAAATTGATTTTAAAAGACTGGTATAGCAAAAATGCAAGCACGCTTGAAGATTGCGAAGCATTGCAAAAGGAGTTCGAGAACAAACAACATCTGTATAACAAAAAAAGAAGTAACGGAACATCTGGTAAACCTAAAATCGCACCAATGACTTATACAAACAAAGATGAATCTGTATCAAAAGAAGATTTGGAAAGAATAAAAAAATTAGCTGTTGAATGGGATGGTGAAAGGGGAATATCTTAAATGCCATCCTACCAAGAAAATCAAATGATAGAGGAATGGTACTCATGGGAACATCTTATACAACAAGATTTAAGTCAACTAGCAGAATCCAATTTGTATATAAGCAAATGTCAGCAGTTGGAATCGGAAAGCAAATGAGAGAAGAATTTGTCATTCAAAAACTTAAAAATTTGATTATTGAGGTTAGTCAAGGGTAGAAAGGGTGAGGATATGATAATTGAAGGTCAAGGAAAAGTAGTAGATGGTGAAAGAACTTTCATAGTGTATGCAACAGATAAAGAATTAAGGCTATTAACTGATAAACCTTCAGATTACACAAATTTATTGAAGGTTGGAGATGCAATTGAAGTTAGTAGAAAATATGAACTATTCAACAAAATTCAACGTTATGGAAATGCAATTATAAATGATTTTGATGCGCTTAGGAATGTGTTTATAGATATTGGTTTAGGGGATGTGAAGAGGGGGGATGCGGATTGATTAAATTCACAGTATTAGGGAAACCAGTTGCACAGGGTAGAGTAAGAACTACAACCATTAACGGTAAACCAAGATGTTATGATCCTAAAAAATCTAGTGACTATAAAGATTATGTACGTCTAGCAGCTACACCACATGCTCCTAAAAGTCTTTTAGAAGGTCCTTTATGTATGAAACTTAAAATATATAAACCAACTCTTAAAAGTTTTAATAAAACAGAGAAAGAACAGGCTGAATTAGGTTTGTTAAGACCGACAACAAAACCTGATATAGATAACTATGTAAAGGGAGTTGCAGACGCACTAAATAACGTCATATGGAAAGATGACAATCAGTTAGTAGATGTATTTGCGAGTAAGTTTTATAGTGAGAAGCCACGTATAGAGATTGAGATAGAGGAATTATGAACTAGTTAATAGCTCTAGTAAATAGATAGGAATCGACATAAAGGAATTCGGTGCAACTAGATTAAATTTCAAAGAGGAAAAAAATTACCCTCAGTAGTTGATTGACTAACTGAGGGTAAGAATATACGATTTTCACTCTATTATTATATCATATGGGGTGAGGGGAATGGAACTACTTTTGGAAGAGTATAAAAACACTAAAAAGTCACTAATGAAATTGAAAGAGAACACCTCAGAAGAACATGAACGTAAAACAATCGGCAGTATGATAACAAGTTGTGATTATGTCATCAGGTGGATTGAAAAGGGTGGAGAACCAGATTCAATAAGAGGCATTGAACGAAGATCTGTTTATCAGAATACCCATGTATGGGATCCGATATGGATGCAATCTTTTGCATCACCTGAGTCCTGTGGAAGTTTTACAACTTTATCTGATTTTCAAAGATATCAAATAGAGGATGCGCTATCTACATTAACAGAAAGAGAAAGAGAATGTTATGAACTTCATTTTGGAAAGTGTTTTAGTTATGAAGAGATCGCTGGATTTTTAAAAGTTAGGAAAGGAACGGTCCAAAATTACATGAAGAGGGCTGAGGTTAAAATAAAAGCTTCTAAATTAAGTAGTTTATTTCTTCAAGTAGGGTGAAAAAGCGGATCATTAAATGTTCAAGAAAATCTATAGGTATAGAGAGGGGGAAACATTAAAATATAGCTTCCCTTTTCCTATTATTTAAAAAATAGAATATGTAATTTTTGGAAAATTAAAAAGATAATAAATTTTTGTTGAATAATCATACATCATGTCGTAAAATGTTAGTTATAACAAACTTAATCTTATAACTAATTTATTTAAGATCTGACCATTAGTTTAAGAATTTAAAAGTTTCTAGTGAAAAACACTGACTTTGCAAATTAAATAAAATTACATGAAAATTTTTGCTTGATATATTGAAAAAAGAGGTATTTAAAAAATCTACTGTCACTTTGGCGAGTTACAGTAGAATTTTCTCGAAACACAAGTTTTATATTATTTTTAAAAATAGGTTGAATTATTATATTAATAGCTGCAACTAACTAATACATTCAGTTAGTTACTATAAATTTTAAAAAGGGTGTTAAATTTGAAGTTGTTTACTTAGAATGATATTTTTTAATTTACTTTATCTCTTAAATAGTAAAGGAGTGATAGTTGAAATATAATCGTTTTCTTTTTATCAATAACGTAAAAGATACTCAATATTTTTTTACTCTAACAATTTAATGCTTTAAACAAATATAGTATTGTACTAGAAATAGTTGCTTCACTCTACAGAAGTCTTTTTAAATCTTAGAACTTTGAATGGACGACCACGTTTTCCTCTTAATACAGAGGAAGAATATTTGAGATCTCAGGTAACAAAGCGATTTTATTAATTAGTTATCACAAAATTATTAATTGAAGGAGGTGAGTAATTTGGAACCGTTTACTTAGAATCATAGAATTTTATGTACTTTTCCTTAATAGTAAAGGAGTGGTAGTTGAAAGGGATAAATTAAGGTTTTTTTTTCTTTGAAAAGCTTTTTACGGTTAGGTTTATTATTTTCTATATTGAATAAAAAGAAGTAAACGAAAATCAAAATCCCATTTTCACTTTGGCGGGTAGCAGTAGAACTTTCTTTAGTAAAAGATGTAAAAGATTTCATCAAGAGGAAGGATGTTATCATTTTTTATAAATTTATGGAAGGAATGAGAAAATGTTGATGATTAAAAGAAATACATTATCAAGCTTTATGATAGGATCGTTGTTTATCATTCTTTTGGTAACCATGAGCGTATTCACTGCAACAAACGTAAATGCACAAGAACGAGAAGGATATGAAATGGTTGATTATGGTACTCATAAGGTATATTTTCCTAAACCAGTAATACAATCTACTACAAAAAGTAGTTCTGGAACAGTTAGTACTACTACTGGAGAAGTTAGTGAAGAATCCAAAAAGACGTTACCTGAACTTAATGTCGAAGGTCTTAGAAGTTTGGATGATCTGCCAAGAAGTACTTATGAAAATAGAACCATTCATAAAGGATTAAGGGTAGATAATACAGAATATGTACCTGTTGATTTTTTAGTTGTTGAAGATGAATATCAAAGTGATTTAATGTTAAGTGAGTTAAATATTTCATTGAGTCATCTGGACCCTTTTGTGGATACATTTTTAGGCGTTTATAATCCGGAGAATGGAATGGTGAGCAATTACTTCCCAGTTAATCCACCTTCAGTCATTACTCTTTTATTAAATTCAGAATCGCACTTTGCGGAGGGTCTTACATTAGATGTTGAAGAATGGTGGGAAACAACGAATCTTGGAGCTTCTAATGGTTCTCCGAGCACTGCAAATATCACAAGAGAGATTGGTATAAATGAAGGACAGCAGAGATCAACTTCAATAACACATGGAGTGGGAGTAGGTATTGAATGGGGTTTTACGAAAAAGTCTGACTTTTTGATTGCAGGTGCGGAATGGGAATTTAAAAACTCCATTTCATATAATTATTCTAATAATGAAACAACGTCATTTTCTAGAACTTACAATTCATCTATAACAGAAGCATTCACTGTGGATTTTGGGACTTTGTTTCCAGGCCATCCCTATATTTGGTCTATCTATGATTTAGTCACCCATACTAAAGTGAATTATGCAGAGGCAGAAAATTTCAAAGCTCTTGGTCCTGCTCTTAGAGGTTCGAGAATTAGTTATGGACTTCAACCTTATATGAGCTCTCAAAATGTCAAAATATATAATAAAACTTATCAAACTGTGGAACTACCTATCTTTGAGGAAGATTTGAATTTAGAGATTAAGCCTAACAATTTAACAGTATCTCAAGACTTTCAGAACTTAACTCTCACACTGAATTGGGATGCAGTACCTGCTGATCAGATAGCGGATCCTGCTGCACCATCTCTAGCGAATAATGGAAAAGTAGCTGGTTATTATGTTTATAAAAATGGTGTGATTGCTGCACTGATCACTGATCCAACTAGAAACGAATGGATAGATACTAAAATAAAGCCTAATCAAAACAATAGCTATTATGTCAGATCATATACTATTAATGAAATGGCAGATATTATAAATAAAGTGGTACAAATTTCTCTTCCTTCTAATACAGTGATTGGAAGGGTAGAATTAAATGCAGCACAATTAAGAGATATGGTCATCGGATGTTCAATTCCGTTTGCTTGGGATGATGATCAATTGCCTACTGGAGAGAGAGTTTATTATGCCATTTATCTTGGAAACCCAGATGCAGGTGGTACTATAATGGGTGAATTTGAAGGGGATGATGCTTCGATAAACCTCGACCCTGAGTTATATGATTTATTAAAAGAAAACACCAATCAATCTTATTATATTGTGAAAACAGTCCTTTATGATGGTAGTCCTGTTGAATCTGAAGCCGTCTCACTTCCTAACAATTTTACAGTGACAGATACAGCATTTTTATTTGATCTTCCAGACTTTAGGGGAGATTGTGTGACAGTAAGTAAGGGTAGTACTGGTAGTACTCATTTAATTGATGTTGGCTTTGATAACAAGGTGTCCTCCATGTTAGTCCAAGGGAATGTATTTGTCAGACTATTCCACACTTATAGTACCCATGACTTTGTTGAAGAGGTACAAACGTTTTTTACGGATGAGAATGGATTTGCTCATATTCGTGACTTAAACGATACCATTATAGGATCGGATACCGTATCTTCTGTAAGGATAAGCGATAAGAAAGAAGGAGTCTATTTATTTGAAGAACAAGATTATTATGGTTTTTATTCCTATCTTTCTATTGAGGATGGGGGAATGGCTCGCTATAGTAATCATTACTGGCATACTCGGGATAACGTAAGCTCTATAAAAGTAATTGGAGATTATGCATATGTTGGATATGAGCATGACAATTATACAGGGAATATCATTACAGCTACAGAGGATTATGGTAATGGGAATTTAGGTAGTATGAGTAATAAAATATCAGGATATTTATTACTTCATGGTGAAGGTGTGTATTTCTTTGACTATACTAAATATAGAGGGAGTAAAGTGAAACGTATCAAACCAAATGATGTGTATACTTGTAATTGGACAGCGATGTGGAATTGTGGATTTCCTGAAGATGATTTAGGTTCTGTGTTCATTATTGGAGATTATGGAGTGACATTGTATGAACACACCGATTTTGAAGGTAAGGGCCAAAATAATAGATATAGTGTGCCAACAATTCATATTGGAAATGATAAAATGTCATCATTTAGAATCTATCCAAAAGGTGTCTATTTAGATGAGGATCCTATATTTATGGCTTCTGGAAATCATGTACTAGCAAAAGATCCTGGAGAATATAGATTTATAACACAACTAGGAATTGAAAATGATTCACTTTCTTCAATCTTTGTTATCGGTGATTATAGAGTAACCCTATACACAGATCCTATTTTTAGAGGACATAGTAGCGTGTTTACCGACGGTCAATATATAACGGCTTTTGAGTGGAATGGAACGCATGATAAAATTAGTTCCATTAAAATTGAAGAATATTAAAAAGAGTAAGTAAATGAATAAGAGAAGCAGTCCTATTAGTGAAAAGTATGCTTAAGGGACTGCTTCCCTTTTTATTTATCGTTGAAAAAATAGCTTTTTTTGTCTTACGTTTGCCACTTTATAGTGAGAACATATATTTGATATATGTGGGAAAATATCATCCATTGTGCTAGGGGAGGGAAGCAGGATGATAAAAAATAGTGAAAAAGATGTTAATAATATAATCTGTGAACACAATTATATAACAACAAGGGAGAATGGACTTAATGTATGGATTAATGAGTTTCTTTTCATTTGCAACATTAGCCTTTGGTCTAGCGACAAGTGTATTTTACATTTATGCGATAGTTAAGGCTTTTGACTTCATGAAATCTAAAACTGAAAATGATCTAAGAGCGAATGAAATTATGGAACGTAATAATCAATTGTTAGAGCAGATACTTGCTGAAAGAAGTGAAAAAAAAAGAAAATAATTAATTCTAGGTATAAGCACTCATAGTAGTGCTTTTTTACTAAATTATAAGTCTAACTCTAGATTGTTTTACTTATTAGAGTTAGACTTACTTAGTATATTAATCACTAATGCTTATGAGTAGAATATGGAGGTGATCCTCATAAAAAAAACAATAATAAAAATTTTATTTGTCTTAATTTTATTGGTCACTAGTATCCTCATAAACAAACCAGATGAACAAGATTTTGTTAATTGGTTTGAAAACGAGTATGATATTACGTGCTTTGATACAGAATGTGCCAAGATCGAAATGGAATTGAATGATAAAGGCGAATCCAAAACAACTATACTTGGTAGAGCAGAAAGTAACTATTCTCCAGGATTATTTAATTTAAAATTACAAAGATTATATAGAGGTCTCGATAATAAAGGTGATATGTTTTCTATAGAAGTAATAGGTTTTTTTGGAAATTTCAAGGTGATTGAACAATGGGAAAGAATAGGCGAATAAAAATAGTTCACTCTCAATAAATGGTTTTATGTGGTTAGACTAATTTGAGTTAAAACTTAAAGGCTATTTGCAATATGTTTTATAGTTTGAATAAAATTTTATTATTAATCAAAAGGGCGCAGATATGCGTTCTTTTTTTGTTGGGAAAATATCATCCATTGTGCTAGGGGAGGGAAGCAGGATGAAAAAACTGAAAATAAAAGTAACATATTTCCATTGGAAAATATTCAATTTATTATATATGATTTATAAGATTGAAAGAAAAAGTTGGTAATAAGTTGATTGAAGGAGGGACAATTGATATTCATTAAAAAACTTATGAAATTTCCCTAAATAACAATCAATAAAATGAATTTTAAAGGAGAACTAGACATGAAAAAAATTAAACTATCTTTACGCATTATTTTATCCTTTATATTTATTATATCCATAATACTCCCTCAAAAAATCGATTCTGCAGAGGAAGTAGATGGTGGGTTAAATTTAAGTTATTTGGACAATAAACTATCTCATATTGGGGTGGGTTCTAGTCATACTGTTGCTTTGGAATCCGATGGTACTGTATACGGGGTATGTAGTAGTTGTACTTTTGGTCAAATTGATGTGACACGTTGGAAGGATATTGTTCAGGTTGAAGCTTCAGTTAGAAATACCATTGGTTTAAAATCGGATGGGACAGTGGTTACTACAGGAGATGATTCTTACACCAGTACTTCCAGATGGACAGATATTGTTCAAGTAGATATAACTGAACAAAATGCTGTAGGATTAAAGTCCGATGGAACCGTAGTAGTAGCAATAAATCGATCCTCTGATTTTCCCGTTGAAAATTGGACAGATATTATACAGATAGATATAAAATCTTCTACTATTTATGGTTTGAAGTCCGATGGTACAGTGATAGCAACAGAAAATAGTGCTACAGAGGTTGTTGAAAATTGGACAGATATTGTACAAATATCTACAGATACCGCACTTGTAGGATTAAAATCGGATGGAACAGTGGTAGCATATGGTCCTACTCTTAGTGATGATGCTCTCAATATAATAGATTCTTGGACAGATATCACTCAAGTATCTGCTAGTAGCCGTTTAATTATGGGTTTAAAATCTAATGGAACTGTAGTTGCAGCAGGGGAATTATTAAATGGAACTCCAAATGATGTTCAAAAGATTGAATCTTGGACAAATATTGTTCAAATATCTGCAGGCTCTAATCATGCTGTGGGATTGAGATCTGATGGAACATTAGTTGTATCTGGATTATACCTACATGAAGAGGCTAAGTATGATCAATTTAAAAATATCAATGCTTTTAACTTACCATCATTATCAGGGATAGAAAGTGCAAATCGAATTGTTTCCGAAGGTACTAG
>NZ_SIJB01000063.1 GCF_009910845.1 Chengkuizengella marina | reverse complement strand
TGATATGCTCCCCTTACGGTAGACAGTTAAAAAAATACAACTGTTTATCATAAGGGGAGTTTTGATTATGGGTAGAAAATCTAAAGTTAAATATGAATTGAAAGTTTTAGCAGTAAGGAATTATTTAAATGGCGTTAAGAGTATGAAAGCGATATGTAAAGAACTATCGGTAGCTCGTAGTTCAGTTCGACAATGGGTTAGCCTCTACAGATCAAAAGGCTCAGTTGGACTACTCCCCCAGCGAAAGAATGCCAGCTATTCTAAAGAGTTAAAAACAGAAGCTGTGAAAGACTATTTAACAGGTAAAAGCTCTATCATAGAAATGAGCATGAAATATGGTTTACGTTCACAAAGACAACTACAAGAATGGATCATGAAGTATAATGGTCATGAAGAGATGAAGCCACCAGGAACGGGAGGGTATCCAATCATGACTAAAGGACGAGCTACCACTCTAGAAGAACGAATTGAAATTGTGAATGACTGTATCAAAAATAATAAGAATTATAGTAAGACAGCAGAAAAATATCAAGTTTCCTATCAACAAGTTCGCAATTGGATGATGAAATATGAAAAATTGGGAGTCAATGGTCTCTTGGATCGTAGAGGTAAGAGAAAACCTACAAGTCAACTTACCGAGACAGAAAAACTTAAAGCAGAGAATAAACTGTTAGAGGCCAAAAATAAACGTTTGGAAATGGAAAATGAACTGTTAAAAAAGTTAGAAAAGATCGAAAGAGGGTGGGACTAAGTCTTGTTAAACATGAGGCAGAATATCGTGCTGTTCAACAACTATCTACTGAAAAGAATTATCACATTACGATCCTTTGTGGACTTTTAGGTATTCACCGTTCCGCCTATTACAAATGGTTACATCGTGAAAAAAGCCAAAGAGAACGTGAAAATGAGAAGCTCATGGAACAAATTAAAGAAGCTTATGAAGAACGAGACGGTATCCTTGGCTATCGCCAAATGACCCTAAAAATTCGACGCGAAAGTGACACGATTGTAAATCATAAAAGAGTATATCGTCTAATGCAAGTAATGGGGTTAAAGTCAGTATGTCGAAGAAAACGGAAGGTTTATATCAAATCGACACCTCAAATTACTGCTGAGAATAAACTAAATCGGGATTTTCATGCGAAGCAAATCCATGAAAAATGGCTTACAGACGTGACGGAATTAAAATACGGAAATGGACAAAAAGCCTATTTGAGTGCTATTTTAGATCTTGGTGATCGGAGCATTGTTTCGTATGTACTTGGTAAGTCGAATAACAATGCACTTGTATTTCACACTTTCGATAAGGCTGTGAGTAACTATCCAGAAGCTAAACCACTTTTTCATAGTGACCGTGGTTTTCAATATACAAGTAAAATATTTAAAGAAAAGCTTAATCAGGCAGGAATGGTACAAAGCATGTCTCGAGTTGGACGATGCATAGACAATGGACCTATGGAAGGATTCTTTGCTATTTTCAAAACTGAGATGTTTCACTTGTATAAGTTTAGTGATTTTGAAAGCTTAGAGAGCGCTATAGATGATTATATGGATTATTATAACAATCAACGTTACCAGAAGCGTTTAAATGGTATGACACCAATGGAATATCGTCACTATTTAATTGCAACAGTTGCATAAAATAGCGCCAATCTGTTGATTGACGCTACATACATCTTTATATTATTTCCACTGTCTACTTGACAGGGGGCAGTTCA
>NZ_SIJB01000062.1 GCF_009910845.1 Chengkuizengella marina | reverse complement strand
CACTGATTTTTGCTTTGGATACTCTTTGTGAGTATGATTACATTCATAGAGAAGTTTTTGTTTTTCTACTTCCGACAACATATCAATATTCCCTACTATTAATTTAGAATCCATAACTATTTGTAGTAAAATACTATTAAAATACTCAGGCAACCTATGTAACAACTCTTTAGATATAACCTCATTGTTCCAACCAAATTCTAAGGTTATATTTTCGAAAGGGAGTATGGATAACGTCATATTATAATTTGTTCTTTCAACCATAGAGTATTTCTCAATATAGAATAAGTCTTTATCTTTTGAATAACTATCCAATGGATAATTTTCTACAACTACAATAGAATTGAATAAATTTTGATCAGAATTCATATTAAAGCAAGTTTTTATGTCTACCAGAGGGGTATTCTCATATATACTTCTATTTTTAATAGATTTGTCTAACTCTTTAAGTAGCTCTATTAAACTCCACTCATTCTCTATGTTCACTCTCAAAGGAATGGTATTAATAAACAAACCTACCATTTCCTCAATATTCTTAATTTCATTGTTTCTACCAGAAACAACCGTTCCAAACATCACATCATCTTGATTATTTACTTTTCGAAGGATCATTCCCCAAGTAAAATATAATACCGTAGCTAATGATATCTGATGTTGTTTACAAAATTGTTTTAGTTTATCTGTTATATCTTTAGAAATGATATATTTATATTTCTTATAATGTGTTAAAGGTTTTGAACTATGAAAAATGTCATTGTTAACCTCAAATCCATCTAGATACTGACTCCAAAATAAACGTTGTTTTTTCTTGTCTAAAGATTTATTTAATTTAATAAATTCTTTAAATTTGCTTTTATGTATTTTTATTGGAGTCATACCATTATTAAAAACAGTATAAGCGTTTAACACTTCTTTTAAGATAATGCCATTACTCCAACCATCGTATAATATATGGTGATTGGTGATGATCATTTCATATTCTCTTGAATCTAGTTTACATAATGTGATCCTTAAAGTTTCTGATGTTATGTCGATTCTGTCGTTTAGATCCTCTATCTTAACTCTTTCTATTGCTTCAAGTTTATTAATTTCACTAGTAAAATCAAAATATTGAATTAGTACTTTATTTTTCTTAAGAACAATTTGTACAGGATTTTCAATTGCTTTCCACCTAAAAATTGTCCTTAACATTTCATTAGTATCTATTACAAAATCCCATGCTTTTTGTAATAGGTCTATTTTAATATCTCCTAAAATAGTTATGCTTAGTTGTTCATGATATTCTCTACTACCTTCATCATTAATGTAGTGAAACAACATCCCTTGTTGCATGCTAGTTAAGGAAATAATACTTTCAATATTATCTCTAGATAACTTGTTATTTTTCTCCAAACATATCACCTCATAACTAATCAAATTCTAACTCTATGTTTTGATAACTATTCATCCCTATTTTGTAATCATCTATTACAACATACATTACAATTATTCTAATGTTTGCCCTTTCTTTAAAACAAATTAACATAATAATTACTTACAGCAATAACAAAAACAGCCATTCCGATCGGATTAAACATATTCACATCTTTCTCTAGAGTAATCATTAAGACCATTATTACAAAGAACATCAACGATTAATTTAGTATTTTCTTTCTTTAAGTCTTTTTCCAAATTCATCATTTATACATCTTTTTTTTCTACCACTTCTTCTCAATCAACTACAATGATGTTCCCTTTAATACTTTCAAAAATATCTGTCTTATAATTTCTTAATGAGATATTTAATTGTATTGAATCCACTTTCGGATTCATAGCAATATAATTTGAAACCGTACAAGTCGTAAAATATCAGAAATTTCATAAGCATCTTGACAACAATTCATAATGTGTATTTTTCTTTATAAATATAATCAAAACTATTTATATCAATTGAGAGTAAATCGAATAGAAATATACTTCAAATCTTTTACTTAGTTGTAACTCCAGTTGTACTAAAATACTAAACAGAACTTTATTGATTATTACTTTCCTGTATCTGCAGCATTATTTAATATACTATGAGCCTCTAGGTATATTATCTGAAAAGCTAACTTTCCACTTAATTCCAGGCTTATTAATATTTAGAAATGGTTCTATTTTTTAAATCTCTATATCTTAAATAAGGTTTTACTAGTTGAGTAAAATCATCAATTGCTAATATTTTTTAATTATAATATAAAGAGAGCCATCATCTTTTCAAGATTTATACTATCATATATTTTTATGTATCCATCAATATTGTGAAGTTCAAAGTTTAAGTTCACCTTATCTATATACTATATTCTTTCTTTTTTGTGATAAGTCAGATTTTAATAAACATTTAAGAAAAAAAGTAATGTAGAACAATGATATCACCCCTCCCTTTTTTTGACAAGTTTCGACTTATCGTGTAATCTAAACAATGTATTTGTCGTTTTATGTAGTATATATTACATTTATTGGAAAAGTATAATATTTTAAATTGAAATGCCTAGTAAATTAGCATTCTAAAATTATTGAAATCACGCTCTAAATTAGTATACATATAGGAGGTTCTTTATTACATATGCATAAAAATGTGTTAGCTCATGATCCAAAAGAGGATTACATTGATAGATATCGTATTTCAAAAGAAGTTCAAAAAAAATTAAATTTACTATATACCAAGAATAATTGGTATAACTTTTTTTCTATAGGATTAGATTGGGGTATTATATTAGGATCAGTATTACTATGGTTAAATGTACCTACTTGGTGGATGTATATAATCAGCATTGTGCTAATTGGTAGTAGAATGAGAGGTCTTGATAATATTATGCATGAAGCTAGCCACGCCATGCTCTTCAAAAACCAATTATTAAATAAATGGATGGCTTGCATTTTTGCTGCATTTCCTATATTCACTTCATATACTACATATTGTAAATCACACTTCTTACATCATAAATATTTATGGACTGATAAAGATCCGGACTATCATCGGTATAAGCTAATTGGTTTGGATGATCCTCCAAAAGATGGATTTACATTCTTTTTGAAACACATACTAAAACCTGTTTTGTTAGTCCATGTTCCTAAGTACATATTAGGTACTGTTTCTGCTAATTTGTATTCTAAAGGAGAGCCTTCGAATGAACGTGTAGCTCGAATTTTATATTGGTTATTAATTATTACAAATTCAATTATTTTTGGTTTTTGGGATTTAATCCTATTATTTTGGATTGTACCTTTATTTACAACATTCCAGATTATTCGTTACTGGGTAGAAATTTCAGAACATGGTGGACTTAAAAATAGTAATGGACTTTATGCATCACGTAACTCTTTTGGTAATTTAATAGAGAGTTTTTTATTGCACCCCCATAACGATCCATATCATCTAGTTCATCATCTATGTCCAGCTATACCACATTATAATGTAAAAAAAGCACATCTTATTTTAATGGAGGATATTGAATACAGAAATGCGCACCATTGCTTTGGATTTTTTGTTCCAAAAGTACCTGGTTTCTCTACTGTTGTAGAGGATATACGAGGTAAAAATTATACGAACTGACATTATATATTTAGGCAATGCTGCTTCCTTTACTAGTACATTGCCTAACATATTTAATCATAATTTAAGCTATCTTTTTTATATAGTGGTAAAACAGAAAGGAAATAAATCTTCTCTTATCAAGTCCTACAATAAAACTCAATCTTCTACATAGACTCATCAAACTCTGTTGATAATTAATTGTAAACCGTATTAATTTACGATCATTGAAATTTCCTAAAACTAACATCCAATTTATAAAAAGATCTCCCTGACAACTACAATTACACCAAATATATAAACTTAGGTATAAGTATAAGAAAGTATAGAAGAGTTTAACCTACAGTATTTCAGAGAACAGTTAAATTTGGGATTACCTTTTTATAGTGGAAATTTCACAGAATGGTGCTCTTATAGTAAAAATATATATACTTCAACCTGAGATGAGAGATTTAATCAATATAAAATTGAATACAAAAAGATGGCTTTACTTATGTATACTAGTTAGAGGATGAACAAACAGTAAAGGCAAGATTAAAATTAGCGAAAAGTACTCTCTAGACGGCTGCTAGAGGCTAGGTAAAAAACATCGAAGTGAAAAAGGTCTTATGAAAAAATCTATGGAATGACTCAATACAAGCATTATCATGATAATTTCCTTTGCTACTCATGTTACTGTCAATTCATAATAAACCCAAAAGAGATTGCACTTCTGAAAGTGCTAACTTTCTTAAATTGAAAAAGGATTTTGTTTACGAATCTAATAAATCTATGATGATATACGAACATTAATTTTTACTATTTAACCGGGTTTACTGAATACTTACCAATTTTCGAAAGACATTTTGAGATTTGTCAAATTTTGTTGAAATATAGGGAAAAATAAGTTAAAATAATGATTGCCTGTAGGATAGTATAATATATAGACAATGAGAAGAATTACATAAGTTGTAAGTGGATAGAACTCCCGATCATATTCAAACTCTTGCATAAAAACGTATGGCTGTTATCAATGCAATGAGTGTAGAGAATAAACAGCGAGAAGGAAATAAAAACGCAGTAGCTTTGGCACTAGCTTTATCTCGTTTCTCTGGCCCAATAATACCTTTTAACCCCTGCTGACTATATCTTTCATTTGTTGTACTTTAAAAGACACAGCAGGAAGCAAAAATCTTGTTCGATATCACATCATGAATATATTGTCAATGAAGTAGATGTTATTTATACAACAGAAACACTTTCTTCTATCCGATCTACTTTAATAGATGCTACCATACCTTTTTAGGATTGAATCATCTTATAAGTTTCAAGAGACAACAAAATAAAGGAGTTATCTCTTATGTTAAAAAATGCTTCCTCTTTAAAACTCATTAATATTACCTCCATACTTTTTCATGAAAATCATGAAAGTAAAAGGCTTTCTTTCACGAAACAATGTATTTTAGATGATGGTTTTTTAAAAGAACCAGTCTTAGTAATGGATATAGATGAAGATAAGTATTTGTTGTTAGATGGTTTACATAGAACGCTTACTTTGAGAGAATTAGGCTGTTATTGGATTCCTGCTCAAATAGTAAGTGAAAGTGATGTAGAATTAAAAAGTTGGAATCATCTGCTCCCTAGAGACAAATGGTTAGATAGTATTAAAAATAGTTATGATTTTATTTTCACAAAAAATAGTAAAGATAGAATTATATTAGGTAAAATAACTTATTCAAACGGTACAACCGATGAAATATGCGTTGAACAAAAATATGACAATGATATACAACTAATATCTTTATGGAATAAGCTAGTCAATAGTTATAATAGTGACTATTTGGTTAAGAGAATTCACAATGATGAACATATTAAGGTAGATAATAACGAAGTATTAATGCAATATCATGTTGTTAACATGTCTTTAATAAAAAAAATTGTATTGAAAGGTCTAACATTACCATCTGGGGTAACAAGATTCGTTATCAAAGAAAGAATATTGAATTTCCAGGTACCTTTTAAGTTACTTAAACATGAAAACCATGAACATATAGCTGAAGTATTTCATTTGTAGCTTAAAATACTTCCATCCTATATAAAACGTTTCTTAATGACTTCCAAGGTTAATACATGAAAATTCAATTCAAGTACCATTCTTATATATCCTTCGTGGTATGTTTTAATTAGGTAACATACCACGAAGGATTTTTCTTAGTACCTAACCCTACGTTAAGATACTTCATAATTTATGTTAATTGTTTGAATGTGACTAATACTTTCTTCATCACGTCTAACAGAACAAATCATATATTTGTAAAAACAACAACTGTTCATACTCACTTTCACAGAACTTCTCAGATAACCAACTAATATAAAAGTAGTGTTCATGACATGTCTTCACCCTTATAAATCTAAGAGAGAGGGGCATGCCGAATATACTTGACATTACTTTATTTATTTGGCCCTTATATTTCCAAATTGTACTTTGAATGCTCGATTGTACTATTATCTTAAAACTGAAATGGTGCTATTTGAATTTTTCTAAGTTTGATATAATGGGACATAAGCCCACTCTTAAAACTCTATCTCCTGCGTCCTCAAATCCCATGCTTTTGAAATAAGCCTATTTTTAAATCTCCTACAATGGATAAACTTAATTGTTCCTAATCAATAAAAACCAATTCCCATAAAATTTGGATAATCTATATCAAAAACTAGTCCAATTTTTGACCTTTATTTAATTCAATTGCTTTATTAACATAATAGCTTCCTACTGCAATATCAAAAACAGCCATTCCCATCGGATTAAACATAATTACTTCTTCACTAGAATAACCATTAAGTCCATTATAGCAAAGAACATCAACAATTGATTTAGTGTCTTTTTTTTGTAAGCCTTTTTCCAAATTCATCATTTCTATATCTGTTTTTTCTCTACAGACTTCTTCCCAATCATCTACAATGATGTTTCCTTTAACATATTCAAAAATATCTGTTTTATAATCTCTTAATGAAATATTTAATTGTAATGATCCCACTTTAGGCTTCATATCAATATAAGGTTCTTTTGAAACCGTACATGTCATAAAAATGTCTGAATTTTCATAGGCATCTTGCCAACAGTCCGAAATATGTATTTTTTCTTTATAAATAGAATCAATACTATTTTTATCAATTGGATTTAAATCATATAGATATATATTAGCTATTTTATCTCCTAATAGTTCTGTCACCATCTTGAAATGGTTTTGCCCTATAGGCCCCCACCCTATGATTCCTATATTAATACCCTTCAAGTCTCTTACTTTACTATAAGATTTGATAATAGACCCAGTTACTCCAGCTGTACGTATAATGCTAAGCAATGCAGTATTTATTATTGCTTCTGGCTCCCCTGTATCAGCATTATTTAAAATAACAACGCTATGAGCTCTAGGTTTATTGTTTTTAATATTATCTGGAAAACTAGCTATCCACTTTATTCCAGATTTATTAATGTTTTGCCCTACAAAAGCAGGCATTGCAATGATTCTATTTTTTAGATCCTTATATCTTAAATACGGTTTAACTGGTTGCGCAAAATCGTTATTTGCTAAACATTCTGTTGCATTTTCAATTACAGAAACAATATTATTCCAATCTACACCTATATCTTTCATATTGTTTTCATTAATATATATCATAAGAGACCCCTTTCAGCCCATTTAATTGTTTTTTATAGTTTCGATTTCATTTATAAACTTTTCACACCACTGCTCATTGTATACAGTATTTGCGTATCGATCCCCTCTATCTGCAAATAATGTCACTACATTAGGCTTTTTTGAAAAACTCTTGCCATTAAAATATTTTTTAATGGCGGAAAAAACAGCACCTGATGAGCCTCCAGCAAAAATATTATGCTGTAATAAGAGGTTATTGCACTCTTTTACCACCTCTGTTTCATCTATAGCTATAACATCGTCTATAAAAGCGAAATTTAATATTTCTGGAACTCTACTTGATCCAATTCCAGGTATATGTCTCTTCTTTGATTTACCTCCAAATATTACTGAACCAACAATATCTACAGCTATTACTTTTGCGTTAGGGTAAACTTCTTTTATCTTTTGTGATAACCCTGTGATAGTTCCACCTGAACTAACTCCTGCAAATACATAATCAATATTTTCTATCTCATTACACATTTCAGTTCCTAATGTATGATAATAAGCATCCGAGTTGTGTTGATTAGCATATTGATTTACCCAATATGAGTTAGGAAACTGTTCTTTAATTTCTTTCACTTTTTTAATACGATTTAATAAATAAGCTCCATTCTCATCTCTTTCATTTACTTTAATCACTTCAGTACTTAATTTTCTGATCAACATTTCATTTACTTCTGATATAAGTGGATCAATAACACAATAGAACTTTAATCCTCTACTTTTACAATATGCCGATAATGCTATACCGAAATTTCCAGAAGTAGATTCAATTATTATTGTATCCTTATTTATTAATCCATCATTATATATTTTATCTATTAAATACTTTGCTGCCCTATCTTTAACGCTCCCGGTAGGGTTTAAACTTTCCATTTTAATAAATAAATTTATATTTTCTAATTGTTCAACATTTAAATTTAAAGTTGGTGTATTTCCCACCATATGAAATATATTATTATAAATCAAATTCATTCCCCCTAAAATTATTTAATAATGCCCATTTCCAGTTTTAATATGTGATCTGCCATATCAAAATAATAATCGTCATGTGTGATAGCAATTATACATTTACCACGGCTTTTTAAATCTGGTAAGAGGGTTTTATAAAAAAATTGTCTAAATTCAGGATCTTGATCAGCAGCCCACTCATCAAAGAGATATACGGGTCTATCTTCTAAATAACTTATAAGAAGAGCTAATCGTTTCCTTTGACCTGTTGACAAATCGATTGTATTGAACTTCCCATCTTCAATCTTAACTTTATTTTCCATTTGTAGTAACTTTAAATATTTCGTAATTTCCTCCTCTTTTTCTTCGTGTTCTATACCATATAATTTGTCGAATAAATACACATCACTAAAGATAGTAGAATAGAATTGACTCAAAGCCTTACCTTCTATTTCCTTATTATTAATAATAATCTCACCTTTTGATGGAGTATATAAACCAGTTATCATTTTTGCTAAAGTAGATTTTCCACTCCCATTTCCACCTGTGATGAAAGTAATTTCACCTGATTTAAACTTATATGATATAGGACCTACTTTAAAATTACTTTCTTCATCTTCATGATCATATACATACTCAATTTGATTTAATTCAATAACAACATTATTGTTCGCCATAATCTCACGGTCTAAATGAATGTCATCATGTTTAATGGATGCTATTTCATGATACAGCTCTTGTATTCTATTCCAACTAATTTTAACTCTTATTCCATCAGGAATAGCATTCAATATACCGTGTACAGGTCCTATCATAAATAGTAATACAAATATATAAGTACTTAAAGTATTACTTTGAATCTCTGTAAATACTAGTGGAAATATAAATGCAACCGCTCCTAATGCGACTGTAAATAACAGTTCTCCTATGACAAACATATTAGCAAAAGCTAAGGCCGCTTCTCCCCTCTTAACTCTGTAATTATTGCAAGTATGATCTACATCTACTTCAAATTCTTCTTTTTTGGCTTTATTGAGACTCAATTCTTTAAATCCATTTGTTATATCATTTATAAACTTAAAAAAGTGATTTTGATAATTCCTTGCTCCCTCTTCTTTTTCATTCGCATATCGACCTGTGAGGTAATAAATACTCGCGATCAGTGAGATGACAAAAATCGTTAATAAAAGACCATAGAAACTTACAAATCCTAAATATATAAAACAACACACCAGTGTAACAGAACTCGACACTCCTCCAATAATAATGTTGGCAAAATTCCCCAAGGTTTCTGTATCATTATTTAAGGTCGCATGAATTCTACCATTTTTTATTTTTTCAAAGTTACTATAAGGTATTCTCAGTAGTCTATTTATGATTTCCATTCTTTTTGTATACACAATGTTATTCGTAATATTAATTAAGTTAAATCTAACCACTCTTTGTCCGTACACATACAATATAATCCCTAGAGTGAAGTATAATAATATACCAATCTGAAAACCACTTCCATTAATAGATAAGTTAATTGTAAAAATAATCAAGAAATTTCCTAATCCACTTATAATACTTAAGAGGCTAATTAATAATAAGGACTTATCATTTTTATTCTTAAAAAAGTAAGTGATCAAAAAATAAATAAAAATCATCCATATAGTAACAAGTGTTATATATAAGGCATATTTAATCGTGATAGGTAACCAGATATAAACAAACTCCCAGGATACACCGTAAAAAAATATATAAGGTATTAAGTAAATACAATAAGTTAAGACCACCATAAAAAATATGGATAGTAGGAAGCCTAATATACTCTTTTTATTTTTTTTCTCAAATATACGTTTTCTTAGAATGATATCTTTAATCGATGTAAAAATCAGAAACATGACTGCACATAAAATAACAGTGGCAACAACTATGATTATTACAGTTATACGATCGGCACTCTTGTTTAGATCAGTAATTTTATTTGTAGCCACATCATCCTCAATTAAATCTATTACTTCCTGACCAATTGCAGGAACATACGCTGAGTTAATATTACTAAGTACAGCTACACCTAGCTTTTCTTCTGGTCTAAATACAAAGTAGGAAGAATAGTTGGGATTCACACCCCCATGAGAAATTTCTCCCCCGCCATCTTGATATACATACCATCCTCCAGCATAAGATGATCCATCTCCATTCGGATAAATGGTTCTATTCGGCAACTGTGATAATTGTACTAATTCCTGAATGTCATTGACATTTTTAAGAGTGCCTAGTTGTAACATAAGCCACTTTGCAATATCTTCAGAATTAGAAATAAAATATCCTGCAGGTTTATTCCCTCTATATATAGGTGCATCATATTCTCTAGCATGAAGAAATTCGAATTTGTACCCTTTCGCTAAGTCATGTTCTAATGCATCACTTCTGAATAAATATGTTTGATTTAATTGAAGTGGGTCTAATAAATTTGTTTGAATATATTCCTCAAAAGAGATTCCAGATACTTTTTCAATCACCAATCCCAAAACATCATAATTAATGGTTGCATAATCAAAATTCTGACCCGGTTTATTAATCAATTCAATGTCTACTAATGTTTTTACAGTTTGTTCGAGTGCATTCTCTTCTATTGACACTGGTATCCGGTCAATACTATTAAATGGAACACCACTCGTATGATGTAAAAATTGCTCCAGTGTCACTTCAACATTCTCTCCATCATAATTCATCTTTAGCCAAGGAAGATATTTAGAGACAGGATCATCCATATTTAATTCCTCTTCCCTCACTAAATTCAAGAGAGCTAATGCCGTAAATGCTTTACTTGTAGATCCCAATTCAAAGAGAGTTTTTGATGTCACTTTTTTATTTAATTCAATATCAGAATAACCAAACTCTTCTTGATATACAATTTGATCATCATTTACAATAACAATGGACAATCCAGGCATTTTCCCTTTATCCATATGTTTATTAATCAATTTTTCTATATTATTTATTTTATTTTCTGATAAATTTATTACTGATTGTTGAGCGAAACTAAAACTAGGAACCATAAATATGAAAAATAGTCCAATTACTAGTAAGTATTTCACCTTATTATATCTTTCCTTCATTATGCACCCCCTCATAAAGAAATTATTATTTTAAAAAAACCTAGTAGATAAAACCTCTCTAATTCAATAACATATCTAGATCATCTTGTGAAATGTCAAGTGCTTCAAAATCTGAAGGTGTATATTCTTTATTTTTTTTATGAAGGCAATGCTCCAATATATCTTTAAGAATTTCAATATAAGTCTCCTGAAACAATGTCATTGTGTCATCTTTAAACCTATTATTGCTATAAGAAATGTTCATTCGCAGTTTTCCATTTAAAATCATTGCATCTACATCTATTATAGAAGATCTCTTATTTTTTGTACCAATATCAGAACCATGATCAAAGTTTGAAACTTTTAATAGTTTTGAGTCCAGTAAGTTATCAAAATCCCCTAAATAATTAAATCTTACTAATTTTTGATTACTATGATTAAGTTCTTTCTTCAGATATTTTAGAATTCCGAAATTAAAACCATGATTCGGAATACTTCTTAAAGTTTCTTTTAGATACTTTAAATTAGATTGGAAATCTATCTCTGATATTTTAAAATGAATTGGATAAATACTTGTAAACCATCCCATTGTTCTGGATACATCCATATCATCACTAATAGGCTCTCTTCCATGTCTTTCAACTTCAAGGGTAATATCATCGAGTTTTGTTGTTTTTTTGATTGTGAGTACTAAAGAAGCAATTAACAGCTCATTAAATTCCATTCCATACATTTCTCTAATTTTAACTGTAAGTTGACTCACCATTTCCTTACTAAGCTCTCCATAAATAGATTTTGCATTTGCTATTAAGTCTGGTCCCGTATCGTAATCGACAGGAAATAAAGATTGTTTATTTAATATATTTCCCCAAAATTCCTTCTCTTCAGAAAATGATTGCTCACTATATTTGTTTAACTCATTTGCCCATTCCTTATATGAATAAGTTTTTAAAGGAAGGGCTAAATCTTTCATATCCCCTTGCTGATTTAACAAAATATTTAGATCTTCTAATACTATCCTCCAAGAAACCCCATCTATTAATAAGTGATGTGCAGTGAGCAACAACAGTTGCTTATCTTCTTCAATTTTAAAAATACAACCGTTAAAAAAACACTCATTATCTAAACTAAAACTTCCTTTGACTTCTTCACTTAGCCTTTTAATACGTTCATTTCGTTCAAAAATATCATACTGAGATAAATCATGATATTGTAAACTAATGGGTTGCTCCAAAATCTTATTATTGTAATAAAGAGATTTTGTTTCTAAATTGTAGTTCATTCTTAAGGTATCATGATGTTTTATAATTTGATTTAATGCCTTATTTATCGTTAATAAACTTATATCTTTTGATAACTCTAATAAAACAGATTGATTATAATAATTTATGTCTTCAAATTCCTGCATAAAGAACCACTCTATGATTGGAGTGCTCATTACTTCCCCTGTCTCTACCTTTTGGTCTATCATCTTTTTTTGGTCATTATTCTCAATACATGCTGCAATTTCTTCTATTATTTCATGTTCCATTACATCTTGAACTTTTAAATTTAAATTCATTTTATTTAGTCTGGAAGTTAATTGAATCGCTTTTATTGAATCTCCACCTAATTGATAGAAATTATCATTCATACTAATTTTGTCTATTCCTAAGATCTCGCTTGCAATTTTAACAAATTTCTCTTCTATCTCTGTCCTGTACTCTATAAATTCGTTTTTATTACTTTCAATTACAGGTAATTGATTGAAATCCACTTTACCATTTGAAGTAAGAGATACTTCATTTATGTAAATAAAATGGGAGGGGATCATATACTTAGGTATATGTTCAGATAACATTTTTTTGATTTCACGATCATTGTAACTCTTTTGGCCAACTATATAAGAACATAAGATTTGATTTCCTCTTTCGTCTTCCTGATCTTTTACAATCACATTTTCTATTTGAGTAATTTCAACAATTTTATTCTCAATTTCACCTAATTCAATTCTATGACCATTTATCTTCACCTGATTATCTATTCTACCCAAATACTCAATATTTCCGTTTGGAAGCCATCGTGCTAAATCACCTGTTTTATACATGGTCTGTTCAGGTAAAAAGGGGTTATCCATAAATCTTTCATTTGTAAGGTCCGTTTTATTTAAATATCCTTGAGCCACACTATCTCCAGAAATATATAGCTCTCCAATTCCTGTAGTAGGTACAGCATTTAAATGTTTATCTAAAATGTATATTTGAACATTATCAATAGGTCCACCGATTGGAACTGAACCTTCACTATCATTTACTGTATCAAATTTATATATCATACACCCGACAGTCGTTTCCGTTGGTCCATATTCGTTATAGATTTCGATATTTCCATTGAATCTGTCCGTTATATGTTTAGCCAATTTGACAGGTAAATTTTCTCCTCCTACAACGAATCTTCTAATTGATGATTCTTGGTTAGGTCTATCTTTAAGCAATGTTAAATGTGAAGGAGTTAATTTTATAACAGTAGCCTTATTATCCTGTAATATTTTATATAGAATGAATTCGTTCCCATCATCATGATAAATAGCAATCGCATTTCCAGAAATAAGAGGAGTAAAAATTGAAGTTACGGTTAAATCAAAAGATATGGAAGAATAAAACGCAAATATTTCCTGACTCTCATTTAAATAATATTGGCTAGCCCACCATGCATAATTCATCAATGCTTTATGCGTAACCATAACTCCTTTTGGGTTACCTGTTGATCCTGAAGTATAAATTACATAAGCAAGACAATCTGAATGAGATGAGTTTAAAAAACGATCATTTTCCAATTGAATATTGTGATCATGTACAAGTACCATGGTGATATCTTGTTCAACAACATCTTTCATGTTTTTATCGGTGATTAATAATTTTGTTTTCGAATCCTTCAACATATAATTAATTCTTTGAACAGGATACTTAGGGTCAATTGGAATGTATGCAGCACCAATTTTCATAATCGCTAATATACTTACAACTAGTTCAAAAGAATGATCTATTATCACAGCAACGATATCATTTTTTTTTATATTTTTTTTCACTAAAAAATTCGATAATTGGTTTATTTTACGATTTAACTCTAAATAATTTAAATGTTCACCATCCATAATCAGTGCAGTTTGATGAGGATTTTCTTTTGCTTGCTCTTCAATTAAATCAATAATCGTTTTATCACGAGGATATTCTTTCTCTGTATCATTAAAAAATTCAATTCTATTTTGATACTCTTCTCTATCCAATAAATCTAAATCCTTAATGAATTCATTTCCATTTCTTAATGTTTTATTGATTAAGTTCATCATATATTTATATATTGAGTTTATCTCTTCTTCAGAGTATTCACTAAGTTTATAATCCATACATAAATCAATATGTTCTTGATCAGACCATTCCTTAATAATCATATGAAATGAATAGATCTGATGACCAGAATATATTTCTTCCACCATAATGGGAATATTACTTATCTGTTTTGAAAAAGCTGTATTGTAATAATTCACTGAAATATTAAACAACCCATCATTTCCCTTTTTCTTTAAATCCAAATCCTTAGTAAGAAGATCGTAAGGATATTTTTGATTAAAAAAACAAGCTCTAAAGTCACTCTCCACACCTTCCATCATTTGTTCAAGATTCATGTTAGGCTTGAATTGAAATCTGAAAGGCATTGAACTGGTATACATTCCCATTGTTTTTTTATCTGTCTTTCCACTTCTATTAAGAACAGGAATACCTATTACAATATCATCTATAGATTTAGTTTTATGAAGATATATTAATTTCATAGCAACAAAGAATGAATTTAAAGAAATGCCCTTCTCTTGTATAAATTTTTTGATTTTCAAACTTGTCTCTTTATTAATTCTAAAGTTTCTTCTTTCTCCTTCTAAGTGATTTGTACTGTGTGCTAAAAGATCATCAGAAATATCGTTAAACTTTTCATTCCAAAAATTTTTATTTTTATCAAACCTATTAGATGTTAAATACTTCTTTTCCTTTTCTATAAAACCTATATATGAGCTTGTATCTAGATTAACTTCACTTTCCATATTCATTAACTGTGTATATGCTTCATTAATTTGTGCTTCAATTAAGTTCATTGTCCATCCATCAGAGATTAAATGATGCATTTTCAATAAAAATCCATATTCATCTTCAGTTAACTTATAAATACAGAAATAATAAAGCTTATTATTTATAAGATCAAAATTTTCTTGAAATACTTTTTTAGTCCAAGAATTAAAATGTTCAATGCTATTGTTTTCGCTAGAAAAGTCTTTATAATCTATGGTATCAGTCTCTTTGTACTCAGAAATATACTGTAAAGGTTCACCATTTCTTTCTATAAATCTAATTCGTAAACTATCGTTTTGTTCTATTAAGATACGAATGGCTCTCTCTAATTTCTGTAGATCTATTTTACCAAATATCTTTAATATTCCCCCGATATTATGAATGGGTGAGCCTGTGTTTAATCTATCAATATACCAGACACGCTTTTGAGGATGTGTTAGATGATAATAATTTATGTCATTCATAATTAACCTCCTATATTTAATGCAGTCGAGCATAATTGTGATAATAATTTAGATAGACATCTTCGCTATATGAAACTTGAACCAGAATAATAAAATTACTAGTCATTTATTTAATTGCAGATGTGGATATTCTTTTCAAATAGTACTGTTTGATTGCAGACTTCTATTTCCACTGTTCTAATTTGATAAATTGGATCATTAACTCCATAACTTGACGAAATATATCTGGTTTAACCCCAAATCCTATCAAAAAATTCATGCCTTTCAAAAGCTTCACCGGGAAGAACAGATACTTCTGTTTTCTCAACAAGTTATGGAATCCAAACAAGGGCATGACAATTCCACTGAACCTTTAATTTAAATATATTACATCATATGGATAATGGTAGAATCTCTTCATACTTCCTATGTTTAATGATAAATTAGTGAAATGATCTTGAAATTCATTTATAAAATCTCAATGAGATCAAGAGAATTTTACCATAAAAATTATTTTCAGTACATATTTTTTGTCGATAATTATATTATTTTGTAGTTTTATGTATTATTATGTAGTTCTATCATCTTTATTATTGATTATATTTTGTAGTTTTATGTATTATTATGTAGTTCTATCATCTTTATTATTGATTATATTTTGTAGTAAATGATAGAGTTCAGTTTTCAATCAAATATCATGAACTTCGTTATGACACATCCCTTATCATCCCTTGAACATTAATATGATGAATTGTTGAGTATGTGTATATTTAATAAAGTGAAAATATTCACAAATATTTATAGTTATTAATGCTTATTTACAATATTTAATATATATGTATACTAGATAATGATGACTTATTTGGTATTTTAGTCCTTTTAAAAAAGTCAGAAAATTGAAAAATGTATATTCTTACAAGGGGGTGATTATAAAAAGTTAGTGACAATGTGTTTCCTATTTCCAAGTGAAAGGGGTGATTTAGTAGGTTTAATAGTTTAGTAGTAATGATATCTACACAAAAAATCTTAAATCATTCTCAGAAAGGTGGAAACTATGAAAAAAGTCAGATTGGTTTCGTTGATATTATCTTTGGCTCTTACACTTGGAGTATTTCTTTTACCTATTTCAAACAATGTTAATGCAGAATCTACTAAGGTGAAAGAGAACAAAACAAAACAGCTTCAAAAACTGAATAAGATGAGTGAGAAAACAGAAAAAACTAAAAAGAAGAAGTTTAAAGTATCATGGGATAAGAAAAAAGGAATTCCTAATTTTATCTCTGGAGAGCTATCTGAAAAGAACATAAATGCTTTAGATTTTCTAAATGAGAATAAAGATGTTTTTCAGATTGATGGCGGTGAATTTGAAGTCAAAAAAGTAGAAACAGATGAGCTTGGTATGACTCATTATCGTACACAGCTTGAAGTGGATGGAATTCCAGTATACGGAGCTATAGTCATCATTCACACCAATGAAGATGGAGTGATTACAGCCATAAATGGACAAGCTGAACCAAAATTAGCAAAGAAAAAATGGAAAAAATCAGTCAAACTATCTCACAAAGATGCTATTAATATAGCAAAGAAAAATTTAAATTTTACACCTGATGAGAATACGTTCACAGTAGAGCCAACATCAGAACTTTACTTATACAAACATGAAAACAAGTGGCAACCTGTATACGTAGTAGAGTTACAATTTATGGAGCCTTATCTTGGTAGAGAATTTTTCTATATCGATGCTAAAAAAGGCAAAGTATTAAGATCAGTAAATAGAATTGTAGAAGCAGCTGAGACAGGTACTGGAACAGGTGTGTTTGGAGACACAAAAACACTTAATACTTTCCTATCCGAAGGTTTATATTATTTACATGATACAACAAAACCAATGAATGGTGTAATTAGAACTTATGATGCACAAAACACAATGGATCCTCTAGATGATTTCAACCCGAGCCCAGGTGTTTATGTGACAGACGATAATAATAATTTTAGTTCATCTCGTCAACGTGCGGCTGTTGATGCACACTTTTATGCTGGAGTTGTTTATGATTATTTTTTAAATAACCATAATCGCAACAGTTATGACAACAATGGATCTGATATCATTTCAAGTGTACATTTAGGAAATAACGTTGAAAACGCTTTTTGGACAGGTGTACAAATGGTTTACGGTGATGGAGATGGGGTTAATTCACATGCTTTATCTGCTTCATTAGATGTGGTTGCTCACGAATTAACACATGCGGTTACTGATACTACAGCAAATTTAGAATATGAAAATCAATCTGGTGCATTAAATGAATCCTTCTCTGATGTGTTCGGTATCCTAGCTGAGGTAGAGTATGAAGGTTCAACTGAATGGTTACTAGGAGAAGATATTTTCATTAATGGTAATGATGCAATCAGAAGTATGGAAGATCCAACAATTTTTGGTTACCCTGACCATATGGATGACTTTAGAGTACTACCTAACACAAGGGAAGGTGATTGGGGTGGAGTACACATAAATAGCTCCATTACCAACAAAGCATTTTATAACGTCGCTACAAACATAGGTTTTGAAAAATCAGGAAAAATTTATTATAGAGCATTAACTTCATATTTAACACAGTTTTCACAATTTGATGATGCACGTAATGCATTATTGCAATCAGCTACAGATTTATATGGTGAAAATAGTACAGAATACAATGCTATTGCAGACGGTTTGGCAGCTGTAGGTATTGGTGATTCTACTACAACACCAACTGATGATACATTTGAACCTAATAATACATTAAGTGATGCATATTCAATTTCAAGTGGTGAGTCATATACTTCATATATTTCTAGTTCAAGTGATGTAGACTTCTATACCTTTACAACTGGAGGGTCTGGGGATATATCCATAGACTTGACAAGTTTACCAAAAGATTATGACATTTATTTATTAAACAGCAGCGGAGCTGAATTAGATAAATCCATTAATGCAAATACATCAAGTGAGTCTATCCTATATACAGCATCTGGTGCAGATACGTTTTATATTCAAGTTGTTGGCTATAACGGTGCCAATAGTACAAATGACTATGTTTTAAGTGCTTCCTTTCCAACGGGACAAGTAGGAGGAGAATGGTTCTATGAACTTGAAAGTTATGATACTCCTCATCCATATCCAAACAATCATACAGAAACTTACACTTACTCAAAACCTGGAGCACAACAAGTAGCTATTCATTTTTCATCTTTTTCAACAGAAGCAGGATATGATTTTGTTCATATTAAAGATAAAAATGGAAGTACGGTAGCCAGTTATGATGGATCTCAAAGTGCGTTCTGGGTTGTTGTAGATGGAGATGAAATAAGTGCAACTTTAGACACTGATTTTAGTGTTACAGATTACGGGTTCACCATTGATCAAGTGGCTTATTTTAGCAATGGATCTTTGGCAGCAGGTATAATGAATAAAGTTCAATCATTTGATGAGTTAATCAAAGTTTCGGATAAAGCAACTTCAGAAGATTATATCGCTCCGGAGCATGGGCCAGAAAAAACGGATCAATAATATCATTTAATAACTAAGTATAACAATTCCCTCGTTATATTTAGAATAAGAAAAGTAAACCCTGTGCGAACATGCACAGGGTTTACTTTATTTAGGTTTGAATGAACATTAAATAACTGACAACAAAATAACTTATCACTACCAATATACTTGGTATAACATACGTAAAACGATTTTTTGCTTTTTTCCTAACCAGTCCATACATACATATTATTGCAAGAACAATCGTGCCAAGAACTGTGTAGATGTGACTCGGACTAGAATGAAATAATAAATTGCCTTTTCTATACAACACATCTGTAAAAATTAAAATTAAAATATTAAAAGTATTACTTCCTAATATAGAGCCAATGGCTAAATTATAGTTTAACAGTCGTACAGCAACAATGATGGAAACGGCTTCAGGTAAACTTGTACTTGCTGCGACTAAAAACGTCCCAATAAATGAAGCATCAATTCCGGTTATCGTTGCAATTTTATCTGCTGAAATGGTTAATACTGAGCCAAATACTAATATAAATATTGCAGCAAATATAAAGGATATAATTGCCCTTTTTAAAGTGAATTTTTCATAATTTTTTGAATCGCTTTTAGGTTGTATTGCAGAGGTATTCTCCACTTTAGAAATAAGCCACATTCCTAAACCATACACTATAACTAACACAATCGAATCTAATCCAATACCAAAAATATGATAAGAGATTTTAAAATAAATTGAAATTGAAATAAAGATTAGTAGTAACATTACAAGGATGTTCGTCATCATATTTTGTTTGTTAGAATAGTTAAATATTTGACTTTTTCTAAATATGATATCTACAACTGCTAAAATCATAAAGTTGAACAAATTGCTCCCTAAGACATTTCCAGTGGCGATATCTGGATTGTTAATCACAATGGAAGTCACACTTGTTGTGATTTCTGGTAATGATGTAGCCCCACCAAGCATTAGCCCTAGTAAAACTCCATTAACGGATGATTTTTCTTTAATCACATCCACATATTTAGAGAGCTTTACCGCCAAAAAAATTGTAAAACTTGCCGCAATAATAAAAATAAAATAAACCATAACACCATCCTCAGTTTTTGTGAGTTTATGTTTAAAAAAGCTTCTATCTTATGTATATTATTTCCAACCTGAAAATACATATGCTAATTTTATCACATATTTAGAAAATGAAAAAAAGAGACCTATATAGGTCTCTAGATGAATGAAATGTATATACTTAATAACCTTATCATTATTCCAATATATTCAATACATTATATAACATTACAGCAGCTTCTGCTCTAGTTGCAAAATCTCGAGGAGCAAAACTATTATCTGCTTTTCCTTTTAAAATTCCTAGACTAACAGCTGTTGAAACTGCATCTAAAGCGTACGCTTGGATATCTGAAGTATCATTGAATACTAATTCTTCTTTAATATCAATAAGTGCAGGGTTTTTATAATTTATTGCACGAACGACCATTGTAGCCATTTGTTCGCGAGTAATTTTTTCATTTGGCTCAAATACTCCTTCTGAAATCCCTTGAACAATACCCGATCTTTGTGCAGCTTCTATTTCAAGAGCGCTCCAAGTCAAACTTTCAGGAACATCAATAAAAGAACCTTTAAATTCCTCTAGTGGAATATTCAATGCACGTACTACAAGTAATGCAAATTGAGCTCTTGTCAGTTCATCTGAAGGTGCAAATATATCATCCGAAGTGCCTTTAATAATACTTCTGGAAGCTAACACCTCAATCGCGTCTTTAGCCCAATTTATATTCTGTATATCGGAAAATGTCTTATCATTAGCAATTGCAGTATACTTTGAAAAATGTGTAGTTTTAATCAGTAATACACCATTTTTCACTTTACCGCCTACATATTCCCATTCATTCTCTTGCTCATTTAACACATAACCTGCTACTTTTCTTGTATCCTTTGCTAAAATTTGATTTATATTTATTGCAATTTCAATAGGTTCATTAAAGGTTGAAATTTCAATTGAATTAGAATTTTTCTTAGTTGTAATTTTTAAATCCACAATATCTGAAACAATTGTCTGATCTGTATCTTTATTCGCTTCAGTTAATTTTTTTGGATCTACTTTATCCATTGAGAAAGTTATATCATTACCAGATACCCCAGTAATCCCTTTTAGTGTTTCAGGTGAAATATTTAGTTTAATATTTTCTTTCTCAATAACTAATGTTTTATTGGCATCATGTATTTTATTTAATATATCCTTATTCATTTCAACCATAACCTTATCTTCAGTGTTATCGTTTAAATTAATTTCTACATTACGTTCAAGATTACTACTCAATTGATCCTTAATATCAGCTTCTTCAACGAGTAAAATCTCATCTTCTACTTCATCCTTAGGAGGGGTACTACCACTGCCGCCATTACTTGGTTTATCATTTCCTCCTGAAGAATTGTCTGATTGTTTTAATTCAACATCAAATATAGTGTTCTCTGTTATACCTACAGAAGTTGCTGAAATATCATACTCTCCTATGCTTGCATCTAAACCAAGTCTGTAATTTAATGAATATTTACCTTGAGCATTAGTAGTCTCTTGACCTGCAAATAATTCTTGTCCGTTCCGTTCAACCGTAATCAGAACGTCAATAGAACTCGCGGACTTCCCATCCTTCTTTACCTTACCAGAGATTGAAACTTCATCACCTGGATTATATTTAGATTTCTTTGTTGAAACGGTCAGTTCTTTTTCCGTTGGTGTAGGTTGTTCATCCAGTTCCTCTACTTCAAAAGTAGATCTGACGAACTGTGTCTCATATGTTGCTAATACCTCATATTCTCCTTCTATAGCTTCTTCAGAAAGATCAAATGTAATTGCATAAAAACCTTCTTCATTAGTAATAATATCATCACTAAAAATGTGCTGATCATTTGTTTCAACCCTAACAGAAACTTCAGCATCGCTTACGGGTTCTTCGTTTATTGTTTTGAGATTACCTAAAATAACTACTGTATCTCCCTGATTATACTTATGTTGATCTGCTGCAACCGATAATTCTATTTGTATTGGTTCTGGTTCTTCTGGTTCTTCTCGATTATTTTGTAAAACTTCGAAAGTTAGTTCACTAGATTGTTGTAGAGATGTTACAGTTACAATATATTCACCTGGATTAGCATCTTCTGGAATTCTATAAGTAAATTCATAATTCCCATTAGCATCTGTTTTAGTTTGATATGTGTATATTCCATTCATGCCTTCTTTAATTGTGAGTAATACATCGATCTCGCTCATCCGTTGTTGATTCACCAAGATATTTCCCGTTATGACTACAGTGTCTTCTGGAATATAAGATTGCTGATCTGTTGAAATATTTACATCTGTATTATTTGAAGCTTCTTCCATTTCGTCAGATGGTATTTCACTTTGTCCTTCTTCAACCTGCTTTTCATCAACTGATTTATCAACAGAAGTTTTATCCTCTGCTAAACTTAACATTATATTTCCAAAAGTTAGAGACAATAATAGGATGATTATAAAAACCTTCTTCAAATATTTCACGCCCCTTTTATTCCGTTTACCGTATTATTTCTTCTATTGCAATAAGAAAATAATAAAAAGGTTCAATATGGAACTATCAAACTTTCAGTAAGCATCTATCTCCTCACCGAAAGTTTGATATAGTTCAATCTACTATTCTATAGTAAACATGGTTTCTTTATTCGCTTCAGATAGAGCAGAAGGACTGTCCCACTGATCCCAAACAAAAACATCTATAGTATACGTTCCTTTATCAAAGTCATTTAGCTGTACGCCTGCACCATTTGTAGCACCATCTGCAATTTCAAATAATGTAAAGAATCCTAAATACACTACAGATTGATCATCATCTTTGACTTGAATAATAATCAAAGGATCTTCAGCAGTATCTGGTCCTAAGTTTTTAATGCTAGCTTGTATTTTAACATTCTCACCTTGGGTGAAATTAGTCTTTGCTTCTCCATTCCCATCTAATGTGTCTACAGATTGAATCATTAAAGGATAGTTATATACTGTAAATACCGCTTCTGTTCCATACACATTATCCTCTCCATCAATCGAACCTGATGCTACCACTGTATAAGTTCCGTTCAATGTAAATTCATCTGGTTCAAATGTGGTTTCGTACGTTACCCCTACACTTTGTGGAAGGTCCATTTCCTCACCTTCTGGATCTATTATTTTAACATCCCATAGAATAGACTCACTTGCAGTGGCATTAATAGTAGCAGGTCTATCCATGCTTACATATTGTTCAGGATCAACGATTAACTCGGTGATTTGTGCTCCTGGAGGTTCTTCTCCCTTATAAATGGATACAACTACTGTAGTTACTGTACCAGCATAATCTACAGCTTCCAAAATAAATGAGTTATTGCCCATTTCTAAAGGAAGTGTTAATTCTAATTCCTCAGTTATAGGTCTCATTTCATAAGGTTCTACAAATGGATGATAGAATTCTTCACTACCATCTATTAAGAATCTCAATTCATCAAAATTATCCGCGAGATTTACAGTTATTGTCGGATCTTCTTCATCTGCTTCTACATACCCATTCTCAGGAAGTCCAAAAACATCAATCGTTGGAGCTGTTGAATCAACAAAAACCATTCGATTAAATCCAATTTCATTCCCAACTACATCTGATCCTGATATATAAAACTCATGTACACCATCTTGTGAAAATGAGATTGTTGTATTAAAATCGTAACGATTTTCTTCTTCATTCCACTGTAAATCTACTGTAATTGGAGAACCAAGCACCGTTTCTCCTGTTAGTGTTAAGTTATCAATTTCTGATATATCTGTAATATATCCGGATAACTCCATATCTAACGAATCAAAGATTCCTAATGCTTCCGGTGAAGTAGCAAAAATATTCGGAACCCCTTCATCTTCTTCTCCTAAAGTAGATTCTATTGCTGAGTTTCCTGCATAATCTACAGCGATTACATCAATCATTGCTCCTTCAGCAGGTCTAGTTGCAAATTCATATATTGTAGTGTCTTCTTGATACGGTACTGTATCTACTTGTTCTCCTTCTATTAAAATCACATAATAATTAATACCGATTCCACTATCTTCTGCATCAATAGTTAAATCTATATTGTCAGAATCATAATTTAAATCATTAATTTCAGGTGCTGTTGTATCCACTGTTACAGGAATTTGTAATATCTGTGGATCTTTCCCCTCGTAATCAACTTGTGTCTTAACTTGATAATAATATAAACCATCTTCTACTAGTTTATTTTTAACAAAACCGTCCCATTCTGTTGTAGATGAAAAAGAATAATAATCAGCTCTTCCACCATTATAGTAATCTTTTCTAACATTATAATCTGTTCTTATTTTTCTTAATGGATTTAATTCCTCATCAAGAATACTGTATTCAACTATAGTAGAGTTTCTTAAAAAAGATAGAATAGGTGTAACCGTATCCTCAATGCCATCTTCATTTGGAGAAAAAGCAACCTTATCTAGCAAATATGAATCTGTTTCACTATCATAACCAAGGAAATCCTCAGAACCTACTAAACCTGTAAATCCATAGAAAGAATTATCTTCATATCTAAGTGCATCAATAACTGGTGGATCGTTCCAATCTCCATGAAAACCAACATATGGAACCGTAAGAGTTGGATAAGACATATCATCTTCTTCTAAATTCGTAATATCTGTTAACGTTACAAAACCTTCTACAAAATAACCATTTTCCATTAATGCATTTAATTCAATTTCTGCACCCGAAATATCAAAATCAAGTTGTATATCTTCACTACCACCAGCTGGTATAGTAAGTTCAGGTGTATCAATTTCGATGGTAACCTCTTCTATTTCTTGAGTAGCCAATAGATTATAACCATCTTCTACTAAATCGGTTAAAGCATTGGCGCTAACTTGATAGGTTACGTCCTCATCGCTATAGTTAGTTGCAGTTAACGTAAATGAAAACTCATTACCAACCTCTCTTAGAGCAACTTTTGCTTCTCCTGTTATTTTCTCTGTTACAACAACTGGGGTATTCACTGCAGAAAGAAGTTGCATTAAACCTGCACCTTGACGACGTGGAGTATATAACATACCTTCCGGGTCTGTAATAGGTACGGATGTATTCATTAATAGATTTTTAGCCATGTTTACTTTATCTGCTTTTTCCAAATCAGGAAATTCTTCTTCAACACGTTGCAATACAAGTGCAGATCCTCCTGCAACATGTGGAGCAGCCATGGAAGTACCACTCATTAAACCATACTGATCATCATTTAAAGTGGATAAAATTTGTGCCCCTGGAGCAGTGATTTCAGGTTTAAAGTCTAAGTTAGATGTGACACCCCAAGACGTTGAATCTGCCAACTGACCAGCTCTATTATTTGGTACACTCAACGTTTCCCCTGTAAAGGTAACCTTCATCGTACCTCCAGCATCTAGCACTTTTTCTTCTAGCATATTTCCATCTGATATACTTAAAGTAACCATTGGAATTGTTGGGCTATCTAGTGCCATACTAACGTAGTCACCATGTGACTCTCTACCACGAACAATAACCCCTGCAGCTCCTGCTTCTTCAGCTTGTCCTTCAATCTGTGCGTAGAAAAAACCACCTGTACGAACAACAAATACAATTTTTCCGGCAACATCTTTGCCTTCATATTTATCCGGTTGTCCATCCTCTACATAAACAACATCCATTTCATTGTTACCAAACACATTCAGTGCCTGCGGAGTGCTGCTTTGTTTTTTATATGCAATAGGTAGTGTTTCATCTCCTACCGTTATTGACATTTGATCTAATTGAATTTCTGAATTCTCTATCGATGCAACCTGTAAAGATTCATAAGATAAACCTGGTGCGCCTACTAAGCCAATATCAGGATTTGAAGCTAAAGGATAAAAATCTTTACCAAAGTATCCAGAGTTTCCAGCTGATATGGCCATCATCACTCCATTATCTACAGCCCGCTTAATCGCTTGTTGTTCTGGGTCATCTGCATCAACAAACGCTGCTGTAGACCCTAAACTCATATTAATAACATCAGCACCTAATGCTATGGCATCATCAATAGCTTTAATATAAATATCACCATAAGTAAATTGCATTTCAGGATCATTTCCAAAAACCTTTAAACCTAACAATTGAGCCTCTGGTGCAACCCCTTTAAGACCATTGTTTTCTTCATCACCATTTGCTGCTGCAATTCCAGCTACATGCATACCATGCATAGATGCCCCTGCACCTAAATCTACAATCTCATTATTTTTATCCGCGTAATTATAACCATATGGAACCTTAACTGTAAAATATTCTCCTGGCAATTGTTTATCTGAAGCTAGCAACTCTACTTCATCGGAAGTTAATTCTACTAAACTATCATCTGTTATAACCATATCTTTGTGTGAAGGGTCTATACCAGAATCAATAATACCTATGACCATCCCTTCACCCTTGTATCCATATTCAGACTCCCATGTGTTTTTCGCCTGGACTAAATCCTTACTGGATATCATTTGCGGTTTCTTAGTTGGACGTTCATATTTATTAACGATATATACTGAAGAAACCCCAGAAAGTGATTCTATTCGTGAAATATCTCCATATTTTATCATTCCGCTAATCCCATTTGCTACGATTGCAAATTGATTTTCAACATTTATATCAATCCCCTGTGAACCAATTTCTGATAATAAATCTGTTTGCTCATCATCAATCTCTTCTTGAAGTTCTTCTTTTTTCAATGAGGGAAGCTCTTTATATTTCAAGCCTTTACTTTGTGCAAAATATATTGCTGGATCCCCTTCTAATTCAATAATAACTCGAATTTCATCTTCATCATTGTATTGATCAGTAAAAAGAATATCGCTGTTATCTGCATGTAAGTTTGAGATAATTTCATTTAAATTAACCTCATTATTTTGCGCTTTCACTGATCCTAATCCATAACTTGCTACTACAAATAATACAAGGAACATTAAAATAAAGTGCTTTTTGAACGGTTTATAATTTCTTTGAATCATACGAACTTAACTCCTCTCATTTGACTTTTTTTTTAAGTAAAACAACTTGTCCTCCTTATCCCCTTATTAAAATCATCAAACTCAAGTTCATTCTATTTAATATTTTTTAATAAATCAATATATTAGCAAAAGAGGATAAAAGTAGTGATTTTTCAACAAAATTCAATGACTTTTTCACCATTTTTTCGCCATCATATGACACATTTTTTAAAAACAATATAGTTTTTAAGATTTCAATAAAATGAATTTTTTGGAAGGAATTATGCTAAAAAAACCGAATATATTGAGTAAATGAGCAGAAGATTCTAATAATGAATTTGAGGAGAGGGAGTTGAGATGTTTAAAAATAAAAATGCATTACAATATGAAAAAAGAACTTTTTTTATGTGGGTTGATTCATTCATCCCTTACTTATATGCAACGGGTATTATTGTTATTGGTGGATGGATGGTTATATCTACTATATTGCTTGGCTATCGTACGTTCAACATAGATCCATTATCTTTTTTCTTACTTTCAGATCATACTATTATTGAGGAAAATATGGAAAATATAGATGGGGACACATTAAAGATAGATTCGGAAATGCAAATACAAGTCAACCTAGCACCCCCAAGTAAAGAGACTGAGTGGCAATCATTTTTGAATTCCATCATACAATCTGATTTAAATAAAATTATTTTTAGAGGCATTTCTTTATTAGTCATTTGGATGATTATCTTTCTAATCATTCCAGTCGGATTCAGGAGATTAAGAAGGATTAAATTATTTCGTATGGAAATTGAAGTAGAAAACGTGGAAAAAGCGGCTATTCAAACCATTGAAATCACAGGTGGTAAAGCTAAATTAATGGCGTACTTATCTAGTAATGATGCAGAAGCTACAACATTACAGTTTTTAAATGATGGAACTCCAATCCCTTCTATCGATTTTAAAGAAGTACTAGCGCATTTCTTAGAGGAGATTAAAGAAGGATATCAGAAGGAATTTGATTCTCATTTTGTTTATGAAGTCCATACTAGTGATTTCCCAAAAATGTTTGATGAATTAATACAGGAATCAAAAGAAACAGAAAAAGTAATGATTAAAAACAAAATAAACAACGATAATTTATTTAAAAAAAATTATTTACTCATGTACTATGCTTATAATCATCAGGAGCTGGTTACGGTTTTAAGCAGTTATACTTATGAATTTGATGTGTTAGATAAACATCTAGTTGAACTATTACATCATAATATTAGTAAAAATGTTGAAAATATTGAGTATATGGTTGCTTTAACGACTCCTCCAGAAGATGCTAGTAATTCCACTTGACTGTATAACTAGTTTTTTTATATCATTAAGTAAAGGGGTGATTACGATGTCAAAAACTCCAATTAAACCGACAGATATTAAAAATCGTGCGAAAAGAAAGCTATCTAATAGAAATCATAAAACCAATCATTCAGAATACATAGCTACAGGGCAAATCGTAAAAACAGTTCATGTGAGTAAAGATGAACCTCTTGTTAAAAAGATCATGGGATTTAAATAAACTCAATTTTTATGAGTTTATTTTTTTTTGTACTTCAAATTTCTAGCGTGCTTTCTCGCAGCTTCCTTTAAAACTGGGTTAGAACCTACCAACTCTGAAGGATCTTTGATGTCTAATTCCTTTAAATTAAGGTCACTAATTTTTTTGAACTTTTCTCCTTTTAAAAGTCTTTTATAAACTTCAGCCATTGCCAATGATGTCACCTCATTTATATACACTATTTACTACAATTTATTCTGACAAACGATTTGATGTGAGCCTATTCACTATTTGGATATTCTGCCCAATTTTGATTAAAATAGTATTTTTACTAAAAAATTAAAAACTCGTCTATTGACGAGCCTCTTTAGGGAAACACAGAATTTATATTTTACATCTCAAGGTTATTCTTTTACTATAAACTTCCCAACCATTCCTGCTTCTTTATGTCCAGGTACAGTGCAAAAAAATACAAATTCACCCTCTTCTTTTGGAATGAACTTTATACTTACCGTTTGCCCAGCATTTGCGTTCATATGAATACTTTTCATTTCATCGTTTTCCTTTCCATGACCTTCATCAGCATGTACTTTTTGAATATTGAAAAGAGGATTATTCCAATCTAGTCAAGATTTGATTTGGGTTTTCCTTGTTCAGCAATTTTAACCCAGCTTTGGCCCCCATCTACACTTTTATACATATTAACATTATAAGTAGCTATGATCATTTCCAAAGTAGTTTTGGGATTTAAAGATATATACTGTATTGCATCCTTTGGCATATCAGGAATATTCACTGCAGTTATTTCACCTGTATTAAGATCCATATGCTGAAGTCCAGCTTGTCCATTATATGTTCCTGCCCATAATTGATCATTAAAATCAAAGTATGCAGCTGTTATTTGGTACCCATCAAAGAATTTTTCAAAAGAGTCACCATAATTTTTTGATAAATATAATCCATTTTCAGTAGTCATTGCTACTATTGAATCATCATCTGGATGAACAGCTACTGCATGAGGTTCTAACTGAGAAGGATAACCTTGTAATAGACTTTTTTTCCACGTTTGCGTTTCATTTTGGGTATAATATAATCCTCTATCTTTCATCACACTATTTTGTGCAAAATTCATTACATAAAGGGTATTCGTGTTATAAGATACTCCCGTCACATGAAAATCTACTTCTCCATATAAAGTTAACTGTTCTAAACTCTTCCCTTCATCTGAACTTTTCACTATTCCCAACGGATTTTTTAATCCAGATCCGAGAGCTGGGTGTCCACTAGAAAAAAAATGATCTTTTGCCATTGCAAATCCCATATAGTCATGGCCTTCTCCTTCTCCTTCACGCCAAATTCCATCTTCATAAACTTTTAAACCTGTATGTGATGAAAGAAGTAATCGGTTACCTTCAGAATTAAAACCTATGCCGTGAACATGTCCGAATTCAACAATATCCATTTGAGTTGAATCTGGGGTAGATTTTTCGGAATCATCTTGTTCAACTTCAGATGTACCTCCATCATCTGATTTATTATCATTTGTTTCATTTTGAATCTGTTCTTCATTTTGCTTTCCTGATTCAGATTCTTCTACATTATCTGTGTTCGCACAACCTGTTAAAATAAAAATAAACATTCCTATTACGATCAAAATTTTTTTCATTACCTCATCTCCTATCATTAATCATTGCCATTATCTTTTGCATTTTTGATAACCATCTATAAGTTTTTTTAATAAAGTCACCATCAGCTTGTGATAAATTGAGCCCTTCTTGACTATTGCATTGTTGAATTTTTATATTGAGTCATCGTTATTTTAGCAGGAAATTGTGCAGAAACTGAGTAGAAATTGAAAATAAAATTTAATTTCATTCCCATTTATATCCTATCCCCCATACTGTCTTTAAATGTTCATCAATAGGAAAATGAACTTTTCTACATTTCTCACGAATATTTCTTAAATGAGAATCTACAGTGCGCCCTTCTACATTTGAGTCAAATCCCCAAATTACTTCAATGAACTTTTCCCGACTAAATACAACTTTTTGATTTTTTAAAAAGAACCCGATCATTTCAAACTCTTTCCGTGTTAAAGTAATCACTTGTTCTTTATATTTCAATTCATGTTTCTCTTCATCCCATACTAAACCATTAAACTCAACCTTATTCATCTGATGTGATCTTCGCAAAACAGCTTCAATGCGTGCCATTAAAACAGCTTCATCAAAAGGTTTTGTAATGTAATCATCGGCTCCAACTTTTAACCCTTTCACCATATCGTCATTTTGGTCTCGTGCAGTTAGCATAATAATCGGCACATTGGAAAACTCCCGAATCATTTTTGCAGTTTCAAATCCATTTAATTCAGGCATCATAATATCAAGAAGTACTAAGTCATAAGAACCTTCTTCAAGCAAGTGAATCGCTTCTTTGCCATTATCCACTGTTTCACATTGAAAACCGTTAGGTTGCAAATATAACATTAACAACTGCCGCATTCTAAGCTCATCATCCACAATCAATACTTTCATATTTTCATAACCCTTCTATTGGCATATAAATTGAAAAGGTTGTTCCCTTTCCTAATACACTTTTCACATGTACTTCTCCACCATGCTTCTCAATAATTTCTTTTGCAATTGTTAAACCTAATCCACTGCCTCCTGTTGCTCTAGAACGTGATTTATCAACTCGATATAACCGATCCCAAATTCTTGGTAAGTCTGATTTGGGAATACCATCTCCTTGATCTGAAATTTGGATTCTGATTTGTTGGTTCTCTTTTAATACTTTTATTTGAACATGGGTATCAGAGCGAGAGTATTTTAGAGCATTGTCTAAAAAATTATGAATGACTTGACCAAATCGAATTCGATCTATAGTTATAAATATAGATTTTTTACAAAAACAATGTAATGAAACACCCTTTTCTTCAAATGCTGGTTTTAATCTTAATACAATCTCTTGAAGAAATTCACAACATTCCACCTGTTCTTTTCGAATGATAAATTCATTTTGATCCATTCTAGCTAAATCAAATAAATCTTTTACTAAGGTATTTACATTACTAGCCTCTTCTTGAATAATTGTAATGAATTCTTCTCGTTCTTTCACCGAAAGGTTTGGTCTGTTTAATACATCAGCATATCCTTTCAAATAAGTTAATGGCGTACGAAGTTCATGTGAAATGCTTGACAAAAATTCTGTTCTTTCTTTTTTTAATTGATCTAAATCATCAGACAGTTTTTGAATTGATCGGGAGAGTTCACCCAATTCATCTTCACGATAAGTATCTAACATAACATCACTTTCCCCTTTACTAAGTTTTTCAGTCGCTTTTTTCATTTGAATTAACGGACCTGTTATAAACTTAGATAAAAAAATGGTTGCAATGATCGAAATGACAAACGCGAGTACACCTACGATGAAAAACTCCATAGACAAATTATGAATCATATCTCTTATAGGTTGTGTTTTCAAAAACATAAACACATATCCTTTTATGTTATTATCCGTACGTATGGGACTTACCGTTGCTAAAAAAGGTTCACGCTTCCACTCAGATTCAATTGTCATACCATGATGTGAGTAATCAACGAAATTACCCATTAGAATTAATTGTTTCATATCATCATTAACCTCATTTGAAGCTTTTAGAACCTCAAATTTTTCGTTTGTAATGACAACCATTGTTTCTGCCTCTGATTCCATCAGAGCTACATGTTTAATTGTTTCTGTATCAAAATTTTTCTCCAAAACATCACGATGACTCATTCCACGAGCTAAAAGATTATCTGTTTCACTTTGCACTCTCTCATTTACGATAGAAAAATAAAGCAAAAAAAACAGCATGGATTCGATAAACAAGATAAAAATAAAAAACAACATCCCTATTTTAAAAGACAATTTTTTTATGTTGATCAACTCCCGCACGTTTTCTATTCAGATAATACTTATCCTCATCAAGTTTACCAAACTATTGTGAAGAATATGTGCATAAAGCATTAAAACACAAAAAAGGAGAGACCTTAAGATAGTCTCTCCCTTATTAAAAAGTTAACAATAATCTTGTAAACTTTACTTAATCTTCCTGACTATTATTTTTTAGCAATACTTTTAATCCGCTGCGAATATCAGATGCCAGGATGTAATTACGATCAATAAACACTCCCCACACATATGCAGATTCAGGTGTATAACGTGCAATTTCAGTCGGATTACTGGCATCCGTAATATCTACAGCTATAATCCCTCCCGCATAATATGAGAGATAAAGTGTATTTCCTCTCACCTGGGGATTATGTACTGTTTTTGCCAATGTAACATTATTTTCATCAGGTATATCATATGTTAAATCTGTTTTGAATTCACTAAGTAGTGATGGATTTGATTTATCCTTTATGTCAAAAATACGAGTGTATCCATATGCTTCTTCATATCCATCTCGAACTGGAGCATATACCTCACGAGTTTCAATTAAAATTGTGCCTCCTTTTGCTATTGTGGATGAGTGAGCAGAACCTTGCTGCTCGGAAGCAAACTCAGTACGTCCTAAGTATATAGGATTCACAGGATCTTGAATATCAAATATAAGGGTCCCTAAATCCCACATAGAAATGTATGCATATTTTCCTGTTACATCAGCCATGGTGCTATGATTAAATAAAGGTCTTACTTTTCCATCAGGAGAATCCCAATAATATCCATCAAATGATTCATCAACTTCGGGAAGTGTCCTAGGATCAAACTGCCATACTGTTTTAGGATTAGACGGATCACTAACATCTACAATTTGAAAATCGCGTTGTTCACCATGTGTAAAATAATCTGTATATGGACTTGCTGCTAGTACAATAGCCTGATTTCCTCGCATCGTTAAATATAATTCATGGGTTCCTCTAGTGTTTTTTGCTATTTCCCAAAAACCTAGCTTTTGAGGTTCTATTGGATTCGTAACATCGTATAATAAAAATCCACCTTTTGAATCTGGATGTGTACGATCTAACTGCTGAATGGATACTACAGCAAGATCACCGTTAAAATAAGGAGTATTTACAGATTTTACAATTACTTTTTCTTGCCATGTTAAAGGAAAATCATTGTTTGCAAAAACAGCGACTTCTACAGGATTAGCAGGGTCTTTTAAATCAAAAACTCTTACTCCACCGTTCCCTCCATTTCTAGTATGTGTGCCAACGTATGCATATCCTTTATGAGCATACACATCCGCGTATGAGTTTTCTAACCCATCTTCTCTAACAATTTCCATCTCAGGTGCAGCCACTTCATTTAAAAATTTCAAATTTTTACTACCTTCTAGTAAAGGTACAGTAATATCATCAAAATTCGTTCTCTCCCCTTTTTCCAGATTGATATCACCCAATTCATCATGTCCTAACACTTGAGGAATAACCAAAGAGAATACAAGTACGCTTACCAAAACGGATTGAACCCACTTTTTTCTTACCAATGAAAATACCTCCAATATAAAAATATTTTAGAACAAATATATTATAACATTTTATATTATAAATTTTTACATTTATTACAGACAATTCAATAATTATATTTTTAAGGAAATTAAGTATTTAGAATATTAATAAAGAAAATACCTGCTGAAAGAATCATATAAAACAAAAAGACGCTATCCTAAAAAAGGATAAATCGTCTTTCTTATACTCTGATCTATGGTTATGTTTTTATGAATAAATTTACTATTTCATTACCTTGCTTTTTTTTGCTGATGCAATTCTTTCCTCAGCCAAACGGTCTGCAGCTAGGTAAGTAGGAATTTGATCTCGCTTAGAGATTTCTATCACCTTTTGCATGTTTTGATAAATATGTTCTACTTTGCTCATCACTCGATCAAGGTTAAATTCACCTTTTAGTTCATCCGCTACATGAATAAGTCCGCCAACATTAATAATATAATCTGGAGCATACACAATCCCCATTTCATGCAAAAGATCTCCATGTTTATCCTGTTGTAATTGATTATTTGCACCTCCAGCAATCACCTTTGCTTTTATTTGAGGAATGGTTTCATCATTTATTACAGCACCTAATGCATTAGGAGAAAAAATATCACAGTTCACACCATAAATCTCCTGTGGATCTACAGGTTTTGCATCAAATTGTTGGACTGCTTTATTCACACGTTCATTATTAATATCTGTAACGATTAGTTTTGCTCCTTCTTTATGAAGATACCCACATAAGGCATACGCTACATTACCTAAACCTTGTACAGCAATCACTTTTCCTTCTAAATTGTCTGTACCGAACTTCTCAAAAGCTGCTGCTTTTAACCCTCGATATACACCGTATCCCGTTGAAGGTGATGGATTACCACCTGCACCTCTTGATGAAAGCGTAACACCTGTCACATGATTTGTTTCTTTATGTATATTGTTCATATCCTCTTCTGTTGTCCCAACATCTTCTGCGGTAATATATCTACCACTTAAATTCTCAATAAATCGACCAAATGCGCGAAACATTTCAGGATTCTTGTCCGATTTAGAATTACCAATGATAACGGACTTCCCTCCACCAAGATTCAACCCTCCAGCTGCTGCTTTATATGTCATCCCTCTTGATAAACGTAAAACATCAAGAACGGCATCCTCTTCTTTGACATAAGGCCACATTCTACACCCACCTAATGCTGGTCCAAGTGTAGTATCGTGTACTGAAATGATAGCCTTTAAACCTGATTTTTTATCTTGACAGAAAACAACTTGCTCGTAATCGAATTTCTCCATATAATTAAAAATTTCCAACCCATATTCCTCCGTTTCATTTATAGCTCATTTTGCCAAATAAAAATGAAAAATTTTAGTATGTTTTCAAAAAAATGCGAAAATGGAGTATTCATTTTATTACTTACCTTACTTACAGCGTAATGTTTCATAGACGTTTTGTCAAAGGGTAAAAACAAGAAAATTTTTCTTCATATAAAAACAAAAAAAGTGCATTCCAAAGAAGTTGAATATGTTCATTTATCCTTCATTATCCTATTAAATAAGGCTATTCCAACGAAGTTGAAATGCCTTAAATCATTGTATTCATATTCTCTATTAAAAATCAACGTTTAAATACATATAAAGCAAATACTAAGGATAATAACAAGTAGAATGAAAAGTACTAAAATAATGATTGCTGTTTTAAAAAAGAAAAAAGCAGCCATTTCCATACCCTCCTCCCTAATTAACCTATAATATATTATGTAATTCATATGTACATGGTATAGATGTTTATCCACTAAAATAGTAAAAAGGGTTTTTGACTATTAAATAAGGGCTTCTTACTATAAAGTAAATCTTGTAAAAAAAGACTAAGAGTTATCTAAAAGATACTCTCAGTCCTATATTTATTTTAACTTTACCTTCATTTAATATACACTGGTCAATTGTGTTAGTCATTTATTAACCTAAGTATTACCCACTTAATTTTTGCTGATTAGTATTAGTAGATACACTTTTATTAAGATCATTCTGATAAGAAGAAATGCTATAATCAATATCTTTTTCTATATCCTTTAAACGAGTAATACGTCCTGAGTCGTCTTTATACACAACATGACTACTATTAAATTTAGTAGGGCAATCTAGTCCTGCAGCAGCTGCTAAAGTAAATAATCCCTGCCTGAGTGTAACCGTAAAATTAGCTACACGATATTTTTTATCCTCTATTACAAGTGCTTTTTGAAGTTTTGGATTGGTCGTAGCTACTCCTACAGGACACGTGTTTTTATGACAATGTTGAGCACCTATACATCCGATGACGATCATATAAGCACGAGCCATACTAACGAGATCAGCACCCATTGATAGAGCGATTGCAACTTTATCTGCAGTAAATAATTTACCTGATGCAATAATTTTAACCCGATCTCTAACACCGTAATGTTGCAGTACTGAATGAGTAATCATAATACCGGATTTAATAGGAAGTCCCATAGAATCCGCCATTTCTAGATAAGTAGCACCGCTACCACCTTCACCGCCATCTACTGTAATAAAATCTGGACCTCGACCTGTTTCTTTCATATATTTTGCAAAGGAATGCAGCTCCGTATCATCACCAATAACCACCTTAATACCAACTGGTTTGCCTGTTGTCTCTCTAATTTTATCTATAAAATCAAACATGCTCGATAAATCTCTAAACTCTTCAAAAGAATTTGGAGATTCAACTGTAGTATAAGGCTGGATTTTACGTGCTTTTGCAATGGTTGGTGTATTTTTCTCAGCAGGTAGATGTCCACCTCGAATTTTTGCTCCTTGACCTAGTTTTAATTCAAATGCCTTTATTTGTTGTATCGATCCTTTTAACTTTAATTCTTCCCAATCTAACTCACCAGAGTCAGTGCGCACACCAAATTTTGCAGGACCGATCTGCATAATCATATCTACATCTCCGGCTAAATGGTAATCTGAAATACCACCTTCCCCTGTATTCATCCATGTTCCGTCTGCTATACTAAGTCCTTTGGATAATGTTTCAATGCTATTTTCACCGAGAGAACCATAACTCATACCAGACATTCCAATAAGTCCTTTGACATGAAAAGGATGTTTACATGTTTTTTCACCAATAATTACAACATTGTCATCGTGTAATAACCAGGGTTCGATTTGTTTATCCTTAAATGTTTCTTTCCGTTTAAAAAGTGTTTCTTCTTTTGTTTTATAATATTTTGTTTTTATCTCAAATTGATTGTCTATTTTCATTTCTTTCATTAGTTTTGGAAACAAAGAATTTTTAAGAAAATATCCCTTTTGTTCAAAGTCCTTTTTAGAACCAAAAGATATAATCGTTTCTAGATACTTAGATGGGAATATAATACTTAAAAAGTCATTCCTTGAAAATGGTTTTCCTTGGGTATCTCCATCAAACAAATATTGTCTGAACTCCGGTCCTGTATGCTCTAATAAATATCTAATTCTTCCGAGAACAGGATAGTTTCTTAAAATAGAGTGTTGTCTTTGGTTTTTATCATAAATAAAAAAGAAAAAGAATAATACCAAAGGAATAAATATAATTACAATGATAAGTATAAAAACAGGTGATATCATAAATTTGCTCCTTTATCATGTATTTTTCACTTTTATAGATTGCTAATATTTTCACACTAAACATCTATGAGAAAGTTAAAATCCCTCAAATGAATTGTATTCTATTTTATATAAATAAACAAAAAATACATTATTTATGTTAAAGAAAACTCTCCAATTGACAAGTCTTAGACAGAAATAGAAGAGGTAGTTGTCGGTACAGGATGTGCCAGCAAAAAAGAGGTGTTCCAACAAAGTTGTAAAATGGTACCTGTAGTTAG
>NZ_SIJB01000061.1 GCF_009910845.1 Chengkuizengella marina | reverse complement strand
TACAGATGCAGGTATTTTAGTGATTGCAGCAGCAGGGAACTTAGGATTAGGGGAAGAAACTTTAATTTTTCCAGCAGGATATCCAGAAAGCATATCTGTTGGTGCTGTTGATGAAAACTTAAAACGAGCAGAATACTCTAGTACAGGTTCAGAATTAGATTTAGTGGCTCCAGGAACATCGATATTAAGTACTTTAAATGACAATACATATGGTGAAATGTCTGGGACATCAATGGCTGTACCTCATGTAACAGGAGCAGCAGCAGTATTGTGGGCTAATGATAAGAAACTAACTTCTGAAGATGTTAAGAATCAATTATTTACAACAGCGGTATCTTTAGGAGATATCACTGAATATGGTTATGGATTAGTAACAATAGAAGAAGATTCCCAAGATATACAAGAATCGAATGAGATAGATGATGAAATTATTGAAGAAGAACCATTGAATGATGTAGAAGAACAAGAAAACTTATTAAATAATTTAGAAGAAACAGAAACACTAAACTTGAATCAGATGACTAGTTCCGCTGTTACTTTGACCCATGATGAGATAAAAAACAACAACATTAGTGGGGGGTTTCATACGGTAGGTTTAAAAAGAGATAAAAGTGTAGTAGCTGTTGGACGGAATGATTTTGGCCAATTAGGAGTTGGTGATTGGAGAAACATCGTGGAAGTGTCAGCAGGATCTAAGCATACAGTAGGATTAAAAATGGATGGAAATGTAGTGGCTGTTGGAGATGATAATTCCGGTCAGTTAGGGGTCGAGGGCTGGACAGATATAGTTGAGGTGTCAACAGGAAATTATAATACTTTAGGCATAAAAAGTGATGGGAGTGTAGTAGGGGTAGGAGCCAATAATTTTGGACAGTTGGAGGTTGAAAGCTGGACAGACATAGTAGAAGTGTCAGCAGGGTATTATCATACGATGGGCTTAAAAAATGATGGGAGTGTAGTAGCAGTAGGATACAATAGTGATGGTCAATTAGAAATTGAAAGCTGGACAGACATAGTAGAAGTGTCAGCAGGAGGATTTCACACGGTAGGCTTAAAAAGCGATGGAAGTGTAGTGGCAGTAGGACGTGATGATTACGGTCAATTAGGAGTCGAAAGCTGGACAGATATAATAGAAGTGTCAGCAGGATATTATCATACAGTAGGCTTAAAAAGCGATGGAAGTGTAGTGACAGTAGGAAGTGACGATTATGGTCAATTAGGAGTCGCCAGTTGGACAGATATTGTAGAAGTGACCGGAGGAATTTATCATACAGTAGGCTTAAAAAGCGATGGAAGTGTAGTGACAGTAGGAAGTGACGATTATGGTCAATTAGGAGTAGAGGGCTGGACAGATATAAAAACTCCCTCAAAAAACGGGGTGGATAATACGCCTGATACTGCTCCAAAAATCATTTTCTCTTCTATTTCTTCTAGTGATGGAGGGGACTTAGCAGGTGAAGGAAGTACGGTAGAATTAACTATTGGATTAAATGAGGGAATTGTGAAGGATCCATATATAACCATCTTGGGGAAACCTACTAATATATCATATACTCGACATAGTCTAGTTGCCTCAGTCAGAGTAACTGAAGAAGATCCTGTTGGTGAAATTGAATTTTCTATACAAGGTTTAGAAGATTACTCTGGCAATATTTCAGAACCAATCACTTCTACTAAAGCTATGGATGGAACTAAACTTACTAGAGTAATTGACACTGATTTAATTTTAATGACAGAGCGATTAGGGTATAACGAACAAATCATATTGGAAAAAGCACAAGAAGTATTAATTCCTCTTTTAGAAGAAAGAGATATAAGATTGGATTTATCTGTTGATACCTTAGGAGGATATGTCCAAAATCCAGTATCTAAATTAGTTAGGACTAACGGGAATTATTACTATAGTAATGATGAAGGTACATTTGGAGTAGATTTTAGAGCTTTTTTTATTCCTAGTATTAATACTGTAATTTTAAAAGATATGGATTTTGATGAGAGTGGGTTTGATACAAAATCTGAGAATCTATATATGGATATAAATGTAATTGATGAGAATGGGGAGATTATTACAATTCATAATGAACGAGTTTGTTCTAAGAAAGATGATCAAGATCCCAATGCTTGTTGGTCAGATTCCTATTTTCCTCCAAATAACCCTAGCCAAGATACTTTATGGGCAGAAATGTTTACATATAGTAATCCCAACAATCTACCTTTGCATTCAATAGGATTTTATGCTTATGTTAATCATGATATTGGTTCTTTTAATAGAGAAATAAGAAATTCAGATACTGGGAACTTAATAAGTGATGAATATATATATGAATATGTATTTGATCCTGAAGACGTAACCTATAAAGAAGCAATACAACTAAATAAGAGTATTACTGGGTCTCTAGACAACTTTTATTGGTATAGTCAAGCAGCTAGAGATGATGATGGAAAAAGTCATACTAGTAACTTCAGGGGTGATATGAATTTTATGATTATTCCTGAGGCTAATTTATTTTACGAAGGACTTCGTGCAGGAAGTGGTCCAGCAGATCCTGGTGTAACACATACTAGGGTTGGCATGGAGATGGTAGTAGACAGTAAAAATTCTGAAGGTAATATTGTCTCAAATGATTTAGATATATCTGGATATTATCATGATCCTGATGATATTGTTAAGGGGTATGCTAGTTCTAATGATGATTTAATGGAGAAAGAAATTAGAGTATATTTACAGGGAAAACATTGTGATGATCACTCTTTAGCAGGAGCTAATGATTGTGACGATACAAGTAGTTTATATCATGAAGGTACAGGAACTCCTATATCGCAATACCCTGTATATACAGGAACTTTTTCTAACAATTACCTTCCATTAGAAATGGATTTAAGGGATGCTGAGGATAGTTTTTATGGTATTTTCTTAGAAACTGATTTAGATACAAGTTTCATTAAAAACGGAATGGATTCTTCAAACTTTGACTTTATTGGTATAGGGAATGATGGGAATAAATCCAGTATTCAATCATTAATAGACTATAATAACGGCATTGGAACCTATATAGATAATTCAAATATTGATGCAGTAATGAATAACTTAGCGGATTACATTATAGAAAGATACTATGGTATTAACCAGCCTACGAATCTACAAGCCATAGCAAGTGACTCAAAAGTTGACCTTACATGGGATATTGTAGAAACAGCAGAGAGCTATAATGTTAAACGATCATCTACTTTAGAAGGACCTTATGAAACCATTGCTGAGAGTATACTGAGTCCTTATTTTAGTGATACAACAGTTGTAAATGGTAACAGTTATTATTACGTTGTAACCTCAATAAGTAATATTGGAGAGAGTCCAAATTCTAATAGTGTTCATGTAATATTAAATAATTTACCTACGTTAAATATTACTTCTCATAGTGATGGACAACAACTACAGGAAAATACAATTACTTTACATTGGGATTATAGTGATTTAGATACGGAAACGCAAGTCGCGTATCAAGTAATTGGTTCACAAGATAATTGGGAAACATGGTCCTATTTTTCTGACATTATATCTACATCCAATACAACACATACGACTCCACAATTAGCAGGAGGAGAATGGAATTTTGGGATCCAAGTATATGATGGAACAAATTGGTCTGGATGGTCGTATGTTAACGATATTCAATTACCTACTTCTTACGAACCCAATGATGATGTAGCTACAGCATATCCGATTGCTTATCATAGCAATTATAATTCAACCATAAGTTCAGAGAATGATTCGGATTTCTATAAGTATATTCCAACTCAAACTGGTGTTGATACTATAACATTTCAATCACCTGAGACTACCAAATATAGTCTACATGTTTATGATGCTGAAATGAATTTAAAAGGAATATTAGTTAATGAACTCTATTATTTAGTAGAAAGTGGACAAACCTACTATATAAAAGTTTTTAGTGAGGACGGTAGTTTTTCAGAGGAATCCTATTCCTTTACAGTAAATCCTTTGGAGCTAAACATTGAAACACAGTACCAATACGATGAGAATGGAAATTTAAAAAATAAACAGACTACTATTCAAAACTAGGGGTGAAATCAGATGAAAAAGAGACAATTTAAATCTATTATTATAACGTTAATTTTAACCTTATTGGTTACTAGTTTTAATATACAAGCAGTATCCCCGTCCGTTTATGCCAAGAATGATAAGGCAAAATCCATTGAGGTGAAAAAGCCTTTAAAATCAGCAAAAAAGAACAAAAAGAATCTTGAGAAACGTTTTAATGTCTCTCAAGAGTTTATTCAAAATGAGTTAAATAAAGGTTATACACTAAAAGACATTGAAGAAGCGTTAAAATATCAGGAGAATAATAATAAAACCTTTAAGGAGAAAAACAGTAAAACCTTTCAAGAAGAAAACAAAATAACATATCAAGAGAGCATAAAAAAGATCAAGCCAAAGTTTATTAATCCATCTAAAAATGCTCAAAGTATCATTCGTAATGAGCTTGTTAATCAAGAAGAAGAGAAAGATAAAAAAAACAAAGAAGGTAAGAAAGATAAGGATGATAAAAAGAAGAATGAGGTTTCAATTTTAGAAGAAGAGGAACCAATTGAACCTGAACCTGATGAAGAAACTTTAAATAATGTCAATTTACAAACGAATGAAGCACCGTATTCTATTAATTTAAAACATGAAACGGTATCTACTTTATCTGGAAGTTTATCAATCCAAGAAACAGACTTTGTTTTACCAGGTAGAAATGGGTTATCTTTTGCTTTAACTAGAACCTATAACAGTGGCTCCTCCCAATTTTATAAATTATCTACTTCAATAGGTCAAGGCACGTATGAAGATGAAATTTTTCCCATTGGTAAGGGATGGAGTTGGAATCTCCCTTACATTGAAGAGATAAATAACAAAAAATATCTAAAACTAGCAGATAGAGGAAGTTATCAAATTACTGGGACTAGTTCTTCAGGGTATAAGCTACAAGGATATAAATTAAATGATCTCACATTTGAATCAGATAATACTGTTACAGTAAACGGGGTTACATCTCGGTATGTGCTTAAATCCATATCTGGAATAAATCAATACTTTGATAGCAGAGGTAAACTGATTCAAATACAAGATGCGTATTCAAATACCATTGATTTTACGTATAACGATTTTGTACTGAGTTCAATTACCGATGCAATTGGTAACACAATTACTATAACGAATACATCATCACAAGTGGTGATTCAATATGGAGAAAAAAGGATCACATATAAAAAAAATAGATTAGGTAGTGTCACACTCTTAAGCCAAGTGATTGATCCATTAGGTAGAGTAACAACTTACGATTACGATTTGAAGCCTGCAGAATATAGCTTAACAAGTACAACCCCTTCAAAAAGCAATCCGTATGCTCTACTCACGGGAGTGACGCATCCAACAGGTTCTAAAAGTATCTATACGTATGGAAATCTTGTAAAGAGATATCTTTCTAAAACTTCTGTAAATGAAGCTTATCGAGTAAGCTCAAGAGAGGAATTAGTATTTTATGAGAATGGAACACAAGAAAGTAAAAATATACAAAACTTCTCTTACAATGGGGACCTTAGCAGTTCTTATGATCAAGACTTAACATTTTCAACGACCTTGAATAGTGGGCAAAAATCAACAACATTCCATTATAAGAAAGATTACATTGATTCTGATAACCCAGCAGATTATTACAATACAGAAGTGGACAAAGAAGCAGGGGACTTAAAAGAAACAACGACGTACATCTATGATGAAGAACGCCAGTTATCATGGTTACCGATTGAAACAAGTAGTCAAACTACGAATATAGTAGATAGTACTACTTCAGATATGGTGACCACATCTGCTGAATATGATGATTACGGAAATGTGATTAGTTCAACGAATCCACTAGGTATTACAACAACATATACCTATGATATAGATACTAAGTTACTAAAAAACATCAGTGAACCTATTAATGAAACGACTCTATATACTTTAATTGAAAGAAACGAACAAGGAAGCATTACCCAAATGCAAGTCTATGAAAATGATGAAACGGGTGAATTGCTACAACAAATCAACTATGAGAATTACGATGCATATGGGAATGCAACTCAAACAAGAGTTGAAAATGGGGAAAAAGATATTCTTGCACAGACGCTATACGGTGAAGATTTTCAATTCGCATACCCGACGATAAAGTCAATGGATGTCACAGATATCGATGGTGTAGTCTCTACGATCTCTACTGAAGCATCATATGATATAACATCTGCACAAACCACACAATATGTGGATGGAAATGGAAATACTAGTTCATACGAGTATGATGCACTAGGTAGAGTGACAAAAGCAATTCATCCAGATGGAAGCTATATTCAAATCGACTTTGATGATGTAGATAATGTGATTGTGAAAACAGATGAAGAAGGAATTAAAACCGTTACAAAATTTAATCCAATAGGTTGGATCACAGAAATTGGCATAATGGAACAAGGTGTATATAAATCTAAAGAAAAGTATGGTTACGATGAATTAGGGAATCAAATTTGGGTAGAAGATGCTCTAGGAAATCGAACTGAATTTATTTATGATGCTTGGGATCGAAATATTGAAACGATTCACTCAGATGGATACCGCTCAACTGTCCAATATGATGACATTCAACATACCGTAACAAGTACTGATCCAGAAAATAATGTATTTCGTACCACTTTTGATGTGCTAGGTAGGACAATAAAAAAAGAAGAACTCACTAATGGAATTAAAGTATTAGCTACTTATCAGTATGATGATATAGGGAACGTCATTTCATCAAATGATGCCAAAGAAAATGTGACTCAATTTGAATATGATTCATTAAATCGTTTAATGGGTGTTATCAATGCAAAATTAGAACATACACAGTATGACTATGATATGGTAGGAAATCTCACTACAATTACTTATGCTGATTCCAATCAATTACAAAAAAAGTATGATGAGCTTGGCAGAATGATTAAAAGAATCGATGCTAAAAATAATGAAGACAGAAACTCATATGATGCCAATGGTAACTTAGTAGAGAGAGTGGATAGAAATGGAGATATATTTACATTTGAATATAGTAATCGAAATTTCTTAATCCAAAAAACAAGTGCCGATGAAACGATTGGATTCACGTATGATTTATCTGGAAAACGCCTATCCATGGTGGATGCAACTGGAACAACTTTTTATGATTATGATGATTATAATGGGTTATTGAATAAAACAACTTATTCAGACGGACGAAATATTCAATATTACTATGATGAATTAGGTAATCGAATTCAAATGACAGATCCGTTTGGTCTAAATTTATATTATGATTATGATGAAAATAATCAATTAAGATCAGTCGGTAAAACGATGCAAAATGCAGAGGCTACCTATTCATACTATACAAATGGGCAACTCCAAAAGATAGAGCAACCTAATGGTATTGAAAGTATTTATACGTATGATGGTTTAAATTTAGATACGTTAACCCATCAAAAACAAGATGGTACAATCATTAATCAATATCAGTATGGATACGATAATAATGGTAATATTACATCAAAAATAGAAAATGAAATTACAAATCAATATGACTATGATGAATTAAATCGTATTTCAACATCTGATGAATTTAATGAAACCTATTCGTATGATGCTAGAGGAAATAGACAGTATCAAACGAGTAATTATGTTGGAAATGATAAAGATGCACAATATGTATTTGATGATCGAGATCGATTGATTCAAGCAACAACAGATGGAAAAACGGTAGAATATATTTATAACGGAGATAACTTACTCGTAGAACGCATTGAAAATGGAGATACAACACGATACTACTATGACGGTGCAGTTATTATTGCAGAAGCAACTGTAGAGGATGGTGAAGCCCGACTAAAGAATAGATATTTACGAGGTAAAGGGTTAGTTACAACAGAAGATGCCTATAACAATCAATATTACTATCTGCAAAATGGACATGGTGATGTTGTAGAATTAAGAGACAGTACTGGGAATACGAAATTAAACCAATATGAATATGATCTTTGGGGTAATCTAGTTACTTCCAATGAAATGGTGCACAATCCATTTCAATACTCTGGTGAATTGTGGGATGATACAACAAACCTGCAATACTTACGAGCACGTTGGTACGACCCAAGTGACGGAAGGTTTATTAATGAGGATACGTATGAAGGGGATATATCTAATCCACTTAGCTTGAATTTGTATGCATATACTTACAACAATCCTTTGCGTTATACTGATCCTAGTGGTAATTGTCCTATCTGTGTGATTCCTGCAATTCCATCAGTAATCGGAGCAGTAGCAGGCGCAATAGAAGCAGCAGCGGTAATAGCAACTGGTGCCTATGCAATAGATAGCATGAATGATGCATTAGAATCAGAAGCTAACGATACAAAAGATATTGCAATTACAATTCCAAATATTTCTGCGGAAGAATTGGAAAAGTTTAGAGAGGATGAAAATAGGTATATTTCATATAGAGCTTTAAATGAAAAAGATTTTGGAAATGTAGCTTCCGGAAAAGGTATCATTGCAAAGAATCCATATGGAATTTGGAGTTTATTAGACCATGTAACTTTAGGTGATAGAGCAGAAGCTTGGCTTAATGACCCTTGGATTTCTACCACAACAAATATTAATGTTGCTAGAGAATTTAATGAGGTAAATAATTATGGCATAGTTGTAATTGATTTAAATAAAGTTCCAGCTAAAAAAGTAAATGTATATAATGAATTCATGTTGTATGGTGATAAATATCAAAATCCTGGAAGAGCTGAAATTGCTATGGAGATGGGTTGGCTTGAACAAGAAGTCTCAGTTTATCAATATATACCACAAGAAGCTATATTGGGGTATATAAAATGAATAATAAATATTAAAAAAATTGGAAGGATTTTTTAATAAAATATGGTTTGTTTGAGGTTTGCGAAAAACATTTTCAAATAATTATTATAGTCATAGTAAAATTTCCTCATAAGTAAAATTATGGGGGATTTTTTTAATTTACTTAGAAGGATTATGAAAGAAGTGGGTGAATATAGTTTTATAAATAAGTGAAAAGTTAATAACATTATTGCCATTATACTTACTTTTAAATTACAATAAATAATAAGCATCTAAAAAGCTGAATTATTTTTAAAAAGAATAAATTAAAAAATAGTATTGCAACTTTTATGAATAATCATATCACAATATTTAGGTTTACAAAATCATATATATGAAATTTGTACCGTGAGGTAATTTTGAAGTAGAACTTTAAGATTAGTGACTGTAATTAGCGTTTTTTTCACCATTAATTTATTAATAAAGGGAGATTCAAAATGAATAATAAAATTGATGTAATAGAAAAAAAAATATTTGAGTTATTAAAAAAAATTATGGCTGATTTGAGACCTGCTAAGATCATTAATAAAAGTACCTTTAATCAATTATATAGAACCTTAGACGAGTTAAAGCCATTAATAAAAGAAGAAGAATATGTAAAAAAGAGTTTGGTAGATAAATTATTTTTTTTACAAAATTTTATGATTGTTCAAGCTGACTATGCAAATTACAGTGATGAATTAATGAAAGAAATTCAAAAAGTAGGAAGTTATTTAGTGGATATTTTTAAATAAATAAGTAGTTAAATTGTAGAAATATAACAGTAAGGCTTCAACAAATATTCTGCAGATTTAAATTTATTTATTGATTAGTTTGGGGGAGATTATATGCTAGAAAAAGTAACGGGAGGACTTTTTGGATTTTGCGTTGGTGATGCTCTTGGTGTTCCAGTAGAGTTTGTAAGTAGACAAAGTTTAAAGAAGAAGCCAGTGATAGATATGAGATGTTACGGGACTCATAATCAGCCTGCAGGTACTTGGTCTGATGATAGTTCATTAACCTTTTGTTTGGTTGAAAGTTTGTGTAATGGATATAATCCCTTCGAAATTGCTCAGTTTTTTTTAAAATGGCTTAAAAATGGGTATTGGACTCCGCATGGTAAAGTTTTTGATATAGGACAAACGACTGTGAATGCTTTATACAATTTTGAAATGAATATGAACCCAATTCATGCAGGTGGAAAAAGTATACATGATAATGGAAATGGCTCATTAATGAGAATTCTCCCATTAGCTTTCTATTTAAGAGATTGTGATGAATCTGAAAGACATACTAAAATACATCAAGTATCAAGCATTACCCATGCTCACCCAAGATCATTAGTTGCTTGCTCCATTTATGTTGAATTCGCATTAAATATTTTAATGGGATTTGATCAAAATGAGTCTTATTTGAAAATGCAAAAATCTATTAAAAGCTTTTTTAGCGGAAGAGTAGGATTTGAAGAAGAGTTGATGCATTTCTCTCAAATATTAGAAGGTGACGTATCCAAATTATCAGAAGAAGATATTGAATCATCAGGATATGTTGTACATACTTTACAAGCAAGTATATGGTCTTTTTTAACAACTTACGATTATAAAAATGCTGTATTGAAATCTATTAATCTTGGAGGTGATACTGATACTACTGGAGCAGTAACTGGAGGAATAGCAGGTCTTTACTATGGATTCAAAGATATTCCGACTAATTGGACTGAACAAATTGTTAAAAAAGAAGAAATTCTAGATTTAATTAATAGATTTTACGAAGTTGTTTCGCAAAGAAGTGGACACTAGAAAATCCATTCAGATATTTAGTTGAATATTGGGACAACAGCACAAATTTGCAATACTTACACGTGCCCGCTAGTACGACCCAAGTGACGGAAGGTTTATTAATGAGGATACGTATGAAGGGGATGTAAGTAATCCTTTATCATTGAATTTGTATACGTATGTAAGCAATAATCCGTTGAGATATATTGATCCTAGTGGACATAGAGAGTGTGAAGGTGCATTTACTTGTGATGTATATTGGGGTTATGACCATCCTGAAAGAGATTGGTCAAATGATGTTTGGGATGCAGCTACAGGTTTCACCAATGTAGTTGCCGATTATTTATTCTTAGAAGATACAGTAACAATTTTAGATTCTGAATCAACAAATATGGAAAAAGGGATGGCTGCCTTCTATCTCTTTGGAGGTAAAGTTTATAAATGGATTGATGATGGACTTAATTTGGTTGGTAAAGGTTTCAAAAATAAAGGGAATACTGTAACAATATATGATACTAAGTTTGCAGTTAATAATCTTTTAAGTAATGGTAAAATCTCTGTGGAAAATTTAAAAAAGATGATTCCTATAGATGTAGTAAATACTTTTAAACCAAGTGATACTATAAAAAGAAGGTTTTAAATATAGATTTGAAATTAATGGTCAAAAGGTTGAAATCAAGTGGCATTCTCCAGATTTAGATGCTAAGGTTAAATACCCTAATAGTAACTCAGGAAATGGTTGGACTGCGCAAATTAAAATTGGCAAAAAATTGTTGGGGCAGGATGGAAAATTGTATAAAAAACCAAATAACTTGACACACATTCCTATTGAATAGGAGAGAGGATTATGAATATAGAATTTTATCAAAATTTACCTGACAGAATGAGTAAATCTGATCTGAAAATACATTTTAATAAGTTACTTCATTTATATAATACAACAAAAGATTATACAAAATTTGAATTTTCAGAAGTGTTGTACCAGTTATCTGAAAGACAATGGTACACTTATGAAGTTTTAGATGGAAAATTACAGATGGAAATCGACAAGCTGACTAAAGAATTATGGGATCAAAATTCCTATGAAGTGGTTGATAATGTTACATCTATAGTGGCTCATTTAGGTTTAAAAGAGAGTTACCAGATAATTAAACAGTCGTTGTCATCTAACCTTGATAATAATATTAAAGGACTTATTGAAGAAACTATTAAAGAATTAGATGGAAATAATGAAGATCCATATTCAGGGATGAATTAAACAAAATACTTAATTCTATTTTGTTTAAAAAATAAATATAGGTTAAAAATATAGACACTTGTTATTTAAACTATTTGAAGAACTACAAGTAAGGATATTTTGTACTTGTGGTTCTTTTTTAACGATATAAGAAATAGGTGGAATTTATGTTTGAAGTAAAATCATATATTCTAATTCCTGGGAAAAATAACTAACTTATATTTAGTTTAATGGATTAAATTGTTATTCCTATTGAAGGTGATGAAGAAGATTTTAATCTCTATTAGAACATTTAAACAGATAATATAGCAAGGAGATGGAGATTAATATGACATTATTTGATGAGTGTATTGAAGCCTTAGGAAGGTCGGCAAGAGTTTTAACAAAAGAAGAAACTGATTCTATCTTCAATCTATTTGAAAAAACATATGAAATAACTTTTTATGGACGAATTGATTGGAAAAAAGAGAGTGGAAAAGAAGTTAGATCAGTTACTGATATTAAAGATCATTTTACTAATATTAGTATTCCTACTTATATATTGTGGGATAATGCCAGAATTCCTGCTGTAGAAGCACAACTAGATAAAATAATTGAAGTGATTGATGATGTAACAGCTTTAAGTTTTGATACATGGTTATTTTCCCCTGAATTAAAAGCTGTAATTGAATTCAGTCATGATAAAATATGGCTAAAGGTTTGATGGAACTATAATTTTTTAGAAATCTATTAGTATTTTCTAAATTTAATATGTTTATCAGTATTGCGAATTTAAGAACTACGAGTAAAGAGAATTCTCGTGGTTCTTTATTTTATTTAAATTATTATGGTGAAGGGAGGATAATACTGATGAAGAGTAAGCTCATGACACACTATTGTATAAATTTAGTATGTGATTACAGATATCGCATAAGGTGCGAGATGGAATGAAATGTCCTAAATGTAAAAGTCCAGTTATGAGTGAGTATCCAAATTTAAAGATTAGGTTGCGAGTTTGATGAAAAAAATGAATAAAGCAGATAAAAAGAAATTCTATGACAGCCAAGCATGGAAAGATTGTAGAAAACTTGTATTAATAAGAGATAATTACTTATGTCAAATCTGTTTAAAGCTAAACAAGCTCACTCCAGCAAATATAGTTCATCATATAGAGCACTTAGAAGATAATCTTAGTCGAGCATTAGACATGGATAATCTATTAAGTGTTTGTTCGTCATGCCATAATAAAGAACATCCAGAGAAAGGAAAGAAGGATCAGAGAAAGAATAAAGCTAGACGGATCAAAGTAATAGAAGTAAAGGCGAATGATGAAGTGATATAAGGAGTGAGAAAACATTAAAAATTACGTGTATTTACTGTGCATAGCCCCCGTACCATCCAACTTGATTTACTATAGCAGAACTACCGGGCCCGCAGCTTCGTTTACACTACGGAAAAAATTTTCATGAAAGGGGGGTAACAAAAAAATGGCTGTACCAACTGCAAAAATAATTCGTGATTATCTTGGAGATTCTTATGAGGAATCCGATGAGGAATTAATTAAAATTTATATTGAAACACACCAATTTTATAGGAGATTGCAAAAGGAAGTGAAGAACTCTGATTTGATGTAT
>NZ_SIJB01000060.1 GCF_009910845.1 Chengkuizengella marina | reverse complement strand
CTACTATGTAATTACTGCAGTCAATCAGATTGGTGAGAGTGAAGTTTCCAGTGAAGTGATGGCTACACCGAATGAGTCAATTGGAACGTATACCTATCATTATGATGAAAATGGTAGACTCACTTCCATTGTGTTACTTTCGGGTGAAACACTGGTGTATGAATATGATATAAATGGTAATCTTATTCGCAGCTATATTCAACCTTAAAACGAAGTAGTAAAAGTGCAATATATATATGAGGAGGCAACATTGTAAATTAAAAAAAAATAATCATACTGATCTGTATTTTTACGTTACAACTGCTACATGTTAGAAACAAATTATAGTAGGATAGCAAAACGTAGGAAGAGTATAGTTTACAAGAATAAGTTTATAGATTTAGAAGAGAAAACTTACTTCTGAATATTTTATTTTGTTAACTTTTTATGAAAGTTTTTTTAATTGTTTAATTCTAGATCATCGCAGCCTCAGAATGAATTTATTTCCATTGGAATATGAAAGAGATTTATATATGATTTAAAGGTAAATTAATGAAATTTTTAGTAATTGAAGGGGGGAAGTTGGTTCAAGAAGTTTAAGAGAGAATTAAATTATTACATATTAACTTATATTTTAGGAGGAATCATATTGATTATTAAAAAAACAGTAACTTTTTTATGTATATTTCTATTAGTATTTTCAACTCTAGTTATAGCTGAAGAAGTTGTAGATTTGAATCAAATGACTGCGTCCACGCTATCTTTGACTCAAGAGGATGATAAACAATCAAATATTAGTACAGGAGGGGCTAATACGGTAGGGCTAAAAAACGATGGAAGTGTTGTTGCCGTTGGTTATGATAAGTATGGTCAAACCTCAGGCGTATCGAGTTGGACAGATATTGTACAAGTGAGTGCAGGACAAAATCATACAGCAGGCTTAAAAAGCGATGGGAGTGTCGTAGCCGTAGGTGGTGCTGGTGATTATGGACAAATCTCAGGCGTATCGAGTTGGACAGATATTGTACAAGTGAGTGTAGGATATTTTCATACGGTAGGGCTAAAAAGCGATGGGAGTGTCGTGGCTGTAGGTACTAATGATGATTTTGATTATGGTCAAACCTCGGGTGTATCGAGTTGGACAGATATTGTACAAGTGAGTGCAAGACATTTCAATACGGTAGGACTAAAAAGTGATGGAAGTGTTGTTGCCGTAGGTCATGATAAGTATGGTGGAGTCTCAGGCGTATCGAGTTGGACAGATATTGTACAAGTGAGTGCAGGAATGTACCATACGGTAGGCTTAAAAAGCGATGGGAGTGTTGTTGCCGTAGGATATGATCATTATGGACAAACCTCAGGAGTATCGAGTTGGACAGATATTGTACAAGTGAGTGCAGGGTCCACTCATACAGTAGGCTTAAAAAGTGATGGGAGTGTCGTGGCCGTAGGTATTGATAATAATGGTGAAGTCTCAGGCGTATTGAGTTGGACAGATATTGTAGAAGTAAGTGGAGGTGGTTATCATACGGTAGGGCTAAGAAACGATGGAAGTGTTGTTGCTGTAGGTATTGATGATTATGGACAAACCTCAGGTGTATCGAGTTGGACAGATATCTTATCAATTCCTACTCCTCCTACAAATGTAGTAGCTACTTTGAATAATTCACTTATCTCTATATCTTGGAATGAAGTAGTTGATTCTGATTATTATACAATCAAACGTTCAACAACTTCAGGTGGTCCCCATACAATCATAGCAAATGAGGTTACAACAACGAGTTATGATGATATAAATATAAATAATGGAACTACTTATTACTACATGGTGAGTGCAGTCAATGATGTAGGAGAAAGTGAAAACTCCAATGAAGTGAGTATATTAACCATTCCAAATGCACCGAGTGGATTTACAGCTATATCAGGAAGTAGTGAAGTTCAGTTGAGTTGGGATGACAGTATTGGTGCAGAAAGTTACAATATCAAACGTTCTACAAGTGTAGGTGGACCCTATACAATCATAGTAAATGATATTACAAAAACAAGTTATACGGATACAACAGTAGAAAATGGAACAACGTACTACTATGTAGTGAGTGCTGTTAATAGTTCAGGTGAAAGTGAAAACACCAATGAGGTGAGTGTATTAACCATTCCAAACGCACCGAGTGGATTTATGGCTATATTAGGAAGTAGTGAAGTTCAGTTGAGATGGGATGCAAGTATTAGTGCAGAAAGTTACAATATCAAACGTTCTACAAGTGTAGGCGGACCCTATACAATCATAGTAAATGATATTACAAAAACAAGTTATACGGATACAACAGTAGAAAATGGAACAACGTACTACTATGTAGTGAGTGCTGTTAATAGTTCAGGTGAAAGTGAAAACACCAATGAAGTGAGTGCAACGCCAGTACTAGCTATACCTAATACACCTACAGGATTTAAAGCTATCTCAGGAAATCAGCAAGTTCAACTGAATTGGGATGAAAGTAATGGGGCAGATAGTTACACTATTAAACGTGCAGAAGAAAGTGGAGGCTTGTATACAACGATAGCTAGTGGAATTATGACTGCTACTTACACAGATATCAATGTGGTCAATTTAACAACATACCATTATGTGGTGAGTGCGGTCAATGAACTTGGTGAAAGCGAAAACTCAATTGAGGTGAGTGCAATCCCAGTAGATTCAACAGGCATCGAGACATATGAACCGAATAATCGTTTTAATTCCGCTTACTCGATTGAGTATAACGAAACGTATGATTCCTATATTAGCTCAGTGATAGATCAAGATTTTTTTCAATATACAGCAGATCATAGTGGGATTGATCAACTTTCTTTCCAAACACCGATAGATGCAAATTATGATGTATATATCTATGATGGCAATCAAAACCTCATTTCGATGAAAGGTCCAAATCTGTCGGAGGAACTATATTTCGTAGAAGCTGGACAAACCTATTACATTGTAATCTTTGGCATTGATGGAAGTTCATCTGAATCCAATTATACCTTTGATGTAACTCCATTTCAGGTCAATACAGAAGTAGAGTATCACTATGAATATGACAGTAATGGAAATCTTATCAAAATAACAGTCACTCCTCAATAGATTACTAATTTACGATCATGGTTTTACACTATTAAAACCATGGTGTAAGTATTTGGAAATATATTTTAAGTGATATTCGATGATAAGACAATCCAACTAGAATTGAAACATTGTATGTAAACGAGGAGGTAACATTGTGAACTCAAAAAAGATGATCGTACTTATTTGTATCTTTACTATGCTATTTTCAAATCTAGCATATGCAAATCCTAGTGAACTGTTAGAGAAAGAAGAGGTTACTTCTTATTTAATAGGGCTACATGAAGAAGTTTCTTCAGAAGAATTTAAAGAAAAAAAATTAAAAGATAAAAAAACAAAAAAGATCAAAACCAAAAAGAAAGATATGATTGTTGCTGAGTTAACCGAATTGGAATTATTAGAATTAGCCAGTGATGAAGAAGTTTTATTCGTGGAAGAAAATGCAATCGTTGAAGTGACATCCGTAGATAAACCAAAAAAGAAAGATGTTGAAGATAATCAATTGATTCCTTGGGGAATACAGGCTATTGGCAGTGATCTTGCCCATGAGAATAAATATGAAGGTAAAAATATAAATATCGCTATTCTAGATACGGGAATTGCTGATCATCCAGATTTGAAAGTAAAAGACGGAGTTTCTTTTGTTGAGGACAAATCGTTTGATGAAGATGATCATGGACATGGAACTCATGTAGCTGGC
>NZ_SIJB01000006.1 GCF_009910845.1 Chengkuizengella marina | reverse complement strand
TAAAGTATTTGTTTTTTTATTTAATGTAATATACATTAACGTGGCTTGCTAGTAAGGATAAAATTATGAACTGCTTGTTCAACTAAAGGAATTAGATCTCCTTCTTCTTTCAAAAAATATCTTCCACTTGCAATGTGAACCACAATAATACCATGAAGCTGGTAATGTAAAAGTCTACTGTTTAAAATCAATTGGTTTTGATCCAAAGTTTTAAAATGGTTTGGGAAAAAGTCATTAAAAAGTAAATTGTATATATCAAATCTGAATTTGTCCCATTCATCAGAAAATACTTCTGAATAATCCGCTTTAAAACCCGTAGAAAAAAATTGCTTGTACAAATATACATTAGATAAACCAAACTGTAGGTGCAATTTACAAATATTCATTAACTTCTCTTTTGAATCTATATCATCACGTTTTAAAATTTCTTTTAAATCATACAATAATTTTTTCATTGGTGCTATAGCTAGTTTTTCTAAAATGTTTTTTTTGTCTTTGAAATGAAAATAAATAGTTGCATGAGAGCAATTTGCATTTTTACCTATCTCTCTAATTGTGACTTTTTCAAACCCTTTTTTTGAAAATAATTCCTCCGCTGCAATTAGAATACGTTGTCTAGTATGGATTTCAGTATCCAAGTTAGTTAGCCCCCTTCTATCTCCCAATATGAAAAATGACCTAAAACATTGTATATTAACTCTATCATAATACAATCATATAAAACTATCCATATAAATTTACTAGGTTTTATTTAATTTCACAATAAAACATAGCTGAAATCATATTATTTGAGGTTATTCATATAGGTAGGAAGTTACAACATACTCTTTGAAATAGTTACCAACTCATGCATGCTCTAGATTAAATAGTTAAGACTTCACTCTGTTTATAATATCTTCAATTGTGTATTGACTTAAAAACTCACAAAGTTGTTTCTCACCTTCTGAAAATATGCCATTTAACACAATTTGCATATTAGCTCCAATTAAACAATGTTCATTTTTTTTTGAACATTTAGGTTGTAAAGAACCTTCGGAGGTCATTTGATAAATATCTTTTAATGAAATTTCACTAGGATCTGTATTTAGAATGAATCCTCCTCCAGCACCTTCTTTTGATTTAATATAACCGTTTTTCCTAAGAATACTTAATACTTTCCGTATTCTAACTGGATGAACTGATGCACTTTCAGCGAGGCAATCACTAGTAGACATTTTATCAGGTAAAATCGAAAGATAAGCTAAGCTGTGTACAGCTAATGTAAATTCACTGTTCATTATAGTGCTCCTCCTTTGTTACACTGCTAATCTTATCGAGATGTTTTAGTGTTGTCAATCAAATTATATTCTATGATACCCTTCTCCTTTTGTAAGATTAATTTCTTCCAGGTTATTTAGTTTGTTATGAATTGATCTTAGTTCATGGAGCTGATTCGTATACTTTAAAAAATCATCTTCATTTTTTTCAATTAAAGCAATATCAATTAAATTTAAAATATTTCCCTCAAAATATAAATCAGATGGTTCCATAAAAGTTATTTTGTTTGATGGAATTTTAACCTTGCGATTTATTAAATAGGGGTTATCACTTTGTACAATATATATATTGGCCATTGTATCCTTTATTCGCTCTATATATCCAATGAAAAACTCATCTTCTTTGCTGACTCCTTTTACCCAGTCCCCTACATTAAATGATTTCATTATAAAACTCCCCTTTCAATGAGTTTAATTAAATACTGTAATAATTTAAATAACAGTTTAAAGAAAAAAAATTCTCTTGCAAATCTTTTTAATATACTGTAATTATAATCATTACAGAACTATTTTGTCAATGGTCACTTGACTAATTAAATAAATGAATAATATATTCTATTTACATTATATTTAATCATCTAAAATATAATATTTTTTAGTCAAAAAAATTGAATTGTTATTCCTTTATAAAATAATATCATTGTGTTCTTATATCTCTTATATTATAATAATTTAAACAAACTGTATGCTTATAAAATTACAGTATCATATTTTTCCAATTCAATATTTTTTTGCTATAAAATGTAAGCGCTTTAACACTAAAATATTACATTAACATCACGCAAATTGTCTTGTAAAATATGAATTACTGTATTATATTAGTATATAGAAGTGACATTCTTTATTCTATTTCTTTTCATTCAATGTAAGTATTATGTGAGTATTTTAAATAAATATTTATACATTTCACATAAAGTTTGAATGAAAGAAATATGATAAATCATAATGTTACTAAAAATATGTATTTATAGGGGGAAAAATATGAAAAAGAATATTTTGGTATTATTAAGCGTATTTTTATTAGCTTCTATTGCATTAGTTGGTTGTTCAAGTAGTGATGATGAAAGTGCTGAAACTCTATCAGTACTAGATCAAATTAAAGACCGTGGAACTTTAAATGCAGGTGTAAATGGTGAATTACCTGGTTTTAGTTATTTAGAAGACGGAGAATATGTTGGATTTGATGTTGATTTTGCTAAAGCTGTTGCTGCTGCAATATTAGGTGATGCAAATGCAGTTGAATTCTCACCTCTAACAGCTACAGAACGTTTTACAGCGCTTCAAACTGGAGCGATTGATTTATTATCTCGTAATACTACGTGGACCACAACTCGTGATGTAGAATTAGGATTAAACTTCGCGGGTATCACTTTCTATGATGGTCAAGGCATGATGGTAAGAGCAGATAGTGGTGTTAACTCCTTAACTGATATGGACGGGATGATTGTAGCGGTTGAAACAGGTACAACCACTGAATTAAACCTTGCTGACCAAATGGCTAAACTTAATGTAAGTTATGAGCCGCAAACGTTTGATAATCAAGAAGCTGCAATAGCCGCATTAGAAGCAGGTTCTGTAGATGCATTTACTACAGATAAATCAGGTTTAGTTTCAAGATTATCAACGATGGCAAATTCAAGTGAATATAAAATATTGGATGATACGATGTCTAAAGAACCATTAGGTCCAGTTGTTGCCGGTGGTGACGATAAAATGGCTGACTTAACTAGATGGGTGTTATTTGCTCTAATTCGAGCTGAAGAATTAGGTATTACTTCTGAGAATGTTGATTCTTTCTTAGATAGTACAGATCCAGTTATTCAAGATTTATTGGGAACAAAAAAAGGTGGTGTAGAAGAGGATAATCTCGGAAGCCAACTTGAAGTAAATGCTGACTTTGCTTATCAAGCAATTAAACAAGTAGGTAATTATGGTGAAATCTTTGAACGTCATTTAGGTAAAGGTACTGTATTCAACTTAGACCGTGGACTAAATGATATATACACAAATGGTGGACTACTGTACTCACCTCCATTCAAGTAAAACACATTTAGCTCTATACATTTTTAATAGGTCTGCTTACAGTTTATACTTTGAGCAGGCTTATTTTATACCATTGTGAGGTGACATTTAATGAAAAGGGAACAATCAACAGCAACACCATTTTGGAGAGATACGAGGATTATTCCAATACTATTGCAAATACTATTTGTGGTCGTCCTGGTCATCATTGGTTCTTTTCTTTTTAACAATGCTATGACTGGTTTGGACAAACTTAATATTAAATTTGGATTTGATTTTTTAAATAAGACAGCTGGTTTTGATATTGGTGACAAGTCAATTGAATATACACCACGGGATTCTTATTTGAGAGCTTATATGGTTGGAATCGTAAATACCATTAAAGTAGGCTTTGTAGGCATTATTATTGCAAGTATTGTTGGGGTTTTTGCAGGTATTTCACGATTATCTAACAACTGGTTATTAAGAAAAGTATCGACAGTATACGTTGAAATTTTTAGAAACACACCACTTTTAGTACAGATTTTTATATGGTATTTCGCCGTTATCCTCCCACTTCCAAAAATAGAAAGTGAACTAAATTTAGGACCTATATTTATAAGCAATCGTGGTACTGCAATACCTTGGTTTAATGCAACCTCTGGTTCAACTGTATGGATTATATTGTTTATTGTAGGTTTAATTGCAGCAGTTATCGTCCGTTCGCGATTAATAAATAAGCAAATTGAAACGGGGACTAACACACACTCTGGTTTGTGGTCTTTAACTGTATTCATTGGAACATTACTTGTTGCTTTGCTAATTACAAGAAGTGCTCCATTTATTTTTGATTACCCTAGTATAAATGGAAGATTGTACGAGGGCGGTTATATTCTGAAACCTGGTTTTCAAGCTATTCTAATTGCTTTAGTTGTGTATACTTCGGCTTATATAGCTGAAATTGTGCGTGGTGGAATCCAAGCTGTCTCTAAAGGACAAGTAGAAGCTTCAAAAGCACTTGGTTTGAAAAATAGTACTACAATGAGTAAAGTTATTTTCCCACAGGCAATAAGAATAATTATTCCCCCAGTAACAAGTCAATACCTTAATCTAATTAAAAATTCAAGTTTAGCTATGGCTGTTGGTTATCCTGATCTAGTTTATGTGAGCTCAACAGTGATTAACCAAGCAGGTCATTCGATTGAGAATATTACGTTAGTCATTCTAGTTTATTTAACTTTAAGCGTGATTACTTCTATTGCAATGAATATCTTCAATAAAAAATTTCAATTGGTGGAAAGGTAGGTACCAAATATGAGTGATCAGATGAACGTCAAACTACCTCAAAAAAGGGCTGAAACTCCTCCACCAAAAACTTCAGTCGGAGTGATTGGCTGGTTGAAAGAAAATTTATTTAGTAGCTGGCTAAATGCTATTCTAACCTTAATAATAGCAATAATCGTTTATTTTATTCTTAAGAGCGCTTTAACATGGGTGTTCATATCTGCTGAATGGGCAGTTATAGCAAATGAATTAAGATTTTTGTTAGTAGGGAGATATCCGGAAGAACAAGTGTGGAGAATATGGACACTCCTTCTATTCTTTCATGCATTACTTGGATTGTCATGGGGATTCGGTAAAGGTGTTATGAATAGTATCGCCTTTACCATTGGAGGATTATTATTTGTTTCCATGTTATTACCTTTTATTGAACTTTCAAGTCGCTTATGGATTATAGCTAATTTGGTGACATTACTTTCATTCTTTTATATCGGTCACAAGTTCCCCAAGGTGAAGAAAATTACTTATATTGGTTGGTTTCTTTCTTTTCCTTTCGTCATATTTTTTATCAACGGGCTTGGAATTTTACCGAATGTAAGTACAAACTTGTGGGGCGGATTTATGTTAAATATTCTTCTCGCTGTAGTTGCTATCCTATGCTCCTTCCCATTAGGTATTTTATTAGCTTTAGGTAGAAGAAGTGATTTACCAGTTATCAAATACTTTTGTATCATTTATATAGAAGTGATTCGTGGTATTCCTTTAATTACCGTATTATTCATGGCAAAGTTTATGCTCCCACTTTTCACTGGAGGTATCGAGGTGGATGAAGTTGTTGGAGCAATGGTAGCCTTAACCATGTTTAGCGCAGCTTATATGGCAGAAAATGTAAGAGGTGGATTACAATCATTACCTAGAGGACAATTTGAAGCTTCTCAAGCTTTAGGTTTAAACTCAACGTATATGATGATTTTTATCATATTACCACAAGCTTTAAAAGCTGTTATTCCAGCCATTGTAGGCCAATATATTGCTATATTTAAGGACACAACTCTCGTCTTAATTATTGGTTTATTAGATATTTTAGAAATTGGATTGTCAGTAATCGCTAAACCAGAATATATCGGTTTAGATATGGAAGTTCTCGTATTCGGTGCAGTTGTATTCTTTATCTTCTGTTATTTAATGGCTCATGTGAGTCGCAGACTAGAAAAATCACTCAGTGTAGGAAATCGTTAAGAGGAGGTCTCAATATGTTAGATGAAAAAAACTTACAAAAGCCACTAGAAGAACGTGAAGACATTATAGTCGTTAAGGATTTAAATAAATGGTACGGAAAACTCCATGTATTAAAAGATGTAGATGTTAACGTAAAACAAGGTGAAGTCGTTGTTATCTTAGGACCTTCTGGGTCAGGTAAATCAACATTCATAAGAACGATTAATGCACTGGAAGAATTTCAAAAAGGTGAAATTATCGTTGATGAAATTAACCTCTCTCACGATGTATCTAATATTGATGCGATACGAAAAGAAACAGGAATGGTATTTCAGCAATTTAATCTATTTCCACATATGACTATTCTTAAAAATATTACCCTAGCTCCAATATGGGTTCGTAAATGGAAACGTGAGAAAGCAGAAAAAGTTGCAATGGAATTATTAGAAAGAGTAGGAATTCCAGAACAAGCACATAAATACCCAGGTCAGCTTTCTGGAGGACAACAACAGCGTGTGGCTATAGCAAGAGCACTGGCAATGCAACCAAGAATCATGTTATTCGATGAACCTACCTCCGCATTAGACCCTGAAATGATTAAAGAGGTACTAGATGTTATGAAAACATTGGCTAAGTCAGGTATGACGATGTTAGTTGTCACTCATGAGATGAACTTTGCTCGAGAAGTTGCAGATCGTATTATCTTGTTCGATGAAGGAGAAATTATTGAACAAGGTACACCTGAAGAGTTATTTGATAATCCGAAACATGAACGTACAAAATTGTTCTTATCTCAAATTTTATAAAAAATTTTTAGCCCCCTCATATGATGATATGCTCCCCTAAAGGTAGACAGATTAAAAAATAAAATTCTGCTACTTAAAGGGGAGTATTTATTATGCCTAAAAGAAAAGCTTTCTCTGTAGAGGATAAACTTGAAATTTTAAAGTCGTTTGAGGAAGGTAAATATTCTTTAAATGAATTTTCTTATATTTGTAAGGTTTATAGAACCACATTTATGGATTGGAAACATAAATTTGATAAATATGGAACAGAAGGTCTCAAAGGATCTTGTAAGAAATATTCTCTCGAGTTAAAACTATCTATAGAGCTTTCTCCAGAAGTGAAAGCCAAACGTGGGATGAAGATGCTTGAAAAGAGAATGAACGATTACGAGTTGAGAAACGTATTCTTAAAAAAGTTAGAGGAGATCGAAAGGAGCGAAATTAAACAAGGTTCGATTTAAAGATAAATACATAGCCATTCTAGAACTCCATCGAAAGGAAGGCATCTCCATTACCTTGCTCTGTGAAATTGAAGGTGTTGCACGATCTGCATACTAAAATGGATGAATCGCACTTCTTCCCCTCATGCAAATACAAAACAAAGAAATTCTAATGACATCCCTTTATGAAAAAGTTAAGGGTATCTATGGTTACCGTCGTATGTTGTTGAACATGAATCGGAAATTTGGACAGAAATTCAATCATAAGCGTATTTATCGAAATTGAAAAAGAAGCTAAAATGTAATTTAAAAACTTATATAATTTTTTAGAGATTTAATTACATAGAAATTGCTCCAAACCTCTTAGAAATTGTAAAAAATAAAGAAGATCAGGAGCAATTATTTATTTTAAATCGGTAGTAACTATTGTTGATTCAATATGAAAATTATTACCATCAATACTTTCCTCAAATACAATAAGATGAATTGAACATACATTAACTTCATGTTGTATGCGTGGAATTACTTCTTCTACAATTCTAGTACGATCTACATCTGGCAGATTATTTGTACTAATTATTGTTTTAGTCTTACCTGGTACAATTGGAACTTTGAAGAAACCCCATATCGATCCATTAGCAGGACCATCTAATGAAAATCCTACTACTCCATTCAATTTATTAGTGTACGGATTATCAAATTGAACAGTGTACTCAATATCTCCCCCTACATTTTTGCATGATGTTAACTTTTGTTTAACACCATCTTCACTTTCAGTTGGCTGTATATTATTTAAAAAACTTTCAGGGTAGTCACTACGTTCTTTTAAATAAATTACTTCTATTCTATCAATATCTTCATTAATAAAATTGATAATACCAAATATGACGATTAATATTAAAATAAAAATTTTATAGAATAACCTCATAAATTATTCATATATAAACCACATACCATTATAATAATGCCATGGAGCACCGCCCTTTGTATATATGTCCGAATACCCACCATGGCATGAGTTAACTAATTCCAAAGCATCATCATACCAAGTCGTATATACAAAACCATCATCATCCGATCGTTTAGACATTAAACCACCAACACTTCCACACCCATTACTTCCAGCCACAAATCCATCTTTATGAATCTCTACGTATACATCAGAACAGTAATCACTGTTAGATGCATCACCAGATGTACTTGCATAATGCATACCTGACTCTGTGTCTACTTTATTATAAATTTTAAGACAATAAGTAGTCCTTTCTTGACTTATAGTTTCTCCATTTGAAACATTTGAAATTAACATTGATAGTAGTAAGAGAACTGTTACTGCAATTAAAATTATTTTTTTCTTGGCTAAAAATTTGTTTGAAATTAAATTCATAGTAATAAATCTCCTTATAGTATTATAGTCTATTAAGAATATCATATAATATTTTATGATAATTGACTAACTCTTTTTTAATCAAGCTGCCTTCTTCTCTCTCTGTTATATTATTCAGGACAAAAATCATGTGCTATATATTTATTTTCAAGAGAAAGACAACTGATTTTTATTTATCTTTTCAAGCATGTCTTTTGTCATTTTTCCAAGATCATATTCAATATGAAAACCCCATTCTTCTTTTGCGCAAGTTGCATCAATCGAATTTGGCCAACTTTCAGCAATGGATTGTTTTGTAGGATCTACTTTATAATCCATTACAAATGAAGGAATAAATTTTTTTATTTCTGCTCCAATATCTTCAGGAGCAATACTCATAGCTGTAACGTTAAAAGCATTTCTGTGTATAAGCTGGGATGAATCTGCTTCCATTAAGTCAATAATAGCTTGAATGGCATCTGGCATATACATCATATCCATATAAGTCCCTTTGTCAATGTATGAAGTGTAGCTTTGATTTTTTACTGAACTATAAAAAATCTCTACAGCGTAATCTGTAGTCCCGCCTCCTGGTAATGTACCGTAAGAAACCAGTCCAGGAAATCGCAATCCTCTTGTATCTACCCCAAACTTTTGAAAGTAATAATCACACAATAACTCGCCTGAGACCTTATTTACGCCGTACATCGTTGTAGGTCTTAAAATTGTATCTTGAGGCGTGAGGTTTGAGGGTGTGGTAGGTCCAAAAACGCCAATTGAACTTGGAGTGAAAAGTTGTAATTTCAACTCTTTAGAAACTTCTAGTGCGTTCATTAAACTTCCCATATTTAAGTTCCATGCAAGTAATGGCTTTTCCTCCGCTGTTGCTGACAATAAAGCAACTAAATGAATTAAAGTGTCAACTTCATACTTTTTCGCTATTTGATACATTTTTTGTTCATCTGTTACATCTAACAATTCAAATGGACCTGATGTTACCACTATACTATCATTTTTACGAATATCTGTTGCAATCACATTATCGGCTCCATAGAGTTTCCTTAATTTTAATACGAGTTCAGAGCCAATCTGACCTAACGCCCCAGTAATCAGAATTTTTTTCATCTATTTTCCTCCTTTGTAAGCGTATTTGAACTCTAGATCAAGTTCATTTCCTTGCCTACTTTTTCATAAACAGCCAGTGTTTGATCCAACATTTCTTTTGAATGTCCAGCTGTTGGCATATTTCGTACTCTTCCTGTTCCTTTTGGTACAGTTGGAAAAACAATGGATTTAGCATAAACACCTTCCTCATAAAGACGTTTGCTAAATTGTTGTGTTTGTAATTCATCTCCAATAATACAAGGAGTGATAGGAGTTTCACTTTTTCCAATATCAAAACCAAGTTTTGTTAACCCTTTTTTCAAGTATTCGCTATTTTCCCATAGCTTCTCCTGTAACTCAGTGCTATCTGATAAAATTTCGATGGATTTAATACTTGCTGCGATATCAGCTGGAGTCAGTGCAGTGGAAAATAAAAAAGGTCTGCTGCGTACTTTTAACCAATCTATAAGATCTTTTTTACCTGCTACATAACCACCTACTACACCTATGGCTTTTGATAGTGTACCGATTTGAAAATCAACTTTATCTGACAATTGAAAGTGTTTAACTGTTCCTGCTCCTTTTCCTAAAACTCCAGATCCATGTGCATCATCAACATAGGTGATTAAATCAAATTCTTCAGCGATTTCCACAATCTCTGGAAGTTTGGCTATATCTCCATCCATTGAAAAAACACCGTCTGTGATCACCATGATTTTATTATATAATCCAGATTCCTTTGCTTCTTTTGCTTTATTCCTTAAATCAAGCATATCGGAATGGTTAACTCTAATAATTTTTGCCTTAGATAAACGACAACCATCAATAATGGAGGCATGATTTAATTCATCAGACAAAATAGCATCATTTTTATCCATGACAGCTGATATGGCAGCCATATTGCAGTTAAAACCAGATTGATAAGCAATAGCAGCTTCAGTGTGTTTGAATTTGGCAATTTTATCTTCTAGTTCTAAATGTAATTTAAAAGTACCGTTTATAGTGCGGACTGCTCCTGCTCCCACGCCATATTCCTTAATTGCTTCAACCATCGCTTGTTTTAAACGTTCATCCGTTGCTAAACCCAAATAGTTGTTAGAAGATAAGTTAATGAGTTCTTTTCCATTAATTTTAATAACGGGTCCATTTGAGCTTTCAAGCGGATCTATTTCATTGTATAAACCCTTTTCTTTCAACTCATTCAAATTTAGCTTTAAAAAATCTTGTAAAACGTTACTTGACATACCTTGTACCTCCATCATCACTTCATTGTTATAATTTGTAATCTTCACAAAGACAATAATCCATGTATAGCGGACACCATGTTAGGTTTAAATAAAAGCGCTTTAACTCTTTATATATCAATGTTTTTATTAGCTTTATTATATACTATTATTTAATTTTTGTTTACCCTATATGGACATTTTAGTAAAAAAAATTGTAAATAGGGCTTGGGCTTCTATTAACCTTTTTAAATTTCATTATCATTATTTTGCTATTTATCTCTATTTTAAATACCAAAAAGACCTATAAATTTTTAAAATAAGGTCTTTAATGATATTATTTATTTTGTTATTTATGTAAAAATTAAAATATGGTGACATTAAAGTATAATTAATTCTTTTGGTGAATGAGTAAGTACTTCTTTTCCGTTTTCTGTAATGAGAACATCATCTTCAATACGAACCCCTCCAACCCCTGGTATATAAATACCTGGTTCCATAGTAGCAACCATACCTGATTTTAAGGTTAAAGAAGATTTTGGTGAAAGGAATGGCTCTTCCCACAAATTCAATCCAATGCCGTGACCTGCACTATTACCACAGTAAGGACCGTATCCTTTAATATTTATGTAATTTCTAGAAATTGCATCTAAATCTTTACCGTGAATGCCAGGTTGCATGGCCTCAACAGAGCGAACTTGAGCTTCCAGTACAATGTTATAAATATTGCGCATTTCGTCAGTTGGTGTTCCAACAGAAATTGTACGAGTGATATCTGAAATATATCCATTGTATACTGCTCCGAAATCTAAAGTGATCAATTCACCATTTTCAATCACCTTATCAGTAGCAACACCATGGGGCATCGCCCCCCGCGTACCTGATGCAATGATAATATCAAAAGAAGAACTACTTGCACCTAGTTGCCTCATACGATTTTCTAACTCGTTGGAAATTTCAAGTTCAGTTATACCCGGGCGAATAAAACCAAGTATATACTCAAACGCAGAATCTGCAATTTTTGCAGAGGATTTCAGCAATTCTATTTCTTGAGATGATTTGATCGTTCTGAACGATTCGATGACATCCTCTGTCGGAATCATTTCAGCATGGATAGCTTCATTGTATTTTGAATAAACACTAAATGTCATATCTTCCTGTTCAAATCCTAATCTTTTAATTCCTAAATTATTTATGACTTCAGGGACTTCAACAAATAATGAATTACGATCCTGGTATTTGATAACATCAAAGTTTTTAGTTTGAACTCGTGCCTGTTCTACATAACGGTAGTCCGTGAGAAAGATAGTATCAGTTTCAGTTATAAGTGCAATCCCCGCAGTTCCTGTAAAACCTGTAAAATAAAATCGATTTTGTGGATTTGTAATTAAAAAAGCATCTATGCCCAGATTAGATAACTGTGTACGTAATTGCTTAATCTTTTCCATAATCTCTCCTTTTCCCTTAAACTTCTAATGATTGTAACTCTTTTGGAAATGAAGACAATACATTTACCCCATCTTTTGTAACAACCACGTTATCTTCAATACGAACGCCCGCTAATTTAGGGTTATAAATACCTGGCTCGATTGTAAATGTCATCCCTTCACGAAGTAAACCTTCTGCTTTACTATGAACTGAAGGGTGTTCATGAATCTCCATCCCGAATCCGTGTCCCACACGATTAATAAAATACTGTCCATAACCTCTACTCTTAATCACTTCCCTAGCAGATATATCAACATTGGCAATTGGCTTATCAGGTTTCACTGACGTTATCGCTTGTAAATTTGCTTGTAATACCGCATCATAAATATCTTTAAGCTGATCATTTATTTGTCCAATAGCGAATGTTCTTGTTAGATCTGAAACATATCCGTCTAAAATTACTCCAAAATCAATCAATAAGAATTCACCTGTTTTAATTTTACGATTTCCTGGGTGACCATGTGGATGACCCGCTTTTTCACCTGCTAATACAATGCTTGAGAAAGAAGGACCTTGTGCTCCCAGTTTTTTTATTTGATATTCTAACTCTGCTACAACTTCCATCTCAGTTATGTTTAACTTTATTTTAGGAAGTGTTAAACGTAATGCTTCTTCTGTAATTTCAATCGCTTTTTTGATCTTCGAAATTTCCTCTTGACTTTTGGATAGACGCATTTCTTGAATCAGTTCATCTATCTCATGAATCTCACTAGCATTAGCTATATCAACCACAGCTTCATAACTTTTCACTGTAAGGTGGTTTTTCTCTAAACCTAATGTAGATATATTAGATGGTAAATAACGTTGTAGAACTTCATAAGCATTTTCAGCATCATCGTGTGAATATATTTTTTTTACACTAGATATAGTTTCAGCATTTTCTGCATCGAGCAAAGGAAGGAAAAGAAACGGGTCTTTCCCTTTTACTAAAACAAGTCCCATAAAACGTTCATGTGGATCAGTCAGGAAGCCAGTAAAGTAGTATACATTTTTAGGTTGCGTTATCAATAATACATCAATAGATTGCAGCTCCATATAATCAACTAATTTTTTAATTCTAATATCCATAATTCATAACTTCCCTTCTATTCCATCAATTGTTTTTATTTAGTGACACGCCAAAGATTTTTTCTTGTAATTCCTTACCTGTAGGTGTAGCTGCTAAACCACCTTGAGCAGTTTCTTTTAATGCAGTAGGCATATTTTGACCTATTTTATACATGGCATCAATGACTTCATCACAAGGAATGCGACTTGTAATACCTGCTAATGCCATATCTGCAGCAATCATTGCATTAGAAGCTCCCATTGCATTTCTTTTCACACAAGGTACTTCAACTAATCCTGCAACGGGATCACAAACTAAACCAAGCATATTTTTCAACGTAATCGCCATCGCTTCAGCTGATTGTTTTGGTTTACCTCCTGCCATCTCAACAATAGCTGCGGCAGCCATTCCAGCAGCTGACCCTACTTCAGCCTGACAACCTCCGGCAGCTCCTGAAATGGAAGCATTATTGGCTACAACAAATCCAAATGCTCCAGCCGTAAATAAAAATTCAATCATTTGCTCTCTGGAAGGATTTAATTTATTTTTCAAAGCAAATAATGTACCTGGAACAACACCCGCTGAACCTGCTGTAGGCGTAGCACATATCGTTCCCATAGCAGCATTAACTTCATTTGTGGCAACAGCTTTACTGACTGCATCTAGAATCATTTCACCAGATAAAAACTGGCCTCTTTGAATGTACTTTTGCAATAGAACAGCATCTCCGCCTGTTAAACCAGAAAATGAATGGACTCCAGTTAATCCTTTTGCTACTGCTCTTTCCATAACGTCTAAATTTTGTCCCATTTGCGATAGTACTTCTTCATATGTTTTTTCTTTTATTTCCATTTCTTGCTCAATCATTACTTGAGAAATTTTTATGTTTTTACTTTCTGCTAATTGAACAAGTTCTGCTACATTACGAAACATTGTTGAACTGCCTCCTTTCTTTTTAAATTTATTCAAAGATCAACTGAAACTAATATCTTTATATTCATAACTTTTAAATGATTTCTTAAAGTATTTTTCCCTACAGGAGGATCATCAATCTACAATTTTAGTCACCTGTAATATATTGGGCAATAAAGATAAATCATCCAATACAGATTGATCAATATTCTGATCTACCTCTATTGTCATTAATGCCAGTTTCCCTCTTTCTTTTCTGGACACTTCCATATGGCCAATATTAATTTGATGTTTTGCTAATAAGTTAGCAACCGCGGCTATAGCACCATATTTATCGTTATGTGCAATTAAAATGGCTGGGTGATTTCCTGACAACTTTAGTTCAAAACCGTTCAACTCTGTAATTTCAATCTTTCCACCACCTATGGAAATACCAACTAATTCAAGTTGACCAGCATCATCTCCAATCTTAACTCTAGCAGTATTGGGATGATCTGTTACTGCGTCTTCTTCACTAAAAGTAACGTTTATTCCTAACTGATGTGCTATAGCAAGTGCAGATTTAATCCGTTCATCAAAAGTATCAAAATCTAAAATACCTCCAATAATTGCAACGTCAGTACCATGCCCTTTATATGTCTTAGCAAAAGAGCCATAAAATGATATTGTAATCCACTTTGGCTGTCTGCCAAATAAACTACGAGCAACCTTCCCGATCCTGGCAGCACCAGCCGTATGAGAACTAGATGGACCAATCATCACAGGTCCGATAATATCAAACACACTTTTATATTTCAAAATTAAATCCTCCTTTCCTTTTAAAAACTATATTTATTTAAATAGTTCATCCTTTTATCATTTGAATTTACACTAAGTATTCGCTTACACCTCTGGTAAGATAGATGTGAATTTTCTGTGTATTTTACACCCTAAGAATATCATAAGAACATTGTAATGGGAACAAGGAAGTTTACTCATTTGTATGAATAAATATTTCCTTTAAAAAAATGAATATTATTATAATAACCAAATAAAAAAACTGAAATTGATACACCTCTGTGCTTGCAACTTAAAACAGTATTATTTTTTATTTAAGCAACTTTATTTTACCAAAGATTAAATAATATATAGACGGTACCTGACAGTCCAATACAACTAATTATGATTGTCATTACAAAAATGGCATAAAATCAGGATGTTTATCTACAACTTAAGTAGTAAGTAAATTACGATGAAAATAAAAAAAACGATAAATTTGATAACAATTTATCGTTAAATATTGAAAGATTTAACTATATTAAACAGATTTTATCTCAAACTATAAATAAGATCAGGCAACCATAAACTAATGGCAGGTATATAAGTAATTAATATTAAACCAATAATAACAGCAATTAACCATGGAAATGCTGATTTTGTAACATCTAATAAAGCCATTTTTGTCATTCCACTAGCTACATATAAATTGAGTCCTACAGGAGGGGTAATCATTCCTACTTCCATATTCACAACCATGATAATTCCAAAGTGTATTGGATCAATACCCATGGTTAATGCAACTGGAAATAAAATCGGAGCCAATATCGTAATGATCGCTGTGGGCTCCATAAATTGACCAGCGATAAAAAGTAATAGATTTACAATGAGTAAAAAAATAATCGGTCCTACATTCCATGCTGTAATCCATTCTGCAATGTTATGAGGTATTCGCTCTAACGTAACGATATGTGCAAATAACATCGCCATGGCAATGATAAAAAATAACATTGCAGTGGTTTTACTAGAATCTATTAAAATTTTTGGAATATCTTTTATCTTTAAATCTCGATGGATAAACAGTCCCACAACAAGTCCTATAAATACAGCTACTGCTGCTGATTCAGTTGGTGTAAAATACCCAGTGTAGATTCCTCCAATAACAACAATCGGTAACAATAAGCTCCAAAAACCATCTTTTAATGCTATAAACCTCTCCTTAAAACTTGCTTTTTGTGCTAAACTAAAATGATTTTTTTTTGCAATGATAAAACTAACCAGAGACAATAAAAATGCAAGCATGATCCCAGGTATTATTCCTGCTAGAAAAAGCTTTCCTGCAGATTGATCAACAGTGACTGCATAAACAATCATAGGGATACTAGGAGGAATCAAGATCCCTAATGAACCTGCTGTAGAAATAGAACCTACAGCGTAAGACTTTGAATAACCGTGTTTCACCATGGCAGGAATCATAATCCCTCCAATTGCAACAACCGTCGCAGGGGATGAACCAGAAATAGCTGCAAAAAGTGCACAAGCTGCGACACTTGCAATCGATAATCCACCTGGAATATGACCTACCCATGCATTAGTCAAATTAATAATGCGTTTTGCAACACCCCCTGCTGTAAAAATGTTTCCTGCTAAAATAAATAATGGTATGGCCATGAGTGTAAAATGACTTAAACCTGAAAATATTTTACCAGCTAAATCAGGCATTGGATCTGTTGTAAAATAATAGATAGAGGCTAGTGATGACAAACCCAAAGATACTGCAATAGGCAAACCCATAAAAAGAAAGAGAAATAACAGTGAAAACAAAGCAATTCCCATGCTATTTACTTGAATAGCATAAATAACACCAAAGATAGATATAAAAATCAATAAATATGATAATATTTTTTTTTGAAGTGTTTTTTTATGATTCGGAGATATCATCTTTTGTTCCCTATTTATATTTGTCATAGTATTCAAGAGCCTTCACCTTCTTCCTGATTGATAGGTTTTTTAAAGTAATGAATTAGTTCTTGTATAAATCGTAAACTCATTAAAGCAAAAGATATGGGTACAATAGATTTAGGAATATACACAGGTATTTCCATTTCAGGTGTCACCTGACCGAAAGAATAAAGGATTTGAATATGCTGTATGCCTAATATAGTGATCACTAAGCAAAAAAGAATACATAAACATAAAGCTCCAACACCAATCAACTTTTGTATTGCAAATGGAAACTGTTTCACAATGATATCAATTCCTATATGCACCTTCTCTCTCACTCCAATTGAAGCCCCGATCAATCCACAAGTAATCAATAAATATATAGAGGCTTCAAATGAAAAGCCTAAAGTCATATCAAAAATTCTCAAAACAATCTCCAGAAATGTTATAAAGACACCTAGGGATAATGTGATTGAAACTATGATTTCTTCCATATGATTTAATATCGTATTCCATTTCTTCATTAGGGATCACTTCCTTACATCTTTGACTTTGAAAAAAGAGTAGTTATTATTATTTATCTCTCAGTGCTTTAACTGCATTAATGAGATCTGCTCCTACTTCTTCCTCAAACTCATCATAAACAACATTCATCGCTTCGACCCAAGCTTGTTTCTGGTCATCTGTCAAATAATGAATCTCTTTTAACATGTCATCTGCTATAATTTTTTCAAGGTTTTCTTGATTTAACTTTTCTCCATTTTCACGCACCCACTGTGTTGTTTCATTCAACGCTTTTTCCAACTGTTCACGAACATCATCAGGCAATCCATTCCAAAATTCAACATTTGTAATAACAGCATATCCTAAATACCCATGATTACTGATTGTCATATATTTTTGTACTTCATGAAACTTTTTAGAGTAAATATTAGATAGTGTATTTTCCTGTCCATTAATGACACCTTGTTCAAGCGCACTATATACTTCACTAAACGGCATAGGAGTAGGAACTGCACTCACTGATTCAAATTGAGCTTCTAATACTTTACTTGACATGACCCTGAATTGTTGTCCATCAAAATCGTCCGGCATATAAAGAGGATGATCATCTAAAGTCATTTGTTTAAATCCATTGTCCCACATCGCAAGTCCAAGTAACTTTTGCTCTGATAACATATTAAATAATTTACCTCCAATTTCTTCACTCTCCATAGCATCCTGGACAGACGCTACATCATTAAATGCAAAAGGAAAATCAAAAATTGTCCACTCAGGAAAGAGTTTAGATACTTTAGATGTAGAAGGAGCAGCTATTTGGACATTGTTTTGTTGCACTGCTGCTAAAACATCATCATCGTTGTACAGTTGTGAGTTAGGGAATATCTCTACTTCAACTCTACCTTCCGTATACTGCTCAGCTAACTCTTTAAACATGTTTGCAGCTTTTCCTTTTGGTGTATCCTCTGCAACAACATGTGAAAACTTAATAACGATCTTCTCTGCTTCTACAGCTTTTGTAGCTTTGTTATTGTCATCTGAAGAGGAATTACTTTCACTTTGTGCCTCCTGTTCAGGTTCTGAGTTTGCATCTTGGGAACGAGCTCCACAGCCCACAATAAGTCCCATTACCAAAATTAAAGATAAACTGATCCATATCCAATTTTTTAACATTAAAAAATCCCCCTTATAGTAAAATGTACATTCGTTACAATGATAACGTTTACATCCTATAGGGGGAAGAATTCGTCCATATTGAACTTTTTGATCTTTTTGTTCTTCATTATTTTTTCATGATAAATCGATTGATTGGTCGACCCACCCCACCATATTGCACATCCAACTCTATTTTATTGGCTGCTTTTAGGTATTCTAGATATCTGCGGGATGTAACTCTAGCAACTCCAACCCCCTCAGCCACTTCTTCAGCAGATTTGGAGCTGTTTTGTTTATACAAATACTGTTCAATCAAATCCAACGTAGATTTGTTCAAACCTTTTGGTAATTCTATTTCATTGTTTACGATTTGCTGAGAACTTGAATTTTCTTTAGAAAAAAACACTTGATCTAGTTGAACTTGAGATATCGATTCATTGGAAAGTTTTGATTTATAGGCTTGAAAGTGATGTAAAGCTTGTTGAATACGATCAAATTTGAAAGGTTTAATAATGTAATCAATGGCGCCATTTTGTAACATCGTGCGAATTGTTTTTTTATCATTTGCAGCTGTAATTACAATTATATCTACCTCTTCTTTTTGAGCTCTAATCTGATAAAGTAGCTCTAGTCCATCCACTTTGGGCATGAATATATCTAAAACAACAAGGTCTGGTTTGTATTTTTTAATCTTTTTTAAACCTTCCTCCCCATTATTTGCTGTATCAACAACATAATATCCTTCAACCTTTTGTATGAATTGCTTATTTACTTCTTGTACCATAGGATCATCTTCAATCAATAATACACTCATTTGATCAGGCATTGATATTTATATACTCCTTTCTAATTTAACAGATGAACTGGATTCTACTTGTTTCATATCAAACTGAATGGAAAAACTAGTACCCTTATAAGGTCGTGAATTTACTTTTATTATGCCTCTTCCTTTATCAATCATGTTTTTAACCATGTATAATCCAATTCCTTGTCCTTCCTCCTCATTTGTTGTAAAACCTTCTTTAAAAATTTTCTCTTGGATGGACTCCGAAAATCCAATGCCGTTATCTTCTACAAGAATTTCACAAACCTCTTTATTTTGATAAATGTGTACATAAACCTCTTTGTCTTCTATTTCTGCTTTCTGAAGTGCTTTGAAAGCATTTTCTATTAAATTTCCAAGAATCAAGACAAAATCATGATGATCCATGTGATTTGGAAAATACTCTAGAGTACTATTTCTATCAATACTGACCTTAACACCAAGCTCTTTCCCTCTACTTACTTTACTTAAAAGTAAACCAGCGATACTTTGATTAGAAATACTCCTGCTTAAAAATCTAGTTAACTCTCCTTGTTCTTCAGTTACATGATAAACATAGTTTAATGCTTGTTCTTGTTCACCTAATTGAATTAACCCAGCAATCGTATGAAGTTTATTCATATGTTCATGATTTTGTACTCTCAATGCTTCAACAAAAGCTTTTACACCCGTAAGTTCCTCAGCCATCATCGTGAATTCTGTACGATCTTGAAAAACAGCAACTGCACCTACAATTTTTTGATCTACTTTTATGGGTACTCTACTACTCATAATGTTTGTATTCTGTATTAGAATTTCTTGATTATATATGGGATGTTCTAATTTTAACATTTCAGGTAATTTCGTATCAGGAACCACTTTACGAATCGGTTTTCCTACTACATCACCATGAATATGCAACATTTGTTTTGCCTTTTCATTAAAAATCGTAATCATCTCATTTTTATCTATCGCGATAACCCCTTCGTTTATCGCATGGAATGTCGCCGTTCTTTCCACTAGTGCTCTAACTATTTCATGAGGTTCTAATTGAAACATTTGTTCTTTAATGTGTTTTGCCAGTTGCCATGCGCCAAATATACCAAGAAGAAGTGTTAAAAACATAACAACACCTATTTCGTACTTCACTTCATAAATGGATTCCATATAAGTCGGTAATATATTACCAACGATAACAACACCAATTTGTTCACGTTGTTCATTCATTATCGGTACAAAGGCTCTCATAGCGATACCTAATTCACCTTTTGCCTTAGAAGCATACGTATGTTCCGCAAATGCAGGTCCTTCATCACTTCCATAAGAAATTGTCCCTAACATGGACTGTAAAGGGTGTGAAAATCGAATTCGATCGTTGTTTAAAACCGTGATATAATCCACATTATTTACTATTCTTATTTCTTCAACAACAGGATATATCTTTGTCCAACCATAAGGTGTTATTAAGCTTTTTTTTATCTCTGGAACTTCTGCAACCGTACGGGCAACAATCATGGATCTTTTTTCGATCTCGTTTTCTTTAATACTTTTAATGTTACCCAACACAAAGGTCCCCCCTATAAGGAGAGAAAATAGTACAACACCGAAAGAAAGAATTGTGATTTTAAGTTGTATAGGCAACGGTCTCAGTGTCATGATATGAAGTCCTTTCAAAACTAGTAAGTATATCTGTAAGAAACATTTCTACAATGATCACAAAAACCCTTCTATTGTTTACTATATATAACATTGATATTTAGTATGTTAAACTAGTGGTACTATAGGACTTTAAAATGGAGTGTTGGTTCATGAAAAACTTGCTCTACTTTTCCATTGCATTTCTAGTATTATTAATAGGCACTTTAATGTTAATATTTAAAATATTTCAAGCAGAAGATGAATTGACTTTTGATGATGAACAGGTGGGTTTAGAGGATCAAATAGTGATTCGTTTTAGTCATGTAGTGGCAGAAAATACACCTAAAGGATTAGCTGTTCAATATTTTGCTGATTTAGTCAGCGAAAAAACAGACAATAAAGTAAAAGTAGAAATATTTTCCAATGGAAATTTATATGCAAATGATGAAGAAGCACTCCAAGCTTTAAAACGTGGAGAAATCCAAATGATTGCTCCAGCTACTTCTAAGTTAACTCCATCATTCCCTGAGTGGCAATTCGTCGACCTTCCCTTTGTCTTTCCAACTTATGAAGCGGCAAACGAAGCCTTTAATGGTGAAATTGGACAATATTTATTCTCCCTTCTAGAATATGATCATCTAAAAGGTTTATCGTTTTGGAGCAACGGTTTTAAACAAATAACGAGTAATATTGGACCCATTCAAACACCTAGAGATTTATCAGGTCAGCACTTTCGAATTATGCCTAGTAAATTATTAAAAAAGCAATATGCTTTGTTAGATGTAAAAACAAGCATGATTCCCTTTAATTTAACTTATCAAAGTCTGGAAGATCATATCGTCGATGGTACGGAAAATACATTATCAAATATATATTCTAAAAAGTTTTATAGAGTTCAAGATCATTTAACGATTAGTAACCACGGATTTTTAGGATACATTGTTTTGATGAATAATGACTATTGGAATCAGCTTTCAACCGATATTCAAATGGTGATCATTGAATCGATGGAAGAGGCTTCAGAAATGATACAAAAAAAATCAATCGAACTAAATGAACAATCTTTAGAAAATATAAAAAAAGATTCAGATATTGAAATCTATCAACTTACAGAAAAAGAAAAACAACAATGGGTAGAAGAGCTCCAGCCAGTATATGGATCATATGAATCTGAATTTGGAAATAATCTGACTAATGAACTGTATAAAATACATGAAAAATATGGGGTCCAATGAACCCCATATTTTAAAAGAAGGAAGTGATAAAGAATATGAATCATTAAGCATATTCTACTAATTTACTAAATATGTCTAATGTTTATTATGAGCTAAATTTCTTCATTTTTTCTTATTAATTTATACATACCATGAGAAGCTGGAAAAGTATATTTAAACCCATATTTTTCATATAATTTGTCTGCCGGTTCATCCGCAATTAAGCTAACATAGGCACCATCGGGTGCATTTTCGTCTAAATAGGTCGTAAGTTCATTCATAATCAACTTACCAAAACCCTGACCTTGATAATTTGGATCTACAGCAATATCTACAATTTGATAAAAGCAACCTTTATCTCCAATGATTCTACCCATACCGATTAAATCATTATCATAATATATTGAAATTGCATGAGTTGTATTTTTCAGTCCAAGCTTAGCTCCTTTTTCACTTTTTTCGCTTAGACCTGTCATTTTTCTTAAGTTTTGATAATCTTCTATATCAGGTGCACCTGTATATTTAAGATAAATGTTTTTTTCTATTTCGATTGACTGCTTTTTCTTTTTTTCTAACGTCCACAATATGACGGATGTAAGTAGAAGCATAGTCCATACAAAAATCTGCAAGAAATAAATAATATAAAAAGTATAACTATCAGGAGGTTTTAAATCTACAATTACTCCTACACGATTATGAGTATAAAAATATATTTGATATATAAAAGAAGTAATAAATAACAATAAAAAAAATAATGATATGGAAAATTTAAAAATAATAAACTTTCTAATTCTTTTCAAAAACCTCTCCCCCATGTTTAAATACTACTTTTATTCAGTTTTTTCTATCCAATCTAACAGTTGATTATATTGCTCTTTAGCATCTTCAATTCCTTGCTCATATAATTGTGTTAATTTTATTTTATCTTTCTCTAAACTGTTTACTGGCAAATGTTTGGGTCTAAATACAAAAATATCGCCTTTATCCTCTAGATCGTTAATATACTGTAACGTTGCGTTATACTGAATATGCCGATTTATTATCGTATTCATTAACCCTTTATATTTTCGACGATACCTCGCTTTCAATATCCACCTGTAACTTTCCGGCTTTTTCTCATATCCTTTATTTCTAGTTAAGATGACAATATTTCGTTTATTCCCATCTTCTATAGACTTTTTAAGGGGGATCGGATCAGCAATCCCCCCATCCAATAACTCATAACCACCAAATTTAACAACCTTAGTAATTAAAGGTAAGCTAATGGAAGCTTTTAAAATTGTAAACACGTCTTTTGTTTCACAATTTTTATCGAAATAAATCGGTTCCCCCGTTATACAATCAGTTACAACAATTTTAAAGGTTTGAGGTGAAGAATGAAACGTATCATAATCAAAAGGTTCATGTTTATTTGGTAATTCATCAAAAATAATATCCATACCGAACATACTTCTCTTTGTAATTAAATTTCTAACACTAATATAGCCTGGATAATCAATATAATCAATACTCACTTTTTTACTTCTACCGATTTGTTTGGAAATATACGAGGTTGCATTACATGCTCCAGCAGAAGCACCAATGATATATGGTACTGAAAGATCTTTTTCTAAAAAATAATCCAAAACGCCTGCTGTATACACACCTCTTAATCCTCCCCCTTCAAGTACGAGTCCAATATTATCCATGATCACCACATCCTCATATGACTGTTAGAGCAAATGTTTTAGCTTGGCAAAATCATAATTGCCAATATACTTAAATAATTCTCCATGATCAAGCCAGTACGTTTGATGGAAACAACGATTTAAAAAATAACGGTCATGAGATACACATATAATGGTACCTTCAAATTGTTCCAACGTTTCTTCTAATACTTCTCGAGAATCTATATCTAGGTGATTCGTCGGTTCATCTAAGATGATAAGATTCATATCCTGATTCATTAATTGTGCTAGTCTTACTCGCATCTTTTCTCCACCACTTAGTTGACTTACTTTTTTAAAAACGGAATGTCCATAAAACATAAACTTTGCTAAAATATGTCTAGCTTCTGCTTCTGTCACATGAACCTGTTCTCTAAATAAATCGATAAGCCGACCTTCATGTTGGTTTTGAAACACGTGTTGAGATAAATAACCAATCCTTACATTACTGCCTAATTGAATTGAACCTTCATCTGGTACGATTTCATCCAAAATCATTTTTAGAATTGTTGATTTTCCACTTCCGTTATTCCCAATTAAAGCAATACGATCTTGATATCTTACCGACAAAGATAAATTCTCAAAAAGGATCATTTCATTAAAACCTTTTGTAACATTTTCAAACCTTATTACGTCCTTACCACTTCGTTCATTCATTTGAAGATTGAATTTCATTTTTGTATTTTCTAGTTTCGGTTTTTTAATTTTTTCTATACGTTCAAGTGCTTTTTCCATGTTTTTAGCACGTTTATGCAGCCCTGCATTGGGTGGATTCGCTCTATTTGCCCATTCCCTCAGTTGTTTTATCGTTTCTTTCATCTTTTTAATCTTTTTCTGTTGTTCTTGAAATGCAGCGAATTGATTTAAAATCCTTTTTTCCTTTTCTTCTACATAATAAGAATAATTCCCATGATACGTATGAAGTTCTCCATCTTCGACTTCAAATATTTTGTTTACAACTTCATCTAAAAAATAACGGTCATGAGATACAATGAAGACTGTGCCTTGATAGGTTTTCATAAAGTTTTCTAACCATTGTAATGCTTGAATATCTAGGTGATTTGTAGGTTCATCTAACAATAATAATTCAGGCCGTTTTAATAAAATTAACCCTAAACCTATTTTCGTTTGTTCTCCTCCGCTACATTTTGAAAATGGTTGATCCAACAATGAAGTGATCCCTAGACCATTACAGATCTTCATAAGATCTGCTTCCATTTCGTAGCCTCCCAATTTTGTAAATACCTCTTGCATTTCTCCATATTGTTTTAATAACTTTTCTAAATTGTGTACATCTGTTCTCATTTTTTGCTCAATACTTCTCATTTTTTTATTCAAATCATTGATGTCTTTAAATGCACCACATAATACATCCCTGACCGTATCCTGATCACCAAAAGAAGGAATCTGTTCAAGATAACCCACTTCTGCTTCTTTTTTTATATGAATTTTACCTTCATCACATGGTTCAATTCCAGATATAAGTTTTAAAATAGTTGTTTTCCCGCTTCCATTTGTCCCTACTAAACCAATTCGTTCTCCTTTTTTAACTTCAAATCTTAATTTCTCAAAAATGATGTTGCCACCTAAGGTTTTACTTACATCATGAACTGCACAAATAATCATTTAAATTTCTCCTTTCAAAAACACAAAAATTTCCTACAAAAGTTAAACTATATCAACAATGAATATCCCTATAGCTTTTGCGGACTCCAGAACACAAAAAAACCATGAGTAAAAATCAACCCATGGTTTTGAATAAACAAATTTTAAATAAACTTATACAGATAATTAAGAGTTCCTAATTTATATATTTAAATCAAATACGAATTAGGAAAAGTTTTTATTAAAGAAAAAAAGAGGGCAAATCGCCCTCCTATTGACATTATCTATATATTAAAGTTGGGTAAAGAGATTTTTACATTCTGTAATATGATGTTGTTTTATTAAAAATGGACATACGTATCCCATTGAAAACAACACCAGCAATAATTGCACGGACAATATACACATATGATAAATATCCTGTGCAGCCTTTTACAGAATGTAACATCTCAATCCCCCCTTTCAAAATTTGTATATTATAAAAACATATTCATCTTAACATAATTGATTTGGGATTACAATGTGCTTTCTATAGACAAACTTTAATTATTTTATTTTTATGGTTCTTGTTTCTTGTTCCCACTGAACCCTAAACCCTAAGGTTTCAGTAATCAACCGAAGCGGTACATAAATTCGATGATGTCTCTCTATGATTTCAGAACCCAGCTCATCGTCAATACCATTAATTTGAACCATCTGTTTATTTTTAATATTAAAAGTCATTGCTGTTTCATTTAAAGTTACATCTAGTATTCCGTTAGACCAATGTACTTGACCACCCAAATGTTCTGTGATAAATCGAACTGGAACATAAGTTGTACCTACTTGAGGATTTATCATTGGTTGAACATCTGGAAAAACTACTTTTTCACCATTCACTTGAATATGTACTGGTTTTAAACTCAAATGAATATTATGAATTTTTTTAGTTACTTGAGCAATGACACCTCTTACTTTTTCATATGGTATGCCTTTTGTCATTATTACAAGAATGTATGGATGTTCCTCAAAAACAATTCCAACATCATGATAAATTAACTCTAATGGAAGATAACCTACTTTATGTGCCACATTTGACTCGCTAACACCAGCAGGTATCGTGTCATTATAATCCGTATAAACAAAAGAATCTAACAATTCCTGTCCCAATAATTCATGTTCATCTATAAATTCATTTAGTGTTTTAGCATAGATTGCTAAGTCTTCTGCACTTAATTTATTATATCCATTCGGAAAAACATTTTTCCCGCCTATTTCTTTTAAAAAAGAGATAAAATTTGCTCTCCCCATTTTTTTAGTTAGCATAATATAAGCCACATTATCACTATGTACGATCATCTTTTTTACCAAATCACGAATCGTATATTGGGTACCAAAGGGCTGGAATTGAATTACACCACTTCCTTCATAGTAATGAATAACTGAATAGGTCAATTTTTGATCCAGATTCAAGTTCCCATTGGCTGCTTCTTGATAAATATATACAGCTAAAGGCAATTTTATTGTACTAGCCCCAGCATAAACTTTTTCTTTTTGATAAGACATCGATGTTCCTGTTACTAAATTTTCATAATAAAAAGCGATATCTCCTTTAGATTTAAGTTCGTCTAGCAATGTCTGTGGTAATTTCTCTTCTTGAGCAAAACTACTAATTGAAGTAGAAAAGAATAATATAAAAACTATTAAATACTGGATGTAGTATTTCATAAAATAAGTCTATCCCCTTTTTATTAAAAAATCTTAAGTTTCACTTGTTAATGCAATAATATAAACATTATACATTAAATCGCTCACTTCCTTTCTAGTTCTATTAAAAAATTGTTTTAAAAAAATGTATTGATTCTATTAAAAACTGTATTTTTTTAAGTTTTGGAAATTCTTTATTTAAAATCTATATAAAACTTTTAAATTCATTTATTGTCATCATTCCGCAACCGTCCAATCGTTTTTAGCATTGATGACATAAAATAAGTAATGAAATATAAATTGAATTAGGAGGATATAGCATGGCTATATTTAACTTAACTCCAACCGATAATATTCAGGATGTTATTGACAATGATGCAAATCCAGGAGATACAATTCGATTAACCGCAGGAACATATTTTCAGTGTGTCATGATTGGTATGGAGAAAGACAACATTCGAATCATTGGAGCTGGAATAGAAAAAACGATTTTTGAAGGAACTGGATTAGGTGAAGTGAGTGGTATTGATATACAAGCTTCGTCAATGGTTACAATTGAAAATGTAACGGTTCAAAATTATAATGAGAGAGGAATTCTAATTCAAACAAGTGATAACATCATAAATCAAGTAATATCACAAAACAATCAAAACAATGGTATGGAAATTTCAACAGATGCTGAAAGAAATTTAATTATGGAGTCATGTTCCAATAAGAATGGAAGTACTAAAGCTACTAACGTAGATGGAATTCAAGTAAATGGAGATCATAATTATATTGTAAAAGGCAAATTTATCGGAAATTCAAATGATGGGATAGCGTTAAATAGTTCCAACAATCTTGTATTCTTGAACCTCGCAAAAGAAAATGGTAGTGAAGGGTTTGAATCATATTCTGATGTAGACTCTGATGATTTTAATTTATTTATATGTAATCAGTCCATTAGAAATGATGATGATGGCTTTGAATTTGATGATAGTAATTTTTTATTATGGAATAAAGTTTTAGTTAATGATAATGATGGTCTTGAAATCAATGGTAATCATAACTTTCTTTGGGGTAATGAAGTAAACTGTAACAATGAGGATGGCATTCATATAGGTAACCATTGCAAAAATAAACTTATAAGAAATCATGTTCTTAATAATGGGGTTCAACAAATGGATAGTGGAATTCAGATTGAAGATGGTGAGGGTAATATAATTGACAATAACATTGTCTTAAACCATGTTCATTCAGGAATATTAGTAGGACAAAATGCTGAAAGTAATGTCGTTCGCGCTAACCGTTTACAAGAAAATAAACCTGATATTCAAGCTACTCCACCTGCGAATGTAAACACTTTATTCAACGAAAATAATTGTACTACGAGTGATCCTAATGGATTATGCCAAATCAATAACTTGTTTAACGTACCAGGTGATTTTAACACTATTCAAGAGGCTATTGACGCTGTAACTGAGGAAGGGTTTACCATTCGTGTTGGAGCAGGAATATTTAAAGAAGCACTAACTATTAATAATATAAGTCAGAATAGAAACAAAATCCGTATCATAGGAAATGGAAGAGGAAAAACAATTATTGATGGGACTGAATTACCAGCAGGTTCTATCGGAATCAATATAGATGAATCTTCATTTATCACGATTGAAAACCTGACTGTACAAAATTTTGATAGAAACGGCATACTAGTGAACACAAGTGATAATATACTACATTGTGTAGAAGTATTTGAAAATCAGAATGATGGCATTTTGATCGAATTACAGGGTACGCGTAATATGATCATGAATTGTGAATCAAGTGGGAATGGTTTCATTGGAATTTCAGTAGACGGTGATCATAATTATATCGTTTGTAGTCAGTGTAGTAGAAATAACAGCGAGGGTATAAGATTTAATAACGGTGAGTTTAACTTAGCATATCATAATTTCTGCGATGGGAATCAATCTGAAGGAATAGAGCCGGCTGGAGATAATAATTATATTATTTGTAATTGTACATTGAATAATATGGATGGAATTGAAGTAGATGATGATTTCAATCTAGTCCTTTTGAACAAATCCTTTAGGAATAAACGTGATGGAATTAATGTAGAAGACAGTAATAATTTAGTTTGGGGAAATGACTCTTATAATAATGAACGTGATGGAATCTTTATTGAAGAAGATAACAATAAACAATATCATAAAGAACAATGAAGTACGAGGTATAAGAATTGAAGATGAAAATACTCCTTCTGGTGATTTCAATATCATTGATAACAATATAATTACAAACAACAAAGGAACCGGAATTTTTTCAGGTAGTGGCACTAATAATAATGCCGTTCGATCTAATTGTTTGTTTAATAATGCATTAGACATTGATGACCAAGGAACAGACAATATTTTTGATGAAAACTAATGTCACAGTTTTATTTGTTAATTCAAAATCACAATAAACCAAAATTCATGAAGGAGAATGATAATGGGTTTCCAGTGAATTTTACATTCAGTTTACAATTTTATGGTTGCATCTTGACTTGTAAATAGATCATAATATAGAAGGATTTGAACATAAGTACATGATAAAAAATAGGAACATCTTTTTTGTTATCCATACATTTTATATTTAGGAGATTACTAATGACAAAAAAACTAATAGCTGAATTCTTAGGTACCTACTTTTTAATATTAGCTGGAACAGGTGCCATTGTTACTAACTCCATTACAGGAGATTTAACTCATGTTGGAGTAGCTATAACATGGGGACTTGTTGTGATGTCCATGATTTACACATTTGGTCATATTTCAGGAGCCCATTTTAATCCAGCAGTGACAATTGGATTTTTAACGAATCGAAGTATAACTAGTAAGGAAGCTACCTTATATATTTCAACTCAAATTTTAGCGGGTATAGCCGCAAGTTCTACACTTCTTATTTTATTTGGAAACATAGCTAATTTAGGTGCTACATTACCTAGAGAGGGATGGTTGCAAACTTTTATCATTGAATTTATTCTTACGTTCTTTTTAATGATGGTTATCTTAGGTTCTGCTGTTCATGGAAAAGCGGTGAAGTCCTTTGCAGGAATCGCAATCGGTACTACAGTTGGTCTTGAAGCTATGTTTGCTGGACCAATTAGTGGAGCTTCAATGAACCCTGCTAGATCCATTGGCCCTGCAATATTATCTGGAACGTTAGAACACTTATGGATATACATTGTCGCTACAACATTAGGTTCAATCGCAGCTGCTATTATTTATCAGTTTATACGAGAAAATGAATGAACTACCTCACAGAAAATCTCTTCATTAAGAGTAATTACAGGATAAGTTTCCAATAAACCAGAAATAATATTTGCCCTGGTTTATTGGATTATCTGTTAGTTATAGCTATCGTGTCTCTCTAACCATGCCATACTGTAAGAGAGATCTCCTTCGTTACCACGCCCTTTTGGTACTAAATCCATATATTGATACGCACCATTTACCATATCCAAACCACGTGAATAAGTAGAGTAAGTATGAAACACTTCACCATTTTCATTTTTATAAAAGACACTAATACCATGAGCCTCATCATGAGGTGCTTTGACAGTTCCAAAATTATAGAGCTTATCTCCTTTTTCAATTTCTTCTTTAGTAAATGAAACATTATAATCACGGTTAAAATCATTATTAAAGGATGAAACCCACTTAAAATTCCATCCCATACGCTTTTTATACTCCTCTAAAGTCCTTAATCCAGCCTTAGAAACAGCAATCATTGTAATATCTCTGTGGTTGAGATGAACAATAGCTCCGTTAAAATTATCTGCCCAGAAAGAACAACTTTTACAACCTTCTTTTTCATTAGGTCTAAACATAAAGTGATAAACAATGAGTTGACTTCTTCCCTCAAAAAGCTGTTCTAACGTTTCTTTACCATTTGGGCCTTCAAAAACATATTTCTCTTCTACCCTTACCCAAGGGAGTTCTCTTCTCTCTATACTCAATTGGTCTTTTTGACGGGTAAACGATTTTTCCTTTTCAAGATAAACCTTTCTTAATTCAAGCCATTCTTCTTTCGATACTATTTTTTGATGGTTCATGATTATCCTCCTCTTTTGTTATTTACTTAATCATGATGCATTCTAATATGTTACTATAAAGTCAC